>PANE01000044.1 GCA_002708305.1 Rhodospirillaceae bacterium
CGAAGATAGCTTCTCGTTCGACTTGCATGTGTTAGGCATGCCGCCAGCGTTCGTTCTGAGCCAGGATCAAACTCTCAGGTTGAATTCCAAGTTAACAAACCAACTTATAACAAAAGTTAAAATGCTAACTGAGATCAACAGAGCCCGTCCCGCACATCACAACCAATACCAATTAAGGTAATGGTCATAGCGTAGTTTTGTTTTAGGATGCCTATCTCGAAAGATAACACAATCCTAAAGCACGCTAAGAGATACACAAGACAGACTGATTATGAAACGCTTACTGCAAAACAAACCAACGCCGCCTGCGCATCCCTTCCGATTATTTCCACAATGTCAAAAAACAAAATCCTCGCCAAGAACGATTGAGTGGTTTTACGTCCACTACCAACACTATTCCTGCAAAGACCTACGACTAGTTGTAGCCGCAGAGAAGATGTTTATAGACAGCTTTGGAAATTTAAGCAAGTAAAGAAAAGGCTATTATCAACATAAAACAAAAAAAATTAAAGACTGTTTTTAAATGATACTTTTTTAAACACGTTAGTTTCAGTTTTTCCTTTAACTTGGGAAATAATACAAGGTTGATTTAGAATTAATACTGAAAGCGTTTTATAACAACCCAAGTTCACGCAATTCCTCCTCCATTTCAGAGGGCATGCCAACGCCAGCCTCTTGATTTGATGTTAAATCAAGAGGCGCATCGGATTGTTCTAAATAACGCCAGCCCTGGAAGGGTCTGTAGGCTCGATGTTCTGTTCTAATTAATTGAGGATCTAAGATTAATCCGCACCTTTTTTTACCCTCCAAATCCTCCAAATCATCAACCCTAATTATTCTTTGTCGCACTCGAATTTGGCGCCGGATTACCCAGTAAAGTGACCCATGGTCGATAATCTCTTGTGATCTTTTAGGTTTGTTTCTCGTGATGTGAATATTTACTGGTAGCCGACCATTTTCAGAAGATTCCCTGCGGCGAGTAGCTTGAAGTTGTTCTAATTGACCAACTGCTGTGATTCCAACGCAGAGCTTAACAAGATTAACCATCACCACAATACCCCATTAGGTAGATACCCAAGTATTTGCCACCAGAGCATCACAAGTGGATTAAGAATAACAAAACTTATTAATCCAATTAAAGCAGTAATTTTTATACCCGCTGACATTGGCACACCCGCCAACTGCATCCCAACAATTATTGGAGGAACTTGATAAGGAAGCCAAACAGTTGAAAATCCAACAACTTGCGTCATCAAAACAGTTCTAAGTTCCAATCCGGACGCACTGCTTAAGTCAGCAGCTATCGGAACCAGTATAGCGGGCACACCAGGCATAGTAGCGAAAAATCCTAGTAACATAGCTATACCGCTAAGCACAAAAAACCCTCGGACGGGGTCATCTGGCGATAGGTCAGATGCGTGAATGACATAGTCGCTAATAAATGCGCCCAACCCAGTATCGGCTACCACTGCTCCAACACCAATGATACCCGCTACATACAGTAAGGGATTAATTGGTACTTTTTCTTTGAAAGTTCCGGGAGAAACAACGCCCAGTAAAGGGAGCAGACACAAAATTCCAACCCCCAAGGAGATCCAAGCTGGCGCGACACCATGGACCTTGTCCGTAGACCACAAGAATAATGCTAATATTAAGAAGAACGAAAGTCTCCGTTCATCCGTAGTAAACGCAGTGATTGTTGGTGAACTGCGCGGTTCTAATTTAATGTTCATTTCAAAGTTCTTTCCTTTTGGCCCAAATAACCAAACCACACATAACCAAATCACAAACGATTTAAGGAACCCAAGTACAGGGAAATGGAGGACCAAATAGCTAAAGTAATGAAATTGGATTCCCTGGAAAGCCTCCGCAGCCCCCATCAATACATTGTTTGGCACATTTGCAGGCAAAACGGACGTTGATCCTAGATATGCAGTAAGAACGGTTGCCATAACGATTCCATTCCGAGGAGAACTACCCACGGAATACCCCAGCGAGTCGCCTAACGCCAACGTAATCGGAATAAGTAAAACAACTCGGCTTAGAGTCGACGGCATCAGAAATATCAATAAAATATTAAGGACAATAACTACAGCAATAACTGAGCTGTAATTTCCTTTAATACGGTGAATAATTGATTTTGCTACCCTTCCTCCCAGCCCTGTTTTTTCAACGGCAACCCCTATAATCAAACCGCCAAAGACAAGCCAGAAAGCACTGGAATTAAACCCAGAGAAAACTACTTCGGGGGGCGAAATAGAGAGAACTACAGCAAGGAAGAAAAATATTAATATTGCAAGTTGTTCCGAAACGAGTCCTGTTGCCAGCATGCCCACTGTCAACAAAACTAATGCACCCGCAAATGCTAAATTTTCGGGAAGGTATTCCGAAGAAATCAAACTCAATGATATCGAACACAGTAATATGAGAGCTAAAATAAAACCACGAACAGATAACGAAGTACGAAGGCTCAACGATAAATGCTGCATTTTAATGAAAGATCGGCTATGCATTATTTAAGTGCTTGGATCAGCTTCAAAATCTAATAACTCATCCCCCTCATTAACGACATCACTCTCGGCAAAGTGCATTTCTTTGACGGTACCATCTGCAGGAGCAAGAATAGCATGCTGCATTTTCATCGCTTCTAAAACCAATAATGTTTCACCTCTTCTGACCTTATCTCCACCATATTTTTCTATAGAGATTATTTTTCCTGGCATGGGCGCTTTTAGGCTATTTTCAACATCAACATTTTCATTCTTCACACTAAAACTATCTAACCAACTAATCTGCCGCGCTCCATCCTGGAGAAAAAGCGTGGCAGCGCGGTCCTCAAGGCATATATTTAATCTTGACAGGCTATTACTTTGGGAGTGAGTGACTGTACAGTATTTTTCGTTATGCCAGTCAATCTTAATGGTATATTTCTTTCTTGGTGATGGCTCTATCACGTCATAATCATCATTTGATATAGATAATAAAATTTCATGATTAGCATCAGTGTCACAGATTATAACTTTATGTCTGTTTAATGCATTTAAACGCCACCCATTCTTTAAGTCCCACGGGGTTGATTTGGATCTTGAAGAAACTATGCGTCCGTGGTCCATCCGGGTCCGCTTTTGTAATATAGCTGCAGCCAAGAGGATCAATAAATCGCCAGAGAGGGGTAGAGTTTTCGCTAGAAGTTGCTCAGAGTGTTCGTCTATAAAATTAGTGTGTAAAACAGGCTTCAGAAAAGCTTTATGCCTTACTAATCTCGTTAAAAACGGTTGGTTAGACACTAGCCCCGCGATCTCTGTCTCGGTTAATGCAGAAGTTAAGATACGTAAAGCCTCTGTTCTGTTAGAACCGTGGGCGCTCAACTTAGCAATCATGGGATCGTAGTAAACAGACACAGTGTCACCTTTACGAACCCCACAATCAATTCTCACCTTTTTCGAGGGAAGTTTTAAATGAGATATTATCCCTGTTTGAGGACGAAAATCAGTAGGGTCTTCTGCATATAATCTAGCCTCAAAAGCATGGCCATTTTGCTTAATTTCTTCTTGCGTTAGTGGCAAAGCTTCACCGTTAGCAACCCTTATTTGCCATTCCACCAGATCAACACCTGTGATCAGCTCGGTAACCGAATGCTCCACTTGTAATCGCGTATTCATTTCAATGAAGTAAAACCCTTCTTGATTCAAAACAAATTCAACCGTGCCCGCCCCTTGGTATTTAATTGTCTGAGCTACAGTCAAAGCCGTTTGGAAAAGTGCCCGCCGAATATCTGATGAGATCTCGGGCGCAGGTGCTTCCTCTAAAACTTTTTGGTGTCTCCTTTGAATAGAACAGTCGCGTTCGAATAAATGAACAAGATTGCCAAATTTATCACCAAAAATCTGCACTTCTACATGACGTGGTTTTTTTATATATTTTTCAATTAGCAAACGATCATCAGCAAAAGCTGCTTTAGCCTCCTTTTGCGCCAGGGTTAACGATTCATCAATATTTTTTGAGGACTCGACCAGACGCATCCCACGACCACCGCCTCCCGCACTTGCCTTTATTAATACAGGGTATCCAATTTCTTCAGCACGCGCCTTTAAATAGTCTAAGCTCTGTTCACACCCATGATATCCGGGCACTAAAGGTATATTCGCTTTCGCCAAGACCACTTTAGATATTGCCTTCGACCCCATATCATTAATATTGGAAGCAGATGGCCCAATGAAAATAATACCAGCTTTCATACATGCGTCGGCAAAACTAGCATTCTCCGATAAGAATCCGTAACCAGGATGAATGGCGTCACTGTTAGTATCTACTGCAGCAGTAATGATTGAACTAATATTTAGATAGGAGTCAGCCGCCTGAGAGCCGCCTATGTGGACAGCTTGGTCACAAGAGTTAACATGTAATGAGCCTTTGTCTATGTCCGAATAGACAGCTACGGTCGCAATTCCCATAACCTTTGCCGTACTAGCTATCCGACATGCTATTTCACCTCTATTAGCAATTAATATTTTTCGAATCATTTTGATCCCCAAACAAAACTTGGCTCGAATTGCAATGTAAGACTGCGCATAAAGTTTAAGTCTCTGTTGTATGCAAATTCTTGCTACAATCCAAATAAATAAGTTTGCTTTTTTACCTAAGAGAATTCTCAAATATATTGGTGCTTACCCATTTAAATTATTTTCAAAATTAATTGAGCTTGAAGACGCACTTGAAACCATACAATAGAGGTTACATTTAAGGGGGGAGGGTCAAGGTTTATGCAATGGTTTATAAATCCTCACATTTCCTACTCCACAATCATTATCTAATAAAAATTGGATGCTCCGATATGGCCCCAACCTCAAATTACAATGTGTCTTCTAAAGACAGTAAAAGTAAAGATTGGAAAACCATCAAAACGTTGATGCCCTACTTATGGCCAAAAAAGGAGTGGGGTATAAAAGTTCGAGTTTTGACAGCACTAACCTGTTTGGCACTCGCAAAAATAGCTACCGTAATGGTGCCCGTCTTTTATAAAGATGCAGTAGATTTAATCTCTCAAGATCAAACATTTGTTATTTCTGCTCTCTTTGGGATACTAACCGCATACGCGATTGCACGTATAGCTCAACAAGGCTTTGCCGAATTACGCGAGTTCTTTTTTGCCCGGGTTGGTCAGCGTGCTATTCGTAAAGTAGCTTTAAAGACATTTAGACACCTCCACTCGCTATCCTTACGGTTTCATCTAGATCGGCAAACGGGGGGATTATCTAGGGCTATTGAACGTGGCATTAAGGGAATAGAATTTCTTCTCAATTTTATGCTTTTTAGCATCTTACCGACATTAGCTGAAATAATTTTAGTTTGTGGTATTCTTTGGGCGCTTTTTGATTTTTGGTATGCTTTCGTAGTTTTCATAACTGTTTCTATTTATGTTGGTTTTACAGTTACGGTAACTGAGTGGCGTATGAAATTTCGCCGCCGAATGAATGATATGGATTCTAAAGCAAATACGCGAGCGATTGATAGCCTATTAAACTATGAAACAGTCAAATATTTCGGTAACGAGGAGCACGAGGCCAAACGTTTTGACCGAGCACTTCGGCGCTATGAAAACGCCGCTGTTAAAAGTAAAACCACCCTATCTTTAGTAAACATTGGCCAGGGTTTTATTATATCAATAGGGCTCACACTCGTAATGGTAATGGCCGGCCTCGACATTGAAAGCAACGAAATGACGGTAGGCGGTTTTGTTATGGTTAACACCTATCTACTTCAACTATTCATACCCCTAAATTTTTTGGGGTTTGTATACAGAGAAATTCGACAATCTTTAACTGATATGGAGGCAATGTTTAATCTTCTAAGCGAAGAAGTCGAAATCGAAGATCCTATTGATATCAATCCGTTAAAGGCGACTGGTGGAAGCCTTCTTTTTCATAACGTTCATTTTGCCTACGAACCTAATCGTCTAATATTGCAAGGTATAAGTTTTAGTGTGAGAAAAGGAGAAACACTCGCTATTGTCGGAATGTCAGGAGCCGGAAAATCGACGATTGCACGACTACTATTTAGATTTTACGACGTAACATCAGGAAAAATCGAAATCGATGGCCGAGACATAAGAGAAACAAGCCAGAAAAGCCTCAGAAAAGTAATAGGCGTTGTTCCTCAAGATACAGTTTTGTTCAATGATTCTATTTTTTACAACATTGCTTATGGCAAACCAGAGGCCTCTCCGTCCGAAGTTGAGAATGCGGCTCGATTAGCAAGCATACACGATTTTATTATGACACTTCCAGATGCATATAATACATCCGTGGGGGAACGCGGACTAAAATTATCAGGCGGGGAAAAACAGCGCATCGCAATAGCGAGAACAATATTAAAAAAACCAGAGATATATCTTTTCGATGAAGCAACATCGGCTTTAGATTCGCATACAGAGAAACAAATACAGGCTAGCTTAGCGAAAATATCAAAAGAACACGCTACACTCATTATAGCACACAGGCTCTCAACAGTTGTGGAGGCGGATGAAATTATAGTGCTGAAAAATGGAGAGATCGCCGAACGTGGCCAGCATCTACAGCTTTTAAATGAAAAAGGAATCTACTCTGAAATGTGGAATAAACAACAAAAAACTGCAGAAACAATTCCACTTAAAGCTCAATCTATTTTAAATAGCTCCGTTTAACAAAATTTATTTTTGAAGCGACACTAAACTTCTATTTAATGCAGATTATCGGTTTTTAACCGATAATATTTCTATTATTAAATTTTCTATTACTTATTTTTAGCCAATCTCGACATTAAATTTCGTCTCTGCCATACTCAGTAGTTTAAAGCCTACCCTACAAGATGCACAGCAAGGGAGACGGAGGCTATGTCCAGAAACCCAAAGCAAGTTTTGAAAGCCATGGAAGCCCTAGAGCAGAAAGTTCTATGGCTATCTATGTGGACTATTCATAATGCTAATCATATTAGAAAAAATTTAGACGGCTTGAAGGTAGGAGGGCACCAAGCATCATCAGCTTCAGTCGCCACAATAATGACTGCATTATATTTTGATATCTTAAACCCCGAGGACAGAGTTGCAGTCAAGCCTCATGCCAGCCCAGTTTTTCATGCAATTCAATACATGATGGGACGACAATCTAAGAGTGCCTTAGAGAGATTCCGAGCATTGGGTGGCGCTCAATCCTACCCTTCAAGAGTTAAAGATACAGATGAGGTCGATTTCTCCACAGGCTCCGTAGGTCTAGGCGTAGCAATGACACTTTTTGCTTCGATGGTACAGGATTTCACCCGGCTCCATAAATTAGTCCAAACATCCAACCAAGAAACAAGCTCAACAGGCCGTATGATAGCTGTTATGGGCGATGCTGAATTAGATGAAGGCAACGTATATGAAGCAATGTTGGAGGGATGGAAATATGACGTTAGAAACTTATGGTGGATCATAGACTATAATCGGCAAAGTTTGGATGGAGTAGTTTCCGATGGTTTATTTAAAAAAATACAAGAATTTTTTAGCAATGTTGGTTGGAATGTAGTTTTACTAAAATATGGGAAGAAACTAGAGCGAGTTTTCTCGCTACCCGGTGGAGACGTTTTAAGAGACTGGATCGATGATTGCCCGAACGATTTGTACAGTGCATTAACGTATAAAGGCCAATCAGGAGAGAAAAGCGTATGGCGCACGCCATTGAAGAAAGATCTGCGAGGTGTCCATGGAATAAAATCTATACTAGAGGATCATGACGATGAAATGCTTCATCTACTCATGACGAACTTAGCAGGCCAGGATATGGAGTCTGTATTAGAAGCTTTTAATGGCGTTCAAGATGACACTCCCCAGTGCTTTATAGCATACACGATCAAAGGATACGGTACCCCCTTAGCAGGACATCGGGATAATCACGCAGGGCTAATGACGCCTGAACAAATGGATGTTTTCCGAGACGAGTTAAATATTCCCCATGGAGAAGAATGGTCACCCTACGATCATATCGCAATTGCATCCAGCGAAGCAGAACGATGGTGTCTTGATAGTCCATTCAATCAAAAACAATCTAGGGTTTATGATGCAGCAAAAGTACCAATTCCCGACAGTTTATCTAATAAATATCGTAAAAAAATTTCAACCCAAGCGAGCTTTGGAAATATCCTTCATGAATTAAGCCGGGGCAATACGGCCCTCGCTAGCAGAATAGTTACCACTTCTCCAGATGTATCCGTATCGACTAATTTAGGTCCATGGGTCAACCAACGTGGCGTGTTCAGCCTTGACGTACGGAATGATGTATTTCGTGAAGAAAAAGTAGCATCCGCCCAAAAATGGCTGCGGCATGGTGGTGGGCAACATATGGAGTTGGGAATTGCCGAAAACAATCTATTTATAATGTTGGCAGCACTTGGACTTTCAGGTCCTGTTTTTGGGACACGCCTGCTGCCAGTGGGAACTCTTTACGATCCCTTCATAGCTCGTGGTTTAGACGCTCTGAATTATGCATGTTACCAAGATGCTCGATTTATGTTGGTGGCCACACCGGCCGGCATCACGCTAGCACCAGAGGGAGGGGCTCATCAGTCTGTATCTACTCCCTTAATAGGCATGGGACAACCAGGTCTGATATCTTTTGAGCCCACTTATGCAGATGAACTGGCTGTTATTATGAAATGGGGCTTCGAATATATGCAGGAAGATGATGGAGGATCTATTTATTTAAGACTTTCCACTAGGACCATTAACCAACCACAACGAACGATAACTCCCCAATTAGAAAAAGATATTCTGGAGGGCGCATATTGGATGATTGAACCAAACAAAGACAGTCCGTTGGCGATAATATATACAGGAACAGTCGTTCCAGAAGTATTGGATGCATTCAACGATTTAAAAGAGGATATACCCGGTTTAGGTTTATTATCGATAACATCTTCTGATCGGCTTTATCACGACTGGCAAAGATCGCTAACAATTAGTGAGAACCGAGAGCAACCGCATCTTGAGCGTCTTTTTTCGCGACTTAATAGGAAGGCGGCACTTATAACTGTTCAAGATGGTCACCCGGCCAATTTATCATGGATTGGGGCAACAACAGGGCGAAGAGTATACCCTCTTGGATTAACTGAGTTCGGTCAGTCCGGTAACCTCCCAGATCTCTTTCGCACTTATAAAATTGACGCTGATGCTATTATTCAAATGGCTGCAAGAGCGAGCATTGATCTAGCTTCTCCGAGATAATGGACGTGCCATTTAAAATAGCTTTTCAGCCCATTTTAGATCCTCTGGACGATTGATGTTAAAAAATGGATCTACCTCTTTAAATTTAAATTTCACTACCTTCAAGTTATAACAGCTTGTCCATTCATCTATCTTTCTAACTCCATCTTCTATCACTGCTTTCTTTAATTGATCATATAGAGAAACGGGCCAAATACCAAAGACAGGATGGCGCCTATCTCCTGAGGCTGCACACGCTAATTGCACGCCATCTTTTGTAACTGCACCATAGAGTTTAGATGCGAGATCCATTGGAAAAAATGGTGTATCAGCTGGGAAGGTAACCAGCCACTCACAGTTGGGACGATGCTTCATGCTCCACTCCAAGCCCGTTAGGACACCTGCTAAAGGACCTGCAAAGTTTTCGGCTTGATCTGAAGCAACGGGAAGATTGTATTGGTCAAAACGATCGGCATCACCATTGACATTCAGCAGTAAGTCACTGACTTGCGGAGAAGCCCGGTCAATTACATGTTGTAAAATTGTTTTTTTCCCCAACTTCAACAGGCACTTGTCCCCACCGCCCATTCTTCGCGATTTACCTCCCGCCAACAACACACCCAAAATATTTGCAGAAACCATTTTATCTAACCGTCCGTCTCAATACTCGACTTGCGTTTCATATTCTTTGGCTCAGACTTAACTTCTTTTAGATTTGCATCGTATAAAATTCTTTCCATCCCACTTAGTACAGTAAATCTGCGTCCCTTCGCCCTACCTATTAATGTTAAGCCCGCTTCTATAGCTAATTCAACACCCCAAGCTGTGAAACCTGATCTCGATATCAAAATCGGAATTCCCATTTGAACAGTCTTAATAACCATTTCACTCGTCAACCGACCAGTAGTATAAAAAATCTTATCCTCCGCAGATATCCCTTTTAAGCACATATACCCCGCTATTTTGTCAATAGCGTTATGACGACCAACATCTTCCATATATACCAATGGTTGATCTTCTCGACATAATACACAGCCGTGAATAGCACCTGCCTTTAAATATAAACTGGGTGTAGAGTTAATTTTTTGGGACAAAGAGTAAAGCCATGTTGTTTTTAAGATAGTTGATGAGCTTATGGATATCTTCTCGAACTTCTCCATTAAATCCCCAAAAACTGTTCCTTGCGCACAACCCGATGTTAAGGTTTTTTTCTTTAATTGCTGTTCAAAGTCAGTCTCTCTTTTCGTACGGACAACAACAACATCGATATCACTGTCATAGTCAATTGAAATTATTTCATCATCCATACGTAACATATTCTGATTTAACAAAAACCCAACCGCTAGCATGTCTGGATAATCACCAACAGTCATAACTGTCACGATCTCTTGGCCATTTAGAAAAATTGTCAGTGGACGCTCGATCACAACAGATGTTATGATCTTCGTTCCCTCCTGATCTTGCCCAACTACACTTTGAGTAAGTGATGGGTTTTCTGGAAGAGGGCCTAAAATATAATCTTCAAACACTTTTTGCATAGAAAACTCACTCAAAATAAAACGATAAAGAGTAGGATAAATTATATATCCTTCTTATTTAATACGCTCAGCAGGAAATCATACCAAAATTTTTATTTTCGAGCATCTTCTATAATAATATCGGAAGCCTTCTCTCCAATCATTATCGTTGCTGCGTTTGTATTTCCAGATACCGTTGTGGGCATTACTGAAGCGTCCACTACCCTTAACTTTCCTAATCCATGAACACATAACCTCTCATTGACAACGGCATTTCTATCATTCCCCATTCGGCATGTGCTGGTAGGGTGCCAGTTAGATTGAATGATATCTCTAGCTGCTTCTAGAAGGTTTTCCTCACCTTCAATACTTTTCCCTGGGGTTAATTCTTTTTCAAAAAAATCACGCATGGACTCTGCTTCCATCAAATTGCGACAAATCGTCATCGCTAATACTGCTGACTTTCGATCCTCTTCAGTTTCCAATAAATTATGAAAAATAGCTGGCGCTTCTTTTGGGTCACTTGATTTTATATGAACCCAACCGCGACTTTGAGGACGAAGTAGTGTTGCACCTAATGTAACACCTGGGTAGATATCTAATTTCCTAGCTTCCAAACTTTCATACGTGCCTGGAAACACTTGTATTTGCAGGTCAGGTGAGGACAGCTCCTCTCGTGTTTTTGTAAAGGCACTGATCGGAAGCGTAGGCATGCTTAGAACCCCTGACCTCTTGAACAGATATCTCAGTGCTGAATAAACTGCACGGAAACCATGTACTTGTTCGTTAAATGTGACTGGTTGGGCTATACGCCAACGCATTCTTATAATTTGATGGTCCTGTAAGTCATGCCCAACACCACTCAAATCATGAATAACCTGTATTCCAAAGTTTTTAAGACGCTCTGCTTGTCCCACGCCGGACAATTCCAATAATTGCGGTGAGTTAAAGGCTCCTCCTGATAAAATAATTTCACATCTAGCATTTGCTACGTGTGAAGCGCCATCAACCAAATAACTTAGCCCCGACGCCTCTTTCCCTGTGAATAATATTTTTTCTGCTAACGCTCCCGTTAAGATATTTAAATTAGCTCTTTTTTTAATAGGATCCAAAAACGCCCGAGCCGAGCTGCATCGTCGTCCATTTCGAATTGTTGCCTGATGATACCCAATTCCTTCTTGATCTAAACCATTAATATCATCGTTTTGGGGAATACCAATTTCTATGCCCGCCTTAATCAGTGCGTCACATAATTTATTCGGCTCGGATAAATCAGATACAGAGAGTAGCCCTCCAGCGCCTCTTAGTTCGCTAGCTCCTCTTGAATTATCTTCAGACTTCTTAAAATAAGGCAATACATCGTCATAGGACCAGCCTCTGTTACCAAGTTGAGCCCAATGATTAAAATCATCTACTTGGCCTCGCACGTAAACCATGCCATTAATGGAGCTAGACCCCCCAAGAACACGCCCCCGAGGCAAAAAATATGCTTGATTTCGGCAATATGGTTCAGGCTCACCCTGATAGCACCAATTCACAGCCGGGTTATTAACGTTTTTTCCAAACCCTAGCGGGATATGAACCCAAAAGTTTGTGTCAGTTGGGCCAGCCTCGATTAATAATACGCTAGTACTCGGATCCGCGGATAGTCTATTAGCCAAAACGCACCCCGCAGACCCAGCTCCAACGATTATATAATCATAATCCATGTCCAACCCCCCATCAACTTTTAGTAAGCTTATGGTGATGTAGCTCCTCGGAACTTACAATCACCTGCGTGATTGATTAACTTTTCCAGGCACCATCTAACCTTCTGAATCAGAAGTTGCTTTATTTATTTTAAAGAAATACGTTTTATCGTCATCAACTTTTCAAGAATATCTGTTTACCATATCGGAAAATTTATCAAGCATTGGCAATATGATTTCCGCCTTCTCAGAAGGTAACCCAAAAACCACTCTATGTATTCCAGCATCTGCCGTTTTAGCTACTAGATCATTCTCTGGTTGAAGGCCAAACGAAGTCACGGGTATATCATCTGGTTCTCTACCTGCCTCAACAGCCATTTGTCGAAACCGAGGTAGTAATTCAATAACATCTACTCGATCACCAATCGGCATCCATCCGTCTCCATAAGAGATTGCCCGTCTAGCTCCATATGGAAAACCACCTCCAACAATAATAGGTGGATATGGTTTCTGAATGGGTTTAGGCCAAGTCATCATTGGTCCAAAATCAACGCTATCACCATGAAACTCTGGTTGATTTTGCGTCCAAATATTACGCAACGCCTCTACGCGTTCATCCATAAGTTTAAACCGCCCTTTGAAATCGACGGTCCCATGATCCGCCATTTCCTCAGCATTCCAACCGCCACCAACCCCAAACAGAAAACGGCCATTTGATAGCTGATCAAGTGTAGCAACCTCTTTTGCAAGCTGAATAGGGTCGCGTTGCACCACCAGACAAATCCCCGTCGCTAGTTTTATACGTTTTGTGACGGATGCCGCAGCACCTAGCGAGACGAATGGATCCATGACATCGTAATACATCTTAGGGAGTTCACCTCCTCCCGGCCATGGAGATACTCGTGGTAAAGGTATATGTGAATGCTCAGGAAGCCAAAGCGATTCCAATCCTCGTTCCTCAACCGCAATTGCTAACTCATGTGCCGCAATAGAGTAGTCAGTCGTGAACATCATGACACCAAACTTCACAATACCCTCCCCTTATCTACAAAATGAATATCAATTAGGTACGTTTTTAGGTTCTTTATTGAACTGCGACACCAAACTTATTTCATAAAAATTTAGTTTGCAAGATGCCCGCGAGCCGTTTCCAATAGCTCAGTAATCTCGACGGCGCCTTCTTTTAAATCACACATGACAGGAGTATTTTTTTCAATCGCCGTTAAAAATTGTTTGAAGCACTTTTCGAGCAATATCACCGGTGTAATATTCGGGCATCTTTTAGTAGTGATACCTTCCACAAATGGAGTAAATCCTCCTTGGGTCTTCTCATAATGAATCTTCGAGACCTCCATCGTATTTTTATTGAAATCGAATTCAATTGATCCTTTATCACCGATCAAAGTAAACTCTTTCCTTGTAATTGATCCAGCTAGATAGGGGTCTAGTTGCTTCCCTCCGAACATAATTCCAAGCCTCAAAAAACCTTTTATATTTCTCGGATAATTAAGTCGAAGATGGATTATATCCGGCACAATGCCGCCCAGTAGCTTATCGCCTGTAGTCTCAAAACTGTTGGGTTTCCCTTCTGAGAAAAATCTCATGAGGTCGAGCATGTGTACACCGTCGTTCTCTAATATAGTTGAATCTGACCGCATACGCTTCCACCCTGTGAAAACTCCATCCATCGCTTTCAGATTGCCAATCTCTCCAGTATTTAATATTTCTTTAGCTTCAATTACTAAAGGGTGAGCTCTTAGAACAAACTGAATTTGGACTGGTGTATTATTCTTGATTGAAAGTTCACTCAACCTTTTTGCTTCGGTTAATAACTTTACTGCCGGTTTCTCTATAATAGTCGGAATTCGCTTTAATAACGCTGCTGCCGCTATCGAATAATGAGAGTTTGATGACGATACGATATCGACTATATCGGCCCTAGAAAGTAAATCGTTAAAATCTCCTTTGATGTCCTGTTCTGCAAATCCCATTTTCAAAGCTAAAGCTCGGGCAACGGGGTCCACCTCAGCCAACAATAAATGGGGTTTTGGGGATATGGCTCGCCAAGCAACAGCATGCTGTTGCCCAAAGGCACCAAAACCACAGAGTAAAATAGTAGGCTGCATCGTATCGCTATGCTAAGGAGAACCCTTCATAACCATTAGCAACAACGGATTTACAACGCTCAACATATCTCGGGAACCCTCCAATGTATGGTGTAAAAACCCTTGGTTTTCCGGGAACGTTAGCACCCACATACCAAGATGCACAAGTAGAGCGCAGTGATAAATCGGCTACTTCGTTTACATGGACACCCCAGTTCAACTCTGCTTCTAACTCGGGTTCAATCTTTGAATGCCCATTCTCTCGCATATACGATATGCAATCAGAAATGAAATTCACATGTTGCTCTATCGACGGCAGCATATTAGTTAAAACTGATGGGCTCCCAGGACCCGTTACAGTGAACATGTTAGGAAACCCATTAGTCGTAAGCCCCAAGTACGTCTGGGGTCCACCATCCCATTTTTCTTTTAAAGACCTCCCATCTCTGCCGCGAATGTCTATATTGAATAATGCTCCAGTCATGGCATCAAAACCAGTTGCGAAAACGATCGAATCGAATTGATGTTCAATGCCTTTATGAGCGATGCCGGAGGGTAGAATTCTATCGATTGGTGTTTCCGAGACATCAACCAACTTCACATTCGGTTTATTATAGGTTTTATAATAATCAGTATCGACGCAAAGACGTTTACAACCAATTATATTAGTGGGACAGAGTAACTCTGCTACGACCGGATCTTCTACGGTATCCCGGATCATTTCCTTAACAAACTCTGCCGCTTTTTCATTTGCTTCAGGTTTTAGTAAAAGATCACCATAAGCTGCTAGAAATTGTGTTCCTCCTTTTTCCCATCGAGCCTGAAATTCTGATTTGAATTCCTCTTTCGATACTTCTAAAACCGATTGAGAATTCAAAGGAATGTCATAACCAGCAGGTTTTTGCCTTGCTCTTTCTCTTAACCCTGCATAATCGTCTTTTATCGACCGCACATAATCTTCACTCAATTTAGCGTTTCTTGCTGGGATGGTATAATTAGCAGTCCTTTGGAATACCGTTAAATGCTTTGCCTGTTTTGCTATTTCGGGGATAGATTGAATAGCTGACGATCCAGTGCCAACCACTCCAACGCGCAAATCTGTAAAATCGACACCTTCATGGGGCCATTGTCCTGTGTGGTAGGTTGTGCCTAAGAAATCATCAATGCCATCGAATCTGGGCTGATTAAAAGAGGATAAACACCCTGTTGCAAAAACACAAAATTTCGACCTATGGGTATGGCCTTTGTCCGTTACTATTTCCCATTCAATTTTATTTTCATCGTAGGTTGCAGAATCTATTCGGGTGTTAAAGCAAATATCTTTTCGTAGGTCAAAACGATCAGCAACATGATTAGCATATTCCAAAATTTCTGGTTGTGGAGAATATTTTTCTGACCATGTCCATTCCTGTTCTAATTGCTTATCGAACTGGTAAGAATACTGAACACTTTCAACATCACACCTAGCCCCCGGATACCGGTTCCAATACCATGTCCCTCCTACTCCATCACCGGCCTCAAACACGATGGCTTTTAATCCCATCCCACGCATACGATGAAGCATATACATACCGGCGAAACCAGCGCCAACGATTATGACATTGAAGTCGTCACTAGTCGCTTCAGAATTTCCCCAAACCTTGCCCGGCTCACGCATAAATCACTCCATTAAATTGGGTTATTTTCAACACCTAATAACTATTGATCTTTCAAAAAAAATGACTCTAATTCGAAAATTTCTCAAAATATATAAATACCTTTAATATTCGTATATTTACACCAGAGACTGAATATTTGAAATATATTTCAAATACTTTCAATCTCCTAAGTGCTCTTTTTATAAAAAGAGCACTTAGGAGACAGATAAACAATATAGCCAAAAACTAATCCCCAAAAAGGTGAAGCGATATTCAATATTGCAATGTCACTAATGGTAACAAGAAAGGTAACGACTACAGCAAAGTCATCCAACGTTGAAGAGCGTTCGAAACTAAATGCTTGGCACAAAGCCGATGTAAGGACAGGTAGCATCGCAAGTCCTCCCAGAACTAATATGAAATCACGAGGCATACTTGTCGCTGTTTCTATTAATAACGGCGCAAACAAACCCACTAACGCGAATAAAAGACCAAAAACCATTGCGCCTAAGTAGTGCGTACCCTTTCTCCCACTCGAAACAAGGATCGCATTAGCAGGGCCAGTTACACAAGTGGGTACACACCCTAACATTCCCATCAAAAGCGAACCATATCCACAAACAATAGTCAGAACATTAATTGGTGCTTCATATCCAACAGTCTTTAAAACAGATACTCCCTGCATATTCTGAACTGCAATGACCGAAATAACCAAAGGAACAACCAATTCAATCATCGCATCTATTGAAAAGGTGGGTGTTATTATCATAGGTTCTGCAAACCAGGACATATGTTCAGGAATTATTGGTCCCTTGCCAGCAAATGTAGCCGTTATTATCCCAAAAACAAGCGCCGTCAGCATTGGCGGGAAATACCGGCCGATCTGCGAGAATATGGATGCGATAGTAAAACCAAATATAGTTATACCGCATATTAACGGCGCATTTGTAACACCGGCGATTAAATTTAATCCAAACGGAAGGAATACCCCAGCAACCATAGCCATAACAATATTACTGGGAAAGTTTATCATTAACCAACGAGCAAGACCGCTCAGTCCGAGTAAAACCATCAAAAGGCCACTGACGAGAAAAGCGCCAACTGCCTCCGAGAAAGTCAGATGATCAAGAGATGATATGAGAAGAGCCGCACCAGGCATTGTCCAAGCCATAGCGAGAGGTTGGCGGTAAATGTAACTCAAGACCAGTGTCAACACACCTCCAATGCCAAAAGCGGCAAAGACCCAGCTGTTGATTATATTTTTTTCAAGATTAGCTGAACTAGCAACAGATAAAATAATTGCGACCGGCCCCGTTACGGCAAATACTGCTGCTACCAGACCGTTAGTCAAACTGTTACGGTCTAGAGAGTGATAAAGTTTTTTAAAGTTTGTGCTTACCGAAGGGGGATGCTCGAGTTTCACGACTTACCAGATTATTTCTTAATTGATTATCAATATATTTCTAGCTCAAAATAATCCCTCTATATCTCCATTATCATTAAGCGTTATTTTAGTGGCGGCAGGCACCCTTGGAAGACCAGGCATTGTCATTATTTCTCCCGCGATCGCAATTACGAATTCGGCACCATTAGATAATCGAACTTCACGGATAGGTAACTCATGTCCAGTTGGAGCTCCTTTGGCATTTGGGTCTGTTGAGAAACTATACTGCGTTTTAGCAATACAAATCGGCAAATGCCCTAAGCCCATTTGTTCCCAATCAGCTAACTGTGCTTTCACCTGAGACGACGCGGATACACTACTTGCGTGATAGATTTTACTTGCAATTGTCTCTATTTTCTCAAAAAGAGACAATGCATCTGGGTACAACGGAGTAAAATTAGCCACTCCACTATCGGCGAGTTCCACAACTTTATGCGCCAACTCTTCAGCACCTGCACCACCGTCAGACCAATGCGTGCACGTTATCGCTTGAACACCATGGGTTGCTAATGCCTCTTTTACTGCATGCACTTCCGCATCTGTATCGGTGATAAATCTATTAAGTGCAACGACAACTGGAACACCAAATTGCTGCGTATTAAGAACATGCCGTTCAATATTTGACACCCCGCGACGAACAGCCTCTATATTTTCCTCTCCTAAATCCTCTCGTGCTACACCTCCGTGCATCTTCAAGGCCCTTACTGTTCCTACAACGACCGCAGCAGCAGGCTTTAATCCAGCTTTTCTACATTTAATATCAAAAAACTTTTCTGCACCCAAATCAGCACCAAAACCGGCTTCCGTAACAACGTAATCAGCTAATTTTAATCCAATTTGTGTAGCCATAACAGAGTTGCAACCATGAGCAATATTAGCAAACGGTCCGCCATGAATGAATGCTGGGTTATTTTCTAATGTTTGAACAAGGTTAGGAGCTAAAGCGTCCTTAAGTAAAACGGTCATTGCACCATCCGCTTCTAATTCGCGCGCATACACAGGTTTTTTAGCTCTTGTGTAACCTACTATAATATTTCCTAAGCGCCGACGCATATCCTCTAAACTCGTAGCCAGGCAGAATATCGCCATGACTTCTGACGCAACAACAATGTCGAAACCATCAGATCTAGGGAAACCATTTGCAACTCCACCCAGCGAACCAACTATGGATCGCAATGCCCTATCATTCATATCTAACGCTCGACGCCATGCGATGCGTCGTTCGTCTAGTTCTAATGAATTTCCCCAATAGATATGATTATCAATCATAGCTGCTAGTAAATTGTTAGCGGCACCAATTGCATGAAAATCTCCCGTGAAATGAAGATTAATATCCTCCATTGGAACAACTTGAGCAAATCCACCACCAGCAGCCCCACCTTTCACACCAAAACAAGGCCCTAGACTTGGTTCGCGCAGGCACATAATCGCCTTCTTGCCTATTTTATTAAGAGCATCTCCTAATCCTACAGACGTCGTGGTTTTCCCTTCACCCGCTGGCGTAGGGTTGATCCCAGTTACAAGAATAAGTTTTCCGTCCTGTTTTTCAGAGAGGCTATCCACATAATCCATCGAGACTTTGGCTTTATAATGGCCATAGGGATCGAGCGACTCTGGCGGTATCCCTAGTCCATCACCGATCTCCAAGATGGGCTGCATCGTTGCGGCTCGGGCGATCTCTATATCTGATTTTACCATGTCTACTAACCTTCCCTTGATAGTCTATCTATATTTAAAACGTTTTTATCAGCTAATCGCACCACTGTTTAAGATGTCTTCCAGTTCAGAATCTTCGTAGCCAAGCAAGCTTTTAAGAATCTCTTCATTATGTTCGCCGAGTAGCGGCGACCTCACAACTTGTGCCGGGGAGGCCGATAATTTAACGGGACAACCGACTGTCAAATAAGTGCCACGTTCTGGGTGTTCGACTTCAACTATTGTACCTGTTTCTCTTAAAGTTTTCTCTTCGGCTATCTCTTTCATCGAAAGTATTGGGCCAACAGGAATATCTAATGGATTACAAATCTGCATAACTTCAAATTTGGTTTTGGTCATTGTCCAATCCTCAATAGCACCAAAAACTTCGTTTAACTTGGTGAGGCGTGCTTTTGGCGTTGCATATTCTGGATCGTCAACCCAACTAGCCTTTCCTATTGCAGAGCAGATATTAGGCCAGGCTGCTGCCTGAGTAATAAAATATGTATATGCATTGGGATCATTCTCCCATCCCTTGCATTTGAGAATCCGTCCAGGCTGACCTCCGCCAGAATCGTTACCAGCCCGAGGGGTTGTCTCTCCAAATTTTATACCCTCACCATGTTGAGAATACTCCTCCAATGGACCTGCTGCTAATCGTTGTTGGTCGCGCAGCTTCACGCGGCAAAGGTTTATCACACTATCTTGCATCGCAGCTAATACGCGCTGACCTTTACCTGTGCTTTGTCTTTGAAATAGAGCGGTAACTATACCTAATGCTAAATGTAAACCGGTGCCACTGTCACCAATTTGTGCTCCGGTGACAGTCGGGGGGCCATCTATAAACCCTGTGGTTGACGCGGCGCCCCCTGCGCATTGGGCAACATTTTCATAAACTTTACAGTCCTCATATGGACCGGGCCCAAATCCTTTTACCGAAGCCATTATCATGCTTGGATTGATTTGTTGAATTTGCTCCCAACCAAATCCCATCCGCTCCATCGCACCTGGAGCAAAGTTTTCTACCAAAACGTCACACTTTTTTATCAGTCGTTCCAGAACCTGTTTACCCGTTTCATTTTTCGTATTTAGGGTCAGAGATCGTTTATTATGGTTAAGCATAGTGAAATAAAGACTGTCTGCATTCGGAACATCCATCAATTGTGATCGTGTAGGATCACCAGACCCTGGACGTTCGACTTTGATAACATCCGCACCAAACCAAGCCAGCAGTTGAGTACATGTCGGACCAGACTGAACATGTGTAAAGTCAAGCACCTTGATGCCTTTAAGCGCTTCCATTTGATAGCTCCTCAACCCTTTTATTTATACATAGTCTGAGCTTTTGTGCCAGGCGCATACTCATTTGGGTCAACCCAAACATTTACAACTGCACATTTACCAGTTTTACTGATAGCTTCTCTAGCTCTTAAAAGGGCTGGTTGAATTTGTGAGGCTTCGCGAACCTCCTCTCCATAACCACCAATCATTTTACCAAACAATGAGAAGTCTATATCTCCAAGTTTGTTTCCTACACCACCGCGCTGCGCACCGTATTTTGAAATTTGACCGTACCGGATTTGGTTCATAGCAGAATTATTTCCCACTATGGCAAGATAAGGCGCTCCAAAACGCTGCGCTGTCTCCATATCGAACGCGGTCATACCAAACGATCCATCTCCATAAAGACATACCACCTCTTTGTTTGGGTGGGCTAACTTAGCCGCCATGGAGAAACCAGTTCCAACTCCAAGGGATCCAAGCGCACCGGGGTCCATCCATTGACCAGGACCTTTGGGTCTTACTGCTTGGGCTGATATCGTTACTATATCTCCACCATCACCAATATAAATCGTATCATCCCCCAAGAAATCATTAATCTCGTATGCTAGACGGTAAGGGTGAATGGGACTTTGATCACTTTTGAATATTGGAATCAATTTTTCAAGTTTTGCTTCTTCAATGAGACGTAATTTGGACATCCAATCTTGGCGTTTTTTCTTCATATCCTTAGAAATTCGACCCGACGCCGCTTGTTCGACAGCATTTAATATAGCACCGGGGTCACCAGCTATCCCCATGCTAATATCGCGGTTTTTCCCGACAGTAGCATAACTTTGATCTATTTGCACCAGAATAGCTTTGTCTGAAATTCGCTTGCCATAGCCCATTCTAAAATCAAAGGGCGTACCGACTATCAGTATAACATCTGCTTCCTTGAAAGCGTCCGATCGTGTTCGATCGAAGTGATGAGGATCGCCTTCTGGCAACATTCCGCGACTAGCGCCATTCATGTATGCGGGAATATCCAGTGATCTAATGAAATTTATTGCCGCACTGTGACTGCCGCTTGCCCACACTTGTTGGCCGAATAAGACAGCGGGTCGTTCTGCATTTAATAAAATATCAGCCAGTCGTTCAATATCATCAGGGTCACCTATCGATTTTGTAGAAGACCGATAAGATCCTGGTGTTGGGATACGCGCATTTTCAATCGGTATTTCAGCATCCAATATATCCCTTGGAATTTCTAAATAAGAAGGGCCATACGCACCATTGAAGCATTCCCTAGCTGCCATTGAAACCATATCGGCTACTCGCTCGGTGGAAAAAACACCCGACGCAAATTTTGTTATTGGTGTCATCATGTCAACATGAGGGAGGTCTTGAAGTGAACCCTGCTTATGTTGAGTTAATGAGCTCTGCCCGCCTATATGCAAGATAGGACTCTCTGACCTAAAAGCCGTAGCCACACCTGTCACAGCATTTGTGCATCCAGGGCCTGCTGTTGTTACTACACAGCCAAGCTTTCCTGTTTGCCGAGCATATCCATCCGCTGCATGTGCAGCGGTTTGCTCATGCCTCACATCAACTATGCGTATTCCTTCGTCGATACAGCCATCATAGATATCAATAATATGGCCGCCACAGAGCGTAAAAATTGTATCAACTCCTTCAGCCTTCAAAGCTTTGGCGACTAAATGTCCACCCGAAACTATACCTTCTTTACGGCTCTTCTTTACAAGTGTATCGGTTGCAGTGGTTGATGGTTCTTTTTTATCGTCGAGGCTCACCTGTTAATCTCCTATTATCTTTATTAGCTCGTTAGCCTATAGTATCTTTTTTGGAAACTCTAGTATATCTAGCCAAATTTCTATTACCCAGGGCTGACTATTTAAACCTTTTTATTTCAAACTTTTCAAGCCACCTGTCAACACTCAAAAAACTTCAAAAAATCATCTTCATTTCAAAAATGGAAGTTTACGATTTAATTACTTTTGGAGTACGCTTTCCATCGTAACAGGCAGAAGAACGACTCAACAGAATTGGATGAGGCCGTGTATACTGTTGCTAAAATAATACTGGGACATTAAAACCTGCGATAATAACCTCACCAATTGGAAAATAAGGTGCTCATAAAACCGCTCAATAGCTTATCAAACAATATAGTAATATAAATTTAAAAAATGGTGACGAAAGTGAACCATAATTCAATTCAAAAAAAACTATACGTATAACTAATAGCGGTTTATTTTTAAGTACACTGAAGAATAATGTTATCTCGTAAGCGCTCAATAGAAAAAGGAGAACCATGCGTAATTCTAATTCATTGGCAAATTCTCTGGAAAACCTGCAGTTTGATAATTCCTATGCTCGTCTCCCAGAGACCTTTTTCCAGAAGACTCATCCAACAACAGTTAGAGAACCCAAACTTATACGGTTAAATCATCAATTATGCGAAACTTTGGGATTAAATCCGAAAAATATAGGAAAAAAGGACCATGAGATATTAGTAGGCAATAGGGTCCCAAAAGAAGCAAATCCCATAGCAATGGTCTATGCAGGTCATCAATTTGGTAATTGGGTTCCCCAACTTGGAGACGGGCGGGCAGTCTTACTCGGTGAAGTTATAGACTTGGAAGGGTTCCGCTGGGATATCCAGCTCAAAGGTTCCGGGCCAACAGCATACTCGCGAATGGGTGATGGCAGAGCCGTTTTAGGTCCTGTAATGCGAGAGTATATTGTTAGCGAAGCGATGTTCAATTTAGGTGTACGAACCACGAGAGCCCTAGCAATCTCTATGACGGGGGAAATGGTAAGGCGCGAACATATGGAGCCTGGCGCGATTTTAACCAGAATAGCTTCAAGCCACATAAGGGTCGGTACATTTCAATATTTTCATGGCCTCGGTGATGATGAAGCGGTCAAACTGTTGGCAGATTATGCCATCAAGCGGCATTATCCACATGCGGAAAATACAGAACAGCCCTACCTAACATTGTTGGAGGGCGTGATTCAAAATACGGCTGAGTTGATATCATCTTGGATGCTAATTGGATTTATTCATGGTGTAATGAATACTGATAACACATCAATTTCTGGCGAAACGATTGATTATGGTCCGTGCGCATTTATGGATGGTTTTAGGCCAAACAAAACATTCAGCTCTATAGATAGTGGTGGAAGATACGCCTACGATCACCAACCTATGATTGGGCAATGGAATCTGACNCGCTTTGCTGANACACTTCTTAANCTNATAGATAAAGATCAGACTNATTCNATAGAAATAGCTAAAAGGTCTCTNGAGCATTTCTGGAGANACTTCGANAAGGCATTCCACAACGGTCTATGCAAGAAAATAGGATTGAGCGGGCTAGATAAAGAAGGCACGAAATTAGCATTCGATTTTTTAGANCTTTTAGCAAAAAGCGAAGTTGATTTCACAATCTCCTATCGGGCCCTGGGTGACCATCTCGAGCAAGGAAACAATAAAAATTTTATAAAGCTTTTTGATAATACAGCGGATGTCGAAAAGTGGTTAACTCGTTGGAATGAAAATCTTAGTAATGAGGGAAAAGGGATAGAGGAAGTAAGCAAACAGATGAAGATGGTTAACCCCGCCTTCATACCAAGGAATCATCAGATCGAAAAAGCCATCGACCTCGCGACAAATGCAGAAGACTTCACCTTAATGGAGGATCTCATTACAGTTCTGAACTCTCCATTCGAAAGTAACGACACTTTTGCTGAACTAAGCCAGCCTCCCAGAAAAGAACAGGAAGTTACTCAAACTTTCTGCGGCACCTAGATTTATTTTCGATTAAGTGCTTGGATCTTGAATAACTCTCACCTCCCGAGTTATTTCCACTGCAGTGTTTAACATCACGGAAACTGAGCAGTATTTTTCGTTCGACAAACGAACTGCTTCCTCCACGCGCTTTTGGGACAAGTTATTACCTGAGACCGTATAAACTAGGTGTATTTTTTTATAAACTCTCGGAGAATTGTCAGCCCGTTCTCCCTCCAGGTTTACCTTGCATGCTGTAACGGGTTGCCTCATTCTTTCCAGAATATGCATAACGTCTATTCCCGAACAACCGCCTAATCCCATTAAAACCATCTCCATTGGACTTGGCCCAAGGACACCCTCCGAACCAGCAGTTTGAGATCCATCCATTATTACACCATGTCCGCTACCCGATCCGCCAATAAACCTTAATCCAGAAACCCATGTAACTTTTGATGTCATTGTAGTCATTTAATTTTCCTAAAACTAATGTCGTGTAGTTTAATGATTTAAAACACTACTTTATCATATTTCCAAAACATAGATGCCATGTTTCTAGTAGTACTTTTATAAAACACCTAATCTATAATAAAACCGCTATCTAGCGATCCGATGCGAGATATTTGAGTTGGTGACTTCCAGCGTCCTTTAGCCTGTATTTAAAACGAGGTATTCTTATCTTTAAGTCAACTTTGCAATGGCCAAGAATTAAAAAGGATCAAACAATGAACCGACTTGATGGGAAAACCGCTCTGATTTCTGGTGCTTCACGAGGGATTGGCGCAGCAACGGCTGCTTTGATGATAAATGCGGGAGCGAATGTGATTATTGGTGATATTCTAAAAANCAAAGGAGAGGAGACAGCTAAAAAATTAGGATCTAATGCTGTATTCACCAGTCTGAACGTCACTGATGAAGGTGATTGGTCAAACGCAGTCGAGCTAGCTGTGGGTAAATTTGGCAGTCTAGATATTTTAGTTAACAATGCTGGGTTATTTCTTGGGAGAGATTTTGCCGATATATCACTGGATGAATGGGATCGACTAGCTAGTGTCAATATGACAGGAGTATGGCTGGGAACCAAAGTAGCGACAGATGCTCTTGCAAAAAGTGGCGCTATAAGCAATCAAGGCAGTGTAATAGTTAATATTTCATCTGTAGCGGGACTAGTTGGATCAGAACTTGACCCTTTGTATTCAATGACTAAAGGGGGAGTAACCTTGTTCACGAAATCAACAGCATTAAACTTTGGCAGAAAGGGCTATAAAATTAGGGTAAATTCCGTCCATCCAGGCGTGATAGAAACGGATATGGGCGAACAAACTTTTGTTTCCCGAGCCCAACAGCATGGCACAAATGACGTAAAAAAATCCCGTGATGTAGCATTAGCTGGACATCCCATAGGACGCCTAGGAATTCCTGAGGATATAGCAAAAGGGATTGTATTTTTGGCTTCCGATGATGCTGGATTTATGACTGGCTCGGCATTAGTAATCGATGGCGGCCTTACTGCTCGCTGAGCTCAGTGCGGTAAATCTCTATATACTGCCCTGCTAATCTCAAGTGCTATTCTGTATTTCTCTAGCCAAAAAACGTGCTGGAGAAATGGCGGTCATTAAAGTTCGTTCGATAGGCCAAGGTTCACCGAGCATCTGGCTAGCTAGCAACTCCGCGGAAATTGCAGAAGTCATAATCCCTTTTGATCCAAGTCCAGCCAAGATAAATAGATTTGGCTCATAATCAACGGCAACAGGAAATCTTCCCTGGGGACCATGACGCAGGCGCTCGAAATCTTTTTTAAAATTTTGTGCTTTTGGGACAGCTCCTACAACGGGTAGCCGATCAGGTGTTGTGCTACGAATAGCTGAATAGCCTGCCCACTTGTCATACCGACAATTTGAAAACATAGAAGCCAATTCAGGGCCCAACATTTTATAGTTTTCTTGATGTCTCGCAAGAGTAACGGGTTGGGGCCACTGGTGTTCGTCAAAACCAGCGCTAGAATAGGTAGAGCCTACTACATGAAATCCACAGGAGCTTGGCGTAAAATAACCAGCACCCAAAATGCTCGCCTTCACGTCCAAACTATTTTTATTTGATGGAACGAGGGAAATTTGTCCAAGAAGAGAACTTAAAGGTAAAAAGGAAATAGGTTCGAAAAACTTACTGTTTTGTGCTGACGCCACTATTAATGTATCTACTGTTGCTATTATCTGACCTAAACTGCCATATAAATCCCAACCATTCTCACTACGAACAAATTCAGTTATACTTTCGCCAAATATGCATTCAGCTTCTTGAGATAGAAATTTAGCATAGTTTTTTGGACTAAGAGTCCCAGCATCTGGAAACCAAATTCCATGCGAGAATATTTCCAACCCAATTTTGGAAGAGCCTTCGGAAGGTGAAACNGTTTGAGCACTTCCATGCCATAGGCTGGCTCTATCTTTCATAAATTGAACCCGGCGAAGTGCTTCATTTTTATTAAATAGCTGCAATACGCCACTATTAACCCAATCTATGTTACTGTCTTCTACAGATTGTAAAGTCATTCTATATGCGCGATCGTAGAAACGGTTCATGTCACTTGCATTCAAACCTAACTGAGGAGCTATTAATCCAACGTCAATCCCCGAAGCGCGCTCCGCGACGTCACCNTGCTGATCGAACAAAAGTGCGGTTTTCCCCCTTCTNGCTAACGCTCCCGCTAAAGCGCAACCTGCGATGCCCGCACCGATAATACCTATGACACCTAAGCTTGGAACGGGTCGGGGAGGTCTAAACCAAGGAGCCAGATATTGCCGCTCATTTATCCCTGTAAACTTACCCTTTAAAATTCCTCGCTTGGCCGAGAAACCATCTCTCTTTGACAAACTGAAACCCTGCTCGGTTAATCTAGATTGGATTTTTTCATCATCGTNAATAGAGATTAGATCAGCTTTTGGCCTGCTAAGCCTTGCTAATTCCTGACACACATTTTGAGACCATATTTCTGGATCCTTTTCTAAAGGAAAGCCATTTAAAAACCATGTATCTACTTGTGCTTCTAGTTCAGCCAGACATTCATTTACTGAGCCAACTATTAGAGTAAGCGTTATTTTATTATGTGCCAACCATACACGATGGAATCCAGTGTGTGGTTTTGGATAAACTGCCACTAACTCCCTTTTTTCAAGATCCAACTCACGAAAATTTGACAAAAAACTATCAATATGATGAGCCTCTAGAGGGTATGGTTCTATCGCTAGATAGTGAAGCCTTGCGCCGGGGTAGCACCCTCTTTTCCAATAATTGCACGCAAGTGAGAAATTTAACCCTGTTCCAAAACCTAATTCACCAATTACAAAGAAATCTCTTTGATTTTTAATTTGTTTTGAAGGGAAATCGGTAAAGAAAGTATGTTTTGCCGTCTCTATCGATAGAGTATCGTGGTAAAAGCTTTCAAACCGTGAAGAAAATGGCCAGCCTTCAGAGCCAAGACAAAAATGCGGGTCTATGTCTATCATCTTATTACCAACGTCAGAGCGTTGCTTTGGCCGGAAATATTCGGTTAAATTTAACGGGGTGACTTTCATTGGTACAACATGCATGTTACGACATGATCAATCAACAATCATGATTGGAAACAAGCAAATGTCNGACCAAGATGAACCATTTCTTGCAGAAGACGAGCAGAAACAGTTAGCCCTGAAAATTATGCTTGAGGCATGGGAAGATGCTTTATCCCAGGGCGTTGCGCCTGAAATGGTTGCCTCTTCTGCAATATTTGCAGCCCTTACAGACATGATTGAGCATTACGGAGAGGAATCTGTGGCAGAAATGGTCGCAGAATGGCCAGATAGAATACGCAATAGCGAATTNACNTTATCAGAGGATGCGCAGTTTTCGGGCTAACACCTAAGTCCGATCAAGCAATCTTAAAATATTANTAAGCTCAAATAGCTTTAATGCGGCGAGCAACGGGTCAATATCTGACTGATAGGCGTGATCACATAAAATAGGCGTTAATATTTATAAAAACAACAATCCATATATAATAATTAAAGCTAAATGCTGTGCATTAGTTCTATAATCTTTACCGGTTAGTTAGGGTTATTCGTAATTATACTTCGACTGGATATAATTTTCGTTAATCGTACGAGGAGAATTGAAGTGAACCAACTACAAGTCGACTTCAAAATAGATCGCTCGGCTATAAGCGATGTTGAATGGGATCTGAGAGTGCAGCTAGCGGCAGCATATCGTCTGGTCGAGCATTTTGGATGGACTGAGTTAATTTATGGTCACTTGACNGCGCGGGTACCCGGTCCCGATCCACATTTTCTTATAAATCCATTTGGCCTCAATTATGATGAAATAACAGCTTCAAACCTTGTAAAAATCGACGTAGATGGAAATATAGTTGATGAAACACCATTGGGCATTAATCACGCTGGTTTTGTAATCCATTCGGCAATTCACATGAAACACTCTAATGAAAACCAAGTTGTCATGCATACTCATACGCGAGCAGGCATGGCCGTAGCTGGCGTCAAAGAGGGGCTTGTACCTATTAGCATGTTTGCAACTACCTTTCACAAACGGCTCGCCTACCATGAATACGAAGGACCAAGCCTGTTCTTGGANGAACGCGGGCGAATATTAGATTCATTAGGCAATCATAAGGCCATGATCTTGAAAAATCATGGGTTGCTGACTGTAGGAAGAACCATTCCAGCGGCCTTTTTGAGACTTTACCGACTAGAGAGAGCATGTCAGGTACAGGTGGATGCGGCTAGCGCTGGTACGATTAGTCGGCTCGGAGATAATGTAGCAACAAAATCTGGAGATGAAATTGACGGCCCTGAGGGAGTGTCGAAGGATACAGATGGATTTGGTCAGCTCGAATTTTCGGCATTAATGCGAAAAATTGATAAAATAGATCCCTCGTATCGCGATTGAGTAATTAAGCGGTGGATGACGAAAAAGAACCTTTTTGGAAGACAAAGACACTTAGACAGATGACACCACTCGAGTGGGAAAATTTGTGCGATGGGTGTGGAAAATGCTGTCTNATAAAACTCATTGACGACGTCACAGANGAGATCCATTTCACATCAGTTTCTTGTCGACTATTAGATTGTAATAGTTGTAAATGTGGAGATTACGCAAACCGCAAAGTCGCTGTACCAGATTGCGTCGCCTTATCCCCACGGCTTGTTCANGAGTTACAGTGGATGCCTTCTACCTGCGCATATAGATTGATATATGAGGGAAAAGAATTGGAATGGTGGCATCCCCTGATATCAGGAAATACCGAAACAGTTCACAACGCCGGCATTTCNGTTCGAGATAGAGCCGTCTCAGAAAGGAATGTTTCAGACGAGTCTCTACCAGATTATATTGTTGAATGGCCCAAATAAAATTTTCTAAGATAGGAACGCATAATGAACAAACCTATGTGGATCATCGCTGCTATTTTTGGTGTAATGGCCATAGCCATGATTTATCAATCGAGCTCTCCTGAAGGGATAAGTAAGCCTTGGGCTGAATGTAAAGAAAATCTTGCCACACAAATGTTGTCCAACGTATGCACCCCGCGTAACAATACTTATAACACAAACTGAAAATCACTAAATTCAAAGTAAAATGCCTGCCAAACTTAGGGATTATGATAAATGAAAACCAACCCTGTATTATTCTCAGCTAGTGAGCTTTTAACCGCTTACTCAAATAAAACACTCTCCCCAGTGGAAGTCACTAAGGCCACCTTAGATCACATTGCAAATTATAATGAAAAAGTAAATGCGTTTAGATTAGTGGATGAAGAAAAAGCTCTGGAAAATGCGAGAGCGTCTGAGGAGCGGTGGTCTCAAGGAACGCCAGTAGGATTAGTCGACGGTATTCCAACAACCATAAAAGACTTGGTTGCAACTAAGGGTTGGTCAACCCGACGTGGATCATTAACAACAAATGATAAAGGTCCCTGGGACGAAGACGCACCTTTGGTAGGACGGCTNAGATCTAACGGCGCAGTATTACTTGGAAAAACGACTACTCCAGAATTTGGCTGGAAAGGAGTCACGGACAGCCCACTTACAGGCATAACTCGAAATCCATGGGATTTGACTAAAACCCCTGGAGGTTCATCCGGTGGAGCAGCAGCGGCAGCAGCGGCTTGTTTTGGGGCCCTTCATCATGGTTCAGATGGCGGAGGCTCAATACGAATGCCCAGTGGATATACCGGAATATACGGACTGAAACCAACTTTTGGGCGAGTTCCTACCTGGCCAGCCAGTGGTTTTGGGACTTTATCACACCAAGGACCAATGACACGAACCGTGAATGATGCTGCTTTAATGCTGACGGTGATGTCGGAACCAGATTCTAGAGACTGGTATGCGCTTCCCGAANAAAATTATGATTGGCGCAAAAGTATTGGCAAAACCGTAAAGGGTTGGCGAATTGCATATAGCCCGGACTTAGGCCACGCAAAGGTTAATCCAGAAATAACAGATTTAGTTAAAAAAGCGGCTATGACATTTATGTCCTTAGGTGCATATGTAGACGAAGTAGACCCAGGATTAGGCGAACAGCACGACTTATTTAAAATATTTTGGTTTATGGGGGCAGCAAGACTTCAGGCATCCATGACCGATGATCAACTTGCCCTTCTTGACCCCGGTTTCAGAGAGGTTGGCCTCGAAGGTAGTGAAATAACTATTNACCAATATCTTGACGCTACCGCTGAAAGAGAAAGCGCTGGAACAAAACTAAATCAATTTTTTGACAAATATGATTTGTTGCTAACCCCTACATTGCCAATCACCGCATTCGATGCGGGAGAAGAGGTCCCCATAGGTTCAAATATGAACCGTTGGACAGAATGGACACCATTCTCATATCCATTTAACCTAGGTAGACACCCCGCCGCATCAATACCCTGCGGCTTGTGCGCCAATGGATTACCCGCTGGATTACAGCTGGTAGGTCCAATGAATCGAGATGATAAAGTTTTGACAGCAAGCCGGTCTTATGAAATGTGTAACCCTATCCGAATTCCAGACTTACCTATTTAGTATTTGCATAACGTTTTTTTATATATTTTATTGATGGGTGGGTACAAATTCAGCCCCCATTCCGGAGCACATGACCTGGACGACGACCAGTAGCGCCACCACCTTCCCACACGATACTTCCATTCACTAAGACAGTATCTATCCCTGCAGCAGGGGTCATAGGTTTATCAAAAGTAGCGCGATCCAAAACTGTATCTTCATCAAAAATTGTAATATCTGCAAATGCTCCTGGTTTGATGATCCCTCGATCAATTAAACCAAACGTTTCGGCTGAATATCCTGTCATGCGACGGACAGCTTCCTCTAAAGAGAATAGTTTAAGATCTCTACAATAATGCCCCAAAACGCGGGGGAATGTTCCCCAAAGTCGTGGGTGGGGGTGCTCGTCATGTGGCAGTCCATCTGACCCAATCATTGCATTTGGGTGTGATAATATTCGCTGCACATCCTCTTCCGCCATTGCAAAATAAACTGCTCCCGCAGGCTGTAATTGAGCGGCCGCAGAAAAAATATCACAGTCTAATTCCTCTGCTATATCCGAAAGCTCTCTTCCTGCTAAATCTGGTCGTGCTTTTGACCATGTTATAAGGACACGCTCCGATAACTTGATTGAGTCTTCCTTCAATACGGTTGAAGAGGCTATATATGGATACACATCAAAGGCAATTCCATGGTGATGACCGTTTATATGCTTATCTATGTGTGAGAGGGTTTCAATTGAACGGCCAAAATTATTTTTCCCTTGAACTTTATGGTGCGAGACAATCACCGGGGAATGCGACTCTGAGCCTATTCGGAAGGTTTCATCAAGAGACCGAATGACATGGTCACTCTCGTTCCGCATATGAGTAACATATCGGGCTTTATGCGCATGCAATGCTGCAGCAATTGCAACAACTTCTTCTGTTGGGGCCATGATGGCCGGTTTATAAAAAAGCCCAGTTGAAAACCCAATTGCTCCAGCCATCAAACCCTCTTCAAGCAGCGACCTCATTTTTTTTATTTCGGCTGCACTAGCTGCCCTATCAAGCGAGTCCATCGTCGCAACACGTAGAGTGGAATGACCCACTAAAAAAGCGGCGTTAACTGCGGGAGGCGCACCTTCCACTTCCATTAAAAATTCTTCAAATGTAGAGTACCGGCATGCACCAGCTTCGGCTATAAGGTCCAGTGGCGGTGGTGGATTGTCGGCAACCAGCGGTGCCAGACTTATTCCACAATTTCCAACTACAACAGATGTTACGCCTTGGCTAATTTTCATATCCATTGTTGGATTAGCTAATATCACTCTATCATCGTGTGTGTGCACATCTATAAAACCTGGAGCCACAATTTTATTAGCCGCATTTATTTTATGTCCAGATTGGGCACGGCTCAAATCACTGACAGCCTGTATTCGGTTATTTTTTATCCCTACATCACACTTAAAACGATCATTTCCAGAGCCATCAACTATTGTTCCGCCATGGATAATAGTATCAAACGAATTTTTTTTAGCCATTTTAATTCATTCCTAATTCACTTTTTTCAACTCAAAAAGAACTATTGAAGAGCCCTCCATCTAACAGCAAGCTCTGCCCAGTGATGTAGCCAGCTTGTACACTGCACAAGAAAGCAGCTGCTTCACCAAATTCTTCCGGTGTTCCAGCTCTTTTTGCTGGCACCTCTTTAATACGCTTTTCATGCGCCTGATCATGAGTAATTTTTAACTGATTAGCCATAGCATCGATCCCTGAACGATATCGATCAGTATCAAAAAATCCCGGTTGAATATGATTAATAGTCACCCCAGTATGCGCTACACTCCGACATACTCCTGCACAAAAAGCTGTTAAACCTGCTCGAGCACCACTAGATAGATCAAGTCCAGATACCGGCATATTCACCGACACGGACGTGATATTTAAAATTCTACCAAAGCCACGCTCCGCCATACCATCGATATAGCGCTGTATCAATTCGATAGGAGTAATCATATTCCAAGTAACGCCGCTAAGCATGGCATCACGCTCTAACTCCCTAAAATCTCTAAATGGCGGTCCGCCCGCGTTAGTGATTAAAATGTCTGGGTTACTGCACTTTTCAAAAAGAGCATTCTGTACAGCATGCGTGGTCACATCTCCGAAAACTTTCACAATTTCGGAGCCTGTTGCTTTCTGAATTTCAACGGCGGCGGTAGCCAGTCTTCCTTCATCAATTCCATTTACCACCACTTTACAGCCTGCTTTTGCGAGCGAGTGAGCACAGGCCCGACCGAGCCCCCTACTAGAGCCACAAACTATTGCCGTCTTTCCGGCTATTCCCAGATCCATAATCACTCTCTATAACTAGTTTGGTAGATTCCACCCATTGTGCAAAGTTGTTTATTATGGCGCAAGTCTAAAAGAAGTTAAAAGTGAGCTTTGACTTATCAGAAGTCGGGACGTAATAAAGAGTATTATTCATTAGTTTTGGCAGTGGGACCCAATGGATCGATTGGACACATTAGAAGCACAAAGCATCTATATTTTAAGGGAAGCCTACGCTAAATTTGATAACTTAGGGCTGTTATGGTCTCTTGGGAAAGACTCGAACGTGATGGTTTGGCTAGCAAAAAAAGCGTTTTGTGGGCATATCCCATTCCCACTACTTTTTTGTGATACTGGAAAAAAATTTCCTGAGATGTATGCGTTCCAGAAAAGGTTCACAGCAGAATGGAATATTAAACTAATTGTTGAACAATGCCCGCCAATAGAAGAGATCGACCCGAGCCTACCTCCTGCCTCTAGATCAGCTGCTCGAAAGACAGAAGCTTTAAAGAGGCTTATTAGAAAGAAAAACCTGCAATCTGTGATTGCAGGAATACGGCGAGACGAAGAGGGAACAAGAGCAAAAGAGAGAGTATTTAGCCCACGAGGCACCGGATCAGAATGGAACTTTAGAGATCAACCCCCAGAGTTTTGGGATCAATATAAAACTGACTTTCCAGCTGGAACACACATTAGGGTTCACCCTATTTTATCTTGGACAGAATTAGATATCTGGCGTTACATAAAGAGAGAGCAAATCCCAGTAGTACCTCTATACTTTGCCAATAACGGAAAGAGATATAGGTCTCTTGGAGATGACGACATCACCTTTCCCGTTTACAGTTCGGCTGGGACCATAGATGAGATTATAACTGAATTAGAAACCACCAAAATAGCCGAGCGTTCAGGACGCGCTATGGACCATGAAAGCGAAAATGCGTTTGAGCGACTTCGCACCGATGGCTATATGTAAGGCCATAAGAGATGAATAAAAACTCAGAAAACAGTATGCTCCCGCCGATTAATCTAGTAATCGCCGGGCATGTAGATCACGGCAAATCAACCTTGATTGGAAGATTACTGCATGACACCAATAGTTTAACAGAAGGTAAGATCGCATCAGTCCAGGCTATGTCAGATCGACGGGGGATGCCGCTGGAATATGCTTTCCTATTAGATGCATTACAGGCCGAACGAGATCAGGGTATCACGATAGACACCACCCAAGTGCTTTTTAATTCACGAAAACGACCCTATTTAATAATTGATGCACCAGGGCATAAAGAATTCTTAAAAAATATGATTTCTGGTGCTGCACAAGCTGATGCTGGAGTAATAGTAATTGATGTCAAAGAAGGTATAAGAGAGCAGTCGTACCGCCATTGTTATTTGTTGCAAATGCTTGGCTTAAAGGAAGTTATTGTTGTTGTAAATAAGATGGACCTAATTGATTACTCACGGAAAAAATTTGACACCTTAAAACAACAAATCGTTGACTACCTCTCTGAGATCAAACTTCATTGCAATACTATTGTGCCTATCTCTGCCCGGGATGGTCAGGGCTTGGTCGAGTCATCTAGTAAGATGCCGTGGTATTCTGGCCCAACCTTTATCGAGACTTTAGATAATATCCCACAACCAAATTCGCCAAATGAGCTACCTACTAGACTACCTATTCAGGATATTTACAAATTTGACGAGCGACGGATAATAGCTGGAAGAATTGAAAGCGGTACATTAAAAATAAATGACACACTGCTATTTAGTCCTTCTAATAAAAGAGCGGCTGTCGCATCATTTGAAACTTGGAATACGAAAGAAAAAAAAACGAAAGCGATGGCAGGTGAATCTGTTGCTATTGTTTTAGATGAGGAAATATTTATTGAGCGAGGCCACGTTGCAAGTCTTGCTGATAACGCTCCAATCGAAACAAACGTATTCAGAGGAAAAGTTTTCTGGGTTGGTGAAAAACCGATGAATACAGGAGACCGTTTCAAAATGAAAATCGGTACGGCAGAGCATATTGTGGAAATAGAATCCATTGAAAACATAATCGACGTAAGTAACTTAGAAACAAGTAATAGCAATCTGATAAAAAGAAATGATGTTGGTGAAGCTATATTCAGAACAAAATCCACCATAGCTTTGGATTCTTTTAAGACTAATCATCGCACCGGTCGTTTTGTTTTGATAGATGGATACGAAACAATGGGAGGTGGCGTTGTCTCAATGCAAGGCTATCCTGATCAGCGCGGTCTTTATGATGTTACCTCACAAAATATTATTGCCGTTTCATCTCGCATAGATAGCGATGCGCGCGCCGCTATTAACGGCCACAAAGGTGGAATTATATGGCTAACCGGATTATCGGGCGCCGGAAAATCTACTATAGCTATTGAAGCCGAACACCAATTATTTGTTAAAGGATATCAGGTACACGTCCTAGATGGCGATAACGTGCGCTTTGGTCTATCATCAGACTTAGGTTTTTCCCCAGAAGATAGAACAGAGAATATTCGCAGAGTAGGCGAAGTCGCAAAATTATTTGCCGAGGCAGGTTTATTAGTTATAACCGCATTTATCTCACCCTACAAACAAGACCGTGACCGAATTCGAACGATAGCCTCTGACATATTTCATGAAGTATTTATAAATGCTGATTTATCAATATGTGAAAATAGAGATCCAAAGGGCCTTTATCTCAAAGCTCGGAGTGGAGAAATCTCCGAATTCACCGGGGTTTCCGCGCCATACGAAAAACCTAAAAATCCCGAGTTAGAAATAAATACAGGGAAATACGATATAAGTGAGTCAACGGCAGAGTTATTGTCTTATATTGATAAAAACTTTCGAATATAAAATTCTAGGAATTTCTGCTAGCTATTGCGTTCTTTTAAAAACCTTTTTCAGGACCTGATCCGCCTCAGTATTGCGGCCTAATTCACGAAGTAATTTTGCATAACTTACATGGACCGCTCGTTTTAACCCCTTAACTTCTAAACTATTATTTGTATCAATGGTCGCTATGGCTAATTGATATGCCTCCAGGGCATCATCAAATTGACCACGCCGATGATTTAGATCGGCTAGATTTCCTAGTGTGCGTGCCACATTTGGATGATCCGATCCTAATAATTGAGCCCATAAGCCTATAACTCTTGTATACAAACTCTCGGCACCATCCAAGTCGCCATTTGCCTCAATAACTATTGCAAGATTGTTCAAAACAGCGGCACGCGCTTCTGTACCTTCCAGTGTCAGTTCAACGGCCCCTTTAAGAAGATTTAAGGCTTTAGCAGGCTCACCTTTCTCATATGCAGCCCCAGCTTCATCAACTAGCTGTTGCCAACCTTGATCTGCCTGGAGAGGGTAAACAAAAAATATCATGCTGGTCATAATGCCCAACAGAAAATAGCCTAAAATTCTATTACTTTTTTGCTTTTTATTCACTAACATTAATTTGAAACCTGCTTGTTAACTTGATCATGGTGTTGTCGAATTTCCGCTGACCACGTGCTCTTTATAAAAGACAACACGGAAATAATTTCATTATCAGTGAGTATCTGCTCATATCCCGGCATGGCCGATAGTTGACCTGTTTTTCCTGATCCACCGTATTTGGTTAACGAAAATAAAACCTGGTCTGAATGATGCCAGGAATGTCCAGTTTCATCATGGGGTGGCGCCAATATATTGGATTTCGCATCATTTTTATCCCAACCCTTTTGTCCTTCTAAATTGATACCATGACAAACGGCACAGTGCGTTCTATATATTTTTTTACCTTGGATTAAAAAATTTGGATCATTTAATCGTAGTTCGATTTTATCAGCTTTCAGTTTGAAGTTATTTGAAACATTAGGTGACGTCCCACGGGAAGGTTCTTCAATTATCGTTGGTTTGGGAGCCGATAACTCTGGGCTTATTTTATAAACGCCAGAATCCGATAAAAACGAATAGCCCAGTGCCAGGATTAGCAAACTAACCGCATAAAAACTCGATAAGATAGTAGTTATTTTCGAATAACGTTTTTTTGAAAATGAAATCAATAAACTAAAACCCTCTTTTAACGAATGGTCCCTGTAACCTAATATTTACTCAGCAAATGTTTAAAACTTTTGCACAATATGTTATTTTTAGACGTTAAAAATAATCACTATTTTGCCGAAAGAACCTGTTCTAACCAAGATGCAGCAGCGAGTGTTCTAGCATCTGAACCGCTGGGACCAATTATCTGCACACCCAATGGTAGACCACTGGGACCTTGACCGAATGGTATAGTAACACACGGCCATCCTAATAATGTCCATACTCTGTTGAAAAGCGGGTCACCAGTAAAACTCAAACCCTCCGGCGCTTCGTCTCCAGAAGATAAAGTCAAGATTACATCAGTTTCCTCAAATAACTTTGCGAACTCTAATCGGGCCTTATCAGCATTAGCCTTCATGTCAATTAATCCATTTTTCGATATTGTTTGTCCAGTAGCGATACTATCCTTATAGAACTGTATCAATCGTTCTGGATGAAACTCGTATTCCCACGCCAGAGCTTTTCCTGCATCGCCAATCATAATAACGGCCTGCATATCAGCTAATCTTTCAAAACCGGTTGAAGAAGCAATATCCAAGACTTTAGCCCCAGCTCGTTCTGCACGATTACCTGCTGCCTCTAGATTATTTAGGACATCTTCTGATGCATCGTTTCGAAAAGGAACCATTACCCCAAAGTTTGGGGCTCGCTCATCAAAAATGGACAAATCGGGTGTTGATTCATTCCTCAGCGTAAAGTCAAAGAAGCTAACATCAGCAACACTTCGACCGAAACTACCCAATGTATCTAAATAATTTGATAATTCTTTAACCCCAGTTCTATTGTGCGTCCCTATACTTGGTTTAAAACCAACCACTCCACAATAAGATGCAGGCCTGATTACCGACCCAGCTGTTTGTGTGCCAAAAGCAAGTGGCATCTGAAAATCGGCGACACCGGCTGCTGAACCACTCGATGATCCCCCTGGGGTATGCGCCGGATTATTTGGGTTTTTAGTTTTTCCGGGGTTGCGCCAAGCAAATTCCGTTGTCACTGTCTTCCCTAGAACAATACCACCATGTTCTTTAACGTTTTGAACGCACTTGGCGTCCTTCTTTGGCTGATTCAGTCCATAGATCGATGAACCATATGTCGTGGGCATCGAGCTGGTATCGATAATATCCTTCACGCCAACAGGTAGTCCTCCCAACAGACCAGGGTTGCCAGCTTTATCAGACTTAACAGCTGACAATAACGCTAATTCTGGATCCATAAAACTCCAGGCCCCAACTGTCTCTGAGTGCATGTCAATGCGCCGCAAACACGATTGGACTAGTTTTTCAGAAGTCAGAGTACCATCTGTGATTTGACGCCTTGCATCTAATGCTGATAGTTCGCAAGCTTCAACCATTTGTCGATTCTCCAATCAATCACCGTTATAACAACAATTAGTGAGGAATGATAATACTTCAATATTAATAAGTCTCTTACAAATACTAACCCTCTGTATCATTGTATTAACAGGATAATAAATGTCTTTAAACATAGAAGTAGAATCTTTAAAACTAGCCGTTGCTGACCCTGATATGCAATCCCTGATAAATAATTTTGGTCTCCCAATGCAAAGGCAACGACAGCCGGGGTTTGCAGCATTGATAAATATTCTAATATCTCAACAGATATCCCTCCAAGCTGCCGACGCGATTTGGCAAAAATTGAATACTATGGGTGCTATTTCGCCCGAAAATATTATTTGTTTAGGTCATCAAGGACTGCGGGATGTTGGGCTTAGTCGTTCAAAATCAAACTGGTCTATACAGCTTAGTGAGAAATTTTTGAATGAGGAGTTCATTCCAACTCTTCTAGATGAAATGGATGATGAAGCAGCTAGTCGATACATAATGCAACTAAATGGTTTTGGTGAGTGGAGTAGCGCAATATATTTAATGTTTTGTCTCGAACGCACTAATATTTGGCCAGCTGGAGATATCGCTTTGCAAGAAGCAGTTCGACACCTAAAGAAGCTGTCCATCCGTCCTAATACAAAAGAAATGCAGGAAATAGGTATACTCTGGACACCACACAAAAGTACTGCGGCCCATTTATTATGGCACTATTATGCCAAAGCAATTAGAGTTCAAAAGTCACCTATTAACATTGGATTTCAGTAACAAAGCGAGATGAATATTGCTATCTTTTAAATTAATTTTAGATAACTCACTAAGCTGGCTTATAATTTGACCGTTATCAGTTAATCTAGTTTATATTTTAAATATGGCATTCATCGATGACCAACGAGGATAGCGGTTTTGGTCAGTTGGGGGTAAATCCTTTGAGCGAGCAAAACGCCGACAAAACAGAGCGAAGAGAAGAACGTTATTCTCTCGCGTTGCGAGTAGCTAATGACGGTCTTTGGGAGTGGGATCTAGAAAAAAACGAAATCTCCTATTCAGCAAAATGGAAGTCAATGATTGGTTTCCAAGACGATGAGATCGGCCAATCCCCCAATGAGTGGTTTGAACGAATTCATCCAGAGGATCATGATCGAGTTGAAGCGTTAATAAACGCATATTTAGATGGCACCACATCTAATTTTGAGATTGAATATCGGATAAATCACTTTAATGAGACTTATCGTTGGATGCAGGCAAAGGGTCTAGCAATTAGAACATCGGAGGGAAAAGCAACTATGTTTGCTGGTTCCCAAACAGATGTGACAGAAAGAAAATTGTCTGAGGAACAATTAATACATGATGCCCTTCATGATACTTTAACCGGCATTCCGAATAGAACACTTCTTCTGGATCGCATCCGCCAGTCCCTTGTCAGACGGCAACGGTATCCAAAAACCTCATTTGCTGTGATTTTCATTGATCTAGACCGTTTTCGACTCGTAAATGAGAGCCTTGGACATGTTCATGGCGATGAACTCTTGATCTTAATTGCACAACGTCTAAAGGAAAATATTCCCATTAGCGATACCGTTGCCAGATTAGGGGGCGATGAATTTTCTATTTTCCTTCAGGATATTGAAGATGCAAAAGACGCTTTAAATATAGCAGAGACTATACAAACAACATTTTCTAAACCATTTTTATTAGGGAATAGGGAAGTTTTTGCATCCGCGTCCATGGGCATATCTCATTCAGATAATAACTATAAAAATCCAGAAGAAATCCTTCGAGATTCAGAGTTAGCAATGTATCGTGCCAAACGTGATGGAAAAGCACAAAATATCATTTTTGAGAAAAAACTCAGACACTCCAACCTATCGCCAATAGATTTAGACACAGATTTAAGGCGTGCGCTGGATCGGAACGAGATGGAATTGCACTATCAACCCATCATCTCGATGCGCGACCGCACCATATCAGGGTTTGAGGCACTTTTACGATGGCGTCATCGTACCCGTGGAGCAATATCCCCTAATGAGTTCATTCCGCTCGCAGAAGAAACAGGGCTCATATACGAATTAGGGCAATGGGTTTTAATGCAAGCATGTGAACAAATAGCAATTTGGAACCAAAATAAAAACGAAGAAGAGCAGCTTGAAATCAGCATTAATCTCTCGAGCCGACAATTCTCGGATCCAAATTTAGTTGAAGGAATAATTGGAAATATTAAAGAATCTGGTTTTAATGCCGAATGTTTAAAACTAGAGATAACCGAAAGTGCTCTCATGCAGAACGCCCAACGCTCTGTGAACATGTTAAATCAATTAAAGAACCTGAATATAAAAGTTTGTGTTGACGATTTCGGAACGGGATATTCATCACTTAGTTACCTTCATACGTTCCCCATAGATACTTTGAAAATTGATAGATCTTTCGTCCATGATATGAGCAGGAACTATCGGAATATGGAAATAATTCGAACTATAATAATGCTAGCTCATAACTTAAAGCTAGACGTGATAGCAGAAGGGGTAGAGACGGCCGAGCAATATGCTCAATTATCCGCTCTAGGTTGCCAATTTGCTCAAGGGTTCTATTTCGCTCGCCCAGTCAATAAAGATGACGCCACACTTCTGATACAACAAAATCAAAAATGGTAAAAGAAAGTTCCAAAAAAATAACAACGGAAAGATCACATTTCCTGCTTCAGAAAGGAAAAGGCTTAGAATGGAAAACAATCACAAAATCATATTTACTAGAGGATATAAGAATTGATTTCGTCACAAAAGTTAATAAAATAGCCGGCGAAGAAACACGTATACTATATTGCTCATTCGATACTGCACTAGGCAAGTGGCTTTCCCAATTGGTATTATTGGTCAATCCTGATCACATTAACCCATCCTTCGTGGAGGATCATTTTAACCTGCCAAGCTCCATACGGGTTCAAAAGAATGGGAAGACTAACGGTACAGGTATCAAAACATCTTTAAAAATAAATTCTTCATACGGTAATATTATAAAAAAAAATAAAGCTCTATTTTTTCTCACCATCACTTTTGTCTTTTTTGTTTCTGCATGCGTAACAGTTGGAAGTATCTTGTATCTTAAATTTCCACTGGTTTTCGAACAAATGATCGATTTGATTCTACAATAATTACCGGGAATTTAAAAGCACCCCTAAGTCTAACTTACTAAGTTGTCATACCCAATTAAAATAATGAGAGTTGAGTATCACTATATTTGTTGAGTAGATCCGGTGAACCATGTTCCGTATTTCCTAGCATAGGAGAAACTTTATAAGACCGAATCCCAAAACCAGCACAAGACTTAAGTGCCGAAAAAGCCAAGTTATGACTTATAGAAGTTAACGCCTCAGTAGTAATAATAACAAACTTTTTTTGCTTTCTCTGTTTAAAATCAGTTAGATATCCCTCATCTAAAATCCCCGCAAACGCAAATACATTATTGTTTGCGAAATGAATTCTATACGGTTGTTTTTTATTATATTCCTTTTTCCATTCATAGAACCCGTCCGCTAACACCAAACAACAGCGATTTGGAGATGTTTTTCTTAACGAGTGATTTTCCAAGAGGGTTTCAGCCCGTAGATTTATTAAATAACTTTTTGATGATGGATTTATCTGCTCTCGTGAGGAGAATCCCCACTGTAACATTGAGAGTTTTCTATCTGTTTTATCTTTTGTGACGATAGGAGCCAACTGGGTCGATACTATATTATATCGAGGTTGGATATTAAGGAATGTATTAAATTGAAAATGTGACTTTAATACGTCCGGCGCTTCCTTAAGGCTATATCGGTCGCACATTCTTTTATCTTTATTTCATTTTTACTGCTTACATAAACCAGTCTTGGCAGTATAACAAATTACGAAATGCCCAGTAAAACTTCGCAAACGGTATAGGTTTAATGTCAAATTCAATAAAAACTACAGAAGATATTGCTGAGATCGCACAAAAAGCGGGTGATATTATCATGCAGTATTATAATAATGAAATGATAGTCGCAACGAAGTCAGACGGCTCACCCGTTACAGCTGCCGATCAAGCAGCAGAAGATTATATCATTCCAGCATTGAATAGCGTAGTTCCTGGGATCCCAATCGTAGCCGAGGAAAGCGTTTCAGCAGGTGACGTCCCAGATATTTCCAATGGAACCTTTTGGCTAATTGATCCTCTGGATGGAACAAAAGAATTCATAAACCGTAACGGTGACTTTACTGTAAACATTGGATTAATTGAATCCGGAACACCAACTATGGGAGTAATAGTAACACCAATCAACAATTGTATTTGGACCGGTTCACTAACTGATGGGGCATGTAAATTTTTAAATGGGACTCAACAGATAATTGAGACCCGACAAGCTAATAAGACAAAAATGACTGTTGTTGCTAGCCGGTCTCATCGAAGTCCCGAGTTGGAGAGTTTTATCTCCAAGCTTGAAGTTGAACACTCTATCTCCAGAGGATCGTCCCTAAAATTCTGCCTAATTGCGGAGGGGGAAGCAGATATTTATCCAAGAACTGGACCAACTATGGAGTGGGATACAGCTGCGGGCCACGCGATACTTATTGCCGCTGGTGGTAGCGTCACAAATTTTGATGGTACCACTTTTAGATATGGCAAGCCAAACTTTTTAAATGGCTGGTTTATTGCTCAAGGCAAATAAGATTAAGCCCAAACATTTACTCTCCATCACGCATCCAAGCATTTCCCCACAAATTCAACGTACGTCGATCATGAGGCCAATGTCGAACAGGATGATTAATATCCATATGTTCCAACTCTGCGGAAAATTCTATTTTATTCCCATCCGGATCTAAAACCATGAAGAATAAGTTATTACCAGCACCATGTCGTCCTGGCCCCCACCAAATGGAAATATCAAATTCAGCTAAACGATCAGCCCAATCGCGAATATGATTCCAAGATGGGGTTTCAAAGGCAATATGATCAAATGCATTTTTGGCTGCAGCAAATACTGCAAAACTGTGGTGTTCAGGGTTTGATCTGTAAAATGCTGCCGCTATTTGCCCATCCTCCTTCACAACGTAATCTGAAGGAAGGAACCCTAACACCCTACCGTAAAAATTAACCATTAGATCCAGACGAGCACTTGCTACAACCACATGCTGAAGTCGACCTCCTACCCCCCCTAATTTTTTAGAGACTGATGCCCCAACTCCAAAGCAAATAATATTTCCATCCGGGTCAGTTAACTCAAATGCTCCTTGTTTAAAAAAAGCGTTTGATTTTTCTATAACCGTATAACCTTCAGCCTCTATATGTTTGCGAAGAAGAATCATCTTATCGCCATCAGCAACTCGAAAACTACTGAAGGTAAGTTTTTTAGATATACCCTTTGTTAAGACAAGACGTCTTTCTGGCCCTTCCAGCAACCACGAGCTTCCTGCAAGCTCTGTTTCTTGCATGCCCAACGCATCACGATAAAATGACCTCATAGCATGAGGAGAGGATGTTTCCAGACAAATATGATCCAAAACAGCCGACCAAATTGGAGTTTCCATTAATCAAGATCCTTAAATAAAATTGCGTTGATTATTCTAAAACTCGACTAACCTTTGACACACAATTCAGAAAAGATACGAATAAATTAGATACACATTTCCACCAATTAAATAAGATTACTTTTTTATCATGCTTCGTTACTATAACTTGAATATATGTTTGGCTTAAAGTTAATTTCTTATATCGACCTCTGCTTACCGGCTAGTTAAACTATACTTAGCCGGTAAGAGTATTGGAATATTTTTGAAATGTCTATCAATGCCATGATGCTGAAAGAAATCAAAGATGCAGCGATCCAGATTCAAGAAGGCGAGTTGGTAGGTTTTCCAACTGAAACTGTCTACGGTCTTGGCGCGGACGCCACAAGTGATGGTGCCGTTACTAAAATATTTACCACAAAAGGGCGACCAAGATTCAATCCCTTAATTATCCATGTTACATCGATTGAAGAAGCGAGGCAGTACGGTGTTTTTTCAAAAGTAGCTCTGGATATAGCTCATCATTTCTGGCCCGGCCCACTGACTCTCATTTTACCACGGACCACAGAATGTCCTATCTCCTGGCTAGCGACAGCTGGCCTTTCTACTATTGCTCTACGAGTACCAGATCACCCTATTGCGAATGAACTAATAAAGCGCGCTAATCGTCCTATTGCGGCTCCAAGCGCAAATAGATCAGGAAAGATAAGCCCAACACGAGCAGAAGACGTCATCAATGAATTTAGAAACAAAGTAGAAACAGTTTTAGATGGTGGCAATTGTCAAGTGGGTCTAGAGTCGACGGTCCTAGATATTTCGGGCTCTAAAACTGTATTACTTAGACCTGGATACATTACCCAGTGTGATATAGAAAATAAGATTGGCCCCATTAATAAGACAATTGATAATGCAAAAATTATAGCACCCGGAATGCTCGAAAGTCATTATGCGCCAGATTGCAAAGTAAGATTAAATGTCATTTCCTCTGAAAACGGAGAATTATTTTTGGGCTTCGGTGAAAACTCAAAAAATACAACTCTTAATTTAAGTGTCACCGGTAATCTTAATGAAGCAGCATCAAACCTATTCCAGATGCTGAGAGAGTTAGATGGACGGGGCGCCTCGGCGATAGCAATTGCTCCAATACCAGAACATGGATTAGGGATAGCAATCAATGATCGGTTGAAGCGTGCCGCAGCACCTCGCTAGGTTTTCTAAGTAGTTGATAGAAAGAATAGATTTCTGTTATTTAAAGACTATTATCAAAAATAAGATGGAACTCGCAATGGCAATACCAAATGTGAATGCGGCTGAACTACAAACTTATAAATTAACAACGGCACAAAAAGATGCTGTAGACCAAATTAAATCTCTTGTTGGCCCTCGCGGTTATGTATCCAAAACAGAAGAAATGGAACCTCACTTAGTCGATTGGAGAGGTGTTTATAAGGGTAATGCTGAATTAGTTTGCTACCCAATAAATACAAGGGAAGTATCTGATATTGTCAAAATTTGTTCGGCAGCGGTGATGCCAATTGTTCCTCAAGGAGGGAATACGAGTATGTGTGGTGGCTCGGTTCCGCTCAAAAATAGCGCATCGATTATTTTAAACTTCTCGAGGATGAATCAAATACGATGTTTTGACAAAAATAATTACACCATGACGGTAGAAGCTGGTTGCGTACTTCAGAAACTGCAACAGACCGCAAGTGATGCAGATAGATATTTTCCATTGAGCCTAGCGGCCGAAGGGAGTTGCATGATTGGCGGCAATCTTGCAACCAATGCCGGAGGAACAAACGTTTTACGATATGGCAATGCAAGGGAACTGGTTTTAGGTCTTGAAGTAGTCCTGCCCGATGGACAGATACTAAGTGGATTAAATGCATTAAGAAAAGATAATACGGGGTATGACCTAAAAAACTTATTCTTGGGCTCAGAAGGAACTCTTGGAATAATAACGGCTGCCGTCCTAAAGCTATTTCCGAAACCGCGGGGTATTTACGCTGCTTATTGTGCTGTCAGCAGCATTTCTGCTGCTATAGAGTTATTAGATAGAGCAAGAAAAGAGAGTGGTGATTGCGTTGAGACTTTTGAATTAATTTCAAGATTGGTTATGGATTTAGTACTCAAGCATATTCCCAACTGCCAAGACCCACTCGAAGAACGTTATGACCACTATGTACTGTTGGAGTTAGTATCAACAGCAGAAAATGATCAAGAACTTTATAATAGATTTGAAAGGATCCTTGAGGGAGGTATGGAAGACGGTTTAATATTAGATGCAGCTCTCGCTCAATCTGAAGTCCAAAGGCAAGCGTTTTGGTCCCTCCGGGAAAATGCTACAGAATCTCAAAAACTTGAAGGAGCCTCTATTAAGCATGACATCGCCGTTCCAGTTTCCGCAATACCGTCTTTCTATGAAGCAGCTTGGCAAGCTATACTGGAAGTAGAACCCAAAGCTCGACTTATCGCTTTTGGTCACGCAGGTGATGGGAACCTCCATTTTAACGTTGCAGAACCTGCAAATGGAAAAACACAAGACTTCATAGATAATTGGGGCAGAATTAATACTGCAGTGCACCGTACGGTTCAAATTTTTGGCGGTTCAATAAGTGCAGAACACGGCATAGGTCAATTAAAAAGGGATGAACTCACGCACTACAAACCTGCAGTAGCGTTAGATCTAATGCAGAAAATAAAAAGCGCGATTGACCCAAATTCGATAATGAACCCTGGAAAAGTAATTTAACATGAGGGCAATAATGCCAGAACTAATGAAAAACTTCCCCAATCACCCTGATCAACAAGTTACACTTTCGAATTGGAGAACAGCACCTTTCAATTCTTGGGCCTTTCACCACGTTGGAGAAATTGTTCCAACCGCTACAATTTCAAATGACCCAACTTCAATACAAACCCCCTCGATCAAAAAGCAAAACCTAAATGACATAAAAGTAATGACGCCGAACAATCAATCTATGAGTTACCATGAGTTCTTGCAGGCCACACACACGAATGCAATTGTCATTCTAAAATCTGGAGTGATCGTAGAAGAAAAATATTTCTCAGGGATGATCCAGAACAGCCAACACATACTTATGTCTGTCTCTAAATCTTTACTTGGTCTCTTAATTGGTATTCTTATTGATCAGAAATGCCTTCAGCCAGATCAACTGGTCACCAGTATAATTCCTGAATTAGAAGCTACTGCTTATAAAGGAGCATCAATCCGGCAATTGCTTGATATGAGGGCAAGCGTATCATTTGATGAAGATTATTTAGCCACCCAGGGAAGAATAATTGATTATCGTAAAGCCACTAATTGGAATCCAATTCCAAACGGGGAACCAGAGACAGATTTGAGGTCCTTTTATAATTTATTAACAGAATCCAAGGGACCACATGGTCAACAGTTTCATTACGTGTCACCCAATACTGATTTGTTAGGCTGGTTGATAGAAAGAGCCTCTGGCTGCCGATATGTTGATTTAATGGAAGAGTTGCTATGGCAACCTATTCACGCAACATATCCCGCCAGTATAACAGTTGACAGGCTTGGTGCTCCACGAGTAGCGGGAGGCATGAGCACAACTGCAAGAGATTTAGCGCTTATTGGACAACTTATTATTGATCATGGTTCTTATAATAATAAACAGATAATACCATCAGAGTGGATCAGTGATATTACCAACAATGGAAGTAAACAAGCTTGGGACAAGGGAGATTTCGCGCAATATTTTCCATCAATGGATATGCGTTATCGATCCAAGTGGTATGTTGAAAAAAATGATGCCAATACAAAAACAATATTTGGTGTTGGCGTTCATGGTCAAAATTTATTTGTAGATATAGACAAAGAGTTGGTTATCGCAAAATTTTCTGCTCAGCCTTTACCGCTTGATAAAGCTATGATCAAATTGACGTCACATTGGGTAAATGTATTAAGAGATAATATTTGAATTCGCATTTAAAAATATAGGATTATAAAAAGTAAATAAAATTGTCTTTTATGCCAGATTCTCGACTATACAGAATGGTAGACACATTTAAAAACTTAGGCTACCACAGCATTCGGACCTGTTCAAAAGTTACTAAGGGATAATGAGCAAATGACACCTTACAATGCACCTCTTCAAGACATGCGTTTCGTTCTGAACCACGTAGTGGGCCTAGAAAATGTGGCTCAGCTGCCAGGTTTTGAAGGAATAGATAAGGATCTCACCGATCACATTCTGGAAGAGGCGAGTAAATTCTCTAGTAATATACTAGCTCCTTTAAATCATGTAGGCGATACAAAAGGAGCTCAAATAGAAAATGGCGTTGTGCGTCCAGCAGAGGGATTTGGAGATGCTTATAGGCAATGGGCTAAGGCCGGATGGAACTCAAGCCCATTTAATCCAGATCACGGTGGACAAGGGCTTCCATGGACACTAACCACCGCACTTTGGGAAATGTGGGATTCGTCAAATATGGCTTTCTCTTTATGTCCTCTTTTGACCCAAGCTGCCATCGACGCACTGGAACGCCACGCAAATATGAAACAGAAAGAGACTTATCTCGAAAAACTCGTTTCGGGAGAATGGACAGGCACTATGAACCTAACGGAGCCGCAATCTGGAACTGACCTGGGAACTATAAGAACCACCTCAGTGCTGGAAGGGGAGCATTATCGGATAAAAGGACAGAAAATTTATATTACATGGGGCGACCATGATATGACTGATAATATCATACACCTTGTGCTTGCAAGATCGCCCAACGGACCTCCTGGTTCAAGAGGATTATCACTATTCATTGTACCGAAATTTTTGATAAACCCGGATGGATCTTTGGGGCAACGCAATGACGTGAGACCTGTCTCAATTGAACATAAAATCGGCATACACGCCAGCCCAACATGTGTAATGTCATATGGTGAAAATGATGGTGCTATTGGTTACTTAATAGGAGAAGAAAACCGTGGGATAGAATACATGTTCGTAATGATGAACAATGCGAGATTAGCCGTCGGCCTGCAAGGATTATCAATAGCAGAGAGAGCGTATCAACAGGCTGTAAATTTTGCAAAAGAGCGTGTTCAAGGAAAACCAATACAAGGCTCTGAGGGCCCTGCATCTATTATTGAACATCCAGATGTCCGTCGAATGTTACTTGATATGAAAAGTCAAATAGAAGCTATGCGAGGGTTATGTTATGAAGTAGCCGCTGACTTGGATCGCGCTAATAGGATTGAGGAAGAGGAAGAGCGGGAAAAAGCTAAAGCTATGCTTGATCTAATGATACCTGTCGTCAAAGCATGGTGCACAGACACCGGTTTAGCTATCACCTCTACTAATATACAGGTACATGGCGGAATGGGGTTCATGGAAGAAACTGGTGCAGGACAACATTATAGAGATGCGCGAATAACAACGATTTACGAGGGTACCAATGGTGTCCAAGCCATGGATTTATTAAGCCGAAAAGTCGCTCGTAATGGAGGTGCAACAGTATATCAATTTATAAAGAATGTTTATGATACTATCGATAACCTTGATCCCATGGAAACAAGCCAGTTGAGCTTATCTACTCATTTGCGAAGTAGTCTCGTCGCTTTAGAGTCAGCCGTAACCTGGATGGTGGAAACATTCCCGTCTCATCCTGGTCAAGCTGCTGCAGGAGCTACATTATTTTTGGAGATGATGGGCGTTATCAGTGGCGGGTGGATGCTTGCTAGAGGCGTGATAGAAGCAGACCGACAACTTAAAAATAATGAAGGTGATAAAAGCTTTCTGAATAGTAAATTGAAGACCGCCCAATATTTCGCCGAAGCCCACTTAAGCCGAACAGCTAGTCTCTTGCACCCAATTACTAGTGGCGGCGATTGTGTGATGGAATTTGATGCTTCAAATTTCTAGAGTTTCTTTTATTTTTATAAAAAGGGCTAATTTAGATGCAAAAGAAACCACATGTCTTGATCTATGCTCCCTGGTACAAACCCGCAATGGATCGATTAGACGAAATTGCTATAACACACCACCTTTACAAGGCGAGGAATAAGAAAGAATTCCTTGCAGAGCATGGCCCCAAATGCTCAGTTATAGGCACAATGCACTATTGTCCAGACTCCTTGATGGAGGCCGTTCCAAACTTAGAATTAATCTTAAATTTTGGAGTGGGTTACGATGGTGTGGATATACCAGCCGCAACACGACGGGGAGTTAAGGTTGTAAATACTCCAGAAGTACTCAATGACTGTGTAGCAGATATGGCTTTAAGCCTCATACTCGCAGGCAGAAGAAAGTTAGTTGATGCTGATCGTTATATTCGTTTCGGTAATTGGGAAAAGAATGGCAACTTTGAGTACGTTCACAATGTGCATAGTTCTAAAGTTGGCATATTAGGTCTTGGACGTATCGGGTTAGAGATTGCTACCCGCTGTGCTGCATTTAAAATGGATATAGGGTATCACCAAAGAACAAAGAAACCTGATGTAAAATTTAAATACTATGAAAACCTTTTAGATATGGCTAAAGAATGCGAAATCTTAGTTGCTATCATCCCAGGTGGAGAATCGACGAAAGGTCTTATCAATGAGTCTATAATAGAAGCAATCGGACCAACAGGGCTGCTTGTTAATGTTGCCAGAGGCACGGTAGTTGATAACGAGGCTTTGGCGCGATGTTTAAAAGATGGCAGGATTGGAGGAGCCGCACTTGACGTATTTCCAGAAGAGCCAAAAGTCCCTAAAAGTTTACTGGAAATTGAAACTAACTTAATTTTAACTCCCCATATGGCCAGCGCCACTCACTTAACAAGAATGAAAATGGGAATGATTTTATATGATAACCTTAAGGCACTAACTAATCGGACTCCATTCACAACACTTATAAATTAACTAGTATTACAAAGAATCGGAACCAGCAAGCTTTTGCATGACTATCTTCATATCACTTGGGATCGTTGCAGATACCCGTTGGCCCAAATCGAAATAAACGCTCACCCCCATCGCGGTAGCCGCGCAATAATCTTTAGTAAAAACGCCATGGTGTAAGATCATGGAGCTATTTCCAAACCGGGTTATTGCTATGCCAACATCCACCTCCCCGGGGTACCTGAGTTCTTGCAAGAAATCAAACTCCAGCCTGCGAATTACCCAATCTTTAGTTTGTAACTCATTATCACCTAAGCCAGATATTTTCTGAGCATCATAGAATAAAAGGGTACGTGCGTTTTCTACTAATTGCCCATAGGCATTATTATTAACATGGCCCACAGGATCAAGGTCACTGTAACGAAGAATTTCTTTACTCCATTTTTTGTAGGAACTTCGTTCACTTGCGATAAAATCACTCATAAAGATACCATTTTAATATTTCGTTTAATATACTTCTAGAGATTCTAGTGAATTTCTGGATCAACGGTAGGTTCCGTTCCTTCCAAAATATCAAAATCACAACCAGCATGAGCCTGGGTAATATGATTAGCATAAATAGCGCCAAAGCCGCGTTCAAATTTACGCTTGGGAGGCAACCATGCTTTTTTACGTTTGATGAGTTCATCTTTCTTCACGTGTAGCTCTAGTTTTCTAGCAGTAATATCGAGTTCAATCAGGTCACCATTTTCAACCAACGCTAGAGGGCCACCAATAAAACTCTCCGGAGAAACATGCAGAACGCAAGTGCCATAACTTGTACCACTCATTCTCGCATCAGATATTCTCACCATATCCCGAACCCCTTGCTTAAGAAGTTTTTTTGGTATTGGTAACATTCCCCATTCAGGCATACCCGGCCCCCCCTGCGGTCCACTATTCTTCAAAACCAAAACGGAGTTCTTGGTGACATCAAGGTTATCATCATCTATTCGAGAGGCCATGTCATTGTAGTCCGAAAAAACTACAGCTGGACCTTTATGTTTAATGAGAGACGGATCGCACGCCGTCTGTTTTATGACTGCTCCATTTGGAGCAAGGTTGCCTCTGAGTACAGCCAATCCTCCTTCTAGCGATAACGGCTTTTCTCTCCGATGAATAACATCGGCGTCAAAAATATCTGCCCCTTTCAAATTTTCTCCTAAAGTTTTACCATTCACAGTCAGGCAGTCTAGGTGAAGAATATCTTTCAACTCAGCCATCAAACCTCGAACTCCACCAGCATAGAAAAAGTCTTCCATTAAATATTTCCCAGACGGCCTTATATTTGCCAGCCATGGAGTACGCTGTGAAATTTGATCAAAACGCTCTAGATCGATTTTTACTCCCAGCCTACCAGCCATCGCAATTAGATGAATGATAGCATTGGTGGAGCCTCCCAGAGCCATGACGCAAGTGATAGCATTCTCAAATGCCTTGTCCGTTAGAATATCACTTGGTTTGAGGTCAACCCAAACCATTTCAACAATGCGACGACCTGATCGCGTAGCCATACGTGAATGATTTGAGTCAACCGCAGGAATTGAACTAACTCCCGGAAGGGTCAGTCCTAATGCATCAGCGGAAGACATCATAGTAGCAGCCGTTCCCATAGTCATGCATGTCCCGGGGGCGCGAGCTATTCCGTCTTCTATTTCTTCCCAATCACCTTCATTAATATTTCCAGCACGAAGTTCAGCCCAATATTTCCAACTATCACTTCCAGACCCAAGCGTGTTGCCGCGCCAGTTACCTCTGAGCATTGGCCCAGCCGGTAAAAATATAGCGGGCAAACCCATACTAGCAGCCCCCATGAATAAAGCGGGTGTAGTTTTATCGCATCCCCCCATGAGTACGACCCCATCACAAGGATATGAGCGCAACAATTCTTCTGTCTCCATCGCCAAAAGATTCCTGTACATCATAGTAGAAGGTTTCTGGAAAGGTTCTGCTAAAGAAATTGCTGGCATTTCGATCGGAAAACCTCCCGCCTGCCAAACACCTCGCTTCACTTCTTCGGCTCTCTGCCGAAAATGAGTATGACAAGAATTTATCTCGGACCACGTATTTATTATACCTATTATTGGTTTTCCCGACCAGTCCTCACGACTATAACCCATTTGCTTTACTCGGGATCGGTGACCAAAAGAACGAAGGTCGTCAACTCCAAACCATTTATGACTGCGCAAGTCCTCAGGCCGTTTTCTAGTCATACTTATCCCTACCAAGTAAGTCACATTAGAATAAATGAGACCAAACGTATTTTATATGTTTAAAGTTTTTTCCGAAAGAATCTATTTCCCGTCTAATTCTATATAAATTTCTCGAGCTTAACTTCGAACGGTTCAAAACCTGATGCCCTACAAGCAGTTATAACGGGACCATTCCTAGCTAACGAACTGATAGATAATCTATTGGCCCCAGCTGAAACTAGATGTTTTTCTATCGCACCAAGTAATATATTGGCGATATCTTTTCCACGATGATCTTGCCCAACGAATAAAACAGATACGTAACCATGTTCCCGATGGCTCATATCCTGCAGTTGGTCTTCGTCAATAATCATCCAACCTGCCGTTAATCCAACTATGTTCGATTTTTCGATCGCAACTAATACGGCACCATCAAAACTTTCGGCAGCATCAATAATTCTCTTGTATCGATACTCAGCCACGTCACTACCCGGTCGTCTCCCCGGATGCAATTCGCGTTCATAATCCTGTAAACACTCTAACATCTCTATAATGGCAACCTTATCGTCAAATTCTGCCAATCTAACAACAATCTCCGTCATCACTTATCCTCGAGATCTCAATATTTTTTAGACAATAGGAGTTAATTTTCCTGTTACCAATTGAATTTTCCAACAAACTTAAAACTTACCGCTAAATGTTATAAAAGGTAACATCGCATTCAACAACACCATTAAGGGAACAAACAAACATTTGAGAAGCCTACAAATCTGGTGCCGACAAGACTACATATGAATCTGAAAGGCGAAGTTTTGGCTCCGTTCGTTGCTGCAATTCTTCAACACTCATCCCCTCAACCATACCTTCTACGATTAATTCATCGTCTCCAATACTCATAATAGCTAAATCCGTGTAAATTCGCTTCACACATCTGGCTGACGTTAGTGGGTATGAGCACTTATTCACTATCTTTGCGCTACCATCTTTAGTCTGATGCTCTGTGAGAACCCAAACCTCCTTAGCGCCAGCCGCTAAGTCCATCGCTCCCCCCACACCCGGAGGAAAGGTTGGATTGTTAGTCGTCCAATTTGCAAGATCTCCACTACCAGATACCTCAAAAGCTCCAAGCATTGCTATATCTATGTGTCCTCCCCTTATCATACCAAACGCATCGGAGTGAACAAAATACGAACCTCCTTTCAACATAGTGATTGGCTGTTTTCCTGCATTTACCAAATCTGCATCCTCCTCACCTTCTTCGGGCCGAGGACCAAACCCAAGCACACCGTTTTCGCTATGCAAAAGTATTTCTTTTTCTTCAGGCATATGATCTGCACATAATGTTGGGATTCCAATACCAAGGTTAACATAGGATCCGTCTGGTATTTCGTTAGCGACCAACCACGCTATTTGACGTCTCGAAAGCCTATTGGTATTGCCGCTTGCAAATGTTCCCTTACCCATCTCTAAATCCTTAGCTAATGAAAGAAAATGACTATACCGAAGGTATAAAAATACTTATAAACAAGCCAGTTGAAAAAGTACTCAAAAATTATATTTCTTTTTGTACAATAGATATGTATGTTCCCGGAAAATCAATGGGATAAATTAACGTTGTTTTAAACATAATGGAGTTCCCGCATGCCTAATAAGCGCGGCAGAAAGTTCCTGAATACGCCCGGTCCTACTCATGTCCCGGACCGTGTCATGAACGCCATGCATCAACCCACTTTAGATTTGTCGGATCCAGAATTTCTGGATGTCTCCATGTCATGTTTTCAAGATATGCGAAAAGTGTTTAAAACTGAGGGTGAAGTCTTTCTTTATTCCTCCAATGGACACGGTGCATGGGAGGCTGCTTTAGCAAATGTTTTTTCACCAGGTGATAAACTTTTAGTGCCTGAAACAGGTAATTTTTCAAACGCATGGGCAAGCATGGCAGAAGCCTTAACTTTGAAAGTAGAAACCTTGCCTGGGGATTGGCGGAGAGCGATCGATATTAATGCTTTAGAGGAGCAGTTAAAAAAGGATAACAAAGGCGAAATTAAGGGCATTCTGATTATCCATACTGAAACTGCAACGGGTATTACAAATGATTTACCAGCTATCCGTGCAGCCATTGATTCAGCCAAGCACCCCGCACTCTTGGTGGTAGACACAGTAGCGGCAGCTGGAACCGTTGATTACAGAATGGATGAGTGGGGTATCGATGTTACCGTTGGAGCATCTCAAAAGGGTCTAATGATGCCGCCTGGCCTAGGAATTGTTGCAGCTGGAGAAAAGGCTATATCTGAGTCAAAAAAGGCAACCACGCCGCGCCTGTATTGGGACTGGAAAACAAGGTTAGAAGCAGAACACTATAGAAAATTCTGCGGTACGGCTCCCCAACTAATGGTCTTCGGAATGCGCGAGGCTCTAAATATGCTTTTCGAGGAGGGCTTAGAAAATGTTTTTGAGCGACACAGAGTTTTAGCGGGAGCAACGCAAGCAGCCGTAGAAGTGTGGGGTCAAGCAGGGACGCTATCGCTCAATGCAACTGAACCAAAAGAACGTTCCAACGCTGTTACTACAATCAGGGTCTCTGAAGACATCGATGCAGACAAGTTAAGAAATATCTGCCGCGATGAAATGATGGTAGCGTTAGGAGGAGGCCTCGGTGATCTCAGCGGAAAAGCTTTTAGGATAGGGCATATGGGAGATATCAACGCTCCAATGTTGTACGCCGCACTATCTGCTGTTGAATCGACCCTTGGATACCTAAACATCAAATATGGCAGTGGGGGAGTAACAGCTGCTATAAATCACATCACAGACATCAAAAAAAGTCAGTCTGGACCATTTTCGTATTGATTAAATCTAAAGTAGTTTTCTTACAACATTGGTTAATCTTAGCATAGTTACTCAAGCGCATTAAACGGATTCCCCGAGCCCAGGGCCAGCCATTTTAACAACTCTATCCACAAAAATTGAAGGCGTGACAATGGTTTCAGGGTCTAGAGCTCCCAGCTCAACAATCTCGTGTACCTGAACAATTGTAAGATCGGCTGCAGGTGCCATAACGGGTCCAAAGTTTCGAGCTGATTTATTATAAGTCAAGTTACCCCATCGATCTGCTGTTTTGGCTAAAACAAAAGCAACGTCGCCTTTCAATGGATACTCTAGAACCTGCAATCGACCATTTATCTCTCTAACTTCTTTACCCTCGGCTAACTGGGTGCCTACCGCTGTTGGTGTATAAAAGGCACCTATACCTGCTCCGGCAGCTCTTATTCGTTCACTCAAAGTACCTTGGGGAACAACTTCTAATTCCACTTTTCCTGCGGCCCACATTTCTTCAAAAATCACTGACCCGCCAGATCTAGGATATGAGCAAATTACCTTTCTAATTTTTCCTTCAGATAAAAGTCCACCGATTCCCTCACGCCCCACCCCAGCATTATTTGACACAATGGTAAGATCCGTCGCGCCTTGATCTCGTAATGCGTTTAAGAGCTCAGTTGGCATACCAGCGCCACCAAAACCAGACACTAAGATAGTAGACCCATCTTTTACTCCCGCTACCGCATCTTCAAAATTAGTCATAACCTTATTTATCGCCATTTTAGCAGCCTTTTAATAAAAAAAATTTATACTAGTCTAATTAGCATATTTATGGATGGCATCTCTCAATGTTGTACAAAAAAAATTCCAGAAAAAATAGTGGTAAAAACCTAAGTTTAATCCATTCTATATTAATTGTTACATCAGCACTATAAAACCAACTTGCATCCCCCTAAGATCAGCCTTAGTTTTATGAAAACACTATATCTTCAACTTTTTTCATAACATTATAAAAACTATAGATTTTAAGTATATTGGCCATAAAATGGACTTACTCAGATCAATTGAAAACTCTTTTTCTAGTTCCTATTTGGAAGCAAGAAATAAATTTTTAACTACAGCGGAGACAAATCAACTTAAGATTCAAAATTATAAAAACTCGAATTTAGGCGCATTACAAGAAGAGTTGAGCTGCGATACAGCTTGGTTAGGGCCAGATGATGCCAAGCAAATTTTGGTAACGATATCAGGAACACACGGCGTAGAAGGTTTTTGTGGGTCCGGGTGCCAAATAGATTGGATAAATTCGATCAATATCCACTCTCTACCATCAAATATGGCGATGCTTTTCATTCATGCAATAAACCCATTTGGATTTTCCTGGTGCCGGCGCGTGACGGAAGAAGGGTGTGATTTAAATCGAAATTATTTAGATTTTTCAGAACCACTGCCAGAAAACCGAGGCCACGACGAATTGGTAGATTTCTTTGTTCCTGCATCACTTGACTCTGTGACAATGAATAGAGCAGAGATAGAAATTAAACGTTATCGCGATAAGAACGGAGAAAAAGCTTTTCAACGAGCGAGGAAATCAGGGCAATATAAACATCCTCACAGTATGTTTTTTGGGGGATTTGAACCAACTTGGGCTCGAAAGACGTTAGAGAATATTATTAGAGATTATAGCCTGCCTCAGGCAGATTTTGTTGCAGTGGTTGACTACCATACCGGTCTTGGGCCATTTGGGTATGGAGAACCTATATCGGCTCATTTACCGCAAACATTAGGTTCTGAATGGGTGAGCCGCGTTTATGGTGAGTCTATCGGCGTCCCTGAATTGGGAACGTCATCATCAATCCCATTACATGGTACCAGCCGCGATCTTTGGGACCGAAAACTACATAATCAATATTCATATATAGCACTCGAATATGGAACTTACTCCCAAGAGCGAAGTAGGGCCGCCCTCCGAGAAGATCATTGGTTGCATAATCAAAGGGACTTCAATTGGAATTCTGAAGAAGCACAAAGAATCAAAAAGGAAATAAAAAACCATTACCACCCAGGGAGTCCAGACTGGCTTGAGATGGTGTTATGCAGATCACGTCAGGTGCTTAGGCAGGCAACCAATGCTTTGGCTGGAAGTCATGCTAACTAATGACCAGTTTTTTTTAACCTTTTTAACATAATTAAAAGTTCTACTAACTGCTCATCCCGTTCCTCTTCCAATTGGGCGATAGATCGTCCCTTAGCTTCCTCCTCTATACCATTAATAAGTTCTTTCTTTAAAACTGTACTTAATTGGGGGTTCTCGTTCATTGTTTCCCACCAGCCTGAGATACCTGGCCCAAAGTGATCAAGCATTTTACGATAACCACCTGCACCGCCAGTTAAATTCATAATCATATGTGGCCCCATTAGAGCCCAACGTAGACCAGGTCCCATTGCCACTGCAGCATTAATATCCTCTACCGAGGCTAAGTCGTTTTGAACTGCCAGCACAGCTTCTCGCCACAATGCCGCTTGCAATCTATTTGCAAGATGCCCAGGCACCTCTTTTTTAAGTTTTATGGCATGCTTGCCAATTTTATTATAAAAATTGATAGCCCAATCAACGGCCAAGACATCAGTATTCTTGCCCCCAAGCACTTCAACTAAAGGAATGAGGTGAGGAGGATTAAAGGGGTGCCCTACAACAAAACGGTTAGCATTCTCGAGTCTACCCTGCATATCACTCATAATTAAACCAGAGGTACTTGAGGAAACTATTATATTTTTACTGGTATATTCATCAATTTGTTTAAATAATGATTGCTTAAGTTTTAGTTGTTCAGGAGCACTTTCCTGCACAAAGTCTGTACCCGTAAGCGCTTCTTTAAGACTGGAGCATAATATAATATTTGTTTCTTTAAACTCGCCTATAAAACCTAAATTTTGGATTTGAGGCCAGGCATTATTGATGAAGCTTAATATCCTTTGCTCCCAACCATCGCTTGGATCCCATGCATTAACTTTAAAACCTTTTGACAAAAAATAAGTAGCCCAACTTGCACCAATTGTTCCTGTCCCGACCACACTGATATTTTTAACGGCATCTAATGATTGATAACTAGGCATTTTTAAACTCTTCTTTCCCTATGATGGATCATTATCATCTAAGCCGTTCAGAGTAACCTTAAAGCAGATAATAACCATACCTATTATTCCCAACCACGTTTCCTGCCAGAAACCAAAGGAAACTAGCGAGGTAAAAATAACCCCAACCGCTGTAGCTGATACTATAAATAAGCATGATGAACTGATCCTGCGTAATGGCTGAATGGCAAACCATAGAACGAGGAAAAAAATAATTACGCCAATCGCGCCCAGTTCAAGCCATAGCTGAATAGCTGCATTATGCGGGTGAGTTGTAGCAGTAACATGATATTTATATTGATCCAGAAGTTCCGGTGGAATTACTAAATATCTAGTAACTCCGATACCATGCCCAAACCAAGGAGCTTCCAATGCTGCGCTGGCAGTACGATGCCAGATCTCTATTCGGTCCAACGTAGATGGGGGAATACGATCCGCAAACGGTTTGACCCAATTTAGTAAAAATAAAAATATTATGGGTGATAAAAGGGTGAATATGCTCAAAGATGAAAGCACAAGCCAAAAAATAAAGGTCGCAAAAAAATATGCTGCTATGGCAACCAGTGGAATTAAAATAGAAATAACTAATGCTGAATTAGAGTCGCTTAATGCAGCAGTAAAACAAGTTATTGAGATGAGAATTACCGCTATAAAAGGATGCCCTTTGCGGTAAACCCAATAAGAAATAGGCCAAACAAAGATGACAAGGGCACTCGTCACCCTGTTATAGCGAGAAAGAGCAACTTCCGGATCATTTAATCGATCGCTAACAAATCTATAGATCATTGCATCGTTAAGAAATTCAATGATTAAGAAAAGAGAAGTTGTGAAAAGACCTAAAATCAAGGCCACTGGTATATTAGGTCGAGGAGAGTGAACAAAACGGGTCAGATTGGAACTTGCGACCCAGAACACAAGAGCTAGCATCGGAATTTTAGTCAGCAATAACGATTTACATGGAACACATTGAACTGAAAAAAAGTGCACCCCTAGAATGTACAAAAAGAAACTAAAAAGACTTATAAAAACTGACCTATCAGGTATTAGCTGTCGAGGACTTGAAAGAAATGTTGTCACTATGAGCATAGATGCTAGTAATATGAAAGAGGTACCCATAGATTGCTTAGAGGCCGCGCCTAGGGGTATAAAGATAGCTAACCCCCAGATTAGAAAGAACCGTTTAAAGCGTTCTGCTAGTAGAGCCATTTTACAGGTCCCTTTATTCGCACTAATATTTTGCGTAGGACTTCTCTTCGATTATATCTGAGCCAAGAAGGACATTAATTTCTTTTTTTAAAGCCGCACGCCGATCATTTTGGAAGTATACGCTTCGCGCCAATTTAACAAAAATAGGGCCAAAATCTGATTTCCGCTCACACGATCTAATATCGTCTTCTATATCCCATAGGACTTCATTTACCTTCTTGAGGTTTAATTTTAATGCCGCCAATTCAGTTGAAATAATAATATTTTGTTCAAGGCTAATGGATAGGGCTTCAAGCTCTCGACCAACGTTCATGCGCTTTGATACATCTAATATCTTTTCAAATTTAATCTCTAGTATCGTAATTTTATCTATAAGTTCCCCTGGTGAGCCAGGTATCAAGATCACTGACATACAATCATCCTAGTTTTGAGTTACTAAATGAATATTTTCTCTTAGCGTATAACTCATTAAGTTAGTCTCTCATAATTAATTTTTGCCGATGATCCGTTACTTTAATAAATAAAGAATGGATTCTTCCTGGTTAAATAGCTCAAACAAATCTTATACCATTTTAGAAGATATCAAATTACTCATTGAAAGTCTTTTGATATCAGTCTTAAATGTATTTATCGGTGTTTCTTCTCTAAAAATTGGATAGATAATTTTGACGCTTTCAGCTCTAACGATGCAGGAAAAACAAGCATTCGAACAAGACGGTTATATTGTTGTTAAAAATGCCGTCGATGGCAAACAATTGAGAAGTCTTCAATCAGAAATTAAAAGTTGGGTGGAAGAAAGTAAGCTACACTCTGAGCCATATGGGCAGCCCACAATTGATGGGCGACCACGTTTTGACATGGGTGTAGACCATACGGCACTCAATCCAACATTGAGAAGAATAAATAATCCCTCAGACATATCAGAGAGCTATTTTCAGGTAATGTCTAGTTCTAAGATGGTGGATATGATTGTTGACCTTATTGGAACTAATATAAAATTTCATCACTGTAAAATAAATCTCAAGTGCCCAGGAGCAAATACCACCGTCCATTACCATCAGGATTTTGCTTTCACACCACACTCAAATGATGATGTAGTAACAGCATTGTTATTATTAGACGACGTAACAGAACAAAATGGCTGTTTAATGGTAGTTCCTGGAAGTCACAAAGGGCCAATGTATTCACTCTACGATGGCGACCAATTTGTTGGACGCGTTAATGATACAACAGAACAATCATTGATAAAAAAACAGTTACCAGTGGTAGGGTCAGCGGGTGACGTTTGCCTCATGCATACACGACTAGCCCATGGTTCTGCGCCAAACGGTTCGAAAAACTCCCGTGGGTTATATATTTGTGTTTATACTGCCGCAGACGCTATTCCCTTAGCTAAAAACCCAATGCCAAGTCCCAATGAGGGGCTAATAGTTAGAGGAACCGGGACAATATCAGCAAGAATGATAAACTTTGAAGTAGAGCTACCACAACAACCCAAGTCTGCTTCATTTTTTACCGTTCAAGGGCAAGATTCAGCGGCAATTAAGTAGAAAACCGCACTAATAAGCAGCGCGGCTATCCTTATCTACAAAAGCGTAAGCATTAAATTATTTTTACCACTCGACTTTTTTCCAGAGTGCCAAAAGTATTTGCCTTAGTAACTATATTTTGAAATTGTTCAGACATCCCAACCTCGTCAATTATACGTCCAAGGTCCTCCATAGTCCTGCTATAATAAGCCACAATCATACGGCCTAAATCATCGGCTATGACCGGTACTACGGCCATCATTTTATAATCGTGGGACTTTCCGAGTTCTTCTATTTCTGGAAGTAATGATAACGCATTCTGCAGGTTTTCTCGCTGAACCCTATACTCACGTTGCATAATCACAGGATAGTCTGGTGCTACATCGCCAAAAACTGTGCGATAGACATCAGGACCTACAACTTCACCTGCTGGGTTCGACTCCCTTTCATGCAGAAGTTTTGCACGTGCTGGATCAGCCGCTATTGCTGAGGTCGCTTTGCTTATGCTCACGAAATCTGGGAATGCAGCGTATAGTTGCATGCAACCAGCTCCCTCACCCGCGACTACTTGACCAATGCGTACACGCGCGCCAGCAGTTGCAACGATTCCGGCCATAGTTCGAACACGACTAGTAGCCAACTCCGTTTTTCCTACTGTTGGTGTCATTCTTCGTACTGAAATAACTGTCATCTTAAACCTCCATTATTAATATTAGCCAAAAGGAAGAATTATATTTCCAAAACCAAACCCCACTGCAGAAGATATTTTCTGATCCGTTGAATTGGGCCTTAGCAATAGCTTGACCCTTATTTTTGTTCCGATCATTGCTGTATTTTACTTTTAATTTGATTTCAGCCCTCCAATTCAATCTTACTAATGATAACTCAAATCATCTGAGTGATTGCTTCTAATTTGAGACTAATCAATACATGATTCAAAATAATTGACTAATTAGCCTTTTTTGAAATATGGATTGGTAATTAGGTGAGGTCACGTCCAAAGGATGCTTTCAGTTAAAGTAAATCTCGTTTAAACTTAGGCATAATTACAAAGGATTAAATATATGGGATTCGTTGGCGGACTTTTAATTGGCGTATTAGGCACCTGGTATTTAATGGAAAACCCCGAAGCCAAAGCACAACTCATCTCGGTCATTATTAATTTTTTACAAAAATTTTAACACGGCTCTTAACATCATGAAAATCAAAACTGTCTGTGGACTTGAAAAGTACGATAAACTAAAAAATCGCAAAGGACCATTTTCTAAAATTCGTTTATACTGGTTTATTTTTTTTGGTTCTATTCGTGATATTTTAAAATAAAATTATGCCTCTCTTGCTATTTTGAAAGCTTTTCGCGACGAAATGCTCTCCCAATAGTTAGATACTCTTTCGGGAAGACTATCCTCAACCCTATTTTGAGCTATCAACAAGGTATATCCGAGGCTGATGTCGGCCGCACTGAATTTTTTTCCAAGAATGAATGGCTTTTCTTCTAACGCCTTATCTAAAGCGAGAATACACTTAAATATTCTGGACTGCATTTCCTTTACGACATCCAGTATCTCTAGCTCACCTGGGAATTCTCGGCGGTGGTTCACTATCTCACCTACAGGACGAGAAAATGTCGCCTCAGAAAACCACAACCACTGAAGAAAATACGCATGCTCAACTGTACCTGTGAGAGGCTGCAATCGCCCATTCCCATATCTGTCTAGAATATACTGCATCATTGCACAAGACTCGGACATTAGTAGTTCCCCATCCTCTAATGACGGCACTTTCCCCAAAGGGTTAATCTGCAACCACTCAGAACTGAATCTATGTTCTTTGGAGAAATCTACTTTTTCAACTTCATAATCAATACCTAATTCCTCGCAAAGCCAAATTACTCGAAAGCCTCTTGTGCCTGTTGCGTGGTAAATTTTGATCATATTTCAACCCCAAATAACTATTTTAAAATTTTAATCCACATTCCAGATAATACTCAACTGATAGTTCTATAAAATATTAATAAGAGTGCGCTTCAATCATTTCCATTATCTATCTCTACAAATGACACGTACCCCTCTGATACCGAGAGTGATAATTTATTTGGATTACAACAAATCTCACAGTCATACACCTCAGTTAGAGTTCCTGTAAAACTAGGGTCTACTTCCAAAAATGCAGAAAATGTCTCAAAACAAAAATAGCATGTAATACAGTACTCCATTGGCACTCACATATTCCATAGCAGTGGCTAGTGTCAGCAGTGTATCGAAGCCCCTTCCGGAGAGCAAAGTCTAGATAAATCCAACACCAAGTTATGATCAAATCGCCTCATCTATAAACTCCACTTTTTGATAATGAGGCTTTGGTTGTCCATCGTGGCCAACCAATACAAAAACGATTTTATCAATTTGTGTTATAATTTTTTCTGTTCCTTTTTTCCTAACCACGCAGGCAAGAGTAATCGATGTTCTTCCCATTTCGACAACCTCCATACCAATTTCCACTATATCTCCAATCCGCGCAGTCGATAAAATTCAATATTTGATATATATCGCGTAACAACTGAAGGGTCTTTAAGTTGACAGGTCGTAAAGATAAATGCCTCTTCATCAATCCAAGCGAGTAAACGTCCACCAAACAAGGAACCATTCGAATTAAGGTCTTTGGCCGCAACCATTTTTCTTGAATAGAACTTCATAAACTTATCACTTCCGTTCTTGTAAAAGTTTCCATTATTGATCAAATCAAAACAAATATTTTTTAATCACTCATAATCCAGCACTCACACTCAACTTGCAAATCTCAATAAAAATGGAACATAAAGATGCGAAATATTTCAATTAGGATTACATGGTAGAGCTAGCTTTCAGCAATTAATGTGCCAGCCATCACCATTAGCAAAACCGCTTAAAGAACCGCATGCTTTAACAAGTAATTGATTAAGAGCGCGCAAATTTTAATCATTTATCGTAGCTGAATGTATAAAAATTCATCATCCAAAAAATCGAACCCTGTAATATTTTTTTACTAATATCGAACGACAAAATTTTCCGCACACGGGCTAATTGAATAGCAAAAGTGAACTTGCAAAGAGATTAAATTTCGTAACGCGATCCAATAAAGCCTAAAGTATTGCTTTAGATTGAGAGGCTGGGCCATTCATTATGATCAAACAGGTGTGCTTGATCAATAAAAACTGTTGTGACTAGTGACAGCACAACCAATAAAATAATGATATTTAGAAGCCTTAAGTTGAATGATGTTTTTTTTACGCGATAAATTCTTAATGGAATGAACGTTAGCCGGCCTAGCAATATTAAAATAAGAGCTGTTAACGATAAGCCAGTCGAAAAAACCCACAGATAATCGATAATGTTCCCACTCGTTGCACGTTCATAAAGAACAAATGCTCCAAGGGACATTAGCCCCAAAATGGTGAAAATAGAAACAATGAAAAAAATCGTAGAGAAACATATTATCAAACCGATTATTGCAACGATTAATCCAAGTATTANAAAAATTAAGTCGATAGCCTCAGATCCTGTCGTACAATCCTTAGGTTTAAAGATGCCATTTTTATAGCAGCGTCGTTAAATGTTCAACAGANACTGCATGGTTTTCTATGACCCTGTATGGCTACTCTAAGCATTTTTCTTTCATGAGGGAAATAATCGGAAACNGGATAGTGCAAACAATGAGTATTTTCCCATACGACAAGAGTATCCTCAGACCAAACCAATCTGAAGTTAAATTCTGGTTGTTGAACATGTCGGTACAGACTGCTCAAAAGATCGCTACTCTTCTCATCCTCCATCCCTACAATACTACCACAGAATATTGGAACATTTATAAACAGGAATTTTTTCTCATTATCGGGATTTATGCATACCAATGGATGCTGTATTGGTGGATTAGCATCCATTTCTTCTAACTCTTTTTTTGTCCATCTATTTTTAGCATTTTGTGTCTGGACGCTTAACTTGTGATTAGCTAGGAGCGAGCTTATCTGNNTTTTTATGCGCTCCTCCAAACCATCGTAGGCAGCTTCAAGATTAGCAAAGAGAGTATCTCCTCCACAGGGAGGTACCTGTTTAGCGTGTAATGCAAGGATGGGGGCAGGTTTTTCCTGAAATGAATAATCCATATGCCAAAAATTTATTGTCTGCCGCTCAGCTGGTTGAATTTTTATCACCCCNATTTCTGGGGGGTTACCGTCTTGAGGCTTTATATCTTCAGCATATGGATTGCCAAAATTTTTCATGAATTTCAAAAACTCAGATGGGGTAATGGCCTGATCGCGAAAAACGAGTGCCTTTCTTAAAATCAAAAGCTTTCGTAACTCAATTGCAATTTCCGACGTTACCGATGTGCAGTCGAATCTGGTAATCTCTGCACCTATAGAGGGGGTTATTAACTTGTATTCTATTTGTGGTANCATTCTTTTTATTCCCCAAAAAACAATTTTCAAATAGCTATTTAAACAATAAAATTTTCTAAGTTATTCGAACCAATACTTAACGGGCGCATCAAAAACACTCGTATGCCACAGAGTTTTTCATCACCCATGAGAGAAACTGCTCACAGACTAATATAATAGCTTATGAGACTTTTTTGTTTATATAAAGCTATACCCATAGTTTTAATTGTTAGGGAANCAAAACGAATTATTATTTTCGTTATTTTTGTATCAAAAATCAGGTCNTTAGGCTTTCTCAAAAATGAAAAATTCATCGAATGACATGGCACTATTATTGCTTTGCTAAAGTTTTTATGAATGCACTAGAGATATAAAATGGCTTTCTCAGTCTGGACTAATATTGATACACTAGTAGCACTAAATAATTTCGAAAAATCATCAAATGNATTAGATAANTCGTCAAAGTTAATTTCGACCGGGTTGAAGATAAGTGACTCTAAAGACGACGCGTCAAATTTTTCGATAGCACANGGCATACGNGGGGAGATTAAAGCATTAGATGCCATAATACGTGGGTTAAATAACGCAAAAGGCATAGCAAAAGTAGCACTAGCTGGCGCCACCGCTGTGTCAAACCTTTTCCAAGACATTCGCCAACGAGTGGTCGAAGGTAGTAACCCGGCTAATACTTCAGCACAGCAGTCATTGATGCAAAATGATTATTCAAATTTACTGCAGCAAATGCGGCAATTTATGGAAAATAGTACGTTCAATGACGTTAATATACTAATAGAAACCAACGTACCCTTTAATACAATAGTGGGCGCCGTTAACGATGTAGACGTGCTGAAGGATCTGCAAGGTAATAGCTTAATTTTGCAAGGGCACAGATTAGATCTGAGCTATGCTTTATTATTTCAAGAAGATATCACTACGCCTGTAAATGCATCCCAAACCCTTGATGTACTTTTACAGGAGGAACGCAGAGTACAGAGTACCTTAGCAACCTTAGGAGCCGACTACCGTTCCCTTCAGCATCAAACTGGGTATTTAGAAAACCTCAAAAATGTCACTGAAATCGGGTTAGGTAATATTATTGATGCAGATATGGCCCGGGNTAGTGTAGAGTATAAAGCATCCCAAGTTAGAAAAGAATTAGGAAGCGAAGCTTTAAATGTAGCAAACCAAAGCCCCCAACTTCTTTTAAGCCTGTTTGATAATGAATAGATTTTTAAGATTTGACCAAAAAACACTATACAATTTAAGATCAATTCCAACATTTAGGCGATAAATACTATGACCTTAAAAATAGACACCGAAGGTCATAAAAATGGCAAACGAGAGGGAATGTGGGAAAGTCATTATAGAAATGGGCAATTACACACCAAAGGCGTTTATCGTAAGGGTAAACGAGAGGGTGAATGGGAGTTTTATTTTCGTAATGGACAACTAGAATGCAAGGGGACCTATAAGAACGGTAACGAAGATGGTGTCTTTGAGTTTTACTACTCAAAAGGCCAATTCGATCCCAGCCGGTCCGGAAACTATAAAAATGGCAAAAAACTGCTATCGTAAATTTTAATACACGAACTTGCAGTAAATAAAAGCAATTAACGCAAAAAAAAAGCAATCCAAAAAAAAAGAAACGCCGTAACAGAATAAAGTGTTA
>PANE01000007.1 GCA_002708305.1 Rhodospirillaceae bacterium
CAAGAGCGTCAACATTATCGCTCGTTCCCGCCAATTTCGAGTTTGGTAAACCAATTCTGCTTTTTTTTGATCCAGTTCCAACAACGGCTTATTTTTCCAAAAATATTTATTTATCTAAAGTAGTGATTTTTTAGCGATCAAATTTTATTTACTTACAAACACAGAAACTGGGCTGACGGGTGGAAGGTCCCATCAACCCAACTTCTAGACTTGGTAACTTTCCTATTAATTTAGTTTTAAGTTACCCAAATTAATCACTATTTCTTTTCTTCGAACCCGTTCGACATCACCCATCGAGATGAGACCTTTATCACCAAGATAACCATCAGGACCCGATGTTTTTTCGGCTGCAAATTCCTGCATAAATTCTTCTATGCCAGGGACGACAGTTATATGGGCCTTTTTCACATAGAAATACAGTGGCCGGGAAACCGGATAAGACCCATCAGCGATATTCTCAAATGTAGGGGCTTTTCCACCAATGGTACTGCCTTGAACTTTATCTGAGTTTTGATCAAGGAAGCTGTATCCAAAAATACCCAGTGCCTTTGGATTTGCCTGTAATTTGCTTATGATCATATTATCATTTTCACCGACCTCGATGTATGCACCATCTTCTCGCACTGTATGACAAAGTCTTTTATAAGCTTTCTTATCTTTCTTTATACCAAGCACCTTATCACCTTTTTTCATAGCCTTAATCCATTTGAATTTCTTACAGCCACCTTCCAATGCGAGCTCGGCAAACGCATCCCGGGTTCCAGATGTTGGAGGAGGACCAAGGACCTCAATTTTTACTGCAGGCAACGATGAATTCACATCTTTCCATGTTTTATGCGGGTTAGGTTGAAGCTTGCCTTCTCCAGTAGGGATATCTTTAGCGAGCGCAAGAAACAGATCTTTCCGCGTAAGCTTAAACATTTCAGATTTTTTTGAATTAGCGACGACGATACCGTCATAACCAACTTTCACTTCGACAATGTCAGTGATCCCATTTTTTGCACATCTTTCTACTTCTTTCTTCTTAATGCGACGGGATGCATTGGTAATATCTGGATGCTTTACCCCAATCCCACCGCAAAAAAGTTTCAGACCACCCCCTGAACCAGTACTTTCGACTACCGGAGTTTTGAATGATGTCGTCTTACCAAATTGTTCTGCAACAACGGTTGAAAAAGGGTAGACCGTCGAAGAGCCAACAATTTTTATTTGGTCTCTGGCCTCGGCAATACCTGTCATAGATACAAGGGCTGCCGCGAAAAAAAGTGATTTCTTAGACATTGACTGAAAAAGCTCCCAATAAAAAATGGACCCGAATGATCCAATGGTGCTCTTTTAACTTGCGANATTTACATATNNATTGCTGTTTTATTACAGTTTTACTACATATGCTTTTTTCATCCTGAGCTCGCACTAGGCAACGTCACTNTGAATGTTGTTTCCTTATTTAATTCACTTTCTATTTCCAAAAAACCTCGATGGCGTCCGATGATATGTTTTACTATGGCAAGTCCCAAACCTGTTCCTCCCATGGAACGCGATCGCCCCTTGTCTACGCGATAGAATCTCTCAGTAATTCGAGACAAATCAGCGTCTGGAATACCATCCCCTATATTACTTACCGCTAGCGTTATTCCATCGCCTCCAGTGCCCGGTATATCATTACTGTTCTTTATTTCTAATCTAATATTGGTGTCAGGAGCTCCATAATTGATTGCATTTGCTAACAGATTCTGTACAACCTGTGTCAATTCATCTGGGTCGCCCAAAATAGGCGGGATCGTCTCTTCCTCGACGAATTGGATCATCATCCCCTTCTTTTGTGCCTCGCCCGATAAGGTGCCTCCCACACGGTTTACAATAGGCCCTATTTCAACAATTTCATCCGGAGATATATGTTCGCCTGACTCAACTTTTGAAAGAGTTAAAAGATCACCAATAAGACGGCTCATTCTTTCGGCTTCTGAGTGCATTATCCCCAGAAATCTCTTGTTTGCTTTTACGTCATTTACGGCTGGTCCCTGCAGTGTCTCAATAAAGCCTATAAGAGCAGATAAGGGTGAACGTAGCTCGTGACTTACATTGGCCACAAAATCAGCCCGCATTTCTTCAGCTCTTTTTTCAGCCGTGACATCTCGTAAAACCATCATAGCCCATGCCGGACCCTCTGATCGCAACTCCGGCAAGCGCCACATATTTATAGAAAAATGCAGCCCAATAGGATTTGGCATGAAAATCTCATCGGAAAGCCCGGGAATACCATTCAGACATTTTTTGATTGTTGCTGTAATAGACTTANTTTTCGTCAAAGATTCCGTTGCGGTTGATAATGGATCCGCTTCCAATATCCTCTTAAAGGCGCGATTATAATGAACAATAGAATAATTTTCATTTACTATGAGTACGGGGTCTGAAAGACCGTNCAATATTCCTGTATCAAAGGGAGTGTTCAAGTCATCATTGAATTTATCAAATTTTAACATTCACTTACTTTCCAATAATTAGCATTTTCTTACAAAAATATTCATAAAATACTATTACCAGTAGCCATAACCGATAGACTTACTTTAATGTAGAACCAATGAAAAACTTTGCAACGAAAACTGAATTCAAACCTGGAACTGTTTGGTTAGCTGGCGCTGGTCCCGGGGACCCTGGCTTATTGACATTACATACTTTACACGCTCTTGATTCCGCTGACGTGATAGTTTTCGATGCTCTGGTAAGTGACCCGATATTGGACTTAGCACCAGAACATACGCCGAGAGAATTTGCCGGAAAAAGAGGTGGGAAGCCGTCTTATAAACAGGTAGATATATCACTCAGAATAATACAGCTGGCGCGACAGGGTAAAAGAGTTTTAAGACTAAAAGGAGGAGACCCATTTGTGTTTGGAAGGGGCGGAGAAGAAGCAGCAGCGCTAGTTTCTGCCGGTATCCCTTTCCGGATCATCCCTGGAATAACCGCTGGCATCGGAGGTTTAGCATATGCCGGGATCCCCCTAACCCATAGAGATACTAATCAAGCCGTCACGCTTGTTACTGGCCATGATGCTACTGGAAAGGTGTCACGGATCGATTGGAAGGCCATAAGTGATGGCTCTCCCGTAATCGTAATTTATATGGCAATGAAACATATAGAAAAAATTGTCCAAGAATTGCGTCGCGCTGGACGACAAGCTAATGAACCGATGGCATTTGTTTGTAATGCTTCAATGCCAAACCAGACTGTTCTAGAAACAACTTTAGGAACCTGCCTCGCAGATATCAAAACAAGTAATATAAAACCCCCATCAATAGTTGTTGTGGGTGACGTGGTCAATTTGCGTGAGGGGCTCGACTGGTTAGGCGCAGAAGAAGGGCGAGTTCTTATAAATAATATCGACACAGGCACAATCGATAAAAAAACTGGGTGATTGATAGTGAGTCACCCGACCTTAGTTATTGCAGCCCCAGCTTCTGGTAGTGGCAAAACAACAGTAACGCTCGGAATGATACGAGCCTTTNGTGACCTAAATTTTTCNGTGACATCTGCAAAAGTTGGACCAGANTATATCGATGCAGGCTTTCATAAAATAGCTAGTCATCGGTCNTGTATAAACCTTGATAGNTGGTCCATGCGAGAAACATTAATCGACGGTTTAGTCATACAAGGNANGANAAGTTCCGATCTTTTTATAATAGAAGGTGTGATGGGATTATTTGATGGGGCAATGAAATCCGGATCTTTTGGAAATGGGTCAACAGCGAGTATTGCAAAGAAAATACAAGCCCCAGTTATTCTTATAATCGACGCAAGATCACAAGCTCAGTCTGTTGCCGCACTTGCGAAGGGTTTTAGGGACCATGACGNNGGTTTAAATTTTGCAGGCGTAATACTTAATCGCGTTAGTAGTGAGCGACATGCAAAATTACTCACAAATTCTCTAGAAAGCGCAGGNCTAACTGTTTTCGGAGTTATACCTCATTTGAAAGAGCTAGAACTAGGATCACGCCATTTGGGCCTGGTGCAGGCTCAAGAGCATANGAATATAGAAAAATACATCAAACAAGCAGCAAAGATTATGTCTGACTGCCTAAATTTGAATGATATACACAGAGTAGCTACTAGCGCTAAGTTAAAAAAACAGCCCCTAGTCTCTAGTTTAAAACCANTAGGGCAACGCATTTCTATAGCAAAAGATGCGGCNTTTAGTTTTATATATCCGCATGTAATCAGTAGTTGGCGAGAGAATGGTGCAGAAATTTTTTATTTTTCACCATTACAAGACGAGAGACCAGCACTGCATTCCGATGCCATTTATTTACCGGGAGGTTACCCCGAATTATATGCCGGAAAACTCGCCCGCAATCAAAATTTTCTTACTAGTTTGCATGAAGCATCGATAAACAATGTATTTATTTTTGGCGAATGTGGCGGTTACATAACTCTTGGGGATATATTGATAGATAAAAGTGGAACCCGCCACAAAATGGCTGGCCTGTTGCCAATCGAGACAACATTCGAACANAGAAAACTTTCGCTTGGGTATAGAAAAGCGATCACCTTAGACAAAACACCATTTGGCCCTCCTGGTGTAACTTTCCGATGCCATGAATTTCACTACGCTTCCNTATTAANAAATACAGGCAACAAGTTATTCAAAGTGGAAGATGGAGACGCCACGGATCTTGGGTTAGAGGGATCACAAAAGAATACTGTGTTTGGATCTTTTATGCATATGATTGACTATGTATAGTATCTAACTAGTGTAAAATATTAAAAGCCGCTAGGCAGTTTAATTTTTTTTCAACGGCGAGCCAAAGAGTTCCAGATGATGATCCACAAGTTCATAGCCTAAATCATTAGCGATCTTTACTTTCAAACGTTCTAACTCTTCGTTGTAAAACTCAATAACTCTGCCCGTCCGAACGTCTATGAGGTGATGATGGTGGTCCTCATCTCCCTGAATTTCTTCGTACCTAGCTCGACCATCACCAAAATCTCTTTTCGTTACAATATTTGTATCTTCAAAAAGCTTCATGGTGCGGTAGACGGTAGCAATAGATATTGTGGGATCCAAACTTCTTACCCTATTATGCAGGGACTCAACGTCAGGGTGATCTTTTGAGTCTGACAAAACTTTCGCTATTACCTTGCGAGGCTCTGTCATTTTCAAACCTTTATCAATGCATAGTTTAGCTACTCTTGAATCAGATGAAGTATTTTGCATCTCTACCCAACCAGTTGTTNCAACTTTNTTATCGAANGANNCAACATAACATNCTAAAGCAAAGACTTATAGTAATTTTTAAATCACTTCTTTCATCTGATTATCTCAACCGGCAAAATCAAAATAACCAATTTATAATTTTTATAATCAATTAAGCCTGTTGATGTTAGCATCTTTCCGAATTATACCTTTCCTATTGCTGCTTTAGCTCAGCTGGTAGAGCATCTCATTCGTAATGAGAGGGTCAGGTGTTCAAGTCACCTAAGCAGCACCACTCCCCCCTCATTTCAAACTCCTCTAGTACAAAAACAATACTATTTTCATTCAATTTATGGATATAGTTTTAACACCGATTATTCTGTCTAATAAGGAGCAAAACTATGAACATTACTTATGCGGAAGATTATAAACCTGGCGACATCATCGCTATTGGGTCATATGAGGTAACTGCCAAAGAGATCACCGAATTTGCAAAAAAATATGACCCCTTTCCATTTCATATCGATGAAGAGGCCGCGAAAGAAACTTTCTTTGGCGGTATTATTTCAAGCGGTTGGCTAACCGCACTAATCTGGCTTAGATTGATGCACAAGACATTTATCTGCTATGAGACGACACTAGGCTCCCCTGGTCACGAAGAAATGTTATGGCCTAACCCAGTATATCCTGGAGACAAATTAACCGGGCAAATAGAGATTAAAGAAAGCCGGTCATCAAAATCGAAACCCGATTTAGGCTTCGTTCGCTACAGAGCTAAATTAATCAATCAAGAAAAAAAAGAAGTTTTCATAACGACTTCAACTATAATNGTGAGCACCCGCCCTTAACAACTATAAGTCGGAGGAAATTTTATAATTGCTGGGCAAAGTTACATTTATTATAAGAAAACATTATTGAATTGGATGGGATACTTTTGGAGGGACCCAAAGCTCAAGCTCAGCCTTTGCCTTTACTGCCTTAGGAGCTGTAGTCCATCCCATCAGCTGATAAACCCCCACAACAGTCTCTCCACCATGTGTTGTCATCTCTAGATGAACAAAATCGCCTTCTTCATCGATCTGTAAAATTTTTCCATCGATCATCATGAACTCCACCAATTAACAACATAAATCCGACCCCCNCNGATATGGGNTCTTAAATATTTTTAACAAGGTCGAGAAGAGAGATTTAGAAATAATATAAAGAAGNAANAAAAATCAATTTTAGCTTAAATAGTANTAAAAAAATTCTCTGTTAATTTTTTTTATTTAACTTAGTTTATTTAGGAAATTGCTTATAATATCAAAACCATAAAGAATTCCCAAACCTCCGATAAGGATTAAAAGCAACCATAGTGCCGCTTTTGCCGCCACAATCAGGTCCTTACTGCGAGTATCTTTAGCAGACTTTTTTGACGGGGAGTTTCTTTTTATTGGAGATAGAACGGGCTTGTCTTCTTGGGCGCTTTTTTTAGCTTTTATCTTAACGGTTGTATTAAAAATGGTGGCCTCCTTTGAGCCACCAGTTTTAGCATCATAAACCTCACTTATTACTTTCGATCCCTCTATATNTGGATCTGCGTAAAGAGCCCTTGCCGCCTCAAGNGCNTCNTCCCGGTCAGAGTAAATNGTGTCNGTTTGCCACTCTCCACCTTTAAGGCTTAACACCTCGTACGTCGTCTCTTTGGACATTACACATTACCGCTCTGGTGAAGTAAAAATAATTCACAACATTGTGTCTATTCGCGTAATGCTTATATAGCAANAGAAAAACGCCGTCATCTCTTACAGTTTTTTTCAAAAATATTAGGAAAAGAAGGGCGGCAGAGATACTGGCGCCCAAAGTTTTTCCTGTTAGTCACGATTTCCAAAAAGGCTCAGGAGCATTATGAAAAGATTTATAAAATCTAAGTAAAGTCGCAAAGCACCATAAATCGACTTCTTTGCTTGTGTCTCAGAGTCATCGCCTTCCCAATATTCATTTTTAATTGACTGCGTATCATATGCGGTAAGTCCGGCAAACACTAAAACACCTACAACCGAAATTCCAAACTGCAACATTGATGACGCCAGGAAAATATTTACAACTGAAGCTATTAAAATACCAATCAGTCCCATAAAGAGGAACGACCCCATTCCAGTGAGATCTTTCTTTGTGGTGTANCCATATAGACTTGTTCCTGCAAACATACCCGCGGCAATAAAAAATACTCGCGTNATACTTTCTCCCGTATATACCAAGAAGATACTAGATAATGAGAGGCCCATTAGAGCAGCATAAATCCAAAAAACTGTTTGCGCAGTAGATGAGGCCATAGACTGTATCTTAGCAGCAAATAGAAAAACCATACCTATNGGCGCGAGCATAATTACCCATTTTAAAGGAGATACGTAAATAGCATAACCAAAACCTGTTAATTGGCCACCTTGGATTGCCAAAAAGGATGCGCCCAGAGCTATTAGGCCAGTAATGGCCAATCCAATTGTCATATGGTTATAAACACCAAGCATATATTGGCGTAATCCCATATCAACCTGAGCATCTGCGGCTTGCGTTCGTGACATCATACGCGGATCTAAAGCCATCATTTAACCTTTCTAAAGCTTACAACTACCCTACTATATAGACAGTTAGTAAATTAAATTCAACGGGATTAACATATTAGTATGGTGATTTTGGCTAATTTTAATCTGTTTGAATCATAACTAAACAGTCTCTAGAGTGTCTGGAACTCTGTCTCGCTTTTTTAATCTTAAACTCTCGGATTTCAATTGCCCACATGCGGCTAGAATATCACTTCCTCTTGGAGAACGCACTGGAGATGGATAGCCTGCAGCCATAACAACTTCTGAAAATTCTTGAATTTGAAGTGCATCCGAACACTCATAAGGCGACCCCGGCCACGGATTGAAAGGAATTAAATTTATTTTAGCAGGGATCCCATCCATTAATGCCACCAATGCTCTCGCGTCCTTTAGGCTATCATTTAAGCCTTTTAACATTACATATTCAAAAGTAATACGCCGGGCATTATTAACACCTGGATAGGTCCGACAAGCATTTAACAATTCTTTTATGGGATATTTTTTGTTTATAGGAACCAGAATATCTCTGATTGGATNAGTCACCGCATGTAATGAAATAGCCAAATTAACATCAGTTTCCAAACCACATCTATGGATTTCAGGCACAATACCAGATGTCGAAAGAGTTATTCGTCTCTTAGAAATCGAAATACCCTCATTATCCATAATTATTTTAAGTGCTTTAATGACATTGTCTAAGTTATATAAAGGCTCCCCCATACCCATCAAAACAATATTCGTAATTGGCCGGCCTGGCTGCGCCGATGGCCAGGCTTTAAGAGAATCCATTGCCGTTAACACTTGTCCAACTAATTCTTGTGGCGTCAAGTTTCTGACCAGCCTTTGGGTTCCCGTATGACAGAATGAACATGTTAGGGTGCACCCTATCTGGGAGGATATGCAAAGTGTGCCACGGTCCTTTTCTGGGATGTAGACCGTTTCCGCTTCGGCCCCATCAGCAAACCTTAACAACCATTTAATAGTGCCATCATCACTTTTTTGTTCTTGCGAAATATGAGGTCTCGATAATTCGTAACTTTGACACAATTCGGCACGGATTGTCTTAGACAGNGTAGTCATTTCAGAGAAATCTATCTTACCTTTATGATAAATCCAGTGCCAAATTTGCCCCGCACGAAACTTCGCAAGCCCAGCGCCTGTAAGAATTTCTTCCAATTCTGGCCTAGTTAAACCTACTAAATTTACTTTGGGCTTTATATCCTCAACGTACGATGTATTTATTATTTGCATGCCTTATCAATTCTTTTTTTCACAGCCGTAAAACCAGACAATGAATATGTATCTGTAGTTTTTGTGCCTCGGCTAGAGGTCCCGATTACGGTCATTCGGTTTCCATTCTTCATTGCTTTTACAAGCTTCGCATCTACTGAAGGTTCACGCGACCATGCCCCATCCTGTTGCGTGAAAAGATCAAAAGTCTTCTTGTTAATTTTTACTTTAACACTACTATTTTTCTTGTAATTGTAGCCTGCTATAAAATTAACCTCACCTTTAATATTTTCAGNCGGCCTATTTGTCACTAACGCATAAGGTTGGCCCCGGTTTTTTTTCTTATACCTTCCCTTTTGCTTCTTGGGAGCACTAGCAATATAACAAATCTTTCCTTTTTCTCCCGCAAATACATAAGCAGCCCAATCACGTTTTTCATAAATCTTTTTAGGTTCTGCAGCGATTGTGTAAGGTATGAATACAATTAAAACTGCACAAATAAGGAACCCAATAGAGGTAAATTTTTTCATATAACCAAATCTCTAGTTAACATTAAAAAATGAATGACACGAAAGCTATNTTAGTTTAACGCTCGGCCACGCTATGGGTCTTACTAGCACATTTTTTTTTACAAAAGTAGCAAAGAAGTGAATAAAAACTTCAATAGATGAAGCCAAATACACGCTATTCTTTAAGCTCAAACAGGAAACAAAACATCCAGTCTTTTAGCCAGTGCTCTAGACTGTTCTGTCGGCATCGTAGTTAAGGGAGGTCGGACCCGCAACCAAGACGATGAAGATTTACGATGAGAAATCAGTGCTTTAACCGCCGGAAAAATAGGATAATTAATCAGTTCTTCAATCAAAATTGGTAGGTTTGGCTGTTCAATTCCGTCATGAACAATCGCTGTTATTATATCTGGGATAAAATTGGCAGTGCCAGCGATAGCGCCAGTTGCTCCAACCCTCATAGCCCTCTCTAATTGCCCTTCATGTCCGACAAGTATTTTCAACCGTCCTCGATTTTTTATAAGTTGGCTAGTATGCGCCCAGTTTCCAGAACTATCTTTAACACCAGAAACTATCTCAGGNAATGCATCTGAGAGTCGCAATACNAGTTCTAAACTTAACTCTACCTGAGTTAAGGCTGGGATATGATATAAGATGACCTGCCCTGTACTAGAACCCGCTGCTTCCAAAGTTTCACTAAACCAACGATAAAGGCCTTCATCATCAACTCCTTTGTAAAAGAACGGAGGTGCTAGCAACACGTGCCCACAGCCCAAAGAGAAAGCACTAAGGATAGCTTTGCCTGCCGACTGAGNGCTAAGTCCAAACACACCAGCCCCAAGATTTTGAGGTTTAATACCGGCCTTACTACATTTTTCTATTGTACTGTTGCGTTCTAAGCTGGAAAAACTGGCTCCCTCGCCCGTCGATCCAAAAAGCGTCAAAAAGTCTAACTTGCGTGAGAGTAAATATTTCAAGTGAGTAATTAATAGTGAGTTATCGATCGTAAAGTCTAGGTTTAAAGGAGTTGANACGGCAGCTCCTGCTATAAGTTTTGTATCCATAATGATTTCCTCTTTACCGATTAGAGGGTGGCGATATTTTTCAGGCCAGTAGTTGAAATAGTTAAATAAAAAGTATTAAGTTTAGANTAAAGTTTACTGCACCTGGTTTTTAAATACTAGCTCTCCAAGTTGGTCTGTTATTGAGTTTCGGCTTGGTCGCCATAAACCTCGCTCTTTTGCTTCCGCAAGACGTTCTAATATATCNGTCAAAGCTGCTGGGTTATGTTGCCCCAGAAAATCCCGAACATTCAGATCTTCGATATAAGCCTCAAAAACTGAGTCAAAATGATGGTTCGCAACGCATTGGGATGTTGCAGCAAATGCAAATAAATAATCTACCGTTGCAGCTAATTCAAAACCCCCTTTGTATCCATGACGCATCACACCCTTTATCCATTTCGGGTTTGTAGCCCTTCCTCGCACTACCCGTCCAATCTCATCCTCAAGCGTTCGCACTTTGGGAGATTCTGGTCTTGAGTGATCTCCATGATAAATAGTCGGTTGCTTTCCAGAGAAATGTCTAACGGCGGCACTTAAACCACCCTGAAACTGATAATAATCGTCAGAGTCAAGAATGTCATGTTCGCGGTTGTCTTGATTATGTAAAACAACTTGAACCGTCTCTAAACGAGACCGGAACAGTTCCTGTTCTGACTTACCGTACATATTGGATCCGTAAGCAAAACTACCCCAATGAACGTATGTTTCAGCAAAGTCAGANTCCGTATCCCAAATGCCCTCATCTATCAGTGCCTGCATCCCAGCTCCGTAGGTTCCTGGCTTAGATCCAAAAACCCGCGTGGCTGCCCGCCTCAATGCTGTTTCTTCATCAATATTATTATTGAGCATCTTTTCAACTTCACCTTTGAAAGTCCATGCTAAGGGGTTCATATCCTTCGGTTCATCAAGAGCGGCAACAGCTCTAATTGCTGAGTCTAGTAAATCTATTTGATGTGGAAATGCATCACGAAAAAANCCAGACACACGAAATGTAATATCTACTCTAGGTCTATCGAGCACAGTCAGAGGCATAATATTAAATCCTGTCACACGACCTGAAATTGGTTCCCATTCTGGGCTAACACCCAAAAAAGCCAAAGCTTGAGCAATATCATCGCCACCAGTCCTCATATTAGCGGTACCCCAAGCAGATAATGCAATAGTCTTAGGCCACTCCCCATTATCCTGGAGATGCTTATCGAGCACTAACCCAGCTGACTTCCATCCTAGTTGCCAGGCAGTTGGCGTTGGTATTGACCGTGTGTCTACCGAATAAAAGTTTCGTCCTGTTGGTAATACATCTAAGCGACCCCGAGTAGGAGCACCCGATGGTCCTGGCGCGACAAATTTCCCCTCCAATGCATCGCAAATACTCTGTAATTCAGAACTTCCACTCAATAAAACCGATGGTTTTATAGTGTTTTCGAGAAATTCCATTACTTTGCTTGTCTTCAACCATGCCAGATCTAAACCCACAGTCCCTGAAACAATTGCTTTTGCAAGTAATTCTAATCGCTCGACGGTATCACCATTGCTCCTCCAGGAAGCAGCAGGTAAAATATTTACTAACTGTTTGGGTCTTGGTCCCNCCCAGGCTTTAGACATTACACAATCTAGAGGATCAAATTCCAACAACCCAAGGTCGATACCCAAGGCCCTTATTAGAGAAATATTTTTATCTCCTAGACCAGGGCGCGGTACTCTCAACAGGGCAACCAAAAAGTTGTCCAATAGATCACCATCCGGGCTTTCTCCTANAATATGAAGACCGTCCCTAATTTGCATTTCTTTTAAATCACAAAGGTAGGCATCTAATTTCTGTAGTTTTTGAGAGAAGGCGTCACTTTGTCTTATGTCGCAATCAATATCTATTTTTAATGTTTGTGCCTGATCAATTATTTTCTCAGATAATATCTGTGCTCGCGGTGGATCTAAATTTATTGCCTGGTAATATTCGTCTAGTAAATTCTCTAAATCAGTTAACCGGTCATAAGTTTCGGCCCGAGCCAGGGGAGGAGTTAAATGATCGATGATCGTTGCAGCAGACCGCCGTTTAGCCTGTGTGCCCTCACCCGGGTCATTGACAATAAATGGATAAATTAACGGGGTGGGTCCAAGACTAGCCTCTGGATAGCAATCTTCTGATAATGCGGTAGATTTTCCTGGAAGCCATTCAAGATTACCATGCTTCCCTAGATGTACTATCGCATGCGCTTTAAATGATTTTCTCAACCAAGCATAAAAAGCCATATANCCATGCGGAGGCACAAGTGCTTGGTCATGATAAGTNGATTTTGGGTCAATGTTATATCCTCTAGCCGGCTGGATACCAACGACAACGTTACCAAAAATATGTATCGAGAGAACAAAATCACTCCCAATGACAAATGGATCATTTTGCACACTGCCCCANCGACCTTCTATTTCTGTTTGCATTATGACAGATAATTCAGAAAAAAAATCTAAGTAATCGGCAAGTGAAATCCTGACTTGGCTTAATCTAGTCTTCGTTTCTTTTATGTTGTTCGTTGGTCCATCAAGAAGTTGATGCATTAGAGACGTAATATTGGAAGGCACATTATTTATCTTATACTCACGCTTCTCCATTAACCGCATGAGGTTTAGCAGGCTCGCAGGTACGTCTAACCCTACTCCGTTTCCAATTCGGCTATCTTTATTTGGGTAGTTACTTAAAACAATAGCTACTCTTTTTTGATTTTCGGGTATTGAGCTTAATATTACCCAGTTTTTAGCTAACTGACAGGTGAATGCCACNCTTTCTAAATCAGGTTCGTGGGATACAATTGTACATTCAGTACAGGNGTCNTAGCTGGCGTCAGATTTGAAGGATATTGCTCTAGATATNAATCTACCATCGACCTCAGGCAAGGCTACATTCATAGCAATATCTCGAGATGACAGTCCTGAATCCGATTCTTTCCAAGTTTTTCTATTATTCCCAGATAAGATTATTTGAAAAACTGGGCAATTCGCCTCCTCAAATGGAAAAATTTTACCTGTAAAACCTGGCTTAGAAGAAGCAAAACTCGTGGAGTTCAATATAGCTTTTATTTCTTGGCCATTTATTGTGGTTTGAACTAATTTAGCAGAAAAATCATCTTTTAAGCTCGACACATAAATTGGCAGCGCATTGATTTCCAGATCATTTAACTGACTAATTATTGCATTTATGGGTTCNAAGTTACCAGCTTGCATTAAGGCTCTGTAAAACGTGACCATTATTGTCGGGCGCTTAGNCTGCCAATACTTTTGTAAGTCCGTTAAACTGGGTAGATCCATCAAAGGCCAATAGAACCCTGCCTTTAATAGGAGAGCTGGTTCTTTCCATAGCACCTCTTTGCCTAAAATACAGTTAGCATATTTTAATAAATTTAACGCATTATCCACACCACTATGAGTGAAATACATCCAGAACCTGTTGACTATCTCTGAGGATAAAGTGGAGTGCCCCATCAACTCCGGGTCCGACTTATCGTCTCCGGGGACTACAACAAGTTTAATACCGTATTCTATGGCAATTGCTCTAACTTCACTCAAGCCATAGGGCCAATAACTAGTGCCGCCTATTAGCCGTACAACGATCATACGAGCGTTTCTTAAAATTTTTTCTACATATAAATCNATCGATAGATTATGATTTAGTCGCAGAATATTAGCCAAACGAAGTGACAAACTCCCATCAGTCATTCGGTTTTGTGCAGCCGATAAACATGCAAGATCGCTATCTGCAGCCGATAAAATTACAATGTCACCAGGTGTTTGCAAAAGGTCGACAGCCTCTTCNCCATCNGAAATAACCCCAGTTGTGGAAGCAAGTAAATGCATAACCTTTATCTTAAGCTGCTAAAGTATCCATGACGCTTTTCTTGTTTAACCCCTTTATCCCAATCACAACTAATTTTGAATAGCGTTCAGAGCTTTGCGGCCAATATTTATCAAAATAAGTTTCAATCCGAGTCCCAACAGCTTGGATTGCAAGCCGCATGGGTTTGTTTTCGATAGATAAAAACCCCTTAACTCTCAAAATATCATGTTGATCTATTGCTGTACTTAGTCTTACCAGAAACGCTTCTTCTAATTGATCTCCTTCGAGATCAATAATAAAGCTATCAAAGTCTTCATGATCATGATCATCCGATGTCTCATGATGAGAAGGTCTAGTTTCCAGATCAAATTCCGCCTCCAGTCCTAGACCCAACAATATCGAAGCGTCAATTCGTCCATAGCTTGCGCGTAATGATTTAACTCTAGACCTTTGATGTTTAGCTACCTGACTTTCAATCTGCCCCCATGTCTCATCGGGTATTAATTCCGCTTTATTATATATAATAATATCGGCAGATTGAAGTTGCTCCTCAAAAAGCTCCTCTAGAGGGCTCTCATGATCCAGGGAGCCATCTGCCTCCCTTTGCGCTTGAACAGCCATTGGATCATTTGCAAATAACCCCTCAGCCACTGCCATTGAGTCGATTACAGCAATAACCCCATCAACAGTTGCTCGAGTACTTACTTCTGGCCAACTAAAGGCCTTTAGCAGGGGTTTTGGTAGAGCCAAACCCGAAGTTTCAATAATTATATGATCGGGCGGGTTAGGTTTATCTAATAGTAATTGCATTGTTGGTAGAAAATCATCCGCAACCGTGCAGCAAATGCAGCCATTTGCCAATTCAACTATATCGCCTTCACTACAATTCTCTATGCCACAACCCAACAAAAGCTCTTTATCAACGCCTAAATCTCCAAACTCATTAATTATAAATGCTAACTGCAGACCATTAGCGGTCGCTATTAAATGCTGTATCAGACTAGTTTTTCCAGAACCAAGAAAGCCAGTAATAACGGTTGCAGGTATCTTTCGAAGAGATTGTTGTTTTTTTATAATACTCATTAAGCACTCCAGAAACGTAAGCAGAACAAAAGCTCGCCACCTCGCGGAGTCCCCGCATTCTAGAATCACCCCGACCTAGAATTGGTAACGATACCATTGGTAGGTCTCCTGGCTCACGGGTCGTCGCTATTAAGCCAACCTTCCCAAGCTATATATACAATTAGCCCAGTGGCAATTAAGACTTAACACTCACCGCTTACAGTTGCGGGGGCAGCCGCAGAATTATAACTGCGTTCCCTTTTAATCCCAAAATAGGAACCATTGATACGCACATTTGACAAGACAAGGCAGGCATAAGTCAAGTAGTCTTGTTAGTTATGAGAATTCGTGACAAAACAAACTCATTACGCTGGTTCCTACGGTGGCCAAATGTTAGGACAGCCAGCGAGTTAAACTTGTGAATGAGTAAATGTCTACTCAACCAAACTGCCTAGGCAAATATTTTAGACTACTTCTTCAACGAAACCTGAAGAGATATTTTGGTAGTTCCAACGATCGATAAAAATGAAACAGAAAAACTTTGTTGATACCTTATATGGACCGAATCGTACCTGGCTTATTGCTAGTATCCTAACCGCAATAGCCATAGCTTCACCAATAGTTGCTATTATATGGGTCGCTATATCGCCAGATGAGAATGTATGGTCGCACTTGGCAACATCGGTTCTTCCAACATATATATTCAATTCTGTTATTTTAATGATGGGTGTAGGCACCTGTGTTGCAATTATTGGAACCGGAACAGCGTGGCTTATCGCCATGTATAAGTTCCCAGGATCAAACTTTTTTGCTTGGATGCTCATCTTGCCCATGGCTATGCCGGCGTATGTAGTTGCGTATGTGTACACCGATTTTCTTGAGTTTTCAGGGCCACTGCAGACCCTTTTGAGAATAACTTTTGATTGGAGGACCTCTCAAGACTACTGGTTCCCAGAAATCCGCAGCGCAGGAGGAGCAATCACTGTATTAAGTCTCGTTTTGTATCCATACGTCTATGCGCTAACAAGGGCTGCATTTTTAGAACAATCGGTGTCATCTGTAGAGGCAGGGAGAACACTAGGTCGAACAGCTTTCCAGAATTTTGTATATATATCCATACCATTGGCAAGACCAGCGATAGTGGTCGGTGTAACGTTGGCATTAATGGAAACATTGAGTGACTTTGGAACTGTAGATTATTTTGCTGTCCGCACCCTCACAGCTGGAATATTTGATGTTTGGTTTGGGATGGAAAATCGAGGAGGGGCAGCTCAAATTGCGCTAGTTTTACTCGGTTTTATCGTAATTTTAATTTGGCTAGAACGGTCTTCTCGCAAGCGGCAGCGCGTTCACAACACATCTCAAAAAAAAGCTATGATAAAAATAAGATTAAGAGGTTGGTATTCCTGTTTAGCCGTGTTGGCTTGCCTGCTTCCAGTAATATTGGGCTTCATACTACCAACAACAATTCTTTTGGATCATGCTTTGAATAATCTTGGAGGATTTTTTTCAGAGAAATATATTGAGTATGCTTTTAATAGTTTTTCCCTCGCCGGATCAGCAACATTAATCATAGTAATAGTTGGTGTTTTGTTAGCTTACGCCTCTCGTATTTGTCCAAATATATTGGTCAAGACAGCAGTCCGAGCAGCATCGATTGGTTACGCTATCCCGGGAGCTGCCTTAGCAATTGGTATCCTGATTGCAGTTGGCACTATCGATTACTTATTTAATAACACAATTGGTAAATTGTTTAATATACCTGCTAGCATTTTAGTTGGTAGCGGGATAACTGCACTATTATTTGCATACACCAGTCGTTTTCTTGCTATCTCAGTTGGCGCTGCGGAGGCCGGTCTTACAAAAGTGACACACAACATGGACATGGTCGCACGAACATTGGGTTCTGGAGCAACATCAACGTTATTCAGTGTTCATGCCCCACTGATAAGAAGTAGCGTTATAACAGGGGCTGTTTTGGTATTTGTTGATATAATGAAGGAACTCCCCGCAACACTGATACTTAGGCCCTTCAACTTTGAGACCTTGGCTACTTTCGTTTATCAGTACGCTTCAGACGAATTACTTAATGAGTCTGCGCCTGCCGCTCTTACAATAGTTTTAGCTGGCATTTTACCCGTCATATTATTGAGCCGAACGATAGACCACTTACATAAATAAATTATTCATTGAGATTTATGTTTTTCCCAAACGTGAGCCATTTTGCCTGCGTCTTACACCACGACCGGGACGCGTTGACGCATCGTCTTCGTCAAATAGGTCAGCAAGTTGGTTCATCATTGTTCCACCCAACTGTTCAGCATCAACGATTGTTACAGCCCGTTTGTAGTACCTCGTCACGTCGTGTCCAATTCCAATTGCAACCAGCTCAACAGGAGAACGCGTTTCTATGAACTGTATTGTTTCTCTCAAATGCCTCTCAAGATAATTACCCGGATTCACTGATAATGTAGAATCATCAACCGGTGCTCCATCAGAGATAACCATCAGGATCCGACGCTCCTCAGGCCGAGCTAATAACCTTTGGTGCGCCCACATTAGTGCTTCACCATCAATATTTTCTTTCAAAATCCCTTCGCGAAGCATCAACCCAAGAGCTTTCCGAGCATGCCGCCATGGTGAATCTGCTGATTTATAAACAATATGTCGCAGATCATTTAACCTACCGGGATTTTGCTGCTTTCCGTCACTTATCCATTTTTCTCTCGACGCACCGCCTTTCCATTGTTTTGTTGTAAACCCAAGAATTTCAACCTTGACTCCACATCGTTCAAGGGTTCTTGCCAAAATATCTGCACTCATGGCCGCTATTGTAATAGGACGGACCCTCATTGAACCTGAATTATCGATAAGAAGTGAAACTACGGTATCCCTAAATTCTGTATCTTTCTCCATTTTATAAGAAAGGGGAAAAAGTGGAGCTGTTACGACACGAGAGAGGCGTCCAGCATCCAGGATGCCTTCATCTAGATCAAATAACCATGAGCGGTTTTGTTGCGCTAATAATTTACGCTGTAGTCGATTAGCAAGTTTGCCAATTAATCCCTGAAGATGACTAAGCTGTTGATCAAGCAATGCCCGCAGTCTTGTTAGTTCTTCCGGATCACAAAGTTCTGATGCAGGAATAATCTCATCATTAACCGTTGTAAAAACCCTATAAATTGCCTTCTGCGATTCATCTGAATTATGGTACATGGGCGGGGTGCTGGGATTGGCAGGCTCTTCATCGCCACCACCCGGCTCCATGTCCATGTCTTCACCATCCTCACCATCAGCCGATTCATCACCAGCCTCCATTTCAGATGGGAGCATTTCGGACTCGTCCCCATCTTCACTGGCCCCCTGTGTACCTGAATCGTTCATCTCATCAGAGTCACCACCATCACTCTCATCTTGACTATCACTAGAATCGTCGTCAGCAAGTCCTTCCTCTCCAACCTCTAAATCTAGATCCATTATCAACTGTCGAGCATGATCAGCATAAGCGTCCTGATCTGCAACGAAAGCTTCTAGTCCGGTTAACGTACTACCAAGCTTTGACTGAACCCATGGGCGCCATAGATCCACCACACGGCGAGTGGATGGCGGAGGAGGGGTTCCGGTAAGTGCTTCTCTGGCGAGCAAATGAATTACGTCCGTTAATGCGGCATCGTCTTTATCGCTAATACGTTCGAAACCTCTCCTCTTGTATCGATCGTCCAATGCTGTTTCTAAGTTCTGGGCAACACCTGCCATCCGATTAGCGCCGATCGCCTCCACGCGAGCTTGTTCTACTGCATCAAAAATTTCTCTTGCTGCCTGATTTGATGGCATCCGGGCTGCGTGAATGGTTACATCGTGATATCGTTTCTTAAGCGATAAACTGTCCGCCTCACCCCTTACTTTAGCAATTTCTAGCGGATCCAGATCCCGGGGAGGAAGCGGTAATCGCACCTTCTCGCCCGACATACTTGGAGTTTCCGCACCATATGATACCTCAAGCTCTCTTTCTCCTGACATAGCCCGAACGCAGGCTGCCGTAGATCTCTTAAACACCTCCACTGGATGCTCATCGTCCCTTGATGGTCCTGACATAAAGAGCCTCCACTCTCTACCTATTCAGCAGGTACTGCGGAGAGATTACCCGTCGGCAATTCTTCACCAAAGCATCGCTGATAATATTCACTTACAGTTGCTCGCTCTACTTCATCGCACTTATTCAAGAAACTTACTCTAAAGGCAAACGCTATATCCCCTGAGAAAATCTTTGCATTCTCAGCCCAAGTTATAACAGTTCGAGGGGACATAACGGTTGAAATATCACCGGCCATAAATCCTTGCCGAGTTAAGTCGGCCAAGGCCACCATAGAATCAATTTTCGACCTCCCCTCTTCCGAATTATATGTAGGCGATTTTGACAGAATTATACCGCATTCTGCTTCATGGCTCAAATAATTAAGAGTTGTTACTATGTTCCAGCGATCCATTTGCCCTTGGTTTATCTGCTGTGTTCCATGATATAGACCAGTCGTATCACCTAAACCAACTGTATTAGCGGTTGCGAATAAACGAAAAGAAGGGTTGGGCGTAATTACCTTGTTTGTATCGAGGAGCGTCATTCTTCCATCTTGTTCAAGAACGCGCTGTATTACGAACATAACGTCCGCTCTTCCTGCGTCATATTCATCAAAGACCAACGCGACAGAATTCTGCAGAGACCAAGGCAAGATCCCTTCTCTAAACTCTGTCACCTGCTTACTATTTCTAAGAACAATAGCATCTTTTCCGATCAAATCAATTCGGCTAATATGGCTATCTAAATTTACCCTAATGCAAGGCCAATTTAAGCGTGCCGCCACTTGTTCTATATGAGTTGATTTCCCGGTTCCATGATAACCTTGGATCATCACTCGACGATTATGTGAGAAACCTGCGAGAATTGCCATTGTCGTGTCTTTATCAAACAAGTATGTCTCATCGATAACGGGAACATATTCGCTGGCCTCACTAAAAGCCGGGACCATCATGTCCAAATCTATACCAAATCTATCTCTAACCGACACCTCAGTATCAGGTGCGTGCAGGTGGTGTGCTAATTTACGTTCATTATTATCAGTTGCCGACATGGATCTACCCATATTTGTTGGAATTAAATTACAGCTGACGTGTGTCTAACAGTCAACGACGAAAACTTAAGACAAAAATTGTTTTAATGTGGTATACGCCTCATTAATTAATTTCAACCTCTCTTCTGCCTCTTTATCACCACCATTGCGGTCTGGATGGTGAATTTTTACTAAATATTTGTATTGTGATTTCAATTTTCCTATATCTAAAGGCGGCTTTAAACCCATTATGTCAAGTGCAGCTATCTGTTGCGGGTCAAATTTTCCTTTAACTACTTCTTTATCGTCGCAATTATTTCCTTCCGCAAAAAAATTAAACGTGTCCTTAATATCTCCTCGAACAAAGCTATCAAAACCTTGGCGTCTGGCTCCAAATGGCCAACTAGGTCGTTCCCAAGTAGTCGAGCGACGGATCGAGTTTTCTACTTGTTGGTCATTCAGTCCTTCATGATAATTCCACGCTTTGTTGTATGCCCGCACGTGCTCAAGGCAGAAAAAATGGTAATCCCTAAGCTGCATTCTTGACTTAGGCGCCTTATATTCGCCAATTTCCTGGCACCCTGAGTAGTCGCACCTTTTACTCTTATGGTCCTCGTTATAGTTTTTTATAAGCAACGCGTCTTTATTACGCTGTGTTTTGGTCGAACCAAACAAGTTTATTATCCATTCACTTTAAACATCAATACCTAAAAACATTGTCATATGTGTCAACACATGTCATTTGACGTATTATTAAACACAACAGGCCTTTGAGAGAAATATAATGTCCGTTTCTGCAACAATCAAAAAAAAATTGATTTATGAATTTAAACCCCAAGAGTTACAAGTAATCGATGAGTCTCACCTCCATGCAGGCCACGTGGGTGCAAGACCTGAGGGTGAGACGCATTTCCGATTAGTGATTTCGTCAACTAACTTCACGGGAAAGAATCGAATCGATATCCAAAGAGAGATCTACAGGGTCCTAAAAGATGAGCTTAATGGGCCAGTTCACGCACTAACTATTAAAGTTATTTGAATGTTTCATTTCAGTTTATAGAAGTTAGGCCATCTTTTCTTTACAACGCTACTACTTTCGTTAAATGCATGACAAGTATTTAAAAGTCGAGGTTTATTCCGCTCCTCCCCTGCTACCATTTTTGTTTTTGATTCAGAGGATTTGGCTTTTTTCAAAATCTGAGCTTTTTCTGAAAATATTGTTTGATAAGCAGTAGTTGCAATGGGACCGAGCAATTCTACAAGATGGGTACAGCCATGAATGCCTCCTACTTTATTTTTTATAGCTTTACGCCACCCAGGCCCTATTGTGATGCCTTTAAGTCGGCTAAAGTTTTTTGTGATGTCTGGGCAAATGGTGTACGGGCTAGCATCAGTAGATGCTTCCACGTTGGTGATAAGCAGGTTATCATTTAGGGTTACGCGCAACCACATATCATGAACCGGTTCTCCCGCATCAACTTGCCCTCTATTTTCGTTTTCGAACGAGTAATCTTTTCTATCCGTTAATCTTCCCTCTATATCCCATAAACCGTCGTCTCGATAAAAGCCCAGACAAGTGATATTTCTCGCATGCAAAAGTTGTCTGTTAACAGGGGAAGAGAGTGGCATTAGGAAGTTCCATTCTGTATTATATCAGTAAAAACGAACCTCAATTTATAACCTATGCAGTGTCTATCAAGGGTGTTATTCTTGTACTCAAAAATTGAATATAGATATAAAAAATAATGATAAGTGGTGATACAAAAATCTACTTGGTTTCTTCTACCTGTACCAACCAAATCCTTATTTGAGTTATCTGATTTCTATGACGCCGTAAAATTTTAAATCTAAACCCGTGAAATAGAAATTCTTGGCCAATTGTGGGTATAATTCTTGCCTCATGCAATATGAGACCTGCAACAGTTGAGGCATCTTCATCTGGCAGGTTCCAATCCAATTCGTGGTTCAGGTCTCTGAGTGTGACTGTTCCATCTACCAAATATGATCCATCTGGTTGAGCTCGCACACCGGCTACAGAAATATCATTCTCATCATCAATATTACCCACTATCTCTTCCAAAATATCTTCTAGTGTAACAACACCCTGCAACGTTCCATACTCATCAACTACTACGGCGAAGTGCTCTTTTCTGTCCCTAAATGCTTGTAATTGGTCTAAAAGATTAGTTGAATCAGGGATAAACCAAGGTGAATTTGCAACCGCCACAATATCAAGTTCCGACATATCGTCACCCTCATGATTTCGAATAGCGCGCAATAATGCCTTACCATGCAAAATCCCTATTATCTCGTCTTGGTCTCCTCGAAATAATGGCAGCCTTGTAAAGGGACTTTCCGTAAGTTCATCTAGAATTTTCTCTACTGGTAAATCGGCATCGATCAACACAACATTCCTTCGATGTGTCATAATTTCTTCAACCGATACCTCTCCTAGATCGAGTATGCTCCGAAGCATAGCTCTTTCCTCGCTTACTTCAGGTCCTGGTCCACGATGCAATTCGATTAAGCCCCTTAGTTCTTCTTCCCTTTCTTTCTGCCCAAATTTGGTAGAAATTTTTGTTCCAAAAACTTGAAAAACACCATCTACTATTAGTCGGACAATAATACTCAAGGGCTTTAGGAACCATACAAATGCTTGTATTATTGGTGCTACAGCCAACGCAGACCTATCTGCATTGTTTATCGCAAATGTTTTTGGCAAAACTTCAGAAAAAATAACAACTAGAATAGTCATTATTATCATCGCATAAGCTACACCCGCTTCATCAAATAGAGAAATCAAGATACTGGTAGCTAACGCTGAAGCAGCTATATTAGTAATATTATTACCGATTAAGATTGTGCCAATCAACGTTTCGTTTTGCCGCCGAAGTCGCAACACAGTGCTGGCACGACGATTACCTTGTAATGATAATTGATGCAATCTGGCATCAGAAGCTGCAGTTAAAGCCGTTTCCGAGCCTGAAAAAAAAGCCGATAAAAACAATAGAAAAGCGATTACAAGAAATCCTAAAACTACGGTTTCCTGGGTACCCGTTATTTCAAACATAAGCTCCTCTTAAAAATAAATAGCTAATCCATTATATTGGACGCAAATCTACAATCTGCCTTCTAAAGATTGTGAGATGACTGCACTTACATTATTCGGGTCAACTTCCGATGTAATAAAACTATTTCCGATTTCTTTTAATAAAATAAATCTAATTTTACCATCTAAAACCTTCTTATCATGCCCAATGTGTTTCATCAAAGCGTCTACGTTCCAACCAGAAAATTTATCTAAAAAACTTAAATTAACTGGGAGCCCAACAGATTGCAGATGAAAATTTACCCTATCCACGTCTTGCCCATTACAAATACCTGTAATATTTGATAACTTTAATGCTGCCATCATACCAAGTGCAACTGCTTCCCCATGCAATAAATCCCCATTAAATTTTGCTTCAGCTTCAAACGCATGACCAAAGGTATGGCCAAAGTTAAGAATTGCACGCTCACCAGTTTCCTTTTCATCGTCACCAACTATTGCAGCTTTAGTCTTACAACTTTCAACAATAGCCGTTCTTCTTGCCTCTGTATCGCCTGATAAAATTTTCTTACCATTCACTTCCAGCCATTCAAAGAACTGCCTGTTTTTAATTAATCCATATTTGACAATTTCTGCGTATCCAGAGAGTATTTGCCGCTGTGGCAGAGTGCCTAAAACATCGGTGTCTATCAAAACTAATCGTGGTTGATAGAAACTACCAACCAAATTTTTTCCCTGAGCAGTATTAATAGCAGTTTTCCCTCCCACAGAACTATCAACCTGCGCCAAAAGGGTAGTGGGCACTTGGACGAAATCTACCCCCCTTAGCGCTACTGCAGCGGCAAAACCAGCTAAATCGCCGACAACACCACCACCCAAAGCAACAATTAATCCATCACGCGCTATTCGGGCTTCAAAAAACTGGTTCAGGAGTCCCTCAAGTTGATAGAATGATTTGCTACCTTCTCCAGAAGGGATGCTTGCCACCTCATACTTAAGTCCAACTTTTTTAATAGACGCAACAACAAGACCCAGCCAGTGGGTTGCAACTTCATGATCAGTTACTATGAAGATTTTTCGAACCCCAAATCTTTTCAATAAAGAAACTCCGATAGTTTCCAAAATTCCGGAGCCAACGCAAATTTCATAGCTACGGTCTCCAAGGTTAACAGGAATAATCTCTTCTGATTTCATCATTATCACTCGTAATTACTAGAAAAGTATTTGGTAATAGCTGTGCATGCCGAATCTAATGCACGCTCGAAAGAAACATTGGAAGTCTCAATCATTAGGTCAGCCTCTGCATAAATAGGGTAACGCTGATCCATGAGAGATTTAATTGTATTACGAGGGTTATCAGTCTGTAATAGAGGGCGTCCAGATCGCCGTTGCAAACGAGTATCCAAGGTGTCTAGATCAGCATTTAACCACAGAGACACTGCACATTTTTTTATTAAGCCCCTTGTTTCTAGAGCCATAAAAGCACCACCTCCAGTCGCCACAACACAAGGTTGGCGCCTTAAAAGCCTTGCGATAACACGTTGCTCTCCTTTCCTAAATTCTTTTTCTCCAAATTTTTCAAAAAAATCTGGTATACTCAATCCAGAGGCTTTTTCTATTTCTTCATCCGCATCAACGAATGGCATATTTAATCGCTCGGCAAGACGTTTTCCTATACTAGTTTTCCCCACCCCCATAAGCCCAACTAAAACGACAGTCATTGGAGGAGGAAAAACACAGGTTCTATTTAAATTGATTTTACTCATAACGACCCAAAGAAATTACTAAAGGATTATAATTTCCATCCAAATGACTGAACCAAACTAAATATGATAAACGTTTAATATGTTTCAAACAATGCCATGATTATCAGACTTAATTAATGATAACTCAACTTTATAATTAAAAATCACACTACTCACCGTTTGATTTGTATATCCATAAACTGCTATTGTATCATTTCAACGATGACTTAATAGGATGGGGCATGAAGCTTTCGCTAATCGTTTTACTTTTCGTTTCTTTAATTCTCATAGGTGGGCTGGTTTTCTTAGCCGTTTGGGACATTCCTGCGCCAGTCAGCACAATAGAAAGAGAAATTTCTGATGCGAAGCACTCACAATAGTAAAGGGTTAGTTCTAAACTGCTGTATTCTTATTTTCTGTATTTGCACCATTACTCGAGTATTTGCTGAAACTCCCAGATCATTATTGCCAATCCAAACTGAAACGTTCAAAGAAAAGCATTCTTCAAAGAAAACGCGTGAAAGTATAGCAGACGTTCCCGAAAAAACTCTATCGAATTCCAAAGACGTCAACAGACTAAACAAAAAAAACGGGATAGAGATTAACAGTTTAAAAGAAATCGATATTGATAGCATTGGCACCATCGACACTTTGTCTGGTGGGTACCCGAAACAAATGTGGCATGGCAGCTCCAGGGCAACAATAAATTCACTTTTTAAAATGTTACCTGTTCAGTTGTACTCTAGAAATCTTCAGAAGCTATACAAACGTCTTTTATTAACTGCGGCAGACGTGCCAATGCAAAGTACAAATAACAATGAGACTGGCTTCCTATTAATAAGGGCACAATCACTATTCAATTCCGGTTATTTCACAGATTTTAACGATTTGATGGAAATGATACCTAATAAATATAAAAGTGAAGAATTAGCCATATTAGATACTGATTCGGCTTTTCTCTCTAATAATATCAATAAAGCCTGTGATATCACTACACAGTGGTTTGAAAACTCCTTATCCAAATATTGGCAAAAAGCACTTATTTTCTGTGATGCACTCAATAGTGACTGGGATAAAGTGGACTTCGGTCTTAAGTTACTAGTTGAACTCGGAGAAGATGATCAGGCCTTTTATAGTTTACTCCAAAATATGATGACACAAACAGAAGGCAGCCTGAATGTTCAAGTAAATAACATACGGCCGATCGATGTTGCTATGATACGCGCTGCGCGCCAAAGTCTGCCACATCCAGCTTCTATCATACCAGATCCCTGGTTACTTCCCAGTTACATCCAAGATCCAGGGACGGCTCTTAAAACCCGACTGTTATGCGCCGAGAACGCAGCCAAAATAGGCGTTATAAATAGTGTGTCACTATCAGAGATATATGAAGCAGTAAAAATTGACGGTCAAGAAATAGAAAATGCTCTGTCGATAGCGCTTAATGAAGCAACACCGAAAGCGCGGACACTTTTATACCGGGCCACGCTCAGACATGACTCAAGCTTTGGGAAAGCGCAAGCTATCCAGCGAGCAAAATCAATTGCAATAAAAAATAAACGCTTTAGCGAAATGGCAGAGCTTTATGGGCCAATATTAAAAACTATACCAGTTGGATCAGAACTTGGGTGGTTTGCTGCGGATGCAGCACTAATCCATACTGCCAACTCTAACCTCGAGCACACTAAGCTGTGGGTGTCACTGGCCATTAGGGAGGCGAATATTGATGAGAGGGCCCTCCAAAAATGGAACGAAATTTGGCCCTTTTTAAGAATTATGTGGGGGGACACTGTTTTTGAATGGAGCGATGATTCAACACAAAAATGGTTGAAGGTTGCAAAGCAAAAAAGTCCCGAAATAGCAAATAATTTAGCCGCATTGATGTTCGAGTTAATGTATGTTCTAGAAGAACCTATATCTCATCAGTTATGGACTGACTTGGTAGGCCCAAATTCTCTCAGCATAGCCAGAAAATCAATTTTTAATAATCAATTTTTAATAAAAATGGCCGTGAATCAAGGGAATTTAGCTGAAGCTATAATTCGATTATTAATTTCATTGGAAAAAACTGAGTTTGATTCACTTCCCCCCAACGAATTAGTATTAATTGTAGATAGTTTACAGAAGTTGGGTTTTGAAAAAGAAGCTAGAAGGCTTGCGTTTGAAATAATAGTATCCAAGTCCTTTTGAGTACTCACATTGTTCAACAGATACAGAGCCAACGAGTTGGAAATAGCTAACGATCCACTACTAGATAATTTTTTAGCAATGCTAGTTGCAGAACGAGGAGCAACATTAAATACGGTTGCGGCTTATTTGAGTGATCTTACTGATTTCAAAAAATATTTGATAAGAATAGATCATAATAAAAAAATTGAGGATAGTTGCCCGCGACAAATAAAGGACTATTTTAAGGCGCTAAATCAAAACCATATCAATGCCAGAACTTCTGCGCGACGATTGTCAGCTCTGCGCCAATTTTTTCTTTTCCTTCAATCAGAAAGCTATAGACCCGACAACCCAACTAGGCATATTGATGGGCCTAAACAAAGTCGTACTTTACCGAAATTACTGTCAGAAGAGGAGGTGGAAAGACTTTTCATTCAGGCTTATAAAATTACCGGAGTTGAGGGGATAAGATTAGTGTGCCTGCTTGAGGTTACCTATGCTACAGGCTTAAGAGTGTCCGAATTAGTTAGTTTACCAAACTCTGCATTGTCCCGGGACCCGAATATATTGCTAGTGAATGGAAAAGGTGGACGAGAACGGATAATCCCATTAACAGATGCTGCTACTAAGTCTATTTCCTCTTATCGCGAAGTACGTCAGGCTTTCTTAAAACCGGGCACTCAGTCTAAATTTTTATTCCCATCACGTTCCGCCCAAGGGTTTCTAACCCGACGGAGAGTCGGCCAACTCCTAAAAGGGCTAGCAATAAAATCAAATATCAACCCCCAAAAGTTGTCCCCACATGTATTGCGGCACGCTTTTGCGACTCATTTATTAGACCGGGGAGCAGATCTACGGAGTTTACAAAAAATGTTAGGACATACTGACATATCTACGACACAAATTTATACACATGTACTAGGTAATCGCCTGATGTCGATAGTATCAACACACCACCCTTTAACAAAAAAATAAACTTGTAGATTATAATATTTTATTAGCCTTTGAGCAAAAAAACAATTAAAAGCTGATAGTATTTTATGAGGGAGTTTTTATCGAGTGTTTCTTGATTTTGAGAAGCAGGTAGCTGAATTCGAAGGAAAAATCGAAGAGCTACGGCATATTTCTGGCGATGGCGACACCAATATCGCTACTGAGATTACTAAATTGCAGATAAAGGCTGAGCGTCAACTAAAGACTATTTATGAAAAACTTTCTCCCTGGCAAAAAGTGCAAGTCGCTCGACATCCAAATAGGCCCCATTTCAAAGAAGTAATAAAATCTCTCTTCTCAGATTTTATCAACTTAGCTGGTGACCGCAGCTACGGTGAGGATAAAGCTATTAATGCTGGTTTAGCTCGATTCCGGAACCAGTCAGTTATGATTATTGGCACAGAAAAAGGAAATACAACTCAGGAACGTTTAGAAACTAACTTTGGCATGGCGATGCCAGAGGGATACAGAAAAGCTAAACGGCTTATGGAAATGGCAGATAGATTTAATCTTCCTATTCTTACTTTTATTGATACAGCGGGTGCGTATCCTGGTATTGGAGCAGAAGAGCGGGGTCAAGCAGAGGCTATTGCCCGATCTATAGAAACAAGTCTAAGCGTAAATGTGCCAATAGTAGCGGTTATATTAGGAGAGGGTGGATCAGGCGGAGCTGTAGCATTAGCAACAGCAGATAAAGTTTTAATGCTTGAGCATTCCATATATTCTGTAATTTCACCAGAAGGTTGTGCGTCAATACTCTGGAGAAGCAGCGAAAATGCCACGAACGCAGCTAATGCTTTACGATTAACTGCACAAGACCTCTACTCTCTTAACATTATAGATTCAATTATAAAAGAGCCGTTAGGTGCCGCCCATAGGGATCATCAGACTACTATGACCACTTTAGGTGATGCTATAGAATCTAGTCTAAAGGATCTTTTGAGCAATCGAACTAAAAATTTTCGCGAAAACAGAAGGAAAAAATTTATCGCTATGACTGACAATAAACTCATATAATATTTTAAAAAGGCTTTAAGTAGGCTTGGTCATTATACAATGATGGGACTTTGCTTCGACATATGTCGACTGCGCCTAAATCAAGTTCTGAAACAATAAACCCTGTTTCGGTTCCTCCGTCCGCTAAAACTTCGCCCCACGGATTCACTATTAAAGAATGGCCAAATGTTTTTCTATTGTTAGCATGCGTTCCAACCTGAGCCGGAGAAACTATATAGCAACCATTCTCGATAGCCCGCGCTCGTTGTAAAACGTGCCAATGAGCCTCACCTGTTACTCTGGTGAAAGCGGCTGGAGAAAAAATAACTTTTGCACCCGCTTTAGCTAGATCTCTGAATAAGTTTGGAAAGCGAATATCATAGCAAATGGTCAGTCCCATGAGTCCCCATGGGGTCTCAGCAATCACAGCTTTAGAGCCAGGTTCATATGTTTTAGACTCTAGATATTTATTACCGTCGCCTACCTCTACATCAAACATATGAATTTTTGAGTATCTAGCAATAACTTCGCCATTTGGGTTGATAAGGAAACTCCTATTCGATAGTTTTGTGTCTGAGACTTTAATAGAAATAGAACCTATTAAAAGCCATATACCAAGTTCTAGCGCTAACTCTTGAAAAGCAAATAAAACCTGATGTTTTTCCTCTGATTGGGCTTTTGATAATGCTGCTATCCTGTCGGGCTCCAGCATCCCAACTACTTCTGGCGTAGTTATAAATTCAGCGCCCGCAGCACATGCTTCCCGGATCAAGACACTAACAATAGCTATATTCTCTTCTGGGTTCGGGCTTGAGTTAGTTTGAATACAAGCAATCCTCAATTTCGACATCTAGATCACCTCAGTTATTTTATAGACCTAACATCAAGTTTAATTGTCCGTTTTGGTCTAGACTGGCCAACTCATCAGAACCCCCTATACCCACATTATCTATAAAAATTTGTGGAACCGTATAACGACCCTCAGCCCGGTCAAGCATCTCTTGCCGAGTTTTACCGCCCATGCCTACATCGATTTCGTTAAAATCAACTCCTTTATCCTTAAGTAGCTTTTTTGCCCTATGACAAAAAGGACACCACATCGAAGTGTAAACCTCTACCACTACCATCATTTCACTCCAAATTTTAATTAACTATTGCTCGCATCTCAAAAATAAATTACGCACATTATTAATTTATAAAAACTATTCTAGACCCCAATCCTTTAGAACCTCTTTATTATGCTCCCCTAAAAGAGGGGCGCTTCTAGTAATCTTGCCAGGTGTATCTGAAAGTTTAACCGGAATGCCAATCGTTTTCATTTGGCCTAACTTACTATGTTCGACCTCTACGACCATTTCTCGAGCAAGCGTTTGAGGATCGTTATACACTTCAACATGGTTCATGACTGGCCCTGCGGGAATACCAGCCTCATCAAACGCTTGACAAAGTTTACTTGTCGATTGGCGTCGAAAAAATACTTCAAGCTCAGATACCAGTACTTTATTATTTGCTACTCGCTCAGCCTTAGATTTAAACCTTGGATCTTCTACTAATTGCTCGCAATCTAAAATTTTGCATGTTCCTCTCCAGAAATTATCCTGAGCTCCACCAACCGTCACATACCCATCAGATGTTGGGAAAAGCTGATAGGGAGCACTCCCTCGGTGTGCTTGACCCAATCGCTCAGGCACTTCTCCATTTGCAAAAACATTTGCGGCTTCGTATACGCCTAATGATATTCCAGATTCAAAAAGACTTGTGTCAACATGTTGTCCTCGACCCGTCTGATTTCGAGCAGCCAATGCAGTCAATATCCCTATTGCCCCATTCATTCCCCCACAAACATCCGATACCGGCATCGGAATTCTATATGGAGGGCCATCTGGTGGACCATTAATCGACATTAAACCAGACATCCCACACGCAATTAAGTCAAATCCACCCCGAGGGGCATAGGGTCCAGTTTGTCCAAATCCAGATATAGAACAATAAATCAGAGCAGGATTAATTTTCGATACAGACACATAATCGATACCCAATCGACTAGCAGTCCCCGGCTTGAAGTTTTCAATCATAATATCTGCTGCTTCTACCATTTTAAGCAGCAGTTGATGATCTTTAAGGTCCTTTAAATCTAAAGTAACTGAACGCTTATTTCTATTCCATAACATAAACGGAGCACTTTCCCCGCTTTGAAACGGAGGTGTTTTTCGAAGTTGATCACCCTCGTTTGGTTTTTCAATCTTAACCACATCTGCTCCATGATCGGCTAGAATCATGGCGCAATAAGGACCTGACAAATGACTGGTCAAGTCTAACACCTTTAAATTTGACAACGACGACATGACCTACTTATCCCCTAGAGTGTTTTCAATTTATTTAACATTAGGATCTATCAGCTTAATGATACTTGTTGTATCCAAATCTCCAAACCCATTCTCAACTAAATGCTGAAAGGCTGCAGTTGCAGTAGCCCCCAACGGAGTTGCAGTGCTCGCTGATTGAGCAGCTGCCTGAGATAGTCGCAAATCTTTCAACATCAACTTCGCCATAAACCCTGGTTTAAAATTATTATTTGCTGCAGAAGAAGAACATACACCTGGCATTGGATTAAAATTCTCAAAATAAAGAGAATTGCCAGTAGAGGTAGAAATCACGTTATATAAAGTTTCCCTCGAAACGCCCAGGCGTTCTCCCATAACCATCGCTTCCGCCGCAGCAAGAGCGTTAATACCAGCCAACATATTGTTACAAATCTTAGTAACTTGTCCCAATCCTGCTGCACCGCAATGTACGATGTTTTTTCCCATCGCTTCTAATATAGGTTTTGCTTTCTCAAAACTTTTTTTATCACCACCACACATGAAAGTGAGTGTTCCTGCATCAGCACCCGTGACTCCTCCTGAAACAGGAGCATCGATCATATCAAAGCCCGCAGCTTTTGATGCTGCATGCGCAGCTTGAGCCGTTTCAACATCAATAGTGGAGGAATCAATCATCACGGTTTCGGGGTCTGCGGCAGCTATAATACCATTATTCAAAAACACTTCTTTTACGTTGGCTCCAACAGGTAGCATGGTCACCACAAAATCAACTCCGCTAGCTGCTTCCGGAACTGATTTTGCTGCTACCGCTCCCGATTGAACAGCAAAATTTACCGCCTCCTCGGATAAGTCAAACACGCTCAAAGAGTGACCCGCTTTAATTAGATTCCTCACCATTGGTCCACCCATATTTCCCAAACCTATAAACCCAATGCGAGCCATCTTATCTCTCCTATTATAAAATCTATTTACCTGGAAACTAATATATTGAATAAAAAGCATAAAGATAAAGCATATAAGAGTATTTGACTCACTTTATCCAGCCTGCGCTAAAAGTTCCTATTTTGTTTAAATAACAATTAATTCAACAACCCTATCATCATTCAATCTGGTCACAGTTTATCTTCCAACTTTTCATTCAAGATTACTCCGAGGCATACTTCACCTTGCTATGAAATAATTTTGATTTATGCGGCTTTAAACAGGTTAATTCTATTTTACTGCATAAACATTCCACATCGCCTGGTAATAACTTTTATAACCACGTCGCGCTGCTTCCTCGGATGGTAATTGATATGTTATTTCACAAGGATCTATAATAGAACAACCTTCTAGCAAAGTATGATATTCACTTTTAGAAAAGAAATGTGACAAACCAATAGACTCTAGATTGATCTTACCTGAGACTATTTTTGACTCTAGAACTAATGTTCCAGGTTCAATTTCTTCAAAATAGCCTCTGTTAGTTTTATAGGTACTGTGATTAACACTCAACATATGCCCAATAAAAACGCCCCCAGGCTTCATTACCCGAACAACTTCTTTATGAGCTTTTGTCCGGTCGTCTTGATTTAAGTGCTGAAAGACACAAGACTCTATAACCCCGTCAAAAGTAGCAGCATCGAAAGGTAATGCAGTAGCTGGCGAGTGCTTTAAATCACCCAATTTATTATATAAAAACTTTTTTTGAAAATTTTTCCTACAAAGACTGAGTGCAGTTTTTGAAATGTCCACACCACTTGGTAAAATTCCCTTTTCTGCTAACCATATTAGGTTGGCTCCAGCCCCACACCCCACCTCTAAAAATTTAAGATTTTTAAACTTTTCTTGGGATTTAAATCGAGCCCGTAAGAAATGAGATACAGATCGAACTATGCATTCTACTGGTGCCGTGTTGTAAGAATCTTGGGCGATTTGCTCTTTGAATGACTCATCCCACAAAATCTCCGAAGGGTCCTGAAAAGTTTTTATCTTGGATGTCACTGTTAGCTCTAACCGTTTTCCTCAATACTGATCTTATCTTCGTCTAACCAAAATAAAATCTTCATTCTTTGTTCTTTTAGATAGTTTAAGTACTCATTTATTTTTTCCTGCTCAACTAGATGCAAATACCGCCTTCCACTGCTTTCCACGATACATGTTCTATACCCAAAGTCCTTAAGTCTATGATTAATTGATGGGGTAGCATAATATCCCCATGATTTTCGGCAAATGTCAAACTCACCGCCATTATCCCCTATCAGAGTGACCTGTTCGTCAGGATCTAAGTTTAGATCTATAACGTGTGACAAATTTATACTGCTACCAAATGAACCGACCTTAAATACTCTTGGGGGGTCAATTTTCTTTAATCGCATTGCTCTGAATTCCATAGATTCGATTTTTCAGCGAGTGAGCTCAAGTCAAGGCCCTCCCCAAAAGTCTCCAGGATCCAATTTATGCGCTTTAAATCAGTTGGTGTATCCACAGCCAAGTTTGCCTCACGAAATGCAACNTTGTTAGAAAAAATATTTTTTATAGAGAATTTATCTGGGTTATCATAAAAATATGGTGTTACATGTTCTGTATAAAATTCTTGTTGGGTAAGTTCCAGCAATCTTTGTATTGCCTGAGTTTTGATCACTTCAACACTAACACCTCGAGGAAAAGTTCTGGGAAACACGTTAGTTACCAAATCGAAAGAACCCGTTTTATACTTTAAAAGAGCGCGTGTTATCAAATCTGAGTTTATAAATGGACTATCGCCACTGATACGTACAAAGCAGTCAAGATTATGAAATTTAGCGCAACAAGCAGCTCGCAAAGCTACATCAGAACCAGAACCTCTATAAATATATACGTCACGACCTTCTAAATATTCCACTAGTTGATCATCGAGATTAGTATCGGTTGTTGCAACAACTGTTATAGATGCCCCTTCAGCTTTCTGAACCCTATTAAGCACCCTATCTATAAGCCTTATCCCAGCTATCTTGATTAGAGCTTTTCCAGGTAATCGCATCGAATTAAGGCGAGCAAAAACTATTATGCCTGATTTCATCCATTAGTCCTCATAACTTTTTCCCATTGTGTCACGTACCATTCACAATATTTTTTATAGCCATCCTCTATGGGCCATTTTGGATAAAACCCAAGACGTTCGCGTGCCTTATCCATTCGCAAAGTTCCACGAATAGGTTTATCCAAAGCTTTGGGACTAGTTTCTAATATAGCATTAGGTATTATCTTTTTAACTATACTTGCTAATTCGGCAATACTTCTTGCGCTTCCATAGGTTAAATTAAACGTGTCAGATTCGCCACTACCCCCATGCAGTGCTAATGCCCTTATNATTCCATTCACAAGATCATCTATATAGGTAAAATCTAGGAGGCCCTCGCCGCCACCTTCTAGACGCAGGGGGCGCCCCGAAAGAGCATTTTCTATAAACGCCTGACTTACTCTCCTGCTTACACACCTCTCTCCATAGAGAGCGCTAGGTCTGATTATACATGTTCCTATGCCATTTGTATGACAATAGGTTCGCACTAATCTCTCTCCCATGTATTTAGTGTTAGCATAAATTCCTCTAGGTCTTGGTCGAGTAGTTTCATCAACCCAATCATCTTCAAAATCACCGTATACAGTACTTGAACTTAAAAACATTAATGTAGACGTTTTTGCATGTCCTAACCGGCATAGCTCCAAAACATTTCTCAATGTTGTAAGCTGAAGATCAAAACACATCCCTGGGTTTTTGCGCGCTTCCACGGCACTTGCAATGGCAGCCAGATGGATCACCTTTGTAGGGCTGAAATCTTTAAACACATTCGCTAGGTCAGCAAAGTTTCTTGCATCACAGTTTCTAAATTCCACTCCAAGTTCGCGCATCAGTTCAAAACGGCTCATTAAAAAATGCAGATTAAGGCTCCGCTTTGATACATCTCCTCCGTCATAAAAAGTATTATCAACAAGGCTATTAACCATCATATTATCAACCACCATCGCAGTAACATGATGCTTCCGTAACTCTGTTGCTAAATGATGACCAATGAATCCTCCACCACCCACTAAAAGTACTCTTTCGTAACGAAGCTTTTTAATTACCGTATTAAATGGAATTTTAGTCATAAAATAAACCCTAATTTTGCTATACTAGAGAAACTTTAAGCTTACGAACTATCAGGGAATATCGATTTCCCCCATCTTTAAAAACAGACTTAGATATAACAAATAAGTAGCTTAAATTTTCCTTACACTACAAGATATGGTTAAACGCCCCTATCATATAGTATAGGCGTCCGATAGGAAGCGCTATATATTCGTTTAAACGTAAATGCACCTCAAGCGCAGACCCAAGGGCTTAAAATGGGAAAAATAGCAGGTTTAAAACCCTCGAGTAATAATTCTTCTTTAACCGATTCAGCAATACAAATGCTAAAGTGTATCGGAATTAAAAAGCCTAATAGCTTACACAGTTTTGGTTCATCCAACAAAGAGGACTTTGCCAGCTTTGGACCATTTATAGTCGTTTTAGATGGACATATATATAATCCTGAAGACTTTCCTTCATCATCAAAAGAACAAACTGACTCAGAACGGATTTTAGAATCACTACAGAAGATAAGTCTACGCAAAACTCTCGCAAAAATTAATGGAGATTTTGCAATTGCTATCTTTAATAAGCAAACTGAATGTCTAACTTTAGCGCGAGACAGGTTCGGGATTAAACCACTGTATTACAGCTCAACCGAAGGTAATACAGGTTTTGCCTCTAGTATCCAATCTCTGCTATACTTATCCTTTGTCTCAAAAAGTATTAACCCATCGTTTTTAAAAACCGCAGCTGCTTTAAATTATCGTTTTCTCGATGCTGACCCAACCCGTTCGCCGTTTTCAGATATAATTCAAGTGGCCGGTGGATCTGCAGTGGAGTTTACAAATAACTCTATAAGAACNTATAGTTTTTTTAATTGGGAATCTAAAGAGAAAAACCAAACAAGTCTAACACATCACACTGATTATATTGACCTTTTTAGAGATGCTGTGGCGCGACGTCTTAAAAAAACATCTACTCCCATGTTCACCCTTTCTGGTGGACTAGATAGTTCTGCGGTAGTGGCCATGGCCCATAGAATAACTGGAGTTCCACAGCCAGCAATTTCATCTATTCATAATGGTGAGGCCTTTGATGAAGAGANAGAAATAATGGATATCGTAAACTCTGGCATAGTAGATTGGGAGCCTATCTCAATAAACGATCCTGATATTTTTGATCTTCTTGAAAAAGCTAGCATTATGCACGAATACCCAATACCCACNGTAACATGGTTGAATCACTTTATTTTAACTGAGAAAGTAAAGAACCTCGGGTACACCTCGTTATTTACTGGGTTAGGTGGCGATGAATTAAATGCAGGAGAATATGATTATTTTTACTATTTTTTTGCAGACCTAAAATATCAAAAAAAAGACGCTCTTCTTAAACATGAAATTGAAACTTGGATTAAAAACCACGATCACCCCATTTTTGAAAAATCAAATTTGTTAGCCCAGAATAAGATGTCTAATTTGACGGATCTTGCTATCCCAGGGCAATGCAGACCGGACGTTAATTTGCTTTATAAGTACCAAAGCTTGCTTCACCCAGACCTTAAAAATTTGGAAGATGTGATTCCAACCTTCCAAGTTACCGCTAATAGCTACCTTTTATCCCACAGTAGGAATGAGTTACAGAGAAATACTATGCCCTGCTGTTTACGCGCCAGTTACTTCAATACTTCTGCATTTGGAATATCAGACTTCCACCCATTCTTGGATTGGAGGCTTTTTGAACTTATGGATCAAGTTCCTATAGAAGAAAAAATTCGTAATGGCGTGACAAAGGCATTCGCGCGCAAAGCTTATAATGGAATTTTACCGGAAAGCACTAGANCAAGGATAGAAAAAAAGGGCTGGAATGCCCCTGCTCACAAATGGTTTGCTCATCAGGGGCGTCAAAAATTACTCGATCTTATTTCATCGCGTCGGTTTAATGAACGTGGAATTTATAACCAAACAGAAGTAAGAAACATTATAGATCAACATTGCGGTATTATCGATTCAGGAAAAAATATAGAGAACCATATGATGGTTATTTGGCAGATTGTCTCATTGGAAATGTGGCTGCAAAAATTTGATTTATAATTACACTGAATTACCTCTACCCTTCAATCCTTCCCAAATACAAATTGTCAACGATTCTCCTTTAAAAAAGGTAGTAGTTTTAATATCGATATTGTTATCACCCAGTATTTCCAACATCTCTAATTCTGAAAAACCCAACCATCGATGACCGTATTCATCTCTCAGTTCCGACAATCCGTGATCGGCAAAATCAATTATAATAATTGATCTTCCTGGCTTTAATACTCGCACGGCTTCGCTCAAAACATCTTTCGGTTTTTCGGCATAACGAAGTAGGGAATTTATCGTAACCATCTCAAATCTATTTTCAGGAAAAGGAAGTCTATACATATCCCCAATTCGAACTTGACAGTTTTTTAAATTTTCCCGCTCTAGGTTTGTCCTTGCAACAGATAACATCTCACGTGAATTATCTAATCCTATTGCTTTATCTACCAGCGGTCCAAGTAACCCAAGTGTTCTTCCGGTTCCAGTTCCAATATCTAGTAATTCATCTATCTTTTCGGACTGAACACATTGAACTAAATATTTATTTACAAGCTCCTCGTCAGCAGAAACCCGACCCAACTCATTCCGCTCATATGCAAATTCATCCAAGTAATTATCTGCATAACGTGCACGCTCTGACTTTATCGTTCCCAACCTAGATAAATCTAAAACTAACGTAGGGTCTTCCTCTGGCATTAAATCATTCAGCATTTGTCCCAAAGGAGAATTTTTACCAGATGCGACTAATCTATAATAAGCTCTGCTACCCTCTTTATTCCGATTAAGCAGGCCCGCATCGACTAGTAGTTTCAAATGTCGTGACACACGAGGTTGACTTTGCCCTAAAATAAAGACGAAATCGCCTACAGAGAGTTCTGCATGGCCACAAAGCACTATCATTCTAAGCCGTGTCGGTTCGGCAACTGCCCGAAGGCCTTGTAGCAGTTTATCCAAATAAACCTACCAACCATAAGTATCAAGAAGTACATCTGTATGTCTTAGGAATTACTTTGTTTACGCTAGAATTGCGAGTAATTTTTCCCTAACTAATTAAATTATTCTTCAAATAATGTGCCCATAAATAGGAATTAAACTATGAATAGTTGATATTAAAAAGAGACGGCGCAGTTACTGACAGGCCATGCATTAAAACTGTAGAAAGGTCGAGTGGAACTACATTATTTTCTTTTTGTAACTCCAAAATAGTAAAAAAGGCTAAAGATTGTCCCTCCATTAACTCTAGTTCTTCAATCTCATAACTGTCTATAAAACTCGAAAATATTGTAACTTCTCTATCTATAATATTCACTTTTTTTATCGAGTACTTATATGAAAGAAANTCCTCAATAAATGAAGGCCTATAGCCTAGTTCCTCATAAAGNTCACGCTTAATTCCATTAATAGGCGTTTCCAAGCCTTCCAACTCCCCCCCAAAAAGACTCCAATACGCAGGNAACGTAATCGTGGGAACATTATCGCGTAATTGGAGCAAATATCGTCCTTGACCATCGACAATTAATGATTTGACAGCCCTTATAATTTTCATTTGACTATTTTCCAAATACAAACGGTTCTAATCAGCCATATCTATGAAGCATATTGCCGTTATGCTTCAGCCAATTTNTGGATTGTCTCCTATCAACGATCAAGCGATCAACAATCGCCCAAAATCCTGGTGAATGATTCATCTCGACCAGATGAGCAACTTCATGGGCACAAACATAGTTAAGAACATGCTCAGGGGCCAAAATGAGTCGCCAAGAAAACGACAAGTTTCCTTTTGAAGAACAGCTACCCCAGCGTGTTTTTGTATCGCGAACTGAGACTTGGGAAACACGTTGATCTAAAAGGTTTGCATAATACTTACTCCGTATTATCATCTCTTCTCGAGCAGTTTTTTTCAGCCAATCCGTTATCCGCCGCCCTAGATGCTCACATCTTCCACTAACACAAAGTTCTGATAATTGATCAGTCTTACCTGCCTGAACCCACACATTTCCTAAGCTACCANGACAATGCCTGATAACGTAACTCNGTCCAAGAATGAGTAGTATAGTACCATCCCGAAATTCGATTCTTTTGGGTAATTTAGATAATTGATCCAATAACCAATTAACGTTATTTTGTAAAAAATTTTTGAGATGTGGAATTGATGTTTCCGTTGGACAAGTTAAAGTAAATATTGAACTCCTGACATCAATACGCAAATTGATACGCCGCGCCCTGTTATTTACCTTCACTTCGACACGCGTTTTTGTCCCACCAGGCAGAGTTACATCCATTACATTAACATTTCTGTCAAACAATTATAGTGTCCCCGTTATATTGACAGCCAGATTATGAAGGTTTTCTAGAAACTTAATGTGAGCGAACCTATTCAAACAATTAAAGCGACAGNAATTCTTCTTTTAAAAGGGCAAATATCATATGATCTTCCCATTCCCCATTTATCTTTAGGTACTTTTTAGCTAATCCTTCGTATCGAAATCCAGCCTTACTTAAAACTCCTTGGCTAGGGTTATTCGATGGCAAGCATGCTGCTTCTANACGATGCAGAGACAAATCATCAAAAGCAAAGGTGCATGCGCCATGAACCCCCTCTGTCATATAACCATTTCTTGCATACTCACGACCTATCCAATACCCAAAAGAGGCTGATTGCGCTACACCACGTTTTACGTTCGCTATGGTTATTCCTCCCACAAGAGCGTTATCCACTCTCCTAAAAATAAAAAAGGCGTAGCCACGATCATCTCTCCAATCTTCTGAGTATTTTGATAATCGCCGCCTAAACGATGCTTTTGTGAGCGCATCTATTGGCCATGTGGGTTCCCANGGCGTCAAAAACCCACGACTGTCTGTTCTCACTTTTACCCAGGCAGCCCAGTCTCCGCGCGTTGGCGCCCGCATAAATAAACGGGGAAGTGTAATCCTAGGTTCTGTTAATATTGAAGGAAAAAAGTTTAATGCCACGCGCTAATTCATTTTATATTGTAAAACTTAATTTGATCATGCCAGTAAAGATGGCGCAAGACCACAGCCGACAAAATCTACTAATCCATAAGCACAAAAATTATCTCAATCTATCACAAAGTTTTTGATATGACTCTAAATTCGAAATCGGGCCAAGTGCAGTCAACGTTGGCTTAGTTGCAATAATTTTTTTTGCTACGCGCCTCACAGAATCTGTATCNACCGCATCAACCTTTTCTATTATTTCGGAAACTGTCATGATCTGCCCGTGGACTAGCAGATGCTGAGCCATTTGCTCGCATCTATTGGAATTAGTTTCCCGGCTCATTAAAAGGCCAGATCTTAATTGTGTTTTAGATCTCTGAACCTCAGAATCCAAATCGCAATCGATAATAGTTAATAGTTCTTCACATACCACAGGTATCAATTCTTGTATCTCTCTCTCGCCTGTACCAGCGTAGATCCCAAGCATACCGCTGTCTCTATATGCAGAAGTAAAAGAATAGATAGAGTAAACTAAACCTCTTTTTTCTCTTACTTCCTGGAATAAACGGGACGACATACCACCTCCCAACAACATTGATAACACCTGTTGAGCATAAAAATCTGGGTCATAGAAAGTAGCAGCAGGAAAACCTAATATTAAGTGAACTTGTTCTAGATCTTTATATTGGCGCCAATCACCACCCAAATAATTTGCTGGTTCTATTTTCGACACTGCTTTCTGGGGAAGCGAAGAGAATTGTAATTGAACCCTATCGACCAAGTCCTCGTGATCAACATTACCAGCAGCAGAAAAGACCATTTGACCNCCGCCATAATTATCAGTGATAAATTTTATAACAGTATTACGGGATATTTTACCTACGATATCAGCAGTTCCAAGAACCGGACGGCCCAATGCTTGACCGGGGTATGCTGTCGCCTGAAAATGGTCGAATATTATATCGTCTGGCGTATCGGCGGCTTGCCCAATCTCTTGGAGTATAACACTACGCTCCCGCTCTAACTCTTCCTCCTCAAAAGTCGAATTTTGAAGAATATCGGCTAGAATATCTATGCCCAGACCAATATCATCTTTTAGTAATTTGGCATAATATGCTGTCTGCTCGCGAGATGTATAGGCATTGAGATGACCTCCTACAAGTTCAATTTCTTCAGCAATTTCAGAGGCACGGCGCTTTTTTGTTCCTTTAAACGCCATGTGCTCTAAAACGTGAGCGACGCCATTCACACTTACTGACTCGTTCCTTGTACCAATTCCAAACCAAGCCCCCATAGAGACACTCTCCACAGACTCCATTTTATCACTAACAACCCTGATACCATTTGTTAATTCTGTAACTTGAGCTTCTGATTCAGACATTGGTGTTACCCGCTATATAACTAGATACTGTTTTAAAATCATTTGGCAAGACAGTAATCTTTTCCGGTCGCTTCAATAAATCACCCAGCTGCGCTGGTAATATTGGATAAGACCCCGTCGCTTCTTTTACGGGATCTGGAAATTTTGCTGGGTGGGCACAAGCAAGTGAGATGATCGGTAACTCTGGAGATAAAGAGCCAAATGACCGAGCCTGGTGCGCTGCTTCTAGACCTACCGCACTATGAGGATCTATTGTTTCACCCGTTGAACTATATGTATTTTGAATTCTATCGAGGGTAGCCTTATCATCCACACCAACTGCCGAAAACATCTCTGCTGACTGGTTCAGTATGTCCATTTTTATATTAAAAGTCCCCTTTGAGCGAAAATCGTCCAATATCCCTTTTGTCACTGGACCATCGCGATCGCATAAGTCAAATAAAAGACGCTCAAAATTACTAGACACTTGNATATCCATACTTGGACTTAAACTAGGTTGTACTTTTCTAATTTCCATTATTCCTGAGTTAAAGAATCGCGACAAAATATCATTCTTATTGGTTGCAATTATTAGTTTTTCGATTGGTAGACCTAAAGACTCTGCGGCATAAGCAGAAAATATGTTACCAAAATTNCCTGATGGCACTGAAAAAGCAACCTTACGGTCAGGGNCCCCTACCGCCAGTGCTGCCCAAAAATAATAAACAATTTGCGGCAACAACCTAGCCCAATTAATAGAATTCACCGCCGACAAATTATATTTATCGCGATATTCTAGATCATTAAACAAAGACTTTACCATATCTTGACAGTCGTCAAATGTACCCTCCAACGCGATCGTGTGTACATTTGGCGCATCAACTGTGGTCATCTGCCTTTGTTGAATACTCGATACTCTTCCTTTTGGAAACAAAATAAAAATATCAATTGCTTCCCTGTTTTTGCAAGCTTCAATAGCGGCCGACCCCGTATCCCCCGATGTTGCCCCAACTATAGTGGTTCGCTTCCCCCGACGTCGAAGGGCTTCGTCGAATAAGCCTCCGAGGATCTGCATAGCATAATCCTTAAAAGCAAGTGTCGGTCCGTGAAATAATTCTAACAACCACAAATTATTTTCTAACTGCTTTAGTGGTGCGATGGCTGAATGTTGAAATCTACTATATGTTTTGTGAACTAGCGCAATAAAATCATCGGTCGGAATATTATCGCCAATGAAAGGTTCCATAATTTTCACTGCCAATTCCGAATACGTTAAAGACTTCATTGACTCAATTTCAGCTTTACTGAATCTTGGCCATTCCTTTGGCACATAAAGCCCTCCATCACGAGCCAATCCCGTGATTAGAACATCGTCAAAATCTAATTCCGGGGCAACACCCCGTGTGCTAATATATCTCACTGGTTTCTCCAGATTAAACATCGCGCCACACTAGCCTCGGCTTACCCATCTTGCAACAATGCGGACATCATGGATTAAAATAAAAGGATGATTAACTATGGGCATTAAAACAATAGCGATCCAATCACCTGGAGATATGGGTCATGGAATAGGTCGGTTACTTTCTGAAGGGGGTTATAAGGTAGTGTCCGCAATGGAGGGAAGATCAGATCGAACAAGAATGTTGTCAAGAGAAGCGGGAATTGAAGATATTGGCAGTATCGGAAATTTATTTGATGGCGTTGATATAATATTATCAATCATGAGGCCTGATAAGGCACTTGAATTTGTGCAAGCTTTGGCGAAAAACTCGGTTCAGCATTCTTCAAAACCAACTATTGTCGACCTTAATGCTATCGCACCAACAACAGGAAAGGTTGCGGCAACAGAAGCGAATAGCGCAGGGTTAAGGTTTATTGATGGCGGGATCATTGGTGGACCACCGAAGGCGCCTCAAAACCAGAGCCCACGTTTATACGTCTCAGGACCGGGGGCAGACGAACTTATGACATTAAATTCAACAGGATTAGACTTCAGAAATTTAGGAACAGAAGTAGGGTCTGCCTCAGCAATTAAAATGTCATACGCAGCAATGACCAAAGGATTAACAGCAATAGCTATTAATTCTATGATTATAGCTAAGCTGGAGGGCGTTGACGAAGCATTCACTGAAGAACTTAATCTCAGCCAGCCTAGTCTCTTTGCCCATATGCAAAAATGGTTGCCGGATATGTGCCCAAAAGCTTATCGATGGGTAGGAGAGATGGAAGAAATAGGAAAGACTTATAACGATAACAGTCTACCCGGTGAGCTTTTCTATGGAATAGCAAAGACGTATCGTATTGTGGAAGAATCCATTTTAGGTAAGGAAGTTGTGGAAAATCGAAAAAATGGGAAAACAGNAGATAATGTGACAGACACACTTGCTTCTTATATCTCAAAGGCTTGATTGCTTAGATAAAAACTTCAGTCACCACTGAGATANCGTTTATTCAAATGTGTTAAAAAATCAACCTCAGAAAGTGATTTCCCTGTAGCTTTAAGCATTATTTCATCAGTGCTAAAAGCGCTTCCTAAGTTGTGTATATTTGTTCTTAACCAACCGAGAAGCACAGAGAAATCGCCTTTTGAGATACCCGTCAGAACATCTGGATGGTCTTTTACTAGAGAGGCAAACAACTGAGCGGCNGCCAATGCCCCAAGAGTATAGGTTGGGAAATAACCAATTGCGCCGTCGTACCAGTGTATATCTTGAAGACAACCTCTCAAATCATCGGGAGGCCGAATACCAAAACTAGACTCAAACGCGTCATTCCAGGCATAGGGTAGATCCGAGACTACTAAATCTCCACCTAACAATGCTCGCTCTAATTTATATCGCAATATCACGTGGAGTGGATAAGTTAACTCGTCTGCGTCAACACGAATAAAATTGGGAACAACGCGCCGAGAGTTGCGGCTGAGTGCCTCAGGTGTCCATTGATTTCCTTCGACAGAAAATTCAGTTGCAATCAGTGGAGACAGAAAGTTATAAAACTCACCGGAACGGCAGGCCTGCATTTCCATCAATAATGATTGACTCTCATGGAGCACCATGCCCCGAGCCGCGCCAACGGGCTGTCCTCGCCACTGAATAGGCAACCCTTGTTCATATAGAGCATGTCCTGTTTCATGGATTACCCCCATCAAACTACCAGTCCAATCATCCTCATCATATCTAGTAGTTATTCTAACATCGTCAGGCGTCCCGCCAGAAAAGGGATGTATACTAGTATCAAGCCGACCTTTTGAAAAATCAAAACCTAATGACTGCATTATTTTAAGGCCCAGATTTTTTTGTTTTTCCGTCGATACTGGACTTGAATATGAAGGAAAATTGGTGTTGGCTTGATATTCTATTACTTCTGGAAGAAGTTTTTGGAGAGCTGGCTCTAAAACATTAAAAACCTCGTCAATTCTTTTTGATGAGCCACCTGGTTCATATTCATCTAAAAGGCTATCATAAGGATTAGATTGAAATGATTGAGCTTTAGTCGTGGCGATCTCTTGAGTTAGATCAACGACGAGGCCCAGTGGTTTTTTTACTCCTTCAAAACTGTTTTCTTTTCTTGCTGCTTGCCATTTGTTCTCACAATCAGCGCATGCGCGAGAGTATGCATTAACAATCTCGGGAGATAACGTAATCGCATGCTGAAAAAGTCGACGCATTTCCTGAAGGTTTGCTTTTTGGATGCTNCTCAATTCTTCATTATCTGCCTCTTCTAGTAAATCTGCTATCAACGGTGCCGTAACCTCTTCATGTTTTAGAACAGATAACATGGCAATCTGATCTGCCCGAGCAGTATTTGAAGCTGATGGCATGATAGCTTGTCTATCCCATGATAGCATAGCAACCGCATCTGACAAGGCTGCTATACGTGTCCATCGTTTCTCTAGTTGTTCGTAAGATTGCCTCTCTTTAGTACTCATTTTTCGTTTCTTTGAGTGTGGTACACAAAATATATAACAAGCAANGTCGCCGCTAACAGAAACCAAGTCACAGCATATTTCAAATGTTCGTTCCGGACCTTAATTTCAGCAGTGGCACCGATAGGCAATTTATATGGACCTGGCTCTCTTATTTGATCAACGTAATAGCTGGGAACTGGATCAATTTTCCGGTACGCGGCTATCTGTTTTGTATTCACATACATCCATACTTCATTATCAGGTTCATTCTCAGGAACGAAATAGCCCTTTCTATTATCGCCTCGTAAAATACCCTCAACAACAACTTGTCCCAGCGGCAATGTTTCTGGTCGTTTTGTTTTTTTACGAAGCTTTTCGGGAATCCAGCCTCGATTAACTAAAATNGCTCTATTATTCCCAAATAGAAAAGGTGTGATCACGTGAAAACCTGCTGTCCCTTCAAATGGCCGNCCTGTAAGCAAAACCTCTTTCTCATGCAAGAAACGCCCAGTAGCTTTTACACGGGTATATCTCCACTTAGATATATCTACGTTTCCTGAAGGGGGCAAAACAGGCGCCTTCAGCATCTGCTCCTCAAATGACGAGATGATCTCATGCTTCCAATTCATACGTTGAACTTGCCAACTACCGAGAAGTATCAAGATTATAAACGTAGGAATTGCGAATAAAGTCGGTCCTAGCGTTGGTTTAAATTTCCACTCGCGTAACATTAAAAAGTGACCCTTCCAATTATAATACAAAACCATTTTAAAGGACTAAAAACCGGGCGCAAAGATACCAATACCTCTACACTGACTATATATAGGTCACTATTGAATAAACAAACCGTCTAGGAACAAAGAANAAGGGGGGCCNAATACAGTTAGAAACCGTAGAAAATACTGATACAGTAGTCCCTACAATCTGCTCGCGCCATCAATTGCCAAGAACTATTATTACCCACCCCACCAATAGATGCAGATGAAAAGGAATAACCAAACAACATCAACAAAGTGCCAATACCAAGCAGCTGCTTCAAATCCGAAATGGTGTTCCACAGTGAAATGACCAGCCCTTCCTCTGAACCAACAAACGATCAGAAAACAAGTTCCCACAAAAACATGGAACCCATGAAAGCCTGTCGCTAAATAAAACGTAGAAGAATAAATTCCATCAGTGAATTTAAACGTGGCATGGTCATACTCATAGATTTGAAGCGCTGTAAAAGCAGCTCCTAATATTATTGTATATCCCAGCCCTTTAATAAAATTTTCACGATCATCTTTTAATAACGCTGCGTGGGACCAGGTGACAGTACAACCAGAAAGCAACAAAATCATTGTATTAATAAGAGGAATATCAAAAGCACTGAATGTTTCTATGCCGGCTGGCGGCCAAATTCCTGTATCTGGATATAAAGAAGCATCAAAAAAAGCCCAGAAGAATGCTACGAAAAACATTACCTCCGAGCAGATAAATAAAATCATTCCATAACGCATACTAAGCTGGACAATTGGCGTATGGTGCCCTTGATGCTCCGCCTCTTTTATAACATCGCGCCACCAGAAAGCCATTGTGGCCAAGATTGAGACAAACCCCACACCCATAATTTCAGCACCGAAAGGTTTTTCATGCATAAACATAATAGCACCGATCGCCGTAACAAAGGCTGCCATTGCCCCTAGAGCAGGCCACGGACTTGGCTCTACAAGATGAAAGGAATGACTGTGTCCACCGCTCATAGATTTACCTTTTTCTTTTTTATCGCCAACGCGACTATTAACAACACCCTAAGGAATAACTTTTTTATACTAGTTTAACAAGATCTCAACTTGCTTTTTCTTTTTTTGTTTGTTGAGCCAATGATTGATCCTCAGAAGGAAAAAAAGTGTAAGATAATGTTATCGTTGTTACATCATCTAAATTTGGATCATTGATTATCGCAGGGTCGATGAAAAATGAGACTGGCATATTAACGACTTCTTTTGCTGCCAGCAACTGCTCTGTAAAGCAAAAGCAATCAACTTTATTNAANTATAGTCCTGCTTTTTCAGGTGTGACGTTAAACGTCGCTGTACCAACTATCGGATTCTCACTCTCATTTTTTGCTGTATAAAATGCTAGAGCATTCTGTCCCACAGCTAATCTCATGGATTGTTGCGCTGGTTTAAAATTCCAAGCTAATGAGGGTTTAGTATTAGCATCAAAGCGAACTCTTATTTTCCTATCCAGAATTGTCGAAGATAACTTGACGACCTGCTGAGTTGTTCCACCATATCCTGTTACCTGGCAGAATAATTTATAGAGAGGAACCGAAGCATAGCTGAGAATGCCCATTCCAGAAACAAGCGTCAGCAAGACAACAAGTGTCCTATATTTTTTAGCTGTGGAAGTCTTCAAAGATTTCAAATTAGCACTCAAATTCAGAACATCCGTATTATTGTGATTAAATAAAAGAGTCCTGAAAATCCCAATACCGCCAATAAAACGGCAAGATTTCGTCCACGTTTCGTATGGCGAAAAGTTATGCCACTCTTCAGCTCAGATTGATTTCGTCCTTGTTTATTAGCACTCATAAGCCCACCCATTGTAAAACCAACATTAGATCAATGCTACGGTCCAGAATCATCGCGAGAAATAACAAGAATAAATAGAGTATTGAAAACCCAAAAAGCTGCTTACAATTCTTTTCAGAGTCATTCCATACGACCCTTAAAGCCGCTCCCAGAAATAGAACTCCCAAGACCAGCGCCATCACACCGTATAAAGTTCCNAGTGTACCAAGAGAAAAAGGAAGTAACCCTAGGGGTCCCAACGCAATACTGTAGATTAGGATTTGTTTTTTTGTCTCAGACCGACCATAAACTAAAGGCATCATAGGAACACCTGCAGCTTTGTAGTCGTCACTTTTATACAACGATAGAGCCCANAAATGAGGGGGCGTCCAAATAAAAATAATAACAAAAAGAGCAAATGACTCTAGGCTGACTGTTCCTGTTACAACCGTCCAACCTATCATCGGCGGAAATGCACCTGCAGCACCCCCGATCACTATATTTTGAGGGGTCCGGCGCTTGAGCCAGATTGTATAAACAAATACGTAAAAGCCAATTGTAAAAGCCAACAGGCCAGCTGCAACCCAGTTTATGGCAAGCCCCATCACCATTACGGAGCCACCAGCTAACAAAACACCAAAGGTTAAGGCGGCATCCCCGGACACCCTGCCCGATGGTATAGGGCGGGCCTTTGTTCGCGACATAATTGCGTCAATATCGCGATCGTACCACATGTTTATNGCACCCGATGCACCAGCTCCGATCGCTATACAAAAAACTGCGATAACCTCCAAGATGGGATTGATTTCTCCCGGAGCGAGATACAAGCCAACAAATCCTGTGAAAACCACAAGAGACATTACTCTGGGCTTTAATAACGAANCAAAATCAAGCAATGGCGTCCAAACCGTACTAGCCGGTTTAGACGCGGGGTTTGTAACTAAGAGTGCATCGGACACGGTAGTAGCCCCTGTATTCCCTTAAGGTTCGCTTAATTTACTCTCGGTAAATCTTCATAAGTATGAAACGGGGGAGGAGAGGATAATGTCCACTCTAGTGTTGTTGCTCCATCTCCCCAAGGATTATTCGCAGCACGACGCTTTTTAATGAATGCCTCAAAAATCATCACAACAAATATGAGTGTTCCAAACCCAGCCATATAAGCACCATAAGATGCAACTTGGTTCCAACCATGCAAAGCCTCAGGATAATCAATATAGCGCCGAGGCATACCCGCTAAACCAAGGAAATGCATTGGAAAAAACGTCAGATTAACCCCTACAAATGTTATCCAAAAGTGCAATTGAGCCAGCATATTATTGTAGGTGTAGCCACTCATTTTAGCGAACCAGTAATAGAACCCACAAAATATCCCATAAACTGCGCCCAAAGATAAAACGTAATGGAAATGAGCTATAACGTAATATGTGTTGTGTAACATTATATCAACACCAGCATTTGCGAGAACTACGCCTGTCACGCCGCCTACTGTGAACAAAAAAATGAAGCCTAGAGCCCATAACATGGGAATTCTGAAAGTGATCGAACCGCCCCACATNGTCGCAATCCAAGAAAATATTTTAACTCCTGTCGGAACAGCAATTACCATTGTAGCCGCTGTAAAGTATGCCCGAGTATCTACATCTAAGCCCACAGTGTACATATGGTGAGCCCAAACAATGAACCCAACAAAACCTATAGATACCATTGCATACGCCATACCAAGATAGCCAAAAATCGGTTTCCGGGAAAAGGTTGAAATTACGTGACTTACAATACCGAATGCTGGAAGTATCATAATATATACTTCTGGATGACCAAAAAACCAGAAAAGATGCAGGAATAATATTGGATCCCCACCACCTGATGGAATAAAGAACGTCGTTCCAAAATTTCGGTCGGTTAAAAGCATCGTTATGGCCCCGGCCAAGACCGGTAATGCTAATAAAAGTAAAAATGCTGTTATAAGAATNGACCACGCAAACAAAGGCATGCGATGCAAAGTCATTCCAGGAGCTCGCATATTAAAAATGGTCGTTATGAAGTTAGCAGCTCCTAGGATCGAAGACGCTCCTGCTAAGTGGAGAGATAATATCGCCATGTCCATTGACATTCCTGGAGTGCCTTCTTTTCCAGACATCGGAGGATAAATAGTCCAACCCACACCAGCGCCACCATCAGCAAACATCGATAAAAATAGCAAAAGGAATGCAGGAATCAAGAGCCAGAAGCTAATATTGTTCATCCTCGGAAACGCCATATCAGGGGCGCCGATCATGAGAGGTACAAACCAATTTCCGAAGCCACCGATCAACGCTGGCATAACGACAAAAAATACCATTATTAGTCCATGAGCAGTTACATAGACATTCCAAACGTGCCCATTTTCCATGTACTGAACACCTGGATTTTGTAACTCCATCCGCATATACATAGAAATACCGCCACCAATCAGGCCCGCGATAATTGAAAAAATAAGATACATGGTTCCAATATCTTTGTGATTGGTCGAATAGAGCCATCTTAGGAAACCAGTCGGCGTACCGTGGTCATGGCTGTCATTGTGGGCATGATCCGCACTCATTGTATTTCCCCTGGATTACTGTTTATTTTCAATAGCACCGGCCACCTTAAAGTTCGGTGAANCAGATGCAAANTTGGTTTTAGCCTCGCTCAACCAAACCTCGTATTCTTTATCCGAAACGGCCTTCACCGCTATTGGCATTCCTGAGTGATTGATGCCACAAATTTGATTGCATTGACCGTAAAGTAAACCTTCTTTATCGATCTGCATCCAAGCTTCATTTATCCGGCCATTAATTCCATAAACCTGAACCACGGCCGATGGCAGAAAGAAAGAATGCATAACGTCGTTACTTGTAATTAGTAGCTGAATTTTCTTACCTGTTGGAACGACTAACGGGTTATCTACAGAGAACAGATATGTTTGTTCCGTTGGATTAATTTCTTCTTTTGGTATCATATAACTATCAAAAGTAACGCTTTGATCTGGGTATTCATAAGTCCAGTACCACTGGTTAGCGGTAACCTTTATAGTCATATCTGGGTCAACAGCCCTATCCCCGTAATACAGCGTTTTGAAAGAGGGAACAGCTACAACTACCAAAATTAATACGGGCACTGCCGTCCAAAGGATTTCTATTAACGTATTGTGGGTTGTTTTAGTTGGATTTGGGTTACTCGACGCTTTAAATTTGAAGCAAACATAAATCATGAGACCTAACACAAAAAGCGAAATAGCGGCGATCAGCCATAACAGATAATCATGGAATTCATGAATACGAACAGCTACTGGACTCACCGGATCTGGAACACCGAGTTGCCACTGTTTCGGCAACGATGCTAGTGCACCTGTAACCGTCATCACAAAAACCGCAACTGACAAGACCACTGTCTGAATGAACTTTTTATTTATTTGTCGAATTATTTTCATCTCGACTACTCTCTCGCTCCCTTACAGTATTCAAGCCTTAAATTTTTTTATAAGTCTCGAATGTACTATGCTTTCCCCACTAAGAAAAATTTAATANCTTAGCCTACCTAATCTCTGTTTTCTCTAGTGCGTAAAACACTCATGCTTTAAACTATGATTTAAGTGATTTTTTATNTAAAGACAAGTCTAGCTTGTCGAATACCACTCTGGTGACAAACCTACAAATGACGTGTATGTAAAAACTAATCATTATATGATAAAAAAACGCTGGTTTTTAGGAAGATAAAATTAATGAGCGATCTAGAGATAACTGACGATATTTTTTTTAACCAGTCTGATCTTAACTCCCAAAGAATACAGAGAATTGTTGACGATACGATTGGGCATTGTGATGATGGAGAGTTATTTATTGAGTATCGCCAGTCTGAAGCATTTGGATTTGATGACGGACGACTAAAAACCGCTTCCTTTGATACTTCTCAAGGTTTTGGCTTGAGGGGTATTGTTGGAGAAACCAGGGGATATGCCCATGCATCAGAACTATCTGAGCCCGCTATTAGACGTGCTGCCGAAACAGTAAAAACACTCAGATCAGGAAATAATGAAGCACCAGCAAACAATCCTGTAAAAACTAATGCAAAATTATATACTAATGAGAATCCTATCTTAGGTATGGGATTTTCTGATAAAGTGAAACTTCTGCAAGACATTGATTCGTACGCCCGCTCGAAAGATCCAAGAATCAAACAAGTCTCGGCATCATTATCTGCGTCTTGGCAAGCAGTTCAAATAATGAGNGCAAATGGGCACCGAGTCGCTGATATCAGACCACTTGTAAGGCTCAATGTATCTGTGGTTGTAGCCGATGGTGAGAAGATGGAAAGCGGCGGCACCGGTATTGGCGGACGCATGGGTTATAACGGCTACATCGGATTAGAAAACTGGCAGGCGCAAGTAGATGAGGCTTTTCGGTTAGCTATGGTAAACTTGGAGGCAATTCCAGCTCCAGCAGGAGAAATGGACGTTGTTCTTGGCCCGGGNTGGCCAGGCGTAATGCTCCATGAAGCAGTTGGTCATGGCCTCGAAGGGGATTTTAATCGAAANAAGACATCAACATTCACGGACATGATTGGAAAGCGGGTAGCCTCCCCTGGCGTGACTGTTATTGATGACGGAACTATTCCAGATCGACGCGGCTCTATCACAATTGATGATGAGGGAACACCATCTCGAAAAAACGTTCTTATAGAAGACGGGATTCTAGTTGGATACATGCAAGACAGGCAAAATGCGCGTTTAATGGATGTTCCTGAAACGGGTAATGGGCGCAGAGAAAGCTATGCACACCATCCAATGCCACGCATGACTAACACCTACATGCTTGGAGGAGATAAAGAGCCTGAAGAGATACTAAAATCTGTAAAAAATGGTCTATATGCAGTTAATTTTTCCGGCGGACAAGTAGATATAGTCTCTGGTAAATTTGTTTTTGCTGCAAGCGAGGCATACCTCATAGAGAATGGCGAAATAACCAGACCGGTCAAGGGAGCTACACTTATAGGCAACGGACCAGAAGCAATGAATAAAATATCGATGATAGGTAATGATATGAAGCTTGATCAAGGGGTTGGGACCTGCGGGAAAGATGGACAAGGGGTACCTGTCGGCGTAGGCCAACCGACATTGAAAATGAATGGTGTTACTATTGGAGGAACCGCCGTTTAAACACCCTATTGAACGCTTTTTAGAAAATCAAAAGGATGTGTCGACATAAATTCATCATAGGAATTTTCTATGGGTGTTATCAGTATTGTAATTCATCAAAAATTGGATCCACCGAGCCTGACCATTTTCCTGAAAAAGACTGAAGTAAATCCTCGGCAGGGGTGCGTCCCCGCTCTGCAATGTCCCTAAGTGTATCTAAAAAGCCTGATTCATCGTTCCCCGCAGGATCTAACCTAGCTCGTTTTTTGAGACCCGCCGATGCAATCGAGAGAACTTCTTTGGCCAATTCTTGGACATTAGTCTTTCGAAAAGATGTCTTAAGCCCCTTTATCGGAACTTGGTTTCTCAAGGCTTCTTGCTCCTCAATAGTCCAATCTTTAACCAGATCCCAAGCCGCTATTTGTGAGCTTGCATCATAAAGTAGTCCTACCCAGAATGCTGGTAACGCACAAAGATTACGCCATGGACCACCGTCAGTACCTCGCATTTCAAGATATTTTTTTAATCGTACCTCCGGGAAATTAGTCGTCATATGGTCTGTCCAGTCTCCCATATGCGGTAATTGTCCCTCAAACCCTTCNAGCTTTCCATCCATGAANTCGCGAAAGCTCTTTCCTGCCACATCGTGATAGACCCCATCACGATAAACAAAATACATCGGGACATCCAAAATATAGTCGACGTGGCGCTCAAATCCATACCCTTCTTCAAATACAAATGGTAACATTCCACACCTATCAGGGTCGGTATCAGTCCAGACATTACTGCGTGACGATAAAAAACCATTTGGCTTACCATCTTCAAAAGGTGAATTGGCAAATAAAGCTGTTGCTATTGGCTGCAACGCAAGACTTATTCTATATTTCTCAACCATGTCTCCTTCATCTGCAAAATCTAGATTAGTTTGTACAGTGCAAGTACGCAGCATCATATCGAGCCCTAAATTGCCTACCTCTTGCATCCATCGGTTCATAATGGCATATCGCCCCTTTGGCATCCACGGTATGTCGGCTCTCTTCCAAAGAGGATCGAACCCAAGCCCCAGCATCCCAATACCAAGCTCTGCACCAACTTCCTTGACCTGAGCCAAATGGTTATGCACCTCGTCACANGTTTGATGAATGGTCTCTAAAGGCGCGCCTGAAAGTTCAAATTGGCCGCCTGGCTCCAATGTTATTGCACATCCATTCATTTGTAGGGCAATTGTCTTATCTTTTTCCTGGATAGGCTTCCAACCAAAACGTGTTAACCGGCTTAAAATTTCTCCTATACCGTCGGGTCCCTCATAAGGTAAACGCTTTTTATCCGATAACCGAAATGCAAATTTTTCATGCTCAGTCCCAATCCGCCACTCATTACGTGGGGTACACCCAGATATCAAATCATTTATCAATTGTGATTTGTTTTCGATTAATTCGCCTGCTGAGTCGGGTGGACGGGACATTTTATTACCTCAAAAAACCATAAANTTCAGTATTAATATTCAATCGTTCGATTTATCTTTAGGAGCATTCCAATCGCCAATCGCTGCCTGCCAACATACCAGTGCAGCAAAAGCTGCTGTGTCAGACCTTAAAATCTTTTCTCCTAAACTAACACGACACACATTGCTGAGTTTATCAAGTTGGTCAAGTTCCCTATTTGAAAAACCTCCTTCTGGACCAATCAATAAACCGGCAGGGCCTTTATTCTCCTCGAAAGCACCCAAGATTGGTTTTCCTCCGCCCGTTTCATCACAGCAAAATAAAAACCTCCCTTTGGGCCAATCCTCTATCAATTTTTCTAAACGAACAGGACTATGAATTTGAGGCACACTTAAGCGACCTGATTGCTCAGCTGCTTCTATTGCATTTGATAGTAGTCTTTCTACGTTCACCCTGGTTACACTCGTATGCTCTGTAAAAACGGGGCAAAGCATATTTACCCCTAATTCCGTCGCTTTCTGAGCAACAAAATCAACTCTTAATCCCTTTATAGGCGCAAATATCAACCAAATATCTGCTGTTATCTCCTGGGGTCTGCTACATATGTTAACACAAACAAGCACATTTTTTTTNTCTATGTTGATAATCTCGGTTTTCCACTCACCATCTCTTCCATTGAACAATGCTATGTTATCTCCTTCACGCAATCTCAAAACATTGCGAAGATAATGTGCCTGTTCTTTCGAGAGAATTATCTGGCTACCCTTGTTTAAATCTTGTTTTACATACAAACGTGTTTTCAAATCACCAACACCCATTAACAGCTCGTCATCAACGATAAGGAAAAAGTGTCTATAATCATTAATAACAGAACAAAGCTAGTCTTAAAAAAAATTTGGGATATTTTTATAACGAAAAACCCATCCAATGATTTAAATTATTTGCATTTTTTTAAGAAGTAGAGACTGTGCTTGAATTGGGTTATTACATATCCACTGGTGGGATAATCTTATTTTACTTGTTAGATTACCTAGATCACCAACCTGTTTATTGGATTACTTGAAGCATAATGACAAGTTACAGCGATATACCCACAGGGGGTTGGATAGAAAAGGTATTGCCAAAAGTAGCGCGTCCATATGCCACTTTGATGCGTTTAGATCGTCCAATAGGCACTTGGTTACTATTGCTTCCATGCTGGTGGAGCTTAGCGTTAGGCTGGCAGTTAAATCAGAACGAAATAACGCTTTGGGAACTTGCTCATCTATATCTCGTATTCAGCGTTGGAGCTATTGTAATGCGCGGCGCTGGCTGCACGGTGAATGACTTGTGGGACAGAAAACTAGACCAACTGGTTGAGCGCACCGCTAATAGACCAATCGCATCCGGTATGATTAGTGTTCCCAGAGCTATAATGTTCCTTTTATTTCAATTGTCCATCGGTCTCCTTGTACTGCTGCAGCTAAACGAGACCTGTTGGTTGCTGGGTATTTCCATATTATTGTTAGTTTTTTCTTACCCGGCATTCAAACGCTTCACCTATTGGCCACAATTTATTTTGGGTTTGACTTTTAATTGGGGTGCATTGATGGGCTGGGTAGCTATTACAGGAAAAATCGATTTTATCTGTTTGGCCTTATATGTAGCTGGAATATTTTGGACCCTTGGTTACGACACAATNTATGCGCATCAAGANAAAACTGATGATGAAATAATTGGCGTAAAATCATCTGCTTTGGCTCTAGGGGATAAGACCAAACCATTTATTTATATTGTTTACAGCTTAACAATTATAGGAATTTTATTGATCGGCTGGATCAATTTATTTGAAATCCCATTTTTTGTTTTTTGCTTNATCGCACTCTCCCAGTTAATTTGGCAAATTTATACTGTTAATATAAACGAGCCTAGCGACTGTCTAAAGAAATTCAAATCAAATCGTCTTTTTGGTCTTTTGATAACTATCGCCATTTTTTTGGGCTGATATGACAACAGCTTATGACTGCTTCATTCAAAAAAACACTATACTAACCTCACCTCCTTTAGTCCCAGAGCTGAAATTACATTTGGCAAACGATGCTACAACGTTATGGCAAATGACAGAATCAGAGATGAAAAATATAAACCTTCCGTTACCTTNTTGGGCGTTCGCATGGGCAGGAGGGCAAGCTCTAGCGCGTTACATCTTGGATAATCCGAAGTTGGTGAAAGGAAAAGCTGTACTAGATATTGGAGCAGGTAGTGGAATTGTTGGTCTATCCGCGCTTTTATCTTTAGCTTCTAGGGTTGATTTTAAGGAAATAGACCCTTTTGCGGCTGAATCTATTCGTCTTAATTTGAAAGCAANTAATTTAAGTGGATATTCTCAGATTATTGAGCAGGACTTACCTAAACCAGATAGTTTTAACTGGAAAACATGGGACATTATTTTAGCTGGCGATGTTTTCTATGAGCAACCAATGTCTAATGAAATTTTAAAATACCTTCAAAGTCATGCTAACGCAGGTAGGCTGGTTTTGATCGGAGACCCTGGACGACCGTATTTCCCTAAAAAAGGAGTAGAAAAACTCTTCCAATATTCGGTTCAAACCCCAACTCATCTCGAGCAACATCCAATGTGTGTTACTGAGATTTGGAAAGTAATACCATCGTTTTAGATTATTTTATTTTTTATAGACATCAAAAATGTTTTACCATCCTTAACCAGATACTGCGGCGGCATTAATAGATGCAACGGCAAGCTTAACGGAGACTAATAAGATCGCTGTACCAATCTGCCCCTCTTCAATTCGTTTAGAAAGATCTTTAAGCCAGATATCTATTATCTTGAAGGTGCCAAGTTGGATCACTAAAGTTACAACCCCCCAAATAACAATATCAAAGATATTTACGCTACTTGCCATACAAAAGGCTAAAGGAATAGCCAGCCCTAAAACAGCTCCAGCAAGTGAAACAGCTGCAGCTGTGTTTCCTTCCCTTATTAGAGCTCTTTCATCGTGTGATGTAATCCACATATACACAAAAACCCCAACCACCAGCATCAGAACTGTTACGCCAAAATGTGACAGAAGAAAGGGGATGCCAGNAAGAAAACTCTGAATAGCCGCTTCCATTATTTTATCCAATTCACCGTGTGTCGTGTAAANTAAACNTAACATACTGGAATTCAACTGAGTAGTTAAGCCCTGATAAATCTAATTAATTTAAGATTGCAATGCTTTTCCTTGTACTAAGCTGAAAAGTTTGACAGCTTTATTATCCAACATTTTTGCAACCTTAGAATCAAACTCCTTAAAATGTGGCATTAAGAGATGCGTATCAAAAGCACTTTTATCGTCATAAACTTCATACAAAAAACATTCCTCCGGCGTTTCCGAATTAAAGCAAACATCAAATTGCTTACAACCTAGCTCCAATTCGATAGACAATCGCGCATTTTCCAACATCAATGGCCTAAACTGCTCGATCAGATTAGTTTTGATCAAAAAATCAACTGTTACAACAAACACGACAATCCCCAACCCACTATTATTCAAAATCGCTTAATATCGAACTATATTTTCAGAATTCTTTGCATACAGTTAATACTCATTTTTCTTTAGCAAGTTTTGTTTCTACAAGCTTAGCCCAGTAGCTAGCACCTAAAGGTAAAACTTCATCGTTAAAATCATAGTGAGGGTTATGGACTTCACAATCCCATTTACCNTCACCCTGACCAATAGTCACATATCCACCCGGNATCAAATTTGACATGTAAGCAAAATCTTCCGACCCCATCACCCGATTGCTGTTTCGATTTACGTTTTCCTCACCGACGAGCGCTGCGGCCACATCACCGGCAAAATTAATTTCATCTTCAGAATTTATTAGAGGTGGGAAGGTGATTCGGAAATCCACTTCGGCAATCGCCCCAAGTCCTTCTGCAACACTTTTTGCAAGCTTTGTAATATTTGTCTCAATTAGGCTCATAATCTCATTTGAGAAAGTTCTTGCTGTTCCTTTCATATGGGCTGTATGAGGTATGACATTGTAAGCCTCTCCCGATTGGATCTGAGTAATTGAGAGAACCGCTGTTTCTTGGGGGTTTGTGTTCCGAGAAACGATAGTTTGTGCCGCGGTTGCAATATGCGCTGCAATAATCACAGGGTCTATACCTGATTCTGGCCGTGCACCATGAGCGCCATTACCTCGCACTATTATATCAAAGAGCGCACCTCCTGCCATTGCAGCTCCAGAACGCATGCCAAACTTACCAATCGCCATGCCAGGCCTGTTATGCATCCCATAAACTGAGTCACATGGAAATTGATCAAACAATCCATCCTCAACCATTGCCTTGGCGCCACCCACTCCCTCTTCACCAGGTTGAAAAATAAAATGTACGCAGCCCTCAAAATTTTTAGATTCGGCAAGATATTTTGCTGCCCCAAGCAACATGGTGGTGTGACCATCATGCCCACAGGCATGCATTACATTTGGATTAGTGGATTTGTGCGAAAAAGTATTGTTTTCCAACATGGGAAGAGCATCCATATCAGCTCGTAGTCCGATACTGCGCGTATCATTACCAACCCGCAAAGTTCCAATAACCCCCGTCTTTCCCAGGCCTTGGTGCACCTCAAGCCCCCATGACTTAAGCTTTTCGGCAACCATCGCGGAGGTTCTATACTCTTCAAAACCTAATTCTGGGTTGGCGTGTATATCGCGGCGCCAGGCAGTCATGCTTTCATGGTTAGCTTCTATCTCTGGAATAATCGTCTGGTTAGCCAATTTCCCTCTCCTCTATTAGATTTTGTAACTGAAGTTTACCATGAGCCAGTATTTTCCATGCTTACCCAAGGCTCTTTAATCTCTAATGCTTCACCTTTCTGCAATAGTTCAATTGAAACACCATCAGGAGACCTAACAAATGCCATACGGCCTTCTTTTGGCGGGCGATTAATAATGACACCACTATCTTTTAAAGACTTGCAAATTTCATAAATGTTATCCACCTGATATGCTAAGTGACCAAAATTTCTACCCCCAGAGTACTCCTCGGGGTCCCAGTTAAATGTTAGTTCAAGCGTAGGTGCCCAGCCAGCTTTAGCAGACTCTAAATCGTCTGATGCGCTAAGAAAAATATTAGTATAACGACCGGCCTCACTTTCAGTTCTTCTAACTTCTACCATCCCAAGTTTATCGCAATAAAAGTCTAGCGACTCTTCCACGTTGCTGATACGAACCATTGTATGTAGATACTGCACTGAACTCTCCTCCAAACGTTGACTGCAAACTAATATGCATTTTTATTTTATGCTGATACTTGTAGATAATTAGTAATATTACCGCGGAATAAAGTATATCGTTTTTTAAAAGCAATTTATCTCTGTTACTTAACCCATAAGGCTATATCTTTGTGATTAATGAAGAAAACCAAGCTGTTGATGGGATCGAGCAAAACCCACTCCGTTGGCTTATTTTGGCAGGTGTTTGGCTAATTTATTTTAGTTTTGGACTAACAGTTGCGGCTATGGCTCCGTTGGTCCCNGCTATTTGTAGCGATTTGGAAATTAGCTACGGAGCTATGGGGGCCGTACTGGGTGCGTGGCCGTTTGTGTATATTTTGTCAGCACTACCATGTGGCATGCTNCTAGATCGTATCGGCCCTCGTAAAGCTCTATTTGTGGCTGCTGCCATAATGGCATTGTCTGGGTTTCTAAGGTCCTTTTCTGATACTTATTTAATTATGATCCTAGCCGTAGCAGTATTTGGTCTAGGTGGTCCGCTAATTTCTATTGGCGCGCCAAAGTTGATTGCTTTTTTATTCGAGGGCAAAGATCGAGGATTGGCCATGGGAATATATATAACTGGCCCTGGAGTTGGGGCCGTTGTGGCTCTTTCTATTACAAACAGCTTCTTATTCCCAATTTTTGATTATAGCTGGAGATCCGTGATTGGCGCCTATGCTTTATTTACCATATCTAGTGGCTGTATCTGGTTACTATTATCATCCAACCAACTGGGCCATTTAGTTGAGTCCACTATGCAAGCTGCATCCACCAGCCCTATAGGGGAAACATTTCGTAACTTAGCCTCTATCCGCAGCGTGCAAATCGTTTTGGCCATGAGTGTTGGAATCTTTTTCTTTAACCATGGACTGAATAACTGGCTTCCCGAAATAATTCGCTCAAAAGGCCTAAGTTTTGCTGAGGCTGGCTATTGGGCAGCAATACCAACGACTGTAAGTATCATGAGCGCATTATTAATACCACGGTTGGCCACAGCCGAAAGAAGAATGTTAGTGATGGGATTACTTATCGTTTGTGCTGGGGGAGCCACTATTTTGTTACACACTGCACCTGGGCTCCAGCTCGCTTTTGGTCTCTGTCTGCAAGGTTTAGCAAGGGGAGCCATGATGACTGTGGCACTTTTGATGTTAGTTGAAATACCTAATGTAGGGCCTAAACGCGCAGGTACTGCAGGAGGATTATTTTTTACTGCAGCAGAAATTGGTGGTGTGACAGGCCCTCTGGTAATTGGATTATTGCATGATTTGAGTGGTGGTTTTTCTATTTCACTAACCATGTTATCTTTTATTTGTTTTTTACTTTTAGTCTTATTATTTCTGCTTCAGAAGGCTATGAAAAACGATCTTTCTCAATAAATTGTAGATATTACNTCATAACAANATTAGCGTCATCAATNNTATTATGTTTATTCATCTCGTCAACAAGGGATCAAAAAAGATGGCAAAAAAACGGATAGTGTTAGAGATTGGTATGGGCACTGATATTCGTGGCAAAGATTATACTAAAGCCGCCTGCAGAGCTCTAAAAGATGCTCTTTGGCACAACTCTCTGGGGATATCAGATATACTCAATGTTGATGTAGATTCGATGTGGGTTGAAGTAAGTATAGGCATACCAAAACCCCAAGAAGTGAATACAGACAAGGTATTAGAAATTTTACCCCATGGAACTGGCAGAGTTTCTTGTGANCATGGTGGACTAGAAATTAAAAACCCTGATCGTGATGATTGTACAATCATCGCAAATGCAGCTGCAGTTGTTTATTTAGATATCCCAGAGGAGACTTCTTTATGACTATGAAACGCGCAATATTAGAGATNGGAATGGGAAACGACTTGCATGGCGGTGATTATACCAAGGCAGCACAAAGAGCAGTTAACGATGCATTACATCATAGCTCACTTAGTTTTATTCGAACATTAAATATCGATAAAAAAAAGCTGTATGTGAATGTCACCATCGGAGTGCAAAACCCCGAAAGTGTCGATAAAAATAAGATAAGAGCATCTCTACCAATAGGAATTGTATCTGTAGATGTGGTCAAAGGAGGGCTTGATGTGCCAGATTATGAAAATGACGACCCAGCCGTTATCGCTAGCGCTGCTATTGAGGTAATGTTAGACACGGCGACATAACTTTGAAGCTATAAAAACGCGCATTTTCTATAATAAATATACTCTTTTCAAAAAAACTCTAACNCTGNCATTCAATTAAACAATATTCTTTTCTGGCAGCGCCTCTTTTTTTATTATTCTATCGTGGCTAAACCGTGACAAATCAATAGTCCGGTATTCGCCATAAGTGATCAGTTCCATAATTGCTCTNCCGATGGCCGGCGATTGTTGCAGACCATGTCCCGAAAAACCATTAGCAAAAAAGAAATTATTAACATCTGCATGGGAACCTATTATCCCATTCTGATCGAAAGTATTGTAGTCATACCACCCGGCCCATGCATTGGTGATCTTGATTGCCTCCAACGCAGGGATTCGATGAGCGATCGAAGGCCATATTATGTTATCGAATAATTTATAATCGACTTCCATATCATCCCAAGCATCTGGATCTAGGTTAGCAGGGGGGGAAACGCCACAAACAAAACCAGAACCCTCNGATCGAATAAAAACTCCAGAAGTATCAATAACCAGTGGTAATTTGGGTTCTAATTCTTCGCGGCAATCTATACCATAAATAATCCGTTTTTTGGGTACAACAGGTAAATCAATATTAGCTAACCTAGCGATATTACCAGCCCATGCGCCAGATGCGTTTACCAGGAAGTTGCACTCTATCTTCTCTCCTACGCCAAGCGTAACTGATCTAATTTTCTGCCGTTCTCTGGTAATAGCACGCACCTCATCGTTTATGAATTGAGCACCTAAAGCGCGAGCCTTAGAACGAAAAGCGTTCAAGAATGTACTAGGGTCAAGCCATCCCTCTCCGCTCTTCCCAAAAGAACTAATTACAATGCCATTGGTATTTAACCAGGGAAACTTAATCTTTAGGTCACTTGGACTTAAAATATCAATCTGGGCTCCCAATCTCTTTTGTAAGCTTTGATTCTCGATGAGAATTTTTTTTCCTTCATTACTGGCTAGAAAAAGATACCCTCGTTCAACCCAACCAACATCTAAAGATTCTCCATCCACAGCTAAATGCTCTTTGATATTTNTGACAAATTCAGAACCGAACAAACCAATTTCGATATTTTCATGATTCGAAAATTGTTGACGAACACCACCAAGAGAGCGAGTGGTTGAGGCCTTGCCATAACTTGTATCGCGCTCAATTACTGCCACATCACCTTTAAAATCCAGATTAGATTTTAAAAAGTACGCAATAGCGCTACCTATTATACCGCCGCCAATTATAACCACATCGTGCTTCTGCATTATAATATCCCTTTGAATTTTTTCTTTACCCAAAAAGGTTTATTGTGTCCCTAGATAAACTTAACTTAATCATTTGACTGCTGCTCACATCTAAAAAGTAATCTTAATATATCAGCTNTATTAGTGTAGGCTCAGTAAATTAGTAATTTCGCTCGACTTATACTGACGTCATGGACGGGGCAATATGAAGAAGTCTACCACGATAATATCGAGCAAACCTCCGTACGATGACGAATTATTTAACATAACAAAAAAACCTCGCAGTTATTCTGAAATAATCAATATAAATGAAATAAAAAATAAAATAGAGGCTGCCTGGAAAAATACAGATACACCTGAAGAATTCAAAGGGCTGTTGCTTCAGATCTTTCGTGAGACTTTAGTAAATGGGTCTGGGATTATAAAAACGCGTTTTCTCNACAAGAATAACGGCGCAGCGACAGTTCTTGAGCAAGCCTTCCTTATGGATAACATCATTAAATTAGCACACGAAACAATCGTAGAAAAGCTCTACAGGGCCCCTAATCCAACTCAAGGAGAACAGTTATGCATAGTTGCAGTGGGAGGATATGGGCGCGGAGAGTTAGCGCCTTTCTCAGACATTGATCTGCTCTTTTTACTTCCCTACAAAATCACTCCTCATATCGAACAAGTAGTAGAAGCCATACTTTATCTTTTGTGGGATATGCGTCTAAAAGTTGGGCACTCGACAAGATCAATAGAAGAATGTATGCGCCAAGCGAAATTGGATATGACAATAAGGACGGCCATATTAGAATCGCGTTTCATATGCGGCGAAATATCACTACTGAGTGAAATGAATAGAAAATTTCAGAAGCAAATTGTGGCTGGAACGGCGTTAGAATTTGTAGAGGCGAAACTTAAAGAATCAGAAAGTCGCCACCAGAGGCTTGGTGACTCTAGGTATGTTATTGAACCAAATATAAAAGATGGAAAAGGTGGTTTACGAGATCTACACAAGTTATTTTGGATAGGAAAATATGTCTATCAAGTTAATACCGTAGAAGCACTCGTCATAAGAGGCATTTTATCATCGCAAGAAGCTACACTTTTTGCCAAAGCCCAAAAACAAATTTGGACGATTAGATGTCACTTACATTATTTGACAGAACGCGAAGAGGATAGGCTCACGGTCGACCATCAACGTGAAATAGCGACAATGCTAGGNTATACGGACAGGTCTGGGAACATAGCTGTCGAGAGATTTATGAAGCATTATTACCTTACAGCAAAAAACATTGGTGATTTAACTAGAATCTTTTGTGCCGCNATAGAAGAGGAACATCAAAGAAGACCAAGGCTTCGAATTTCTCGACCGTGGCAACGGAGCCGTGATTTAGGCGATTTTAAAATCGAAGGGGACCGACTAAATTCAAAGTTAGACACTATTTTTGAAGACGATCCTGTAAACTTGATTAGAATGTTTTCGATCGCTCAAAAAAACGAACTTGAATTTCATCCTCATATTTTACGCCTAGTTACCCAAAGTTTAAAAAAAATAGATCGCTCCTTGAGAAATAATCCCGAGGCAAACANGCTGTTTTTAGAAATATTAACCTCAAAAAAAGGNCCAGAGCGGATCTTGCGTCGTATGAACGAGTCCCAAGTATTCGGAAGGTTTATCCCCGACTTTGGNCGTGTCGTAGCACAAATGCAATATGACATGTATCACGTGTATACAGTGGATGAACACACGATAATAATGCTTGGCATTCTATTCAAAATTGAGAGTGGAGAATTAGAAGAAGTAGTCCCAATAGCTTCCGATGTAATACATAAAGTTATATCGAGAAAAGAGTTATACGTCGCTGTTTTACTGCACGATATAGCTAAAGGAAGGGGTGGAGATCATTCAATTCTTGGCGAAAAGGTAGCTCGCCGTTTGTGTCCTCGCCTTGGATTGTCAACGGAAGAAACCGAGACTGTTGCATGGCTAGTACGTTGGCATCTACTTTTGAGCTACGCTGCCTTTAAACGAGACATAAATGATCCTAAAACTATAGAAGATTTCAATGAAATAGTTCAATCCCCGGAGCGCCTGAAATTATTATTAGTTCTGACCGTAGCTGATATTCGTGCTGTGGGCCCAAATGTGTGGAACGGATGGAAAGGGGCCCTTTTACGAGATTTATTCGTCCGAGCGGAAGAAGTATTGCTAGGGCAAAGCGCTCAAAACAGACTCCTAGAAAGAGCAAATAACGTATATGCAAAACTACGGGAATCATTACCAAACTGGGAAGAGGTTGATTTTGAGGAACATATAAAATGTGGATATCCGTCATATTGGCTTATGTATAATGTCGCTACCCTCGCGCGACATGCAAATTTAATTCGAAAAGCAGAAACAACAAATGCCCCCCTAACTATCGAAACTAGATCTGATTATCAAAAAGAAGTTACAGAAATAACCGTCTACACCGCTGATCACTCTGGACTATTCTCTCGTATTGCCGGCGCTATGGCTTCAATTGGGGCTGATATTGTTGATGCAAGAATTACAACTATGAGGAATGGGATGGCACTCGATAGTTTTTGGGTTCATCAGCCAAAGAGAACCGGCTCTGANAATACTGAAGCTATTAGTCGAATAATCAGAGCAATAGAACAATCCCTAAGTGGCGGGTTGAAGATACAAGAAGCAATAGCGAGACGGCCTGCTAACTTGCCAAAAAGAGCACGAGGCATGACAATTCCTCCAAGGGTATTTATTGATAATAAAGCAAGCAGCACTCACACAGTGTTGGAAATTAATGGCACGGATCAACCTGGTTTATTACACAGACTAACTTGGAAAATTGCTCAACAGAATTTACAAATATCATCCGCAAAAATATCAACTTATGGAGCTAGTATTGTTGACGTTTTTTACGTCAAGGATCTTTTTGGCCTGAAAATTCAAAGCGATCGAAGATTGAATACTATCAAAGTAGCGATGTTAGATGAGCTAAATCAAAATTCCATTATAAATCCATCATAACTGATAATATCGCAAAACATATAAAATCATTCCCTTCACCTCAGCCTTCAAATGATTTAAACGTTTGTTATGTCACTTTTCAATGCTGTTGCCACTGTGGGCAGCTATACTATGATAAGTCGAGTTACTGGGTTTGCTCGCGATGTTCTGATAGCTGCTAGTTTGGGTGCCGGACCCATAGCGGACGCCTTTTTTGTGGCGTTTAAACTACCAAATTTTTTTCGCCGACTAACAGCTGAAGGTTCATTCACGATCGTCTTTGTTCCAATGTTTTCAGGGATTCTAGAGACTGATGGAAAGAAAATAGCTCTAAAGTTTGCAGAAGAAATCATGTCAATAATGTCAGCTGTTCTATTGACAATTACCGTAACTGCAATTTTTTTTATGCCTCAAATAATGGGTCTTATTGCTCCAGGTTTCAAAGATGCACAAACTACATTTAATCTGGCTGTTGAATTTGGTCGCGTCACTTTTATTTATTTACCATTAATATCTTTGGTCGCATTGCTTGGAGGGATTTTAAACAGTATTGGAAAATTTTCAGCAATGGCCTCTGCGCCCATTTTACTAAATTTATTCCTTATTTCCTCACTTACTATTTTTGCCGGTGTATTAGAAACACCAGGTCACGGATTAGCACTTGCTGTTGCCATAGGCGGACTGGCTCAATTTTTATGGCTTCTAGAGTCTTGCCGGCGAGCTAAGGCACTACCCCTGCTCCGCTGGCCTGTTTGGACTCCTANAGTAAAACGTTTACTTAAGTTGATGTTACCAGCCATGTTCGGNGCTGGTATTGTNCAAATTAACCTGCTAATTGACGTTATATTGGCTTCAACTCTGCCGACCGGATCAATTTCATATTTATACTATGCAGACCGCGTTAACCAACTCCCATTAGGTGTCATNGGCGTAGCAATTGGAACAGCTTTGCTACCNAGACTATCTAAAAATATAAAAGCAGGTCGGTTAGAAGACGCGTTGAGCAATCAAGAAAAGTCATTAGAAATCGGATTAATGTTAACAGTCCCAGCCGCCTTGGGCCTAATGGTTTTATCCGATCCCATCATAACTTTACTATTCCAGCGTGGATTATTCGATATTGAATCGACCCACTTAACCTCATTAGCACTGTTAGCCTACTCAACCGGGTTACCTGCCTTTGTACTTATTAAAATATTACAACCTAATTTTTTTGCTAGGAGTGATACCGTTACGCCTATAAAGATAGCAGCCATCGCCATAGTGACAAATCTGATACTGAACTTAATCCTTATGCAATATTTTGCTCATGTTGGGCTAGCGCTAGCAACCTCAGTTTCTGCATGGCTGAGTGCGATACTCCTATTGATTATATTAAAGAAAAAAGAGTTTTATCGATTACGCAAGNTGATATTAGTTAAAATACTCCAAATCAGTCTAGCTGCATGTGTAATGGCTGCGGGTTTGTTGGCGTTAATCAACGTCACAAAACATTTTTTTGTTGACCCAAATCTCACTGGAGTGACCATCCTTTTATTATTAATCTTCAGTGGAGGTTTAATTTATTTTGTTTCACTATTATTATTTAATGCCGTAAACAAGGAAGATATTATAAAAGTTTTGAAACGTTGGTCCACGCCTGACTAAAATCGAAACAATTGGTTCTCGTATTGAGGACTTTGAGCGATGCGCTAACTTGAAGATAGTTAAAACAACCTTAGGAGCAATGCCTTATGAAACGTATATTCTCGGGAATCCAACCCTCGGGAAACCTGCAGCTGGGTAATTATCTTGGAGCAATTCGAAATTGGGCCCGGATGCAGAAAGAATATGACTGCATTTTTTGTGTTGTAGATCTTCATGCGATAACTCTTCCTCAAGATCCAGAAATAATGCGGCAAGCNACAAGAGAAGTTGCTGCAGGCGTGATAGCGGGCGGAGTCGACCCAACGAATTGTATTATTTTCAATCAGAGCCAGGTTCCTGAGCATGCAGAGCTAGCATGGCTTTTTAATTGTGTAGCGCGATTGGGATGGCTTAATAGAATGACACAATTCAAGGAAAAAGCTGGGAAAGATAGGGAGGGTGCGCTCGTTGGGCTTTACACTTACCCTGTTCTACAAGCTGCTGACATCCTAGCTTATAAAGCCACGGATGTTCCAGTTGGCGAAGACCAGAAACAGCACATAGAGTTATCACGTGATATTGCACAAGCTTTTAACTCAATGTTTGACGTTGATTTTTTCCCACTCCCCGAACCTAGAATCCAGACAAAGGCTGCAAGAATAATGAGCCTACGTGACGGAACAAAAAAGATGAGTAAATCTGATCCNTCCGATAACTCTAGAATAAATATGGTTGATGGAGCAGACTCAATTGCACAAAAAATACGTCGTGCAAAAACAGATCCAAACCCTTTACCGGAAACCGTGGACGAACTTTCAGATAGACCTGAAGCATTGAATTTAATCACAATATATTCCGCACTATCTGACAGAACATTGCAGTCAGTGACAACCGAGTTTGCTGGGAAAGGTTTTGGAGAGTTTAAAAGTTCTCTTTCAGAGCTAGCAGTCTCTGTTTTAGGTCCGATTGGTGATGAAATGCAACATCTTATGGCTGAACCAGATGAAGTCGACAAAATTCTTCATACCGGTGCTGAAAAAGCACGAGCAATTGCAAGCCCTATTGTATCAGAAGCAAAAGAAATAGTTGGTTTCTTAGCACCAAAAATTCAAATATGAAATTTTTATTGGCCTTGCTAGCTATTTTCTGGTTCTATGCTTAGCTAGTTGTAGTGCATCCCGAAACAATTTTTTCTCTGCAAAGTAGCATTAATTAAAAAAGCTAATAGAGAAAAACCTTTTAAAGATTGATCCTACAACGGTAGGCCCTGCGTATATAGGGAACNTCGTTGAATTTAGAGAATGAGGACAAAATGTTCATACAAACCGAAGAAACCCCTAACCCGTTGACGCTCAAATTTCTTCCTGGACGGGAAGTATTAAGAAATGGAAGTGTTGATTACAGATCAGAAGAAGAGGCGTTAAATTCACCTTTAGCTTCAGCACTTTTTAATGTTGATGGGGTAGTTGGAGTTTTCTTCTCTGATGACTTCATAACAATTTCTAAACGAGACGATAAAGATTGGCAATTAATGAAGCCAGGGATTCTCGGNGTCATCATGGAACACTTCACAGCAAATAAACCTATTATAAACTCGAATGAGACGGATAATCTTAATGCGGCTCCGCAGGAGGAGGATGACGAAGTTGTCTCTCAGATCAAAGAATTGCTGTACACGCGTGTCAGACCAGCAGTTGCGCAAGATGGGGGCGATATTGTATTTGAAGGGTTTAACGACGGGGTGGTAACTGTTCAAATGAGAGGCGCCTGTGCAGGTTGTCCCAGCTCTACTGCCACCTTAAAGATGGGTATCGAAAATATGCTGAGACACTATATTCCCGAAGTGAAAGAGGTTATCGCAGCAGGAATGTAAGAAAATTATTTTCGGAGAATCAGCGAATAAAAAATTATCAAGTATTTTAATAGTAGCTATTTTTTTGCTAATAACTGGAATTGCCAACTTTTTTATCCCCCGTAATTGGATAGAAAATGTAACCTTAGGGGGCTCAGAGGCAATCCCAGTCGTTATTCCAATGTTTTTCGAAAATAGTGGTGAACTGAATAAGTTAAATCTTTCNAAGGCATCAGAATCAAAGAAGATAGAAAGGCTCTTCGAGCTAACACTTCAAAAATACCCAGACCCCAAAAATAGACAAAAAAAATTGGCGCCAATATTCCTGTGGAGGCTACCGAATAATTTGTCAGAAATTGATGATCTAAATAACAGAAAAACAATATTCATTCAAATAATGACCCCCCTCATACTAGAGCAAAATTTCACTATTCTTAAAGACCGTGCTCGCCTTGAATTGCTAGAAAAAAAACTTACTTCCGATCTGAACAATACTGAAAAAAACTGGCTTATAGGAATTGCCAAGTATTATAAAATTGTTGATAAAAAGAAAATTAATCCCGCAGTGACAACCCTCCTAATAAGAGAATTAAGAACTAAGCTCGATGTAATTCCCGTGGCACTAGCCATCGCACAGTCCGCACTTGAAACAGGCTGGGGAACATCTCGATTCGCTATTTTTGGCAATGCCCTTTTTGGTCAAAGAACATGGGACAACAAACAAGGAATGCGTCCACTACGGAGGGACCCGGATAAGCAACACTCAGTTCGCACTTTCGGCAAACTGTCTGAGTCGGTTGCAGACTATAGCCATAATCTAAACTCCAGCCCTTATTACAAAGATTTTCGATCTGAAAGAGCCAAACTTAGAACAAATAACGTCCCCAATACAAGCTGGGGCTTTCTATTAGCACAACATTTAGCACATTACTCGGAAGACGAAGGTCATTATATAAAAACCATTCAAGATATTATGCTCGACAATCAACTTAGTCATTTAGAAAACCTCACACTATCTTCAAACCCAGAATAACGCCTTGCAAATTATTGTGGGACTAAAAATTGAATCCCAAACCATCGCCATCGTTTACCAGGGCCAGGAAGTGTGCAATTAACGCGCGACCGGCCTTTTGGAAGCATAGAAGTAAATCGTGCNTCAACTCTACGTCCTAGACGTTCAAGACGTAATTCACCTTCATTTGAAGAAAAACAAGCGAGCCTATCTATCGAGCCTATAGCTTTAGATATGGTAAAGCCAAAAGCAGGAGGATTATCATTAACTAATGGATCCATTGGCAGTATATCACCGACGGGCAAAGGCAGTGCATTAGTAATTAAGCGGAATCTATCTATCCCTCCGTATCGCTCATTCAACGCAAACCGTGGAAGTGCAAATTTATCAGAATTTGGATCCAACGCGCCAGAACTTTGAGTAAAACCTGCTTTGAAACCTCTATTCATTATTAATTTTTTCACCGGCAAACTGTATTCTCCATAGGGGTATGCAAATAACTCAGGTTTGAAACTTAACTCGGAAACAATGCGAGCGTTGGCTTTATCTATTTCTAACTTCGCATCCTCTAAAGATATTAAAGGCAAATGTTTATGTGATTTAGTCTGACTTCCGATTGTGACACCACTCGATTTCAATTCCCTTATTTCATCCCAGTTCANGTAACCCCTTGCATTTCGGTCTATAACATCGGTGGATAGGAATAACGTGAAAGGTAATTTTGCTGCCTTGAGTAGTGGCCAGGCTTTCTCAAAAACCGATCGATAAGCGTCATCTATACTTATTCCAATAGTGTATTNAGGCATCTTCTCTTTATTACTAATTTTCTGAATAATCTCAGTAATAGGTAGTACATTATACTTTTCTTTTTGTAATTCTAATATGTGAGATTTAAATTGTTCAATTCTAATATTGGTCGATGGAAATTGTGGCTCGCCAAATCTATGATAAGCTACGATTACCGCCGAAGGCCTTTCTGCAATTGAGCCTGCTTTAGTTTCTGAATCTAGTTCGAACATTACGCAAAGAACTAAAAAAATAATAAGAAGAAAAACATTAAATTTGCTTTTCATTTTTCACCAATCTCCAGTATTGAAACATAAGTTCTTAATTTACACTCAGGTATTAATAAAAGAAAATATCAAGAATGCAGACTCTTTTTTTAGAAATCATGATCCTAGCATAAAATAGTTTTGGGGATTACAATGCTAATTATAGCACTCGATACTTCGGGGGCATTATGCTCAGTTACCATAATAGCAAATGGTCTAATTNTATCTGAAAAGAAGACCGGAATGAACCGAGGACACGCTAATAAGATTATGCCAATGGTCCAAAGTGCGCTAACAGAAGCTGATATTCCACTTTGTGATTTTGAGTATGTAGTAACCTCTACTGGTCCAGGATCCTTTACCGGGTTAAGAATTGGTATGGCCGCAGCAAAAGGTCTAGCTATATCAAATGATATACCATTAATNGGCATTTCATGCTTTGATGCAGTTGCCGAAAGAACTAACCCAAAAGCGTCATTTTTATCTTACGGCATTTTAGTAATAGCCCTGAATAGTAAAAGGGAACAGTTATATGTCGAGTGCAGAGCCATGGACCATACAAAACTTATTCCAGGTACAGTCATCGGTTCAGANATTTTCTATAACAAAATAAAAACAATTATAGATAAAGATACAAAAATACGCCTAGTTGGAGACGGAGCAAATCAGCTATTTGATCAACTACCTGACGATTTGCAAAATAATTTTTTACCCGTTGANGAAAAAGATATAGGACCAGTAGCCGCAAGTGATCTAGCCTATTATGCCGTTAAAATCATCGATATGGCTGGAAAAGTTTCTCAGAAATACACTCCCGGCTTAGCATTAAATTATTTCCGTTCGCCCGATATTGGCTTAGCTAAAAAGTGATAAAAAAAGTTCCAGTTTCGAGAAAAAATCGATCCTATTCATGGGAATGGTCAAAGCTAAACCAAAGACTGGTTAAAAATGCGACCTATGGACCAGTAACCAGCAATTTTTCAATGAAACCCAAAATTATTTCTAAGTTGATTGAGCAATATCTAGTAAAACAGGCTTTCAAATTACAAATACACCGTCATGGTATGCGATGGAGCCTGGAAGGTTTTAGAGGGATTTTAAATTCTGATTATTTTTGGGCTTGCTTTGTAACGTCAGCAGTTAATAACTTCTCCTATCGCTTACGAGGCTTCATAATTCTAAACATCATTGGAAAAGAATCTGAAATACTATCTATCAGTGTTAATAGTAAAGAAAGGAAAAAGGGAACGGGAAATTATTTGATTAAACGAGCTATTAATTTTTCTATTTCTCAAAATGTAACAAGTGTTTTTCTAGAGGTTTCAAAGACAAACCGTCCTGCTATAAGGTTTTATTGCAGACACCGTTTTGTAAATGTGGGATTACGAAAAAACTATTACAGATTTTCGAGTACGAATAAGAAAGATGCAGTGATTATGTGCCTTCACTTACAGCAAAAACGTGCAGAAATCTGACGAGTACATGGCACAAAAAGAGACGAACATCTCATTGGTATATTAAAAAATCAAAAATTTATTTTGTAAATCTGGTTNGGAGACCTCAATGACTACACCAGAATTTTTTGATAACTCTTTACTTTTACCACAGAAANAATCCTATAAAATAAAAAATACCATTAACCCAATAATATTAGGAGACCTGGAGCTCAGGTTAGCGAGGAGTTCATGCGATATCGAAGCAGCCCAGAAGCTNCGATACCAAGTTTTTTATGAAGAATTGGGAGCTATTTCAACAACTGCAACCAGAAAGTGGCAATTAGATTGCGACGAATTCGATGAGAAAGCTGACCACTTGTTAGTGATTGACCGTAAGTTGGAAAATAAGTTAGCTGGGAAAAAACGAAATTCCGTTATTGGCACTTATCGTTTGATTCAGCGCTCCCATTTGAAACATAAGCAGACTTTCTACACCTCCCATGAGTTTGACATAACAAAAATTTTATCTTTTCCCGGAAAAATACTAGAATTAGGGCGCTCCTGCGTTGATATTCACCACAGAAATAATACAACGTTAAGGTTGTTATGGTTAGGTATAGCGAGGTATATTTTTAATTTTAATATTGATTTAATGTTTGGTTGTGCCAGTTTTCCAGGTAGTAACCCAAGGGCCCATAGAACTGCCTTAACTTATCTTCAAAACTGGTACCAGGCACCTCAAGATCTATGTCCGCGAGCATTACCAGGAAAGTACGTCGACATGCTAAAAAATAATGGCACTTTAGGANCCAATGATTGGCAGAAAAACAATTTACCCCCATTGATCAAAGGATATCTAAGGGTGGGAGGCTGGGTTGGTGATGGGGCTGTAGTAGACAACCAGTTCAATACTACCGATGTTTGTATCATAATGAAAACTAGTTCCATACCCAATAGATACCATAAGCATTATCAACGATCATTCCGCAGGTCATTGCCAATACAATGACCCAAACTTTGACTTCAAACCGAACCAAATTGCATGATAGTAGTGATGCCAATTTATTAAATCACTCAAATTGTTTGGNAAGTCACACAACAACAGGGTCAAACTGGTTATCGGGTTTCCGATTGATTGCATATGGCTTGATCACAATAATTCTTTTCCCATCACAAATAATAGGATTACTAATATATCCCCCATTAGGTAAACTCATGCCACTTCTGCACCATAAATTCAGCGCTAGTGTTATTGGCTTAAGAATTAAGACTACTGGACATATTTCAAAAAATAATGGCGTTTTATTTGTCAGTAATCATCTTTCTTACTTCGATATAATAATACTAGGATCATTGATCCCGGGAAAGTTCATAGCTAAGTCAGAGGTAGCTAAGTGGCCTATCTTGGGGCTATTAGCAAAAGTCACAGACACTATTTTCATAAAACGCCAAAAAAATGCATCTCGCCTGCAAAAAAAATTGATAAAACAAGAGCTCGAAAAATTTGAAAATTTAATTCTATTTCCAGAGGGAACCAGCACTGATGGAAGAAGAGTATTGCCTTTTAAAAGTTCACTCTTTGAAGCTCCAAAGCTCGCAAATTCAACTGTCCAACCGCTCACTATACGTTATACTCACTTAAACGGTATTCCTATTAGGTACCGGGATCGCCCTTTTTTCTGCTGGTATGGCGATATGAAATTTGTTCCGCATCTAATAACAGCATTATCTCTTGGCGTGCTCAATGTAGAAGTTAAATTTCATGCCCCAATCAGAGCCAATCAATTTAGTAGTCGAAAAAAACTTGCCGTATATTGTCACAAAAAAGTTGCAAACAATATGTAACGGGTTATAGGGAGGTTCACTTGACTTGATTTAACGCAGTGATACTCTGTANAATTTTCAACTAAATTTAGAAAGATGAACTGTTTTGCCTTTTAATGACCTGTTGCGATGTAAACGATGACAAGCCCAAATTCGCAAGTNAATTCACCTACAAATAAGTTTGTTTTTATCAAAACTTATGGTTGCCAAATGAATGTCTATGACTCAGATAAAATGGCAAATCTTTTGGTGCCACTAGGCTTTAAGTTAGTGACTAAACCCGATAACGCTGATTTGATAATACTGAATACATGTCACATTCGCGAGAAAGCGACTGAGAAGGTTTTCTCGGAACTTGGTAGGCTGCGCAAATTAAAAATCAATGCTCGGGATCGTGGAAAAAAAGTACTACTTGCTGTTGCTGGTTGTGTTGCNCAAGCAGAAGGTGACAACATTGTATCAAGAGCGCCTTTTGTNGATATGGTTTTTGGCCCACAAACCTATCACCGACTTCCTAAAATGGTGATTGAAGCAGCTCATTTTGTCCCAAATGATAAAGGTAATGGCGCTGGTATAATCGATACAGAGTTTCCACTTGAGACTAAGTTCGATCATCTCCCAAAAGACACACTATCATCAACAAGCGCTTTTTTGAGTATACAAGAAGGTTGTGATAAATTTTGTTCCTTCTGCGTTGTACCGTATACGCGCGGTTCTGAAGAATCTAGGCCAGCAACACAGATAAGAGAAGAAGCTTTAAACCTGGTTCGAGGAGGTGCAAAAGAGCTAATATTATTAGGACAAAATGTAAATGCATATCACGGCGTTTCAAAAACCGGCAAGGAATGGTCACTAGCAAGGCTTATTAGGGAATTGGCTGAAATAGATAAATTAGCCAGAATTCGGTATACAACATCTCATCCAAAAGATATGGATGATGATTTAATCATGGCCCATGGTGACGTTCCACAACTAATGCCGTACCTCCACTTACCAGTCCAAACTGGGTCTGACCAGATGTTGAAGAGTATGAATAGAAAACACAATGTAACTTTTTATCGAAACATTATAGAAAAACTTAAGATAGCTCGTTCAGATATAGCATTGTCATCTGATTTTATTGTTGGTCATCCTGGAGAAACTCATAATGATTTCGCCGATACAATCCGCCTTATAAACGATATCGGGTTTGCCCAGGCATACTCATTTAAATATAGCCTCCGACCGGGAACACCAGCTTCATCCCAAGAACAAATAAGTGATGCTATCAAATCCGACCGCCTCCAAACACTTCAGCAATTACTCAACGAACAACAATTCACATTCAACACCAGGTCTGTAAACACCTATCAAAAGGTTTTGGTAGAACGAACACGGGAACGAGACGGTCAACTGACAGGNAGAGGCCCATTCATGCAAAGCGTTAATTTNAATGGGCCACCCAGACTGTTAGGTGAGATTGTAGATGTCCACATCGAGAGTGGTTTTGAAAAAAGCTTATCTGGCAAAGCATTTACAGAACAACAATCAGATAGAGATATANAAATAATTGATCATAAAATCCAAGAGAGGAAAACCGCTTGAACGGGAATTCAATTGGTATCGATCGACTAACGCTCGATTTTGAGAATTATAAACTCCTGCCATCATTATTTGGTCAACACGACTCAAATCTCGCAAGAATCGAACAAAAGCTCCATGTAACCCTAGCTTGTTTTGGCAACACTATCGAGATTAAGGGCAGTAAGATAGACATAGAAAATGCAGCATTAATACTAGAAGCTCTTTATGAAAAACTAGAATCAGCCGATAGTGATGGTACCTTAGAACCAAGTGTAATTGATGCTGCAATCAAATGGGTAAAAAAAACAGCGAATACATCTGGAAAACCAGACCTAACTGAATTTAAAGATAATTCATCAACTTTAACCACATGGAAACGAAAAATAGCACCACGATCGCCCAATCAACATGTTTACGTGAAATCACTTTTGCGAGCTGAGCTCGCCGTNGGTGTTGGGCCAGCGGGAACCGGAAAGACCTATTTGGCTGTCGCTGTAGCAGTATCTATGCTGAAAAATCGTGAAATAGATCGTTTAATTTTATCCCGACCAGCTGTAGAGGCAGGGGAGCGATTAGGTTTTCTCCCTGGCGACTTAAAAGATAAGGTAGANCCCTATCTACGTCCNCTTTATGATGCTCTGCACGATATGATGGGAGGAGAACAAGTTGAAAGAATGATAGAAACCGGTGAAATAGAGATTGCCCCTCTTGCCTTCATGAGAGGCCGAACACTGGCAAATTCATTTGTAATTTTAGATGAAGCCCAAAATACTACNCCCGCTCAAATGAAAATGTTTTTAACACGAATGGGCGAAAATTCTCGTATCTGTATCACTGGGGATTTGTCGCAGATTGACCTTCCTTTTGGAACAAAATCAGGGCTTAAAGATGCTCTAGAGATTCTAACGACAATCCCTCAAGTGAAAATTATAGAGTTCTTTTCTTCCGATGTAGTTCGGCATCCAATGGTAACCCGAATTGTAAACGCCTATGATCAGCGAGAAGGCAAGCATTTATATGAAATTCCTGCTCAATGAGACTTATTTTAAGATTCATTCTCACGGAAACCTCTGTATCTGGATAATGAAATGCACAAAACAACTATTGAGGTTAAAGTAGATTATAATAAGTGGTATGGTGCTAGTAGCGAAATTGTCGAAGTTTGTAAGGAAACCATTTTAACAGTTTTAAACAGCGAATTAACGCCAATAATCTCGCCTAGTGATCAAATCAGTATCCTATTAACAACGGATGAGCAAATGGGCCGTCTAAATAAATGCTACCGAGGGAAAAACAAACCTACAAATGTTTTATCTTTTGCCAGCGGCTTAAAAAAGGTTAAAGATATTCCAGTTTTCCTTGGAGATATTGCACTAGGCTATTCCATTGCACTTGAAGAAAGTATTAAAGCGGATATCCCTTTTATAGATCACATCCAACATCTATTAATTCATGGATGCCTCCATATTCTCGGATTTGATCACGAAAACGACATAGAAGCAAAAAAGATGGAAAACATTGAGATTAATATTCTAAAAAATCTAGGCATAAATAATCCTTACCGCACGCTACTACCAACTTAAAATCATCTAACAGAAGAGCTATCAAATTTGTCTACTAATAATCTCAACAAGATAAATAACCTTCTAATGGAACAAAAATTTTGACGTTTTTGGAAAAAATAAATCCGTTTAAAATAACAAAACAGGNTTTTAAACAGCTTAACCTAACGCCAGGTGATAATGTAGTTCGGGAAACTNTAGAAGAGTTAATGGAGGAAGGAGACCACCAAGTCGATAGTGATAGCCATGAAAGAACCCTTCTCAGAAATGTATTAGATCTCCGAGATATAACCGCGTGGGATGTAATGGTTCCGCGCGCAGACATAACGGCTATAGATATAAAAACTCCTATCCCCGAACTTGTTTCAGAAATGGTCAAGATGGCTCATTCTCGATTGCCTGTTTACCGCAACACCTTGGATGATGTTGTTGGTATGGTTCATATAAAGGATGTTTTAGCTCAACTAAACTCGGCAAAAAAAATGGTTTTGTCCGACCTAGTTAGAAAGGTTTTATTTGTTTCTCCATCAATTCGAGCCCTCGACCTGTTACAAGAAATGAGAATGACAAGATTACATTTAGCACTAGTTGTTGATGAGTTTGGTGGGATTGATGGTTTAATCACAATCGAAGACCTAGTTGAGGAAATTGTAGGGGAGATAATTGATGAACATGACGTAGAAGAGGGCCCAAAAATCATTAATCAATCTGATGGAACTGCTGTCGCAAATGCAAGAGCCACAGTTGAAGAATTAGAAGAACTTTTCGGTCCAGTTTTAAACGCAGAAGAAAAAGAAGAAGCCGAAACATTAGCTGGTCTTATTTATAGTATTACTGGCAGAATTGCTAAACGTGGTGAGATTATTCGTCACGGAACAGGCCTAGAATTTGAGGTTTTAGAAGCCGACCCTAGACGCTTAAAAACAGTGAGAGTTCGTCTTCCAACGAAAACCCCAACGCCCAAAACACCTTAGCTATGAAGTAATGTGGAATAAATATTTCTTAAGCGCAGAGTATCTATTCACTAGTTGGCGCAGACCCGTCTCGATTATACTTCTGGGGATGATATCTGCGACGGCGTTACCTCCTTGGTATTTTATGCCTGGAATTTTTGCATTCTCTGTATTAGCGACCTTACTGTTCAAGTGTGCTAACTCAGTGGAANCCGCCTGTGTTGCTTGGTTATTCAGTTTTGGGTANCATCTCCTTGGGATGCACTGGTTGTCCAATGCCTTTTTAATAGACAGCGATAAATTTGCTTTTTTAATTCCTATTTCATTTCTTGGACTGCCAGCGGTGCTTGCTTTGTTTCCTGCCTGCCTACTGAGTTTATTTCCCTTAATATCTAGTTCTATTCCTAAAAATACGATCGCTATAGCAAGTTTGTGGTCGCTCTCCGACTATATCAGAGGGCATTTATTCACTGGTTTTCCTTGGAATTTGACGTCGTACGCCATGTCAGTTTCAGAAAGTTTGAGTCAAGCAGCATCAGTCCTTGGAGCTTATGGGCTGAATTTCCTCGTAATTTTTGTTGGAATAGGCCCATCAGTATTATTAGTAAAAAGGTGTTTTTGGACAAAACACTCACTCAANATTCTTATTCTCTGTTTTCTAATACCACCTGTTTTATGGGTTGCTGGAATGGTCCGGCTACTNGAAGCAAGTGTAACCACCGACCCCAATGTTTTGATAAGAATAGTTCAGGCTAATATCGCACAAAAAGATAAGTGGAGACCAGAACAGAAGTTTAAAAATATTTCAAANTACTTAAAATTAAGTAATTTACCGACAAAGATAAACTATAATACTCGCTCTAAACAAAATATTGATTTCATTATATGGCCAGAAACAGCCGTTCCCGCTTTTTTGGCTACCGACAAAAAATTGCGAACATCTATAATGCACGCCCTACCTACTTCGTCTCGGTTAATCACTGGAGCCCCTGCAATTGCTGCACAACCAAAAACCCAATTGCATAATAGTCTGTTTGTCATATCTTCAGACGCAAAAATCGACGCCCAATATAATAAGGTTCGTCTTGTACCATTCGGTGAATACGTGCCATTAAAAGACTGGCTCCCTATTTCGAAAATAGTGCAAGGCTTAGCTGATTTTCGAGCTGGAAGTGGCCTTAAAGTATTAAACGTCCCATTACTTGGGTTTATATCGCCAGTAATTTGCTATGAAATTATTTTTCCTGGTGACGTCATAAAGGAACAGGAGAGAAACCAATCAAATCTTATTATCAACCTCACCAATGATGCCTGGTTTGGAAACGGTGCAGGCCCCCGACAGCATCTCGCGATTGCCAAAATGAGGGCTATTGAAGAAGGGGTTCCTTTGATTAGGTCAGCTAACACGGGGATATCGGGGTTTTATGATGCCTACGGCAGAACGATGGGAGAAATTAGCCTTAATAAAGAAGGAATTCTCGACCGATATCTAACTAACCCAACACCATATCGGACCATTTATAGCAGGTTTGGCAACAGTATTTATTTATTGTTACTACTTGTTTGTTTAATTTTTATTTTCCCAAAAAGATCCAATAACTTTTAAGGATTTAGCAGATTATAAAAAGTTTCTATTGACCTTTAAGGTAATGAGATAATACCTGTATTAGAAAAACTTCTATCGGTAAGGAGCAGTTATGGCTCAAGATAATTTTGTTTTTACNAGTGAATCGGTTTCCGAGGGGCACCCTGATAAAGTGTGTGATCTAATATCAGACACTGTGGTAGATTTATATCTTGGGGCAGACCCGAATAGCCGAGTTGCATGTGAAACCCTTTCAACGACTAATCGAGTAGTACTAGCGGGCGAAGTTAGGGGTCCAGCGCATATCAGTCATGACGTCATAACCGAAAAAGTGCGGGGTGCTATTCGAGAAATTGGTTATGAACAAGATGGATTTCACTGGAAGAATGCCGAAATAACGATACTTCTGCATGAACAATCGAGCGATATTGCCATGGGTGTAGATTCAAGAGGTAACAAAGATGAAGGGGCTGGTGATCAAGGTATAATGTTTGGATATGCCTGTCGAGAAACTGAAACACTCATGCCTGCTCCGATACAGTATTCACACTCAATCTTGAAAAATATGGCTAATGCCAGACGATCTGGCCAAATTGTTGGCTTAGGGCCAGATTCTAAAAGCCAGGTGAGCCTCCGATATGAGAATGGAAAGCCAATAGGAGCGGCCTCTATTGTAATCTCAACGCANCATGATGAGGGATTAGAGCAAAAAGAAGTCCGAGAAATAGTCCGACCATTTGTGGAGAACGTACTACCAGACGGNTGGATGTGTCCCGAAACTGAATTTTATGTTAATCCAACTGGNCGATTTGTGATTGGCGGCCCTGATGGTGATGCAGGGTTAACTGGACGAAAAATTATTGTTGACACTTATGGCGGTGCAGCTCCTCATGGTGGAGGGGCATTTTCCGGTAAAGATCCAACAAAGGTTGATAGATCTGCAGCATACGCAGCGAGATGGGTNGCAAAAAATATAGTTGCAGCCGATCTTGCAGAGAAATGCACCATTCAACTCTCATACGCAATTGGTGTTGCAAAACCATTGTCTGTCTATGTCAACACCTATGGAACAGGAAATGTTTCAGAACAAAAGATCTCAGAATATTTAGAGAACAACTTAGATTTATCTCCAAGAGGCATAAGAGAACAATTGGGACTCAACAGACCTATTTACGCGCGCACCTCTGCATATGGCCATTTTGGTAGAGAACCAGAGAACGATGGTGGGTTTTCCTGGGAAAAACTCGATTTGTTAGATCAATTAAAAAATGTTAGATGATNTAAATGAAATCGAATTGAATAATGGTTCCAAAGAACAACACCCTATTCACTTCAGAGGTAGACGGCATGGGAGACGTTTACGGCCGAATTTAGCCAACTTGATCAATGAAGATTTGCCTAAGGTCCGTATTAATCGGCAAACACCCATTGAAAATCCTTTGGAGTTATTTCCGCGCGGTATCAATGACATTTGGATGGAAATTGGTTTCGGGGCCGGCGAACATATCGCTCAGCAAGCAGAAATCAACCCATCGGTAGGCTTCATAGGCTGTGAGCCATTTATAAATGGAGTAGCCAGCCTACTGAGATATGTAACTAATAAAAAATTACCTAATGTTAGAATACTACCCGATGATGTAAGACCTTTTTTATCCCTTTTACCAGATCATAGCATTAGCCGATTATTTATATTATTCCCAGATCCTTGGAGAAAAAAACGGCATCATTCAAGAAGAATTATTCAAAGAACCACGTTAAATGAATTTAATCGACTGTTAAAGGTGGGCGGTGAACTTCGTATTGCCACAGACCATCCCGAGTATCTTCGATGGATCCTTATCCATCTCAAAAATAATNAAGGTTTCAGATGGCTGGCTCGCCGCCCAACCGACTGGCGTTTAAGACCAGAGGATTGGCCGGAGACACGCTATGAAAAAAAAGCTTTGCTTGCTGGGCGCTCTCCCATTTTTCTTCAGTATAAAAAAATCTGACGCCATTGAATTAAAATAAGAAATATTTATATAGAAANTCCTTGTAAAATACTCTATTAACAGTGTATTATTTTTTNTTAACTAGTGNTATTTNTTAAGATGGGCCTTTGGCCCTTTTTTTATTGGTTACAAGCAGTTTTTGGTTTCCTAAAATGAAAAGCTTTTTAGACGAAAGAATAACAGAAGTTTTAGAACCTATCCTAGAAGAAAAAGGTTTTGAATTAATCGAAATAAATCTCTCGGGTTCAGGAAATAGTATTTTGCAACTGGTAGTTGAACGATTAGACCGAAAAAATGTTACTATTGACGACTGTGTTTCTATTAGCAGATCTGCAGGGGTAACACTCGACGTGGAGGACTTCATAAAGAATGCCTATCGTCTAGAAGTAACTTCACCGGGTATTGACAGAAAGCTAACTAAACTTGAGCACTTTGATCGATATAAGGGTTTTGAGGCAAAAATAGAATCAAGAACCCCATTAAATGGGCATACAAATATTAAGTGCCAGCTATGCGGGGTCCTCAACAGTGATAGCATACGATTAAGGTTAATGAATGAAGGCAAACTAGAGACAGACGAGGTTAACATTCTTTTTTCTAATGTTAAAAAAGCAAAATTAATACTGACAGATGAATTAATCCAAGCTAGTCAAAGCAATCAGATTTAAACAATTTAAGCGAGTGTAAACGTGTCTACTGAAACAACATCATTCCCAAAATTAGAACTCATTCAAGTAGCAGACGTAGTAGCTAGAGAAAAGGGTATAGAACGTGATGAAGTAATAGAGGCAATGGAGCAAGCTATTCAAAAAGCGGGTCGTTCAAAATATGGGAATGAACATGACATTCGAGCAACGATAAATCGAAATTCTGGAGAAATTCAACTAGTTCGGAGAACTGANGTTGTTGAAGAGGTGGAGGACGAAGTGACACAAATCGCCCTTGATCAAGCACAAAAACAGGATAAAACGCTTGCTCTTGGTGATTTCATAATCGACCCTCTCCCTCCAATAGATTTTGGAAGAATAGCAGCTCAAACTGCCAAGCAAGTTATTGTTCAGAAAGTTCGTGAAGCAGAAAGAACGCGTCAATTCCATGAATTTAAGGATCGGGTAGGAGAAATCATCAACGGCATTGTGAAGCGTGTTGAGTTTGGAAATGTTACATTGGATCTTGGGAGAGCGGAAGCAATTTTAAGAAGAGATGAGCTTTTACCAAGAGAGTCTTTTAGGAACGGAGATCGTGTGCGGGCCTATATTTATGAAGTCCGAGAAGAATTGAGAGGGCCACAAATTTTCGTCTCCAGAACACACCCCGAATTCATGAAGGGGATGTTTAAACAAGAAGTGCCCGAAATTTATGATGGTATAATTGAAATAAAAGCAGTAGCGCGAGATCCTGGAAGTCGAGCCAAAATTGGAGTGATCTCATATGATGGAAGTATTGACCCAGTAGGGGCCTGTGTTGGAATGCGTGGTAGCCGNGTTCAAGCAGTCGTTGGTGAATTACAGGGTGAGAAAATAGATATTATTCCCTGGTCAGATGACACAGCAACATTCGTCGTAAATGCCCTAGCTCCAGCAGAAGTAAGCAAAGTAGTGCTTGATGAGGACCAAAAAAGGATAGAAGTGGTTGTTCCTGATGAACAACTTAGTTTAGCCATTGGACGAAGAGGACAAAATGTTAGACTTGCATCAATCCTCAGTGGTTGGGACATTGACATTCTTACGGAAGCAGAGGAGTCAGAGCGAAGACAAGAAGAATTCAAAACTCGGTCAACTCTATTTATTGAGGCGTTAGATATAGACGATGTGATAGCTCATTTATTAGTTGCTGAAGGATTTTCATCGNTCACCGAAATTGCTCACTCGGCACTCTCTGACCTAGCTCAGATCGAGGGATTTGATGAAGCTATAGCCGAAGAACTTCAAACTAGAGCATTAGCCTTCAATGAAGCAGAACAAGAGGGTCTATATAAACAGAGGATTGAATTAGGGGTAACTGACGAGCTGGCAAAAATGAGCGGTATCACTCCAAGCATGCTAGTTATTTTGGGTAATAATCAAATCAAGACCATCGACGATTTAGGCGACCTTGCTAGCGACGAGTTACTAGAGATGTTGCCAGACGCCGGTTTGTCTATAGAGGATGCAAATAATATTATAATGACCGCCAGGGCACATTGGTTTGAAGACGACGAGGGTTCAAATACTGACGTAGGACAAGGTAATTCTAACGAGGAGTAAAACTTGANACGCCTAGATGATAAATTGCACCTAGACCGGCAGTTCCAACGAAGCGTAGGTAATCGAAAATGTATTGTAACTGGAGAGAACAAAGAGCCAAAGGAACTTATACGGTTTGTCTTAGATCCACTAGGGCAGGTAGTGCCAGATTTAGCTCAAAAACTTCCTGGAAAAGGAATGTGGGTCAAAGCATGCTACAAAACAATCTCAACCTCTGTGGAGAGAAAAATATTTGAGAAATGTTCACGAAAAAAGGTCTTAATTCCAACAACTTTTCTAAAACAAGTCGAGGGGACATTGGTAGAACGGGCAATATCTGGGCTAGGTCTAGCCAGACGGGCAGGTCGGGTATTTGGTGGTTATGCCAAGATTGACATAGCTCTTCGTCAGAGAAAGGTTTTGATAAGAATAGAAGCAAAGGATGGTGCCCTCGATGGGAGACAGAAACTTGATCATATTAATCCAAATATAATTGTTTTAGATTCTGCCTATGGCTCAGAGTTAGCCAGAGTATTTGATGACCGTAACATTGTTCATTTAGCAGTTTCGGTCAATAATGNNNCTGGCAGTGATGGTTTAGTGTCTCGATTGAAAAAAGATTTTAACCGTTTAGAAAGCTTTAGAAGTACTAACCAACATGCTAGGTTGGAAAAGTTCGACTTACAAGTGTATTGAGACTATCATATTGAAATTTTTATTTAGGATATGTGTTTAGCGAATGACGACGGAAGATAAAGATCGAAAAAAATTAAGCCTCTCTAGTGGAGGGACTCTATCGCTTGGTAAAACTATAGAGACAAGCCAAGTGAAACAGAGTTTCTCGCACGGTAGATCTAAGACTGTACAAGTGGAACGTCGGCGGAAACGCGTCGCCATTGTCAGTAATGATATAAAAGATGTCGAAGCTGTAGATGAGACTGCACCGCAAAACCTCACCTCTGAAGAACGTGCAGCACGAACTCGAGCGCTGCAAGTTGGCTTGAAACAGACAGATGGAACCTCAGAGGAGGTTTCATCCCCGCACGCTAAGCTAATTTTATCAGAACAGGGTCCATCCGGTGATGGAGAGAGAACAGCCATTACCGTCTTCCCTGAACCAACAGAAAAAGCAGGAAAAGAATTANATAGAAGAGAAGTCGAGCTCAAAGAAGCACAGCGGATAGAAGAGGAAGAAAGACAGATAAAAATATTAGAAGCTGCACGGCTTGCAGAGGAAGAAGAGTCTAGGTTAGCAAAAGGGGCATCACCTCGGCAAGCTAATAGGTCTAATGATAAAGAATTAGAGATAGATGACGAAGCAGAAATAGAACCAGATGATGGGTCAAACGAATCTAAACCGGGTAAAAAAAGAGGTGACCCAAATAAGAAACTAACAGTGCCTGTTAGCCGACGTGGCGAGCCACGAAGGCGTCACTCAGGGAAGTTAACAATTTCACAAGCACTAGATGACACCGGAATTGAAAGAGTGAGATCCCTTGCCTCAGTTAGGAGAGCACGTGAAAAGGAAAAAAATCGCGCGCGAGACGAAAAAGGTGATGTTGGCAAGCGCTCCAGAGAGGTAATTATACCAGACGCCATCACAGTCCAAGAGTTAGCCAATCGCATGGCCGAAAGAGCCGGAGATGTGATCAAAAAGCTAATGGCGATGGGGGTAATGGCAACTATAAATCAAGTCATAGATGCGGATACTGCAGAGTTAGTTACTTCCGAATTTGGGCACAATGTAAGACGCGTATCAGAATCTGATGTTGANACTGGGTTGCAAGTAAAACAGGAACTTGAAGAGAATACTGAGCCAAGAGCTCCAGTTGTTACTATAATGGGACATGTTGACCATGGGAAAACGTCTTTACTCGATGCCATGCGAAAAACTGACATTGTAACTGGCGAGGCGGGAGGTATTACACAACATATTGGTGCGTATCAAATTAGCGGACAATCAGGTGAAAAAATTACCTTCTTGGACACGCCGGGTCATGAGGCTTTTACAGAAATGCGAGCACGAGGAGCAACTGTAACAGATCTCATTATCCTTGTCGTTTCTGCTGATGATGGAATAAAACAGCAGACGGTTGAGGCGATTAGGCATGCGAAAGCCGCACAAAGCCCAATAATAGTGGCCATTAATAAAATAGATTTACCCGAAGCTAACCCCAATAAAGTTCAAACAGAACTTTTACAACATGAGGTAATCGTAGAAGAATTAGGTGGTGACGTCATGCAAGTCCAAGTATCAGCAAAGACTGGAGAAGGCTTGGATAAACTGCAGGAAGCAATTTTGTTACAAGCAGAGTTATTGGAGCTAAAATCCAACCCTAACCGAACTGCAGCCGGTGCAATTATCGAGTCAAAAGTTGAAAGAGGAAAAGGTAGTGTAGCTACTGTTCTGGTGCAACATGGCACTCTACAAATAGGCGATATATTTGTAGCCGGTGCAGAATGGGGAAGAGTTCGTGCTTTACTTGATGATAATGGGAACCGTATACAGNAATGCGGGCCAAGTTTTCCAGCAGAGGTATTAGGTTTAAATGGGTCACCAGTTGCTGGTGATGACTTTGTGGTTGTCGAGAATGAAGCCAGAGCGAGAGAAATTGTCGAATATAGAAAAAGAGAAATTCGTCGAAAACAGGTAACAGCAGGAGCTCGAGGTACTGTTGAACAAATGCTATCTGCTATCGCAGCTGGTCAAGCAAAAGAACTCCCCATTTTGATAAAAACAGATGTTCATGGTTCGCTTGAAGCAATCCGAACAAGTCTAGAGCGTATCTCAAACCCAACTGTTACTGTTCGGATCCTATTGGGCGCGGTGGGTGGGATAAGTGAATCAGATATCACTTTAGCTGCTGCGTCAAATGCAATTGTAATAGGTTTCAATGTTAGAGCTAATCCTCAGGCACGAGAGCTCGCACAAAAAAATGGGATCGACGTTCGGTACTACTCCATAATTTATAATGTAATAGATGACATAAAATCAGCACTTACAGGACTACTTTCACCCGACTTAAAGGAGGAGTTCCTTGGAAATGCGGAGATTAAAGAAGTATTTAATATCAGTAAAGTTGGAAAAATTGCAGGTTGTATCGTTACAGAAGGTAACATCCGACGGGGAGCAAATGTTAGATTGTTGCGCGATAATGTTGTAATCCACGAAGGATCGNTAAAAACTTTGAAGAGATTTAAAGACGAAGTGAATGAAATAAAAGAAGGTTCTGAATGTGGAGCAGCATTTGAAAATTATAACGACCTGCAAGTTGGTGATCTTATAGAGTGTTTCGAGGTTAGAGAGATAGCGAGAACCCTCGAGTCAGTTCAAGTAACCGCTGATGATTCGTAATAAAATAGTTTTTAGAGTAATAGTATGTCTCGGTCAGTATTAAGATCTAAAAAGGCAGCTTTGCCTTCTCAGCGTCAATACAAGGTAGGCGAACTCCTCAGAAAAACACTTGTCGACGTTTTAGAAAGAGAGGAAATACGTGATCCCGACCTTAAAGGTATATCTATAACAATATCAGAAGTCTCGGTTAGTCCAGATTTAAAAGCAGCTACTGTCTATGTAATGCCACTGGGGGGGAAACAACAGGATAGTGTGCTATTAGGTTTAAAAAGGGCAGCTCCATTTCTGAGAAGTAAAATGGCTAAACGAGTAGAGTTGCGGGTAGTACCTAAATTAGATTTTAAAATCGATAACGCTTTCGATACCTCAAACAATCTTAACAAAGTTCTTAAACTCACAGAGAGCACTCTTGTTAGTAATAACGTAAACGACGGTNCCAACGGTGTCGCGTAGACGACAGGGAGATGCAATCAATGGCTGGATAATTATTGATAAGCCAATTGGAAAGACCTCCGCTCAAGTGGTAAATCGTGTCCGTCGGTTTTTCAACGCGCAAAAAGCAGGTCACGCAGGAACTCTGGACCCATTGGCATCAGGTATTTTGCCAATCGCTTTCGGAGAAGCAACAAAGACTATACCCTTCGCTGTGGATACATTGAAAGAATATAAATTTGACGTTAGTTGGGGACAAAAACGTGATACCGATGATAGCGAAGGCTGCATTGTTGAAACAAGTGATACCAGACCTGACATGGAGCAAATAAAGAAAGCTCTTTCTTACTTTCTTGGTGATATTAATCAAGTACCACCAAATTATTCAGCTATAAAGGTTAATGGTCGAAGAGCATATGACCTAGCACGCAACCACGCANTCGGTTCATTGCCGTCTCGCAAAGTTTTTATTAAAACTTTTAATCTGGAAGCTATAATAGACCAAGACCACGCAACTTTTCTGGTTACTAGTGGTAAGGGGACTTATATAAGAGCGTTAGCTAGAGATTTAGCTGTTCATCTTGGTACCGTCGGCCATGTATCCTCGCTCAGGAGATTAAAAGTGGGACCTTTTTCGGAAAAAGATGCGATTTCACTGGATTCCCTCGAAGCGTTAGCGCATAGTCCCGCAACTTTTGATTCGCTCTTACCTGTGGAGGTTGCGCTAGACGGCATCCCGGCAATGTCTCTATCAGGTGAACAAGCGTCTAGGATGAAAAATGGCCACAGTATACCTCTTGTCGGAAGTTCTAATTGGAATTGTAAAGTCAAACTTGAAGAAGGTAGTTTGCTTTACACAATCTCTCTTGGGAAACCTATTGCGATATCGAGGGTACAAGAGGGTTATGTTCGCCCTATTCGCGTCCTTAACCTTTAGCTAAATGGAGTAAATGATGTCGATTACAAATGAAAAAAAAGCCGAACTTATTAAACAGTATGGTCAAAAAGAAGGCGATACTGGTTCTCCAGAAGTGCAAGTTGCTATTCTAACAACCCGCATATTAAATCTTACTGAACATTTGAAAACACATAAGAAAGACTTTCATTCTCGAAGAGGGCTGTTGATAATGGTAGGACAACGGCGGAGGCTACTGGATTATCTTCGATCACGGGATGAAAACAGATACACGGACTTGATCCATAAACTTGGTCTTCGTCGTTAATTCAATTTGGGATGAGGCTAATNCTGAGAGTAANCCCATAAAAGAGGATCGCTTTGGATTTTTAAAAAAATCTATATTTGACCAGTGGGCTAATACATGCCATGCAGGCTATTATTAGAAACTATGAAAACGATAGACCTTCAAGTTNTGGCCCAGTAGTCAAAGAGNTTGAAACGATGACGAANAAAAACTCTTCTTAAGAAGATGTTAAAATAATATGTTAGGTAAATCTTTTAAATATTAGAGCTGTTTATTGATTATTGGGTTCTGGTTTTAGGTAAGCATTTGAGGAAGTAGATAGTATGTTTAAAATATATCGAAAAGAATTAAATTGGGGTGGGAAAAAGCTGGTGTTAGAAACTGGCAAAATAGCGAGACAGGCCGACGGAGCTGTAATGGCTAGTTTAGGTGAGACTACNGTCCTTTGCACTGTTGTGGGAGCTCGAAGTCCAAAACCTGGCTTAGATTTTTTCCCCTTAACCGTAAATTATCAAGAAAAAACTTTTGCGGCAGGAAAAATTCCGGGAGGGTTTTTCAAACGTGAGGGTAGACCAACTGAAAAGGAGACATTAGTTTCCAGACTGATTGATCGTCCCATACGCCCCCTTTTTGCAAAAGGGTTTCGAAACGAAACTCAGGTGATTTGTACCGTTCTCTCTCATGATCTAGAAAATGATCCTGATGTCATTGCAATGATTGGAGCTTCTGCGGCTTTAACAATTTCGGGCCTCCCCTTCCTTGGTCCGATTGGCGGTTGCAGAGTTGGTTATAAAAACGGTGATTATATTTTGAATCCACTTCAGCATGAAGTTAAGGATTCGGACTTAGACCTTGTTATGGCAGGTACGCGCGACGGTGTTTTGATGGTAGAATCCGAAGCGACTGGCCTNCCAGAAGATATAATGCTGAGTGCAGTTATGTTTGGGCATAAAGCTTGCCAGGAAGTGATAGACTTAATAATTGAACTTGCAGAGTTNTGCGCTAAAGAACCAAGAGATGTGCCACCCGAACCACCTGAGGTTAAGACTGTTACCACAAAACTAAAGAAGTCTATAACAAAGGATCTGCAGAAAGCGTATAAAGTTGCGGATAAGGCGGAACGACAAGAATTAATCGCCGTAGCAAAAGAAAAAGGCCTACAACTTTTTGAGACTGATGCTGAGGCAAGTGCTGCAAAAGGTGCTTTAAAGGCACTAGAAGCAAATATTGTTCGTGGATCGATTTTAGACACAGGAGTACGGATCGATGGACGAGATACAAAAACCGTTCGGCCAATTGTATCTGAAGTTGGAATTTTACCAAGAGCCCATGGATCAGCTCTTTTCACAAGAGGGGAAACTCAGGCCTTAGTTGTGACAACGCTCGGCACCGGGCAGGACGAGCAAATAATAGATGCTCTTGAGGGAGAATATAGAGAGAACTTTATGTTGCATTATAATTTTCCCCCATACTCGGTTGGTGAAGCTGGTAGAATGGGTGGGGCTGGAAGACGTGAAATAGGACACGGCAAACTAGCTTGGAGAGCCATTAGGCCACTTCTTCCCTCAAAGGAAGATTTTCCTTACACTCTCAGGGTTGTCTCAGAGGTAACAGAATCAAATGGTTCCTCTTCAATGGCTACGGTATGTGGAACCTCTATGTCCTTAATGGATGCGGGAGTGCCTTTGAANCAAGCTTGTGCAGGTATTGCAATGGGATTGATTAAGGAAGGTGATCGGTTTGCTGTTTTATCTGATATTCTTGGAGATGAAGATCATTTAGGCGATATGGATTTCAAAGTAGCGGGAACTGCTGAAGGTATAACTTCCCTTCAAATGGACATTAAGATTACCTCTATAACTGAAGAAATAATGGAAGTTGCTTTGCAACAAGCAAAAGAGGGAAGGCTTCATATCCTTACTGAGATGGAAAATGCAATAAATCAAGGGAGGGACGGTGTCTCTGATCACGCCCCAAGAGTTACGACACTCAATATAAATAAGGATAAAATTAGAGATATTATTGGCCCAGGCGGAAAAGTAATCAGGGAAATATGTGAAACTACTGGCGCCAAGATAGATATTGATGACGAAGGGGTCGTTAAAGTCGCTGCGATTGACAACGAGGCTGGGCAGGCAGCTATTGATTGGATAAGGTCGATCGTAGCAGAACCNGAGATAGGNGTGATTTACAACGGTAAGGTAGTCAAAACAGTTGATTTTGGAGCCTTTGTAAACTTTTTAGGCCCCCGTGACGGTTTAGTTCATATTAGTGAACTGTTACCGGGTCGCGTAAATAAAACAACAGACGTGGTCAAAGTTGATGATGATGTGAAAGTGAAAGTTATTGGTTTTGATGATCGAGGAAAAGTGAAGTTAAGTATGCGATTAGTTGACCAAGAAACTGGAGAGGACTTAGAAGAAAAGGAAGAGCAAGGATCCTGAGATAACTAATAGAAAATATTCAAGTGATTGGTGCTAAAATATGGGTAATATTTTAGCACCTTTCTTCACCCCTTTAGTGCCAGAAATAATAGGGCATAGGGGAGCCTGTAATTCAACACCCGAGAATACTATCGTATCTATCCTTAAAGCTGCTAAATTAGGAGCAAAATGGTTGGANCTGGATGTTCGTCTGTCGAGTGACAAAGTACCTGTGATCTTTCATGACGATACACTCGATAGGACAACCAATTCTAATGGGCTTGTCAATAAACTCACCCTCAAATCTCTGAAACAGTTAGATGCCGGAAGCTGGTATGATACCAGTTTTTCAGGAGAGCAAATACCAACACTTTTGGAAACTATAAACCAATGTCTCAAGTTGGGTTTAGGTATGAATTTAGAAATAAAACCCAATTTGGGTGAGGCACAGGAAACGGTTAGAGCGACAATATCTGTTATCCAAGAATTTAAACAAAAGCTCAAAAACAATATGTTGTTCTCAAGCTTTAATGTTTCTTGTCTATACGAACTTCTTAATTTAGCACCCGAATGGCCAAGAGGCTTGTTATTAAATAATTTCAACTCTGACTGGCTGGATTGTGCGAGGAGTTTAAACTGTTATTCAGTGCACCCAAACTTTGAATGCATGAAAAATAGTACCGATATTAATGCTGTCACAAACTTGGGCTTATATATCATACCATATACGGTTAATGATCGATCAACCGCTATGCATTTATTGCACTTAGGGGCAAAATCCATCATTACCGACAATTTAGAGGCTCTAATACCGAATCAATGTAAATGATTTTAAAAGTTACCTACCTCTTGACTAATTATCTGTCTTATTTGGCCGGGGAATACCGATTGCCCTCATTCCACCATCCACATAATGTATTTCTCCAGTTATTCCGCTGGAAAGATTACTAGCAAGGAATAATCCTGCGTGCCCTACTTCTTTAGGCTCAACGTTTCTAGCCAAGGAAGAATTTTGTTCTGAATACCTATACACATACCGAGCATCAGCAATTGCAGAACCAGCTAGAGTTCTCATAGGACCTGGGGAAAGTGCATTAACCCGTATACCACGGCTGCCAAGGTCTGTAGCTAAATACCTAACACTGGCCTCTAAGGCCGCTTTCGCAATCCCCATGACATTATAATTCGGAATAGTTCTAACTGAACCTAAATAGCTAAGTGTAATTAGGCTTCCTCCAGCATCCATTAGCTTTGCTGCTCGTCGCGACACGTTAGTAAAAGAGAAGCATGAAATATCCATAGTATTTCTAAAATTTTCTCTTGTTGTATCCGCATANCGTCCCTTAAGTTCTGATTTATCTGAATACGCGATAGCGTGAACCACAAAGTCTAACTCACCCCATTTCTCTTTTATTGCAGAAAACACCTTATCTAGATCGTGATCGTTTGACACATCACAATTCAAGACGAAATCTGAACCAACTGACGAAGCAAGAGGCTTCACCCTTTTAGCAATAGAATCATTTTGGTACGTAAATGCTAATTCTCCACCTTCGGCCGCTATCGCAGAAGCTATACTCCAGGCGATCGAGCGTTCATTAGCAACCCCCATAATTAAACCGCGTCGACCACGCATTAACCCAGGCTTTGTGATGGTCTCAATCATACTTGAAATGTACTCCTAATCAGCACCAGTACTTTCATAAGGTTTAACTATCCATCGCTCTAAATGCTAAAACAGAGTTTGTTCCCCCAAAACCAAAGCTATTTGAAAGCGCGAGGTTAATCTTTGTATTATCCTTCAATTCTCTAAGAATTGGCATTGATCCAGCTGCAGGATCCAATTTTTCTATATTGGCAGACGCCGCAAGAAAATTATTTTTCATCATTAAAAGGGTGTAAATAGATTCGTGTACTCCTGCTGCACCCTGCGAATGTCCTGTCAATGATTTTGTTGAGCTTATCAGAGGTATATAATTGTTTGACTGAAATACTTGTGATATGGCTTCGAGTTCTTTCGTATCTCCAATTGGAGTACTTGTTCCATGGGTATTAATATAATCAACGGGTTCTTCTATTCCGTTAAGTGCCATTCTCATGCATCGAACTGCTCCCTCACCTGATGGTTGCACCATATCAACCCCATCAGAAGTTGCCCCATACCCAACAAGTTCAGCATAAATTTTCGCACCACGTGCTAGGGCATGTTGTAATTCTTCAAGAACTAAAACTCCTCCTCCACCAGCTATAACAAAGCCNTCACGATCAGCATCATAGGCGCGCGAAGCTCTCTTCGGTGCATCATTGTACTTAGAAGAAAGAGCACCCATTGCATCAAAAAGGACTGAGAGTGTCCAATGCAATTCTTCACCACCACCTGCAAACATTATATTTTGTTTGCCAAGTTGAATAGTCTCAAAAGCGTTACCAATGCAATGTGAACTAGTTGAGCAAGCGGAGCTGATAGAATAGCTCAATCCTTTAATTTTAAATGACGTAGATAACGTTGCTGACGACGTACTCGACATAACTCGCGGCACCATATAAGGCCCAACCCTTTTGGGTCCTTTTTCCCTAGCCAGGTCAAAAGCAGCCATCATATTGGATGTTGACGGTCCTCCAGAGCCTATTATCAAGCCGGTTAAAGGATTGCTAATGTCCGATTCACCTAGGCCTGCATCCTGTATAGCCTGTTCCATTGCTATGTAGCAGTATGATGCACCGTTCCCCATAAATCTAAGAACTTTTCTATCAATGTAATCACTAGGTTCTAATTTGATAGATCCATGAACGTGACTACGAAACCCCATATCGCGATACTCATCACTGAAAGTTATCCCAGATTTCCCTTGTTTTAGGGATTGGGTGACCTCTTGGGAATTATTTCCAATACTTGAAACGACACCAAGCCCAGTTACAACGACCCGCCGCATTAACCTAAACTCTCTGAAGCGGTGTTGGAAAATAATCCCACTCTGATATCTTTAGCTTCAAAAACAGTTTCTCCATCACATAAAACTCGACCATCTGCTATGCCCATACACAAACGGCGCATTATAACTCTTTTCAAATCCAATTGAAATTTCAACAACTTAGCAGAAGGTAATACTTGTCCTGTAAATTTTACCTCGCCGACAGAAATAGCTCTACCAGCCCCTGGCCCTCCAAGCCAACCAAGAGTGAAGCCAAGTAATTGCCATAGCCCATCCATCCCAAGACAGCCAGGCATTACTGGATCACCTTCAAAATGGCACTTAAAAAACCACAAATCTGGTTTGATATCGAATTCTGCCTCAACAGCACCCTTACCATTAGTGCCTCCATCGTCAGAAATGCGAGTAATCCGGTCAAACATTAGCATTGGCGGCATCGGCAATTGTGCATTACCTGGACCAAATAATTTNCCTTTNGCACATTGGATCAACTCTTCATAATTGAAGCTAAATTTCCGATCAGAGGTCACGTTAAAACAATCCTTAGACATATTGGCACATTAAAAATTTTTTTTATAATACTTGTTCTTAGAGGTTACACCAATATCTTATGCACTCCCAACGGTCAAATAGTGTATGATATTGTTTTTTCATGCTNACATTTCGATATGANAGCACAGATCACTTATAGTTCTGCATTTTANAGGNCGTTGATTTACAATTCTACAATAAGTCGTTATTTAGCTATTCCAATAGGCTTATGAGAGATGCGCATGGAACCACAAAATAATATTGCAAAACTTTTTGGTGAAGTCGGACTAAGGCAAACGAAACAACGAACCCACCTGGCAAAAATACTATTTCAATCTAGCAATAGGCATTTTACCGCAGAGCAATTGCATAAAGAAACACAAGTACGTGGTCATACTATTTCTCTTGCCACAATTTATAATACACTNCATCAATTTCGTACCGTAGGGCTATTGCGGCAAGTCATCGTTGAACCCGGTAAAGTCTATTTTGATACAAACACAGAACCGCACCATCACTTTTATATTGAAGGCGAAGGACAACTGCTTGACGTGAAGAGCACTGAAATTGAGATCTCTGCACTACCTCCGATACCAAGAGACTGTGATATTCACGAAATGGACGTTATTATACGTCTTCGTAAAAAATCGCGTCTATCTTGATCTATCATGATTTTATTGTCTTTTGGTTTTAGAATCATTCTAAATAGCTTGACTTTTGATTAACCCCTAACCATATTNNTAGGTGAAAAAGGGATCCAATTCGAATAGAGAATTCGATTTGGTAAATGGGTCATCAAGATTGGATTTAGACTATGACAGAATTAAAGAATTCAAAAACGGAAGAAAATTTGAAAGCAGCGTTTGCTGGTGAGTCGCAAGCGAATAGGCGTTATTTATATTTTGCTCAGAAAGCAGATATCGAGGGTTATAACGATGTAGCAACAGTTTTTAGATCAACTGCAGAAGGCGAAACTGGTCACGCCCATGGACATTTNGAGTTTCTAGAAGAGACCGGAGATCCGGCNACAGGAGAGCCCATCGGACCAACTGGAGATAATTTAAAAGCNGCAATTGCTGGAGAGACGCACGAGTACACCGATATGTATCCCGGGATGGCAAAAACGGCTAGAGATGAGGGTTTTGACGAAATAGCCGATTGGTTCGAAACTTTAGCCAAAGCAGAAAAAAGCCACGCTGGACGTTTTCAAAAAGCTTTCGATTCCATGGATTGAATAGAATAATCCAAAAAACAATATCACATTAGTAACGTTAATGTGCTGGTGCAATGTGTATTACCATCAGCACATTAGGTATTTTAAGGACAGTGCCTAGTGTTGGTTTTTTATCAAAACTCCGCAACTGTNAGACTTTCTGATGGGGACTTACTTTGAAAGAAGGCAGTTTAGATGCACCTGTGCGTCATGCGATTCCATGGCAAGGCGAAGAATTTTATGACTCAGAAAAATTAGATGAGGAACTTCGTCGGGTTTTTGATGTTTGTCACGGATGCCGTCGATGTTTTAATCTGTGCGATAGTTTTCCAAAGTTATTCGATTTAATCGATGACTCTAAGTCTGGAGAATTAGATTCGGTATCAAGTGAAGACTTTAAGCCAGTCGTAAATGCCTGCACGCTTTGCGATATGTGCTACATGACTAAGTGCCCCTATGTCCCGCCGCATGAATTTAATCTAGATTTTCCACATCTAATGCTCAGATATAGGGCAATACAATTNAAAAACGGGGACATACCATTCGTTAATAAGGAACTTACTAAGACNGACCGGAACGGAAAAAATNTTGGTAAGATAGCCTCAATAGTAAACTGGGGCTCTAATCGAGAAAATCTCATTTCGCGAAAAATATTGGAAACAACCTGTGATGTTCACAGAGATGCTTCTCTGCCTGAATTCCAAAAAGAAACATTCGTGAAAAAACAGAAAAACGNTCCACCGTCGATCAACACCCAAGCGCCTGCCTATGGTAGAAAAGCTGTCATATATGCCACGTGTTTTGTGAATTACAACAACCCATCGATTGGTTTTGCAGCACAGGGAGTGCTTAATCTTAACGGAGTAACCACAGAAGTCGTTTATCCTTCTTGCTGTGGTATGCCACAACTAGAGCAAGGTAATATCCAAGAAGTTGCTNGTTCCGCCGAAAAAGTAGCTAAAGAGCTTCGAAGCTGGGTTAATGACGGTAATGACATAATAGCGCTTACCCCATCGTGCGCACTAATGCTTAAGTTCGAATGGCCACTAATCCTTCCGGAGAATGAAGATGTAAGCGCACTATCAGGCGCTACTTTTGACATCGACGAATATATTGTAGCAATCGCAAAAAAAGAAGGTCTTGCAGGTGGGCTTAAAAGTTTAGACGGTGGGGTTACATTACACCACGCGTGTCACAGTCGCGCTCAAAATTTTGGGCAAAAATCAGTAGATATGCTAAAATATATCCCTGATTTGGACCTAACCGTAATCGAGAGATGTTCCGGCCATGGCGGATCATGGGGAATGATGAAAGAAAATTTTCCTTCCGCTCTGAAGGTTGGGAAACCAGNTGCACGCCAGGCTAAAAAGGCGTCATCCGCTTATGTTGCGTCAGGGTGTCCATTAGCCGCCGACCACATCCTGCAAGGCATGGAAATGATTGACGGGGTTAAACCAAAAGTCGAAAAAGCAACCCACCCCATAGAGCTCATAGCAAAAGCGTATGGGATTTAAAATGATTCAACCAAAGGGATCAAAGATGAGGGCATCCAAAATAGTTAATGAAACTGACATTTTAGATATGGAAACTTTTGGGGAACTCCGAAAGAAAAAACGATCTGAAATGACGATGACAAAGCGAAATCGCCGAGTTCCTGTCGGTCCAGACGCTACTTTTATNTTTGAAAATTATGATACTATGTGGTGGCAAATCCACGAAATGCTCTTTATTGAGAAAGGTGGTCAAGAGCAGATTAAGGATGAACTTTCTGCGTATAACCCTCTTATTCCCCAAGGAAACGAGTTAGTCGCAACGTTAATGTTTGAAATTGATGACCCNACACGCCGAAAAGTGCTTCTCATGAAACTAGGCGGCGTGGAGGAAGTATGCTGTTTAACGATAAATGGTGAAACTGTGATTGGAGATTCTGAATCAGATGTTGATAGAACAACTGCCGCAGGAAAAGCATCTTCCGTCCAGTTTATCCACTTTAATCTTTCTCCAGGCCAGATCAATATGTTTAAAAAACCGAATACGAAAGTTAGTGTTGGGATCAACCACCCTGCGTATGGGCACACAGCTATAATTTCTGAAGAGGTTAGAGAGGTTCTTGCATACGATTTTGATTAAGGAACTACAACAAAACTCTTTACTTATGCTTAATCGCCTTCATTAGCATTAACACCCCATATTTTATTACTNTGTACCCAACCCGAGTAGGATGAAGCCTCTATAAAACACCATTCTTTAACACACTCCTCCAGGCTTGCTATTACGCCTGCCTCAAATCGTGCTACACCAGGAGCAGCGTCTTTTTTGTCTTTTCTAATAAGAATGGTCTCCCCAAGAATGATAGCCCACCGACGACCCGAAAGCATACGTTGGTGAACCCATCCCTCTATACCCTCATGATCTTTTATTTTTCTCCACGTATCCGACTCNGCAATTATTTTAACGGGTAAATTCTTTCGTTGAAAAATCCACTTGATAGGGTAACGCCTTCCTGGACCAGCTCTAACATTAACTTTATTAGAACTGAGGGAAACAAAGCGTGGGACTTGAAGCCCAGTTTCTCTGCCAAGATCTGCTTTTCCGCAACTAGATTGGAAAATAACCACAGTTGTCAAAACAATAGAAAAAACGAGTAACTTCCTCTGAAACNTCAACTGCACACTTAATCCCATTNNTTAATNCCTGGGCTATCTAATGATATCGTCACAAATATTTTTAATNGTTGGNGTATCCCCANAAAGATCACAACTNACATTTCTTTTATAACTTATTTTTCTAAATATCATTTCCATAGCATCAAAGATCAGTAATTGACCCGACATTGACACTCCTAGACCCAAAAGTTCTTTTAATACTTCAGTCGCCTGGAGAGTTCCGATTACACCCGCAACTGCGCCCAAGATACCAACATCCTCACAACCTAAACCTGAAACGTTACTAGGTGGAGATTTAAAAAGACAACGGTAGCAGGGTTCTTTTGCGTGACCCTTGACCCCTCCACGAAATGTAGTTAACTGACCTTCGAACCTAAGCAAAGCACCGGATACAACTATTTTACCATTCAGATATGCCGCATCATTTATCAAATAACGAGTAGAAAAATTATCCGTACCATCTACGATTACATCATAATCATTAAATAACTCAGCTGCATTTTCTGATGACAACCGCATTCGATATGGGTTGATATTAATCGTAGGATTAATTCTTAATAATGTCCCCTCCGCAGAAGACACTTTAGAAGCACCTACCTTATCAGTCGCATGAATAATTTGCCGTTGTAAATTAGATAANTCTACNTCGTCATCATCTATGATACCAATAGTNCCAACACCCGCAGCAGCTAGATACATTGAAACGGGTGAACCAAGTCCCCCCGCCCCAACGCACAGCACTTTTGATCTCAAAAGCGTTTCTTGTCCTTCATCGCCTACCTCATCTAAGATCAAATGACGAGCATAGCGCTCAAACTGCTTATCAGTCAGCTCCATTCTCAGATGCTCCTATATTCACTATCGACTTGGAGCCTGTAGAACCATATCCATCAGTACCTCGGTTTGTTTCTGATAGCGTTTCCACCTCCATTAGCCGCACTTGTATAAATTTACTTATAATCATTTGAGCGATTCTATCCCCTCTTTCAATCATAAAAGGTTCATGACCATGATTTATAAGTAAAACCGATACTTCTCCTCGATAGTCTGGGTCTACTGTTCCGGGCGCGTTTAAAACTGTAACCCCACTTTTTAAGGCGAGCCCTGACCTAGGACGTATTTGGGCCTCGAATCCTGACGATAGTTCTAAAGCAAAACCAGTTGGGATTAGNGCTCGATCNCCTGGGCCAATTATTTTTTTCTTTTTTATTGCTGCAGATAAATCTAANCCTGCACTACCTTCTGTTTGATATCGGGGTAAAGGTAATCCTGCTCCATGAGGTAAGCGTTTTATATAAATACACATTATTAAGATCGATCACTTTTTTATTTCGGCAATAATTCTCTCAGCCAGTCGCATAGCAACATTCTCCTTTAGCATTGACGGCCATTCCTCGGATCCATAATTCGTTATNAAGTGNACTAAGTTACTTTCTCCGCCAAATATCCCCGTAGATGTACTAACATCATTTGCCAATATCCAGTCGCAACCTTTATTTTNTCGTTTACGCATAGCATTTTCTAACAAATTTTCAGTTTCNGCAGCAAAACCAATTACCAGATTTGGTCTATTAGAACCTAACTGCGATAAAGTTTTTAAAATATCTGGATTTTCGTTTAGNTCCAAAGAAACCGTCGTACTATTATTTTGTTTTTTTATCTTTTCTGNAGAGTTATTAGTNACTCGCCAATCTGCCACTGCGGCAGCACAAATAGCTATATCAGCCGGTAAAGAATCCAAGCAGGCTTGCATCATATCTATAGCTGTTTCTATTTTTATAACATTAACACCAGGCGGGTCTGCTAGATCAGTTGGGCCCGTTACTAGTGTGGTCTTAGCTCCCAACCGGGACAAAACAGACGCTATAGCATAACCCTGCTTACCAGAAGACCGATTGCTGATAAACCGAACTGGATCAATTGGTTCTAAAGTTGGTCCCGCAGTCACTAATACCGTACTACCGAGTAATGCTCTGTTAGTAGATAAATGGTTAACAAGTTGTTCAACTATTTTAGGCGGTTCCAACATCCGGCCAGCACCGAATTCCCCACAAGCCATTTCGCCTTCAGTAGGCCCNAAAACCGTTACTCCTCGTTTAATTAAAGTAACTATATTTTCTTGAGTTGCAGGGTGCTCCCACATTCTAACATTCATAGATGGAGCAACCAACACAGGTTTATCTGTAGCCAACAAAACAGTCGACGCAAGGTCATCAGCAATCCCTGCTCGCATTTTGGCTAATAAGTTAGCAGTTGCCGGCGCCACTAGAATTAAGTCCGCNTTCCTGGACAATTGTATATGCCCCATTTCTGATTCATCAGTCAAAGAAAATAAGTCGGTGTAAACTTTATCTTCTGTGATCGCTTGCAAACTTAACTGGCTTACAAAATTTGAACCTGACGCTGTTAAAACAACCCTAACCTCAGATCCATGAGCCTTTATTAAACGCACAAGTTCCAGCCCTTTGAAAGCGGCAATTCCACCTGTGACAATTAGAAGTATGCGCTTACCTTCAAGCGTAGCCATGTCCTAATCCAAAAATTAGTTAGCACTTATAATAAGACCATAACATAGTTAAATTAAACGCATCAATAAATGTATATTATTAGGAGAAATATGCTGTCCTATAAATCAATAAACTACTATCACCCAGGTTGGTGGTTACAACTTATTATTTTTTCCTTTGGGATTCATAATGGTTTTTTATCCCCTCAGACAGAATCAAGTGACCGTTAACGTTTAAGTTTTCCAAAAAAACAACTCGCGAGAAGTAGTGATTGCATTACACGGCTTTAATGATCATTTTGCAGCGTTTAAAGATATAGGCCGTAGCCTTTCTGACCAAGCTTTCTTTTTTACGCATAAGGTCAAATAGGGTTTGGCAACACCATAGGAAAAGGTATCTGGCCTGGAGGTACAATATTAGTACAAGACCTAAAAGAAATTACGTCTCCTATAAAAAATATATCCCAATTTACCCTTACATGCATTAGAAGAAGGCATGGGAGCGGATATTATTCTTACAAGCATGTTCACCGAAAACAATCTAAGTTTTGCTCAAATAGATAGTGCTATACTGTCAGCAACAACCCTATGGAGTCGCTGTACTATGCACGTGTGGCACAGCAATAAACATTTTTCGCTCATATATTCTCAATGTTAAAAATGACACCTGAAAGCCTGAAAATAAGCTCATAGGATGGTCTTAGTATACTAGAATATCTAGGAGACGACCCTAGGTATATTGACGAAACACGGCTCGCCAGATTTTTTGCCTTACTAATCTGATTGGCTTCACACTTGAAGCCTCCAATTAGAAAAGAAAACCACTTCTTGCTCTTTACGGTGCAAAAGATAACCTAGCGCCTAAATCATCTATGTGCAAAATGTTATGAAAACTGAACCAAGAGGAAACACAATGCTAGCNGTTTGTGTTTTACCNTAACGGTTACCATTTATTATTTGGAGATCTCGATAGAAGCGCGGTAATGAGTGATATAATAGCATGGTTGATCTCAAAAGAGACTGTTATACTATCAAGATACGAAATAAATTTTCCCAAGGTCGATCAACCTATTGAAATCGATTGTTTAAGCTAAATAAAACTTCGTTTACCAGAAAAGTATTTGATTGGTTCTATTATAGCTAAACCCGTTTATTTTAATTGAAGTGCGGCAGCGCTTAGACCCTCTAAGTTAACCTCAATCAATATTGGTTCGTCGATGAAAAGTGTTTGGGTAACGCTTCCAAGCATCACAAATTCACCACTTTTAAGAGGCCGCCCAATCCCCGCACGATGATTAGCCAACCANGCAAGCGCCTCCATCGGGTCNCCTAATATATCAGCACCAAATCCTTTACTGTGTTCTTCTTTATTTAAAAAGAGGGTTCCAATAACCTTTTTTAAATCGAGGCTTCTCCAATTCTTATTTTCCTCTCCCAATACAACTCCAGCATTAAAAAAGTCATCGGCGATAAGGGTTGGAGCATTAAGTTTACTATAATTTTCATAGCGATCGTCGACTAACTCTATGGCGCCCATTAGTGTATCTACACAGTCTTTTGAGCTTTCGATTGTATANGGNCCAAACGTACCCAACATATCTGTTTTTAAACGAGCCGCTATTTCACATTCAACACCAATTCTATGAAAACCAGACAAAGGTAATTCCACCGATCGAAAGAAAACTGTAGAATTGAAGATTTGTCCTGCACACGGGTGATCTATATTCAAAAATCTTTGCATAATATCTGTGGTGCAACCAATCTTATGGCCGACAAGTTGACCATAACCTGCGTTTTGAAGAATTCGATGGACAACCGCTTGGACAGCATAACCATCCAACTCTGTTTTTGGCACTAAGTCTTTTGGAAGACTTGAGGTTACACCACCTTCTAATCTGCTTTGAGCAAGGAATTCTGCTGCCATATCAATTAGATTATCTTCCATATTATTACTGGCCTTCCCCTAATTAACTATACTGGTTTTTATTAGGAATTTTGAGATACTCAATTGGCAGACGTTTCTGACCATCCTTCAGAAATCTGAGTTCTTATTTGTTAAAGTATTTGCCAATACATCCACAGTAAATGTTAATGGCCCTTCTCCTATGCTAGCGTAAAGATAAAAAGTTGTATTGAAAATAGCATTCGTGGCACTAAAAAAAACAGGATAATACTCCATGAGTTCACGATCCCAAAAGCTATAATTAAAAGAGACCCAATCCCTTGGGGCGCTACTATTCCTAATTATACAGCAATTCCTTTAACCGCAAGGATGCGCTCGAATTTAATAATTCCAGGACCCAAAGAGTGACCGAAACTTTCACCCCAAGTTTTTTTTAGAATATCCCTAGGCCGACGNNCTGCCTGCATACGGGATACATTTTTGTAGACCAAAACAAGCATAACAAAGACTGCTAAGACAGACCACCCTGGTTCAAGGTAAGTCACATTGCCTCTCAAAGAACNAGCACTNCCCCNGCCTNAATTTTNNCAAAATCTNCAAGACTCCACTAGGAGCACATTATGCAACCGAGTTNTTGTGNTGAATAAGNGGAAGNTCNGGGTCTAAACAAATGGCATATATTGGCTATGATTTTAAAACTTNGTGCATATTTACAATCGATAATTAACAACATCTTTACAGTTATTTGATGCCATCATAAACTTNTCTTTCAATTTTATGAGGAAGCCAATNATGAATCGTGGTTTAATAATTATTTTCCTTTTACTCAGCTCAGTTTTTTTGACTGGTTGTTTTGGTGAGGAAGAAAAAGCAAAAGCTCCAAAAAAAGATTATATCGTTGTTAAAAATGATGGGGTTGAAAATTTTGAAGTCACNTTGCAAAACCGATTNAAAAATAAAGTATTAATCCNATTCAATGANACTGTGANAATANATTTCCTTTCTACAAAAACAAAAACAGTCTTNGTACAAACTAAAAGCCAAGACCCTAATTGGAACAACTGCTCCATCGCCATGCAAGTGGGTCAGACTTTGATCGTCCATAGAAAATACGAATCTATTGAATGNCGAGCAGAATAAACAAGCAATTGANNCATAGTCTAATCTGNTGAAATATATNTTTGGGTCGCCCATAATGGGNNAAAACTTATTNGTGGCTGAGCAAGGGATATGGCTACCCAGCATCAGGAACATCAACTTCTAGAACATTGAAATCGAATAAAAATTTCCAAAAAAAATAGCTAGATTTTGTAATGAAAAAGCACCTTCAATTTACTGTTAATTTGGCGTTCCTGCGGGGATACGATCAAACATAAGTTCAGGGAGCCATAAGGCCAATTCGGGGAAGATAACAATCAAGGCTAAGCATACAAAATGCAAAGCTATAAAAGGAATAACTCCACGATACATATCAGTCAATCTAAGCTCAGGCGGACTTATCCCCCGCAGAAAAAAAATTGCCGGCGCCATAGGTGGTGTTAAATAGCTAGTCTGAATAACTATTAAAAATAAGATACAAAACCAAACATCATCAACTCCCATTGGTCTCAATACTGCTACGGCAACGGGTACAATTATAATCATTATTGAAATAAATTCTAAAACAAAACCCGCAACAAATGTGATCAGCANGAAAATTAAAATTGTGGGCCAAACTGTTAGGTTTGAGACTTCAAAAAAATTTCGCACGACGCTCAAGCCACCAAGCGCAACAAAAATACTAGCGAACATCATCCCACCAAGCAGAATAGTCACTATCATAGAAGTAATTCGCAACGTCTTTAAAAAAGCATCATTTAAATACTGCAGTTTGAAGGTGCCATACAGAATAGTCAGAATTATAGTGCCTACCGCACCCATGGCTCCCGCCTCTGTAGGTGTTGCCCAACCCAACATTATCGATCCAAGGACAGAAGATATCAACGTTAGAAGGGGCACTAACGCACTAATAATAATCCATAAGCTTTGTATGAGAGTGCGACCCTCACTTTGTGAACTATCAGCGGGACCATCATGTGGCCATATTATGCAACGCATAAGAATATAAAGAATATAAAGNGCAGCTAGAATTAAGCCTGGTATCATTATTCCAACAAAAAGGTTTCCTACACCAACCCCAGCGATTGGGCTTAATATGACAACGACAACCGAAGGCGGTATTATGGTCCCTAAGGACCCCCCCGCACAAATGGTACCAGAGATCAGCCCTCTATTATAACCATGCCGCAACATCACTGTGATTACCATCAGACCTACTACAGATTCAGCAGCGCCCACTACCCCACTTGCTGCGGCGAAGAACACACAAAGTATAACNGTTGCTATAGCTAAGCCGCCGGGAAGTTTACGAGTTATAAGATGCATAGCTTCAAAAAGTTTTTCTGAAACACCAGATTTTTCGAGCATGCATCCCATAAAAATGAATAANGGCACTGCAGATAATACATAATAGGATGCAACGTCATCAACTTTAGCAACAAGTTGGTGAACCAGTAGGTCTCCAAATCGAAGATAACCAAAAAATACAGCTACACCCATTAAAGAAAACGCAACAGGAAAACCAATGAAAATACAAATCATCAGCACCGGAAACATCATTAAACCAAGACCAATTGTCATCTATTTTCTGACCCTTTAGCCCAGAATCTAAGTTAGTTTCTTAATAAACAACAAACTTCAATCTAATTTTCTACACTCCAAGTCGCGGTAGAACAAGCCATCAGGCAATTATATTCATTCCAAATCTTCGCCTCCATAAACCTGTTGCAAGTTTCTGACCCTAAAAACCGCGCCTCACATCGCGCTGTACCTTTAACCAATGGAGCAAGATATTTCGTGTTAAGTTCGATTGTCACACCAGCGGACCCCGTTTTGTTTTTAGCCCAGTGAGCCATAGTAATATCCATAATCGTAGATAGTAAACCGTTACTAAAAGTACCATCGGGACCAAAGTATAGATCATTGATTGGGAATACAGCTGCACAAAAACTCTGCTCATAGCTTATTTCCAGAGCAAGAAACTCAACGAGAAAAAATGATTTTTGATAATTAGTTAGTGCGTTATACAGGTGGTTATTTTTTTCTGGCATCTTCATGATGCTTGCTCCTTAACCCAATACTCCAAAATTACCCTTAACAAGGTCAAATCACTTTTGCATAATTTTTTAAAACTATATTAAACTATCAGAACAGGGGCCAACCTACGAACTGAAAGTTTTCAATGAATACAACGTGTATCTTGGATCATGCTCTATCTGAATTATGCATTACTTACTGTTGAAAAAAAGGGGGCTAATTAATCAGTTTTCAAAAATAGTCTTCCATCCTTTTTCAACAATATTGGCTTTTTTAGCTCCCTAAAGGCCAATACTCTCTAGAGAAGGGACGACACTATAATTTCAAAAACTATCCCAAATTCACCCGGATGCTGGAATTCTTCAACTTTTTTACCACTTCCAAGATCGTCATACCTGGTTCCCTTACCGGAGGAGTAATCGACCATCTCTGTTGGATTGGGGTCAGAATTAAAAATTAAAAAACTAGCCCCATCCCCGTCGACAATATATCGGTTCAAGGAATGCCAGGTTCCACGTTTAAATGCGAAGCCAATTTTAGGGTTAATAAAAAAAGCTTTGATATTTTGCAAATCGGGGATATCGACATTATCTTTTTTATNAGTTGGAGTCGCTGCGCAAACAATTGATTTAGAACCCGAAAGTTGNACAAAGCCTTGAGTAACGCCTGCGTGTCNTTCCATATCGCAAAAAGTTCTTCCCTCATTTGGTTGCCAAATTGTTGAAACAGTCGTCTTTCCATCGCATTGGAACTTGACGGGCTCAAGGATGCGATGCGTATTTGGTGTTGCCATTACCTCCCACAAATATCCAAAATCCTCGAAAGACTGTTGGGTCATATCTTCAGGGATTAATTTTACAATTCGCTTCATTGTGAGCCAATCTATGACAACAAATTTAACTAAAAAAATTCATTATAAACGCTATCTATTCACCCATTTGTAATAACTTACCAGTTTTCCGGGCACCGAAAAACGACCAAGCAAAGATNAGGGCGCCAAAACATAAATATATACAGTTTACAAAAATTGCTCCTATAAGCAGGTCTTGACGAAAAATACCGTCAATCATCACAGANCGCATTCCTTCGAATACATATGCAGAGGGAGTACACCATGCGACAATCTGAAGCCAGTCAGGAAGAGTAGCTACTGGATAATAAACAGCACTAATTGGGGCAAAGGCAAAAATCGCGACCCAGGCTAAACTCTCCGCTCCTAATCCAAACCTAAGCACTAAAGCTACGACAGCCATGCCAAGCCCCCAGCCCATAATAAAAAGACATGAAAAGAAAGCGACAATCCCAACGCCGTAAGAAAAGATTGAAAATTCAAAGAAAATAAAGGCAAGCACCCATGAGGGTAAAAGGCCTACAACACCCCTTAAAAAACTAATGAGCATCATAGAAATAATAAGTTCATAAGGACGGAGCGGACTAACNAAAAGATGGCCTAGGTTACGNGACCACATTTCCTCTAAAAAGCACATAGAAAANCCGATTTGGCTCCTAAATANAAGGTCCCAAAGTAGTACTGCCCCAATTAATACCCCAGCTGCATTTGCGACCCAACTTGAATGGCCCATAAAAAACTGCGTTACAAAACCCCATATAACCATCTGCACTGTAGGCCAATAGGCCATTTCAAGAATCCGAGGCAAAGAACCTCTAAGCAGATAGAAATGCCGTCGAACCATACCAAAAATTCGACGGGAAGAAAAACGATAGGTTTCAATTGATTTATTCATCAAAAGAAACCTGNTCAACTCTATTTCTAGCGATGTCTAAAAAAACATCTTCCAAATTAGTTCGACCATACTTTTTTAGAAGTTCCTTAGGCGATCCTCTATCAACGATGCCTCCATCACGCATCATTAAAACAGTATCGCATAGCCGCTCCACCTCTCCCATATGATGCGATGCTAAAAGAATTGTCGCGTTCTTGTCTGCTGCATACTGTTGTAGATATGTTCTTACCCAGTCAGCTGTATCTGGATCCAGAGAGGCAGTTGGCTCATCTAGAAATAAAAGCTTTGGGTTATTGATAAGCGCCTTTGCCAATGCAACACGCGTTTTTTGACCGGCCGAAAGCTGACCCGTCTTTTGCTCAAGTAGCGGTTCAATATCAAAACGCTCAGCTAGCTCCCTTATTCGTTCATTGGGCGAAATTATAGAATAAAGTTCTGCATACACCTTCAAATTTTCCTTAACAGTCAATCTATGAGGTAAGTCCACGTAGGGAGAAGAAAAATTAATATCTGGCAAGATACGATACCTATCTTCCACCATATTCTCACCTAAAATGTAAACTGTNCCCTTAGAAGGNGTNAAAAGCCCCATTAATATCGATATGGTTGTTGTCTTCCCTGCACCGTTACCGCCAAGAAGTGCGGTTATACTTCCCGACTTAATTTTAAAACTCACATTTTCTATAGCAACTACATTTCCAAAATATTTGGCAAGCGAATCTACTTCAACTGCAAAACCGGACATCCCGTACCACCAATTACGCGTTTACGACNAAACCTCGACATGAGGGACGCCCACGCTATAGATAGATCTACTGGAGGATACAACTTAAAAGGAAGCTGCAAGACTCATTAATTCTGTTTTAAAACACATACCCACCCTTATCAACTAGTCCAAAAAATCTCTTAGGCAACTATTTTTAGGTATACAAAAAAAACTTTGCATTATCCAAGCCAAGTTTAATCGAATTTAATTGGACGGAGGTCCAGTTGAAAAATACAGGATACAATATCGCCATTCGCAATCTATAAAAAAACACGAATTCACACTAATGAAGCAAATAACTGTTTAGCGTTTGTCAATCTTTTGCCTGACACCAGAATTGATACATGGCAATGAAAGTGTCAGGATTACCCTGCTCAAAGATATCCCATTTGTCTAAATCAAAATAGTCCGCTGGATTTTTAAATTGCTTTTTAAATTTTTGAGTTACGGATCCCGTCAAATTTGCAAAACCTAAAAACTTTAGATTTAATTTCATAATTATTTCAGCTATTTGGGGAATAGTAAATTGGACCTCTTTTTCATGAAACAAAAGATCCCTACATCCACTCAGAGAATAAAAGTCTGCGATCCCTGTAATTATGTGATCATTACCTGCTGCAGATTTCCTAGTTAAAATAGAGCGGCGATCACGAATAAAATTCGTTATAGAATTATGATCTAGCCCGCGAGGCATCGTTTCCCTTAGCTCGTTCCAACGCTGCCTTCCTTTTGAACTGTACAATCCAATTCGCATAAGACCATTTGGTTTCAATAAATTCCTCAATGACCGCCATCCTGCCGATGGCTCTTCCATATGATGCAAGACACCTGAAGATTCTACCAAATCAAAACGCTGTTCTAATTGATCTAAATTTAAAATATCAGCTTGCGCAAACTTTATATTATTCTGGCTGATTTTATTAGCCTGCATAACCGCATAGCTTAGCGACCGTAANCTTAAATCAATGGCAAGTACGCTGGAACCAGAATAGCGATTAGCTGTTGAGATCGCATGACGGCCCGTTCCACACCCTGCGACTAATATCGCAGGATTATTAAGACTCAGTCGTTCCGTATGTTGGAGTAGAAATTGTTCTTTTAATCTTTCTCCGAGTCTACGCGGCCTTTCTTCTCGATCAATGGATAACCATCTAGGATATGGGTTTGCCTCGTATTGTTCCATTACTTTTTGAGAAATTAAGCCGTTATGGTGGCTAAATTTGGGAATTTTGAGCGCTAGTTGGGCTTGAGTTAAAGGGTCCAGTATATCCCTTTGTATTAAAAGTTTCATCCCCGCGGGAGTGCTTTTCAAAAGCAAACTTTTTTGCCAAAAGTCACCTGGGACTGTTAGTGAACTAATTGGTAGATACATCGCTATAACCGCAATTTGCGTTTGCGAGAGGTTTGACCTGTTTTCCAAAAATTGGGCTAATAGTTCTTTTTCCCAATCATTAGTGGAAAAAACAAATTCTGTTGCATGGCACTGAAGCGCAAGCGCCCACAAAACAGCTTCGTCCGTATCTACTTGTTGACCATTATTAATTAACACCAGAAGTTGTTGGCGTGCGACCGTTATCCAACGCTCAATGGTATTCGAAGGCACTATTGTCCATGTTAAAATATTTACAAGAAGAGGGTCGTTTAATGTTTTTGGCGTAAGAAAGCAGCATTCAGCTTCGGTACCATATACATTTGCAGCAGCATTCACTAACGCCGCAAATCTGCGGTTACAAATAACTAAACTCACAGCAGCCATCGATAGCTTTTGTAAATCTACATGACTCAGATCAAACAAAAAAAGAAATAAAGAGCGTGCAATAAATGAAGGTTTAGAAAAATTCATAGTTGAAATAAGAAAGGATAATTCAATTTGCAATTCACTATTTCGAGTTTCCTTTTTTATTATCTGAGCAAACTGTTCTAAGGCCTCTTCAGGACGACCTAACTCGTTTAGTGCCCGCGCTAGATTTTTTCGAGCCACTACATATCCTGGATTTATCTTTATAGCTTTTTTATATGACTTTATTGCATCCGTTACGTAGCCAGAAGCCTTAAGGGCAACTGCTAAGTTATTATGGACTTCAGGAACGATCGGTTTTGACCGAGCAATCTTTTCATACAAGGCGACCGCTTCAATTGAATGCCCTTGCGACATCAACCTGCTGGCTTCTCGTGAAAGCCCCATCCAATCAAAACCCTTCATATTTTATTTCCATCAGTTGGTGACCTTCATATATGAACATCAAATGCAATACTGATTCTTTCTCCACCGACCGAAAAAGGAATTGTTCCATGCCAAACATATGATGGAAACAGTATAACTAGGCCAGACTCTGGTTTAATTTTTCTTAGGAATTTCTCTCCTCCTAAAAGAGGAAGTCCATATCCGGGTCTGTTAAACTCTATCCATCCGGCATTCGAATCTCCTTCTATTTTACTCATTTCGTTCGTACTCACATAGTATACCCCACTCAACCAGCCTTGGTTATGTATATGACTTGATTGATAGTTTTTAGGGCCCAGGAAGTTTGCCCATATATCAATACTATAATTATCTGGCTTACTAGCTAAAAAGGGATGATTAGGATCAACTGGCAACTCAGATATATACTTATTAATAGTGTCCGCCAAACTAAGTTTTAAAACGTCTAAAATAGGGTCCTCATGGTCAAATAACCCAGGTACTATCGCTCCCCCCCTAATAGCCCGCAGAGAAGTATCCCATTCGGACGTCCTATTTGGATGATTTTTTAATACTTTTATCAATTTCGTATTGAAACTACCCATACACATTTTTTCTTTATTGATATCAATAAAGGTGGAGCGCACTAGATTTCCAAAGCCAACTAGATATTCAACTTGGGACACTTCATCTATACCCATAAGTGCTATAGTTTTATATGCAAGTGATCTAATATTTTTAGGGTCTAGTTGAAATACTAAATCTAACGTTTTTAATGCCTTAACTGGATGTTTTAATTTTAAGTAAATAGCGGCTAAATTNTTAAGTGCGGGTATTGATTCGGGCTCGGCAATAGACGCTTGCCGGTATCTACTCAGCACCATATTCAATATTGTTTCGTCAAGCTCTGCCCCCCTTTGATTTAAATTTCCCAGAGCAATCATCGGCTCAGCCTGGTTTGGGGATAGTAGGATAGCTCGTTTATAAGAATCGCTAGCAATATCAGGCCGATCTATTTGACTGTAATATTCACCTGCTAAAATCTGAGCCTTCATATAACCTGGATAGTTTTTTAAAATTATGGATAAAGCTTTCTCCACTTCTTCATAAATACCATTACTAAGAAATATTTTTGCTAAAAGCGTAAGAGCTATAGGATGTTTCCTGGCTACTTTTAGAATATTACGATAGAGCTTCTCCGCTTCTNTGAGATTACCTTTGTTATGGTTGGAAATAGCTGTTTGAAGCGTTTTTTGAATATCCATGAATTAATAACACCCCATAAACTTAATTTTTTTGGATAAATTAAATATAGACTATTTTTTATAAAACTGAGTTAATGTTGTAAATCGGCCCATACGAAACTGGACAGCGTCGGAAGTTTATTTTATACACCGANCTAGTGTTTTTAATGTACAGATATTTTTTGTTCATTTGTGCACNTGCCCAGGTAGCTCAGTTGGTAGAGCAGTGGACTGAAAATCCGCGTGTCGGTGGTTCAAATCCGCCCCTGGGCACCACTTTTTTCACAAAACCTGGTTTTTTTTTCTTGATACACAAGTTGATGTGAACGTCTAGGGTCGAATTTTGACCGCTTTTACCAATTTATTACGACACAGCTGTGACAAAGAATGATTCATATATCGCCGCTGTGACAGCGTTTCACTTGCGTGCAGACAAACAATAGAGCCTATCCAGTTTAAAAGTGTTGACAATATCATTATCAGAGATACCGTTTCTATTTTTGGCTCTAGTAGCCTTATTCGCCTCAATAGTAACTGAACTTATATATTATTATCAATTACCTAAGTGCGCCAAAAATACTTGTATAACTGATATGTAAACCCCCTCTGCACTGCATCTTTTCTTGCGTCTATTTTTCTTCAATTTTTCAATAGTTTGTGTCTGCACATAGTATAGCATCAAATATGATTAATGTTCGTCTGCAAAGGTTCCAACGACACCCCTTGCCTTTAACTCCTCGATCTTAGGAATACCATAGCCGAGTTCTGTCAGCACCTCATCGTTATGCTCACCAAGGTGCGGACTGTGCGTGAAGCGGTCGTCGGTCTCCGGAATAGGCTGCCCCGGAACAGTCGCCATTGGGATCCGCCCCAATGTGTCGTTCTCCACCCAACGGATGGCATTTACTGCTTGAACTTGTATATCCTCAAACAGGTCGATGTGGGTCTGCACCTTGGCATTCAAGATGTCCGCCTCGGACATCAACTGATTCCATTCGTCGCTGGTCTTAGTCTCGATGATGGGGCGGATTTTGGACAGCAAAAAGTCACGGTTGGCGATCCTCTGACGCGGCCCAACAAAACGCGGATCATCAATCCATTCCTCTCGACCGATTACAGTGCAGAAACTCTTAAATTGGCTGTTGCGGCGTGCATTAATCGACATAAAGCCATCCTTAGTTTTGAAACTACCTATCGGCATGCCGATAGGTTCCGCGTCGCCACCTTGGAGATACGATTCTATAATTGCAGCCTCTTGGAACACCATAGCTGATTCCAGCAAACTGGTTTCGATCAGCTTGCCTTTACCTTTCATTACCTGACCGTACAAAGCGGCCGCTGCTGCCTGGAACGCGTAAAGGCCGGTGGAGAAATCAATAGCCAGCATGTTGATCCGTTGCGGCAGACCGTTGATATCTCGGTTGATCGACATCATTCCGGTATATGCCTGCATCACGGAGTCGGTTGCCGGTTGATCACGGCGCGGTCCTTTCTGACCGAACCCCGTAACCGCAACATAAATGACTTTTGGATTTATCTTCGCAACAGAATCGTAATCGAGATCAAATTTTGCTAGTTTTCCCACCCGATAATTTTGGATGATAACATTGCTTTCAGCAGCTAGTTTTTTGGCTATCTCTAATCCATCGGGTGCCTTCAAATCAACGCCGAGGCTCCGCTTTCCGCGATGAACAACAACAGAATGCGCGGTATGATCGCCGGTGACTTTACCGAGTTGGCGACTCCAGCATCCGGTACCGGGTGGTTCTAGTTTTATCACGTCGGCACCGTTGCGCGCGAAATGCATGCCACAATAGGGTCCTGCAACACCTTGACTAAGGTCGAGTACTTTAACGCTTTCGAAGGGCAGATCATCATGCACCATTTAATTAGTCTCCTGTTGAAACCATATATTTCGTTCCAATTATCTAAATAACTTAAATAGCGCGCCGGTATCAGATATCGTGCCGCAGTCATTCCCACTTATTAGTAACCCAACCTAAATATATCTAATTATTAATTAATTTAAGTACTATTAATAATACATGTGAAACTAATGTTTAAGACCGTGAAATAAAAAGTTGGATCTCGAAATCAGTTTATCAGCGTATAGAGCTCATTTGACGACTACGAAAACTTATGATGTGATAATATCAAACAGATAATCTTCTGTTACATTGCGGTAATCAGCCAAACAACACTTCTTGGAGCAGGATATAAATGGTTAACTCCTTAATTGCTTTACCAAGCAATGATAAAACTCCTCTCCAGGTTCATGTAAACAGAAACGGTTTCAAAGAGAGCTTGCATGAAGTTGATGTAGCTGTTTGTGATGCAGATGGAAAAGTTATATTGGGGATGGGCGATCAAGAAAGAGTGGTATTTCCTCGATCAGCAATGAAACCTCTCCAAGCTATCGCACTTGTTGAACTTCTAAACTCGTCAACCGATATTCCTGAGTTCTCAAAAGCTGAAATTGCGCTGATTTGTGCAAGTCACAATGGTGAAACAATTCATACTGAGGCTGTAACTAAGTTACTTGGTAAGTTTGACATATCAATTGATGAGCTGATTTGTGGCGCCCACTGGTCAATGCATCAAGAAACGATGATATCGCAGGTCAGACGCATGGATGAGCCTCATAAAGTACATAATAATTGTAGTGGTAAACATGCTGGCATGTTGATCCTCTCAAAGCTTATGAATGGCAAGACGGCCGGCTATGCAGACCTTACAAATATGGTCCAACAACGGATTCTAGGTACTTTAGAGTTCATGACTGGTTTAGATTTGATGCAGTACACACATGGTATAGATGGCTGTGGTGCGCCTGTGTTTTCAGCCCCACTGGGAAATTGGGCAAGGGCATTTGCTCTATTTTCCAGTGGGGGCGAACTACCCGAAACAAAGCATGAAGCCTGTCAGAGAATCCGTAGGAGTATAGCAGCAGAACCATTATACATTGCCGGTCATGATAGAGCATGTAGCGCAATTAACTCAGTCTACGGCGAAGCAATTACCGTTAAAACAGGTGCTGAGGGTGTTTATTCTGCTGCATTCCATGAATTGGGACTAGGAACCATGGTAAAAGCCAGGGATGGTAATAAAAGAGGCGCGGAGGTTGCTATAGGGGCAGTTATTCGAGCTTTGGGTTACCCCACAGATGACTTGGTTAAGGATTTCTTTCGACCAAAACTGCTAAATTGGGCTGGAGAAGAAGTTGGTGACATAACTGTGCCACAATTCCTCTAGGGTTTTAAATGTCTGAAACAGTTTTGACTGTTTTGCTTCCAAGTATAGGTACTTTATCTGTGTTTGCCGTTGTGAGAACCTCACTGGCAAATGATGAATCCATGCGCAATATCGCGTAGTATCAAACTAACTAGCTTTTTTTGCTAAATATTCTGACGCATTGAAATAAGGCAGATTATCGCGACTGGAACACCCCATTACAGCTAGTCTTTCGGCTATTCGGAGTGCCTTTAAGTATTTTCTCTCTATTTCTATATCAGAGTGATCGGCCAAAATATTTCCACAAAGAGAAATTCCATAGTGCGATTGTAATGTTCTTATCTGTTTTCCAGCTAGCATTCCATTAGCAATTAGAGTTAACTGAAAGTCATCCTGTTTTACTATTTGAATTTTTTTACCTACCAAGTAGCCACGTATTTTTGCCTCTGTGCTTAGCGCAACATCCCAAAATTCTGATTCAGAGTTAGTCGCCTCACTAGATACCTCTGAGAAAGCCATGCAAAAGGCGAGAAAAACCATCTCTTTTGGCTCTGCTGACTTCCAGGCGGCGTTTCCAAGAGTTCCCCATATCGATAGATCCATCTCTTGATAAACCTTTTCAACTCGCTCATAGAAAAGTCTTCGCAACCCAATTTCATTCAGAGTACTATCTATTTTTTGCTCTTTACGAATATCAATTGAAGCAACAGAGCCACAAACTGGACAGCCTCCATCAGAATATGTATGTTTTTTATAGATATGAGAGCATCGTAACCCTGAAGCTAATTTATTTTCGCATAATAGATAAATATTATCACTATTATCATTTTCTAGCTGTTGGCCTATCCAGTTAAAACGGTTTTTGAATTGAACATAAGATCGTCGGTGGTTCCATAAGCTCCATTGCAATTTCTCAACTGGGCCAAAAGTGCTCCAATTAGAACTAACATCAATAACGACGCATTTATCTTTTCCAGGTGCTGAACGCAGGCCTCGGCCAACAGTTTGCCCCCAAACAACTTTTGACAAAGTTGGACGAAGGTGGACTATTACATTGCAATGTGGATTGTCCCAACCCTCTGCAAGCACACCGACAGAAACCATAGCCTCAATTTCACCATCTTCATGTTGTTTCAAAAGAGCCATTCTCTCATTTATGGGCGTAGTTGCTGTCACTATTGCTGCAACGATACCAGCTTTCTGAATTTTCTCTAAAGTTGCTTCAGCTACTGTAACATCAGGACAAAACCAAGCGGAAATAGCTTTGGGAAATACATTTTCCCGTTCTTCTGCATATACGAAAAGTGCATAATCAATCATAGACGACTTAACTATTGCTGGTGCTAACTTTGACACAGGAAAATCACCCGAACTTATATCAATACTTTTTAGATCAAGGTCGTGCACAAAATGAGGCCTGTAAACTGGCGGCACCAAAATTCCTTCTTCGATTAAAGTTTCAATATCAGCGCAATCGATGATTGCATCAAACGCTAAATTTAGCTGGTCTCTTTGATCTCCCGTTCTTCTTTCAGGGGAAGCAGTGAGCCCCATGAATTGGGCGTCTTTTTTTCCATGATTTTCAAAGTCTTCAAGAATCTTTTTATAACCAGCACCATTTGGAGATACTCTGTGCGCCTCATCTACTACAATCAGATCCGCTAACTTAATGGCTTCCTCAAGAACCTCCTTTGCACGCATGTTTGTGGAAAGTAATATATCATAACCTTCAAAAGCAGGCCCCGAATCAGACACTGACAGTTTACGAACCTTATGCTGTTTACGCAAAGCACGTTCTAATTGCTCCAAAAGTACCAATCTGTGACACAAGACTAGTATTTTTTTATTTTTATAAAAGCGCTCCACAATCTCACTTGCTAGAATTGTTTTTCCAGCTCCCGTCGGCGCCTTCAGAATAAATCGCCTATTCTGTTTAATGATCGAAGGAAAATCATCTATTATTTTCTGCTGCCAGCTTCTCAAAATCATTGTATTCGTATCATTTCATTCAAAATTTCATGATCTACCCAAATCAACACAAGGCGGTTTATTTTTTTGGGTCAAAAAATTTAACCGTTTCAACAGATATAAACCTCGTTTGTCGAGGGGGTATTTTATAAACCAATAAAACACAGGAATCAATGTCTGGCGGTGGGGGTGGGATTTGAACCCACGGTACGTTTTCACGCACAACGGTTTTCGAGACCGCCCCGTTCAGCCACTCCGGCACCCCACCACTTCTTACTAATGGTGCCTTTATGTAATCAATCCTTACTATATAACCAACATCTTTCTTCAATTTAAGTGTTAAACTGAATTTTTATATGATTTTAGCAGATGAAATTGCCTTTCGCAGTTGACACTAACTGCTTCCGCTGTATATTCCGCGGCTACGCTTACGATTCTTGATATATCGTTAGGGCGACCAATTTTAAAAAGAGTACTATGATGTATGCAGTGTTAAAAACAGGCGGCAAACAATATAAAGTTGCACAAAATGATGTGATAATAGTTGAAAAGCTAGCTGCAGAAGCTGGAACTTCGATTGAAATTGATGAAATCCTTATGATAGACAATGATGGAGTATCGACGGTTGGAGCTCCTCTAATAGAAGGCGCAAGGGTGGCGGCAGATGTTCTAGAGCAAAAGCGCGCCAAGAAGATAACTGTATTCAAGAAAAAAAGGCGACAAAACTATAGGAGGACTATCGGTCATCGACAGGAATTGACTGTGCTTAGAATCACAGACATTTTAGATGCAGGAGAAAGCAAAAAACCGAAAAAAGTAACCCCTAAGGTTAAAGAAACTGTTAAATCAGAAACTGCTCCTAAGGCTAAGGCCGCTCCTAAGGCTAAG
>PANE01000045.1 GCA_002708305.1 Rhodospirillaceae bacterium
CCAATCAGGTCTATGCGCTGCGAGATCATCAAGTGTCATCGCACCGCCATGTGCCTTGGACGACGCCACAATTGCTTGCGCCAAAGCACCCTCATAAAACGCTTTTCCGCGTGTTTCTGCGATTTGGCGAAAACTTTGCGCCAATGATGGATTGGAAAATCTCTCACCTGCTTGTGGTGTACGACCATTCGGTGCGAAGTGGTCTGTAAAACCCGGTTGCTCAGATAGAAATCGCAGTCCACGTGCCCAAAGTTGAGCAATCTTTGGGCTTACGATGAAACCATTATGTGCATATGAAATTGCGGGTTCGAACAAAGCTTCAAAAGGTAGCTTTCCAAACCGTTCAGAAATCGAAACCCAAGCAGACACGGCGCCTGGGACGGTGACGCTTTCCCATCCATGCATCGGCATTTCGTCCAACCCTGCAAAGCGCTGCGGCGACCATTCGGAAGGCGACCGCCCTGATGCGTTCAAGCCGTGCAATTCCTTACCATCCCAAAGGATTGCAAATGCGTCAGACCCAACCCCGTTTCCAGTTGGTTCTACGACGGTCAACGCAATCGCTGTGGCAATGGCTGCGTCAGCAGCATTACCCCCTTTGGCTAACATGCTCAGCCCAGCCTGTGCTGCAAGCGGTTGTGACGTAACAACCATGTTGTCAGCCAAAACGACTGAGCGACGAGACGGGTAGGAATGGGACGTACGCAGTTTCAATTTATGTTCTCTTTTGGATGGTACTGCTTGTTCAACCATAACTCGCACGGGGTTGCTGGTATACCCTAAATCTATACGCTCAATAATTGGCGTCACTATGCAACCTAAGTAGAACAGAGGTTTTCGCTCTTTGCTTGTTTTATATCCTGATGGTTTTCAGCGAACTCGCGTGTCCAATTGCATAGACTTTGAATGTCACATAGAGCTTAGATCTATTTACGAGGCTTCCTGACTTGCTCACAATTTTTCTAGCTATTTCTCCTGTCTTTGCCATCATTCTGATGGGCTATGGTTTGCGTCGTGGTGGTATTCCTTCGATTGAGTTTTGGAATTTTAATGACCGGTTGGTTTATCGGGTTCTAATGCCAGCGCTATTCTTTGCCAAAATCTCTGCTGCAGACTTAGGTGGAGGTCTGAGTGACTATGCATTCTTGCTATATGCTGGTTTCTTTGCTGCGATATTCTGTGGTTGGCTTCTGGGGCATGGAATTCAAGCACCGCAAGCCAGCTCGCTGGTGCAAGGAAGCGCGCGGTTTAACACTTTCATAGGCCTTGCCATAGCTGAGGCCGTCTATGGTGCGCAGGGATTGCAATTAGCAGTGCTTGGTTCCGCCCTTTTGGTGCCAGTAGTGAATATCACGGTTGTCACCTTGATGGCCCGTCAGTTGGGCGGTGGTGGCAAATTGATTTTGGTTGGCTTGGTAAAGAATCCCCTGATCCTGAGTATTTGCGCGGGAGCACTGTTTAACCTGGCAGGGCTGAGCGAGGTGCCGGTTTTGCATGAAACTGCCCGCCTTCTTGGGAATGCGGCGTTACCAATTATGCTGTTGTGTGTCGGGGCAAATCTCAAACTTCGGGGTCTCAGCAGATCGAAGAGGACCATCGGTTATTCGATGGTTGGAAAGTTTTTGATCAGCCCGATTGCGGTTATTTTGGCCGCGCTTGTTCTTTCTTCTGATCCTCTGGTCGTTCAGGTCGCTCTCATCTTTGCGGCGCTGCCGACAGGTGCTGCAAGCTACACGCTCGCCCGTGAAATGCGGGGCGACGCGCCCTTGATGGCTGCGATCATTACGATGCAGACCCTGCTAAGCTTTATCACACTACCACTGACATTACTTCTTGGACAAATAGCTTTATCTGTGAATTAAATTGAGTGTTTCATAGCGTGTGTATCATCAGTTACTCTAAAGACTTTAAATTACAAAAATATCGTTGGGACAAAATATGAATGTGAATTACTGTTCTTGAGAGCATACCGACCAGGCGGAGTATCTGATGGCTCATTTTTAACTAAAGAAATACTAAATGCTTACTCATCCAAAAACGCTGTTGGCTCACCTTGCCCATTTCAAGCAAGGTTGCTTTGACCGTGCCAATTTTGTGCTTACCAGGATTGCTCCTTCAAACCCGATGTTGTCCGGTCAATAAAAAAGCTACTTTGGAAGTCCAAATTTGCCTGCAATATTGAGGTATTCGGTTAGACGATTTTTTTCGCTCATGAGCCCTAGATAGTTTTTAACTGAAGATTGACTGAATTTAGGATTCAGTTCCCGAAGCTTTTTGATAAACTCTTTTCCTTCTTCTGGCTTATTCTCAAATCCAGCAATAACACTTAAGCCCACGAGAGCACGTGATTGCTCTCTTATATTCACAGATCTGTCAGCACTTTTCCTCATCAGTTCATTCAGAAGTATTTTCGCCTTCTCATACTCTCCGAGAAATGTAAGTGCTTCCGCATACCGGTTTGCATACCAGGCTGGGTGATATGGCGCTATCCGAATAGCTTTCTCAAACATTTTACGGGCACTCTCGATATCTCCTGTCAATAAAAATATATTGCCTGCACCAGCTATGACGTCGCCAGATGACGGATCCAATTGGATGGCAATATTTACTTTTTCTCTTGCTTCATTTGGATTACCGTCAAATAATTCGAACCANCCTCCAACAATAAGAGAGTTTCCATCGTTCATAATTCCATGCGCAAGATTTGCATGAAACTTGCCCTTCTTAATGGTTTCTGAAGGGTCTGGTGACAATTTCATCATCATTTTTTGCATTTGGACCCACGCATTTGCCAAGTTAGCTGGTCCGCTCTGTGGGTTTTCTATCAACCGAGCATTCGTATTATTTGCGAATTTCTCATGGTTCGCAGGACTAAACGACAGCATCAGTTTTCTATCCGCCATCAGCTCGCGCATTTCTTCAACGCTACCAAAATGTGATTTTGAGGCCTTAGATAGAATATTAGGGCCAATTTCAAATCCAAGATTCTCAAAAATATTTTGGGCTATTTTATCTTGGAAAGAGAATAAATCATCTAGCTTACCCGAGTATTTATTAGCCCAAATGTTTTTACCTAGGACTGTATCAACCAGTTCGACTGTTACTCTTAGATCATTGTTGGCTTGCTGAACGCCGCCAGTTACTAAAAAACGTACACCCAGTTTTTCAGAAATTTCTACATTATTTGATGCATTTTCCTGTGCTTTTATCACAGAACCTGTCGCGATTACGAAAATGTCGGAAGATTTGGAAAGGGTGCCTGTGATATTCTGAGTAAGTCCGTCACTTAGATATTGCTTAGTCAGGTCACCCGATAGGTTTGAAAATGGCAAAATGGCGATAGAAGGTTTCTTGGGCAATTCGTAGGCAAATTTTGATAGATCTGCTGGTTCGAAATCATTGCGATTTAACCAAAAAAATGTACCAACAATTACTGCTGCTAAAAGTCCTGCCATGATAAAAGTATTTTGGACGGTTTTAGTTGACTTCGATTTAATGTTACGCTTTTTCCCCCCCTCTATCGCGACATCATAGGCATGAAACCTGTTGGTTTTAACTTGTTGTTCCCCTAAGTCATGAAATTGAAACTGAGTTTTTGAGTTAACTAATTCATAAACATTGCGGGATAGACAGATGCCGTTAGTTTCAGCGAAGGCTTCCAACCGTGCGGCAATGTTTACACCATCCCCATAAAGATTGCCGTTTTCTTCAACAACATCACCCATATTTATTCCAATACGGAATTCCATTTTTTTGTTTACATCACTAGTTGAATTTCTTTCNTTGATAAGGGACTGAAATTCTGAAGCGCAGACTACTGCGGAAACAGCGCTTGAAAATTCTGCCAGGACAGAGTCGCCTGCAGTATTAAAGATTCTGCCCCCATGCTCCCTGAAGAGATCATCTAATATGTTCCGACAAGCTTTTAGATTTGAAAGCGTTTGATTTTCATTAATTTCCATGGCTCGGCTATAGCCGACGACGTCTGTGGCAAATACCACTGCTAATTTTCGATTAAATTTATCGTCAGACATTATATATAAGCCCTGTGATTGTTTATTTTTGTGGGGACCATTCTAGCCCATGGCACTTACAGCCGTAAAGATGCCGATTGGTTCAAGGTGTTTGTTAGCTCAGGAAGCGTGACGGTTATACGCTCAAAGAATTAAGCGAACTGGAACAATTAATATTTACCAGTTATTTGCTTGATACAGTACAGACAGCATCACTAATAACTTGTGGAGGGGTAGGGCAGGGTGTGAACTACCAAATTAGCCCTTTATGAAACATCGAAGATTATTTGGATTGAATGGGATAATAATGGTGGCAGAGAGTGCTGGAACACAATCAAAAACGACCCTCAGGTGGTTCTTCTAGTAGAAGGATATGATTAAACGAGCATTGGAACGTTGAAATTGTATTTTTGGCTGAATATCACGGCTCTTCAGAGCAGAGACAGTGGTCACTAAGTTCGATTTGTATTGTTAGGCTGGTTGAACNTGCTCTCAAGATAAAGAAGTACTTCCGTCTGAAAATGAAATCACTACATTGGTAACAATTGAGCAATCAAAGGATTATCACTGCGATGNCACGTATTACNACAGCTCTAGCCGCCNTATTATCTTTGGCCTCAATCCCCTTGNGTGCTCAAGATTTGCAGAAGGGACTGGATGCCTACGAGNTGGGTGANTACACAAATGCGATAAAAGAGTGGCGTCCGTTAGCAGACCAAGGAGATGTTCAAGCGCAGTATCACCTTGGACAAATGTACAAATACGGCAAAGGCGTTCCTCAAGGNTATGCTGACGCNGTTAAGTGGTATNGTTTAGCTGCAGAGCAAGGGAATNTCCTTTCACAGCTTAGCCTTGGCAGATTTTATCAATTTGGCGAAGGTGTAATNCAAGATAACGCCATGGCTCACATGTGGTATAACCTTGCTGCGGCTGGTGGAAGTAGGTGGGGCATTACTTCGCGCGATAAAATAGCGAAGGAGATGACCAGTGAAGACATATCCAAGGCCCAAGGTATGGCAAGTGAGTGCATGAGTAGTGGTTACAAAAAGTGTGGGGATTGAGTTTGGTTTACGACTATAGTTCCAAGAGTAATTTTATTTTAGTCTCAAAATAAAATTTATATACTGGACTCGGTTGGGTGCCCAAAGGACTAATTTAGTCATATCAAGCTGGCAGATAAGGAAAAAAATATGCGGATGATTTTAATAACATTGACTTCTTTTTTTGTTCTGGCCTCTGGTGCACATTCGCAAGACCTCAGTGGATGGTGCATTGATATGGGNGAACCGGGTTGCCAAGATCGATATATCCCATTTCATGGAAACAGCATTGATTGGTGCGANGAAAGCTGTTTGCTAGATAACCGGGTAAAAGTTACTAATATGTNAGCAAATCTTTACGATTACACATGCCGGTCGGACCACGCGGGAACTGTAAAAAGCCGCGTAATGATTTTGACGCAAACAGTTTATGNNAATACGNAAAAAGTTGATAAACACTCTTTCATAACAACCACTGGAACCCTGCCNATNACTCCCTGNCNTAACTAAACGAGATCAAACTACNACTATTAAGTACACAAGATTAGNGNGTTGAGCTGTATCAGGAATTCNTTTGGTCGAGCTACGTGGCCCCATGTTNANAATATTTATAAAGCCTACGCTAATGTTGAGCNCTAGTATNCAAGTTGGNATTGCTCTGGGTNTATTGTTTACGAAAGGTCAGGCTAATAGAGATATGAAATAGTTTAGAGAAGGACTGATACTGACATTTTTAATGCGTTAGCGATTGCACGCGAATGCACGGACAGCGGCTTAATGAAGTGTGGAATAAGATTAGAATGGTTGAAAAAACCTTAGATAAGGCAACCTTCAAAAGGTGCACCACTTATTTGGAGCACAACACAGACGGGAGTTCGGTGAATAATTGCTGTTGTTGGGGAATCCTTAGATTACATACCTAATTTAAAAGCGCATCACTCTAGGTCACCGATAGTTGATAGCTTTGAAATAAAGTCGTTGGTATTGTCCGGATCTCTGATAACTCTTTCGAGCGACTTCTTTGATAGTCCTAAACCTTTAGCTCTGCTAAGTAACTTTACGGCTCTATCTTTTTTCCCCGCTTCATTGGTACTAAAGGCGAGGAATGCAAGCATTTCGGGAGCAATGTCTACAGCGTCAATGTGTGGCTCAACTAAATCGTTGATCTTCTCGTATTCTCCCTGCAAATAATACATTGGAATAAGTCGTTTTGTTAAATTCCAGCCACTATCATTGGGCTGTAACCGCAAGGCATTTTCAAAAAATTGTGTCCCCTCTTTCAAGTCACCGCATTCAACCCAAATAGTTCCACTCACGATAAAGGTATCTACCGTAGATCCCAAGTCATGTGCCTTCTGTGCGTATTTCTTTGAAACATCACAGTCTTTTGATCCTAATCTGAACTCTACTAAAGCTCTTAGTATATATGCTGTTACGTCCTGATTTTCGGCAACATCCAAATTTGAGAGTCGAATGATTTCCATCCCGTTTTCTGCTAAGTCAGGTGCAAGCCCGACTGCTCTTTTTAGAAAAAGATTCCAAGCCTTAATGTTATATAATGCCGGGTTATCCGCACCCATCTGGCCTTCTAGTTTTTGAACGATATCTGTATGGTTTTTGTATCCATCTGGAGTAAACTTGAACCATTCTTTCCTGGAGTTTAAAAATAGTGTAAGCCTCTCAGCCGTTTCGTATTTGGCCGCCCAGCTCCTAACTTCTCCACCTTCGATGGCATTTATTTGCAAGTGGGTTAAAATTTTATCGCCAATGCTATCCTGAACTTCGAATATCTGATTGGATGAGAAATCGACTTTGTCAGTCCAAACAACTTTGTTTAATTCTAAGTCCGTAAGTTGCATCTGTATCCGTGATTGATCAGATAATGTTTGAATTGAGCCTCTCACAACATAGTCGGCATTATACATTTTTTTAATGAGTGGATCTTTCGCATCTTTTGCTTTTGCATCCATACTAGTGCTACTTGAAAGAACACTTATGCGACTGTAGCGGGAAAGACTCGAAATGAGACTCTCTGTAAACGCAGGGCTGAGATCATCCTTCGTCTCAGAAGTGCCGAGGTCGTCAAAGGGGTATACTAAGATTACTGGCAGAGATGATATTGCTGCTCTCGAGTCTGCCTGAGTAGAATCTAGTTTGTTTGAGGTAAGTGAAACGGAAATCATGTACCCGCCTAATGCGACCAGCATGGCAGACGCAAATGCTATAAATAGCTTTGGATATTTTCTATCGCGTTTAATCTTTCGTTTCTGTGATGCTTGAAGAAGTAGATCGTATGCGTGAAATTCGTTTTGTTTTATTTTTTGAAGGCCAAGATCGTTGAAATCGTAATTAGTTTTTCCCTTGACGTAATCATAAATAATTTTGGAAATAGTAATCCCGTTGGTTTGTGCCAAGGCCTCCAACCTTGCGGCGATGTTAACCCCATCTCCTAATAGATTGTTTTTCTCTTTAACGACGTCACCTGAGTTTATTCCAATGCGGAACTCCAACTTTACAGATGTATGGCGATTAGCATTTCTTTCCTTGATAGTTTTTTGAAACTCAACTGCACATTCAACGGCTGAAACAGCACTTGAAAATTCTGCTAGAAAAGAATCTCCACCAGTGTTGAACAGCCGTCCATCATGCTTTTCAAATAGCCCACTTAAAAGAGCTTCACATTCTCGTAAATTGTGAATGGTTTCGCTTTCATTGACTTCCATATGTTTACTGTAACCAACGACGTCAGTCGCAAAGATAACAGCAATTTTCCGTTCAATTTTTTCTTTAGCCATGGTCGCTTCCATAGTATTTTTCTGAGGGTCACACACGGTCTAGAAAACGTCCAGCCTTTCTGAACCTAAAGATTGCTAAAAGTAAATTTTTAGACCGCTGAGATAGGGCCCATGTCTACTTTAACAAAAGTCCGGAAGAGATAATACGCATGGCCTTGCAAGCGATTATCTAACTTCAATTGTGTTGCGTACTAATCCTTAAAAATTGCTATTTTTGTCTCTGTGGTTATCGGCAGTTCTCTACACTCTTTTTTGTTTTAAGTTGGATTTTGAAACTGTTTGGCAACTAAGGAATATTTTCGTAAGGTAGAACCAAACTAGGAGAAAATTTGATGGCAGAAGTTAAGAGAAAATTTGCGACTATCCTTGCTATGGATTGTGTAGGTTTCAGCAAACATATGCTTGAAGATGAACAGGCGACGTTTGAAAGTTTGACTGCTTGCCGCGAAATTATTGATTCACTCATCGAACAATATGGTGGTCGCATTTTTCATACTGCAGGCGACTCCGTGATTGCCGATTTTGAAAGTGCCATCGAGACTGTAAATTGCGCCATTAAGCTTCAAGAAGCCATTAACGAGCGCAATGAAACGATATCAGAGCAGGATCTGCGACGAAAATTAATTTGGAGAATTGGCATTCATTCAGACGACGTAATCTTTGAATCAGATAATGTGTACGGTAATGGCGTTAACATTGCTTCTCGTCTCGAAGCTCAATGTTTACCAGGTCAAATACTGGTCTCTAAAGTGATAAATGAACAGGTCGCTTCCAGAATCGAGGCAATTTCAAGGGCTGCAGGGACTAAGAAGCTTAAAAATATTTCAAGCGAATTTGAAGTTTTTACGATTTCTACGGATAAAACATACTCTTTTGAAGAGGCTGACACCTCGAAAGAAAAAGAAGATACAAACAGAACAGAAAAGCCCACTTTATCTATACTGCCATTTAAGAACTTGAATGAAAACGAAGATAGTTCATTCTTAATTGACGGAGTGTACGAAGATATTTTGACTGAGCTTTCAATGGTGAGACAACTTTCCATCGTCTCGCGTCAATCTAGTGTAAATTTTGTGGACAGCGAAAAAGACCTTTCTGATTTTATTGCTCAATTTAAGGTAAATTATCTTATTCAGGGGTCGATAAGGTCTTCAGGGTCAAAGGTCCGATTTACTTTATCATTATTGGAGACTGATACCCAAGAAGTAGTTTGGAGTAAGAGATTTGACCGAAAATTAGATGATATATTTGAAGTACAAGATGAGATCGTTCGCAGCGTCACACAGGCAATTCTGGGTGAAATTGAACTGGCCAGTCTTAACCGAGCAAAACGCAAACCTACCGAAAATATGAGTTCTTATGAATTCCTTCTTAGAGGAAAAGAAGGACATCATGCGATTGATAAAGAAGCCAATGCGAACGCTCTAGAAATGTTTGACAAAGCTATTGCATCAGATCCTTCGAATGCTCAGGCGTATGCATGGAAAGCTTGTACCATGGGGCAAGCATTAGGACGCGGATGGATTACAAAAACACTTGAAGAAATTATGCCAGAATTTAATGGGTTGATGGACAACGCTTTGAAGGCGGATCCAAATGACTTTGAGCTCCACAGGCTGTTGTGCGCTATCAGTACAATGGCAGGAAATTTTAAAGCAGCCGTTGAGCATGGAAAAAAAGCATACGAAATGGTTCCGAACGACCCAAGAATTTTACAGCAATATGGCGAAATACTTTTAAAGACGGGTAAAACAAAGCAAGGGTGCGATTTGACATTGTTGGCGCTTGAATATGATCCGGTGGCACAAGGTCAGACAAATAGTGATAAGCGTAAATGCGACGTAATTTTTGGGTGCCTTATGGACGATCGTGTTGACCAGGGATTGGCAATTGCTGAAGAAATTGGCTCCCTCCCCGACAACATACTCTTATATGTGGCTGCATTGTCCGTTGCCAAGCATGGATCTTTGGAGCCGTATACTTGGCTAGCCAATGATTTGAAGAAATGTAATTTTGAAGGATTACAAGCAGCTATTGATGAAATGGGTAAATATGATGTGGTGGTGCAGAATACTTTGAGAGAAGTCTTTCTTGACCACATAAAACACCTTCAACCAGATCTCAAATTAGTTAGTTAGTTAGTGTGGCAAAATNCTACTCTNGCNAAAGTTTATGGTCGGATGGTTANCTATNAANATNTAAGATCCTAACAGNGTTTNATTGACGCTACGCGGGGNAGNCAATGATCCCAGCATTGAAGTTCTAGAAAGCCAGAAAAAAGTAATCTGCATCCAAACAAACGATTCTTAACGAAGGTCAGCGCGCTATCGTAATTGTGCTCTCGACACTTATGGAAACTAATCTGAAGGGTGGCAATGTGTCGTGCTTTGCTTTGACTCTCGTACTGAAACTATGGTGCGGTTGATGCTAATATAGCTTGGGAACTTCTTTAAAAAGTATACCGCGGTTCTGTCCTCCGCCACATAAATTCTTTTTGCTTCGCTCACATTACCTTCAAGTTTGTCCTCAGGGTTTATCATTACTGCTGTCTGTGTAAGCTTACCATTGGTCCACATTAAGTTTAGTCCTGATAGTNCTAGCTGAACATCGCCTTTCATTCGCAGCCCACCATTTGACCAAGGCTTACAAGTAAAACTGTCCACTTGGGTNTCAGAAAAGGCGGCTATTGGTAGAAAAGATAACAATAGTGNCGAAATTAGTAATCTCATAGTTGGCTCTCCTAGTTTTGTATTTANAGGTACGGGTTAACTTAGATTTTATATACGTTCNAACTAAAAATTACGTGACGTTTNNTCAAAGCGTCCTCAAGCTGTTAGTGCGGNNAACNATAAACATGAAAATTTANAAAATNTTATTTTTAANAGCTGCCAGTAACTNAACGCATCTGCGAATTACCGTTNATCGNATAAAAGTTCGGATAAACCAGCNTTTNATTATATTTTNNCTCACTCTTNGTAGNTTAACTTNATCCTNATCTGCATCAATTTCACTAGTNAACCCAAAGCATTGAATTTTTTGTATTTGAGGTTTTGNCANAAACTAAATCATNNAGGGAAAGATCATTGCTACAACTATCCCATTANNGAANACNCTAATGGGNCNCAGTGCTATNTAATTTNAGAAATCTNGTCCGTCAAAAGCTTTGGATCCCTATCTTTATTATAAGATTTTATAATTTCGTTGACTTATATTTTGTTAAAAATTTGTCCATAGTAACAATATGTTGCGATTACAATTAAGTTTTGTGTCATGCCTGCAACGTTAATAGACGAACCATATTTATGACTTTAAATGTATCTGTATTTGGTGTCACATTTTAGAAAAATAGCAAAAAGCTATCTAAGATTGAGGCAAGCAGATGACTATCAAGAAAATGGATCGCTCAGGCGGTTATAGGTACGTTGCCTATGATAATGACGGTAAAGTATTAATTATTACATCCAACAAGAACGCTTTGAAAACGACCTACTACTCATTGATGTCGCATAAAAAAGAGAACTCCAGAACAACTAAATGCGGACAAAGAGCTTTAGTTTGATAATTATTTAACCTTTTAGAAGCTGTGTAACTAATCCTCTCTTTCATGTAACGTTGAGGCCGCTAAATATGGATGCTCATTTATAGAAAATAGGAACGCTAAAGTGTGGTATGGCCGTGGATAAATTTGCAAAACGGTATGGCCTTTCCCAAGCCCATAAATGATATGAGTTAGCTGCAGAGCGTCGGATTTTGAACGTCATTGAGTACCCAAATGTCAGTAATGGCAACCAGCAAGTAAAATAACGTTGATGGTAAAATGAATGTTTACATCGCTTGGGTGTGGGCAGATGATGGTGTCGCTTTAACGCCTCCAAAAACGGCGGTCAGTTCGTAAAGTAAGCGATAGATACGGAACTAAATAGAGCTGTTATCTGGTTGGTGTGGGATACAGTGGAAGCCTTCCAATCATATGTCGCGCTGCGAAACAGAGACTTTGAGGTTGTTATGGCGTTTATGTTTATTGAGGAAAGTTTTGACGTTGAAATTTTGCCTATGACTGAAGATTAAATGATTGATCAAACTCTCCTCTATCCCTCAACGCCACTTGCTGCCTTTGTCAGCATCACATGCCGCTAGACGTAGTAAACTGATCCTTCTGATATGAGCAGATGCCCCAGCCCATGAAGCGCGTCAGAGAGCAAGTGGTTACATTGTTCCGGTGGACCATACGCCAGCTATGCAATAATAATTAAATTTAAACAAACGAAGGGGGCAGGCAACGATGCGCAGCGAACTGCATTACGGTGAACGCGTTTTTTCGTGTCATGAATTACGTGCAAGCAGCGTATATAATTTGTTGGCTGATGCTGTATCGCGCAATGCTGACGGCATCGCGTTGGTTTGTGATGAGGTAAGGATGACCTATGCTGCGCTGGATGCTGAAGTCAAAAATGTTGCGGCAGGTCTGGCTGCTTCAGGTATTGAGCCCGGTGACCGGATCTCGATTTTGTTGGGCAACGGGGCGCCGTTTGTGGTGTTGACCTATGCTGCTGCTTATCTTGGCGCCGTGACTGTGCCACTGAACACGCGTGACCAGATACCAGGGATACGCCACGCT
>PANE01000008.1 GCA_002708305.1 Rhodospirillaceae bacterium
GAGGGGAAGGGATTCGAACCCTCGATACCAGTTTCCCAGTATAACGGTTTAGCAAACCGCCGCCTTCAGCCGCTCGGCCACCCCTCCGTAAAGCGTATCGTATTACCTAACTAGATAAAACGCTGCCCGTATCGTTGTTTTCTATTCTGGGTCGGGCAGGCTGTCAACGACTGGTTTTCAGTAATCAAAAGAATAAGAAGTTATAATTCATATTATTTATGTTACTCACTGAACTATTTAATCCGATTTTTAAAAGAATTGCATCTTGGCTTGCAACGCTGAGGCAATATTCAGCTATTATCGACTTATGGTCTGGGTTCTTGATATACTTAACAACTATTTGGCTTTTTCTTTTAAATTAAGGTAGTTATAGTTTCTTTTTTTAGTAAATGAAAAATCTGGATAATATGGAGTCCGAATTGAAAAGCGATCACAAAACTCAAACCCTTAAAGAGCATATTGAAAGTGGTGAAATTGAAGTAGCTCCTGGGATTTATGATGCTTTATCAGGTCTTTTTGTTCAACAAGCCGGTTTTAAAACAGCCTATCTCTCGGGCGCTTCACTTGCATATACTAGATATGGACGTCCAGACATTGGTTTAATTGGGATGAGAGAGGTAGCGGATGCGATAACCGCTATCCGTGAACGTATTGCGATAGATATTATAGTCGATGGCGATACGGGGTACGGTAACGCCCTTAATGTAATAAGAACTATAAAGGAGTTTGAAAGGGCTGGCGCGTCGGCTATACAGCTCGAAGATCAGAGTCTGCCTAAGCGCTGTGGCCATTTAACAGGCAAATCACTCGTTTCTTCAGGTGAAATGGTAGGTAAACTAAAGGCTGCTGTTGATACGCGACGTAATGAGGGGACATTGATCATAGCGCGCACTGACGCCATTGCAGTGGAAGGTTTCCAATCAGCGCTAGACCGGGCGGAACAATATCATGAGGCAGGCGCTGACGTTCTCTTTATAGAGGCCCCAGAAAATAGAGATCAGATGATCGCAATGAATACCCAATTTAATGGCAGAGCATCTTTATTAGCTAACATGGTTGAGGGCGGTAAAACTCCAGTGTCTGGAGCCGATGATTTAGCATCATTAGGATATTCGCTGGTGATATTTCCTGGAGGAACAGTCCGAGCTATATCATTTGTGATGCAAGAATATATGGCAAATTTAAAGGAAACGGGGTCAACGGGAACCTGGAAAAATAGAATGTTTGATTTCACGGAGTTTAACTCTTTAATAGGAACTCCTGAAATGTTGTCTGTTGGTGAACAATATGCCGACAAAAAAGATAACACTATTGATTGATCCAGTCACACTGGCCGTCTTAAATGGCCGCTTAGAGCAAATTGCTGATGAAATGGATGCCACTCTTTTTAGAAGTGCGTTTAACCCAATCATTGCTGAGGCGCATGATGCTAGCCATGGTTTGTATGATGGAAAAACGGGCGAAACCCTAATCCAAGGAAAATCAGGGTTGCCAATTTTTGTAGGTGCGATGTCATTTGCTGTAAAGGCAGTGATAGAAAAATCAGACAAAGATGGAGATATGGTCGAGGGTGATGTTTACATATTTAATGATCCATATGATGGTGGCACACACTTATCTGATTTTCGACTAGTAAAACCTATTTATCGTAATGGAAGCGTATTTTGTTTTATTGCTTCTGTTGGTCATTACCATGATGTGGGAGGTAACGTTCCAGGGAATTATAACCCCGCGGCAACTGAGAGTTTCCAAGAGGGAATTTTAATACCACCCGTTAAATTGTTTGAAGCAGGTAGGTTGCGCCAAGATATTATTGATATAATGCTAGCAAACTCAAGGCTTCCGGGGAGTTTATATGGCGATCTGAATGGACAAATTAATGCTCTTGATTTGGGGCTAAAGCGGGTCAATGAGCTCTTGGATGAATATGGGGTAGAGATTGTGTTGAGCGCAATGTCGGAGCTTAGAGAACGGGCGAATAAGCTGATGCAAGCGTATATTAGCGAATTGCCTGACGGAATATATGAGGCAAACGATTGGTTAGATAATGACGGTATAGTTGATACACCGTTGAAATTAAATTTAAAAATTCATATCACGGGAAAAGAAATGATATTGGATTTTTCTGGTTCATCTCCAGCCTGTCTTGGGCCAGTTAATATATCTAGATCAACAACTATTGCAGCCTGTTATGTTGCTATGAAACATGTGTTCCCAGAAGTGCCAGCTAACTCTGGTGTCCTTGATCCTATAGCTTTTATTATTCCAGAGGAGTCGATATTAGCTGTCAAAGCTCCGCGACCTGTTGGGGGTTACACAGAAACAATCCTTCGACTCATAGATTTAGTTTTTCAAGCTATGGCTGATGCAGCACCAACTTTAACGAATGGATGTGCTTATGGCACGATAAACGCGTTATCCCTGGCTGGTTATAGAGAAGATGGCCGTCGATGGGTCATGTTCTCGTTTTTTGGAGGAGGGCATGGAGGGCACCCAAACGGGGATGGACTAAGCCATGGAAACGCCCCTATTTCGACAGCTACTATTCCGCCTTTAGAAATTTTGGAAGCGGCTTACCCCATTATGTTCAGGCAATGGTCTTTGAGGACAGATAGTGGGGGAGCGGGGGAAAACCGTGGTGGCCTTGGTGCAGTATATGAAATTGAACTTTTAGAAAAGTTGGCGGAAGGATTTATTTTCGGTGAGCGAGCTAGGTTTGGTCCTCCAGGGGTATTAGGGGGGAAATCGGCAGCATTAAATAAATTTTATTTTGAACAAGAAGGCGGTGAATTAATGCCACCGTTAGGATCTAAAATGGTTGGAATAAAATTAAAAAAAGGGCAAGCCGTTAGATTAGAAAGCCCCGGCGGAGGAGGTTATGGAGAGCCGCTGTTTAGGTCAATAGAACGTGTCGTTGAAGATGTTAGGCTTGGATATGTGACCCACAACGCGGCTAACTCTGAATATAGCGTGGTGTTAGACTGTGATGGTAAAATAGATCTCCTCGCTACGGAAGAAATGCGAAATATAAATTCGAAAATTGAAGTGGTGTCATGAATAAAAATCTCATCATCGGTGTTGATGTTGGTGGCACGTTCACAGATGTTTTTATATTAGACGAGCTTAGTAGTTCTGTGCTGGTTGCTAAAGTTCCAACTACCCCAAAGGACCAATCGATAGGTTTTCTTAATGGTATTTTAACGCAGGTTGATGGACTAGCAAATGTCAGTACTATAATTCATGGAACCACTGTGGCGACTAATGCGTTGCTGGAACGTAAAGGCGCAAAAACTGGGGTCATCACCTCGGCTGGGTTTAGGGACGTCCTAGAGATGCGTCGCAGAGATAGACCAAATACTTGGGGATTATGGGGGGGATATAAACCCATTGTACCCAGAGATTTGCGAGTAGAAGTCGCAGAACGTATTCTTGCTGATGGTACAATTCGAGAACCAGTTGATATTGACGAGATAAAAACCACTGCAGTGGAACTATTAAAAAAAGGCTGCGAAGCTTTATCCATTATATTTATAAATTCCTATGCAAATGATCGGCATGAAAAAATTGCTAAAAGTGTTGTTCAGGAGATCTGGCCTAATCAACATATAACTGTTTCGAGTGAAATATTACCGGAAATAAGAGAATTTGAGAGGGCATCCACTGCTACATTAAATGCAGTCTTACAGCCGGTTTTGAGCCATTATTTGGTCGCTTTGGAAAATACACTGACAAAAAAAGATTTTCGCGGTCAAGTATTAATCGTGCAATCAAATGGTGGTGTTATGTCTGTTGACAACGCAAAATCTTTGCCTGTTAAAACAGCTTTATCTGGNCCCGCAGCTGGTGTAATGGCAGCATCTCACATAGGAGTGACCGCGGGTTATCCAAATATAGTGAGTTGCGATATGGGGGGGACTAGCTTTGACGTCTCTTTGATTTCAGATGGACAGAGCAAGCTTGCAGCTCAAACTTCAATTGATTTTGGTATGGTAGTTAGATCTCCAATGATCGAAATTATTACGATCGGTGCTGGGGGAGGTTCCATCGCAAGAGTTGATGCCGGAGGCTTATTGCAAGTTGGTCCTGAATCAGCTGGTTCCGACCCAGGTCCTGTTTGCTATGGTTTAGGTACTAAAACTCCTACTGTAACTGATGCAAATGTTGTTCTAGGTAGGATCAATCCTAAGAATCCAATTGGTGGAAAGCTAGAACGGTTAGATGTTAGTGCTGCGACTGAAGCGATTAGTATTTTTATAGGGGAGCCGCTAGGNATAGATGTGATGGAGGCCGCNGAGGCAATCCTTAAAGTNGCNAATGCAAAAATGGCNAGTGCTATAAGGCTTGTATCNGTTGAACGTGGTCATGATCCCAGTATTTTTGCGGCAATGCCATTTGGGGGAGGAGGGGCTTTACACGCGGGTGCCTTGATCCGTGAAGTTGGATTGTCTTGTGCCCTAGTTCCGCGTTTTCCTGGAATTACTAGTGCTCTTGGATGTGTTATAGCTGATATGAGGCATGACCAAGTGCAAACTATAAATAAAACGTTCGAAGAGTTAGACATTGGAGCTTTAGATAGAGAAATAGTTCGTCGCAGAAAACTTGGACACACGGTGCTTGATGATGCAGGTGGAATTTTTGAAAGCCGCGAAGATGAGATTGAGCTTGATATGCTCTACGTGGGTCAAACACATACAATTTCTGTGAATTTACCATTATTGATCCAGAATGAATCGAGCAAGATTAACAAAGAGCTCATAATGGCTGCATTTGAAAAAAGCTATAAAGTCCAGTTTGGGCGGTTATTAGAACGTCTGGGTGTGAAAATAATGAATTTAAGAGTAGCCGTTATTGGAAAGCGACCGCGCTTTGACTTATCTCTACTAGCTCCCGCTAAAGATGCAAAACTCGAAAATGCAGTCAAAGAGAAGCGGAAGATATTTATTAATAAAGATTGGATTGAAGTAACCGTATTCAATCGCCTTGAGCTACCAATTGGAGCATCAGTACCTGGCCCTGCTATTCTTGAGCAACCTGATACTACAATTTTTTTGGAAGAAGATATGGTTGGAGTGGTTGATAGTTTTGGAAACTTTCGAATAGCGATGAAATAATGAGCAAAGATTTGAAAACTTTAAATTTGCAAAGAACGGCGTTAATTTTGTGTGATCTTCAGAATGACTTTTTACATCCTGAGGGTGCATATGGAAGAAGTGGCGTAACGGCTCCTGAAATAGCTGCAGTTCCTGATCGAATGGTTGCTGTAGTCGACGCAATGCGTAATGTCGGATGCCCTATCGTTTCAACCCATTTCACTCTAGTTTTGGGACGAGACGGTCAACCGCTAATATCTGAGCATCTTAAAGCTGTACGACCTTTTCTAAGTAAAGAAGATTTTTGTTCAGGCGGGTGGGGGCATGATCTTGTCGATATATTAAAACCATGTGATGCAAAAGTAGAAAAAGTTGCATTTTCAGCATTTTATATGAGTAGGCTAGAGTGGTTACTTAGAAAAATAAATGTTAATACTTTAATTTTCTCCGGTATTGTAACTAATGGTGGGGTAGCCTCTACTTTACGGGATGCGCATGTAAGAGATTTTTCAACTGTTCTCCTCAGTGATGGTTGTGCGGCGTTTGATATTGAAACTCATGATACTGCAATAAAGTCATTAGAGCCTGTTACTAGGATCACTACTTGCCAGGAATTTATACGGGCATTATCAGGTGAGTAATGTCATAAATGATAGTAATATTGAATTTGATGTAAGCGTACCAGTTATTGTTATTGGAGCGGGCGCAGCCGGCTTAATCGCAGCCTTGGCAACTCATGATAGTGGAACCCAAGTTTTAATTTTGGAGAGAGATTCAAGCCCAAGTGGTTCAACGGCGCTATCCTCAGGATTAATTCCTGCATGCAATACCCGATGGCAAAATGCTGCCAAAGTTGTTGATGATATTCCTTTATTTGTTTCTGATATCCAAAGTAAAAATAAAAAGCAAGCAAATGAGAAACTAGTTAAAAAAGTGTGTTCAATATCTGGTAAGGTTTTGCACTGGTTGGTTGATAGGCATGATCAAAAATTTGATCTTGTTGAAGGCTTTTTATACCCAGGCCACAGCGTGTGCCGGATGCATTGCCACCCCAAACGCACAGGCAAAGCACTTATTGATAGTCTAGTAACAGCGGTAGAAAAAAGTGGTATTGATATCATTACTTCTGCCATTGTAACGGATATATACGTTGGTAAAAACGTTTGTGTTAGAGGCATTAGAATTTTGAGGCCCAATGGCACTATTGAAAATATTGGTTGTAATAGTATAATTTTTGCTTGTAATGGTTATGGTGGAAATCCAGATATGATTTCCAAATATATTCCCGAAATGGCAGATGCTTTGTATTTTGGACATCAAGGTAATCAGGGTGATGCTATCAACTGGGGACTAAAGCTTGGGGCTGCTACTGAACACATGGGAGCTTATCAAGGTCACGGTTCGGTTTCTACTCCGCACGGGGCTTTAATAACTTGGGCCATAATGATGGAGGGAGGTATTCAAATAAATTCCACAGGAAAGCGGTTCTCCAATGAGCATGAGGGATACTCTGAACAATCAATAAAAGTTCTTCAACAACCGGACGGTATAGCCTGGAACATTTTTGATGAACGTTTGCACCAACTAGGACTTGGGTTTGAGGATTATAGGGTAGCCGTTAGCAATGGTGCTGTGAAGTCATTTGCCTCGATCGACAAGTTGGCCGCTTATATAGATGCGTCTGCCGAGATAATCGCAAGCTCCATAAAAGATATCGAGGCGTTTACNATTGGAAAAAAAAAATGCCCNTTTGGAAGAAACTTCGAGCACACTTCAGTCTTAAAGGGGCCTCCGTATTATGGGGTNAAAGTCACTGGTGCTTTATTTCATACGCAAGGTGGACTNNTAGTCGATACTGAAGCAAGGGTTTTGAGACAAGATAGNAGTGTTATTNCTGGTCTTTTTGCGGCTGGAGGNGCGGCTGTTGGGGTTTCAGGAGCAGGGGTCGAGGGATATTTATCGGGAAATGGTCTTCTAATGGCGGTGAATCTTGGATACCTAGCAGGACAATCTGCAGCTAAGTCTGCAAGAACTAGAAAACGCCCTGAGTAAGCCCAGGACGTTTCCAAGATCGTTTCATAGATTTGTTAAATCGGTTTAAATGTTGGAACTGGAGGCCCATCTTTTTCTTCTGTTGGAGAAAATTNCAGTTCGACCCTTTGCCCAATATGCAGATTATCTAGGTCACATTCAATGATGTTNGTCATCATTGTTGGGCCCTCGTCTAACGTGACATAAGCTATTGCNAAGGGAGGGTCAGCCCGTCGAAGTACACTCCAGGAGTAGATTTCNCCTTTTCCAGAGGATTGGATGAGTTCAACTTCTGCACTTCCGCAATGCGGACACATACCCCGCGGATAGTAATGCTTTTCACCACAAGAATTACAATGTCCTATCATCAAGTTGCCATCTTTGGCCGCTAACCAGAACTGTTCTGTATCTGGATCTGCAATTGGGGTTGGGAATACTCGTTGTTGGTTGCTCATTTAATTACTCCCGTTCCATAATCACTGTTGCGCTGCCATGTCTGGTCCCAAGGGAACCGCCAGTTCCATGAGCTAATGCTAAATCACAATTTTGTACTTGGACTTTTGGATGTGCTTCACCTCGCAATTGACGTACTGCNTCNATCACCTTTGTTAAACCACCACGGTTCGCAGGATGGTTATTACATAGTCCCCCACCATCGGTGTTGAAGGGTAATTTTCCTGTTCCTGCAATCAAGTTACCATCGGANACGAACCGGCCTCCTTCGCCTTTTTCACAAAANCCTANGTCTTCTAGCTGCATAAGGACCGTAATAGTGAAACTATCGTATATAGAAGCATATTTCATATCGGCTGGTTTTACTNTTGCTTCTTCAAATGCCAGTGGGCCGGACCAACGAGCACCGGAGTANGTTAGGTCAACCTTTCCACCCATTTGATGTTTTGGGGCTTCTCCAGCTCCGATTACTTTTACAAGTGGGCGTTTTAATGACTTAGCCACTTCAGGAGAAGTGACTATAATTGCTCCTCCGCCATCACTAATCACACAACAATCAAGACGATGNAGCGGGTCAGANATCATTGGTGAATTAACGACTTCTTCAACTGTCACCACATTACGGAGCATTGCGTGCTCGTTATATTGAGCATGATGTGACGCTGCCACTTTAATCCAAGCTAATTGCTCACTAGTTGTTCCATACTCGTACATATGCCGTTGCGCGCACATCGCATACATATTTACAACGGTTGGCCCAAACGGGAATTCAAACGCGACNTCAGGCGCTGANGATCCGTAGTTTCTTGGTGCTGTGCCAGTTGCCATTCCTTCTGCACGTGGACGCCCTGCAAGCGTGATTAGAGCAACGGAGCATTTTCCCATCGCTATAGCCTCAGCGGCATGGCCAACATGTAAAACATAAGACGAACCACCAGTTTCNGTTGCGTCCATGTGTTTAAGATTTAGACCCATGTAATCAACTAGAGATAGAGGACCAAGACCAGGTGCATCGCCTGCACAAAAGTAACCGTCGACATCATTCTTTGTTANACCTGCATCGGCAAGAGCTCCCAAGGCTGACTCCGCATGCAACTGTGCAAGAGATTTGTCCACCGCTTTTCTTGTAGGGTGTTCGTAGACACCGGCGATATAAGCTTTTCCATTAATACTCATCGAATTTATAACTCCTTTTTTTGTAATCTTAATTTATCACTCTTTAAAGGANAATTACTAGCCTACGATTANTATCTGAGGATCTGTATCCTGATGCTTTTAGATTAACTCTTAAGAACTATTCATTAGGAGTTAAATATTTATAGAAAGCCAGCCCAGAATAAAGATTGGTTGTTACCTTGGAATNCTATGTTACCATTTTGTTGTAATCGTCCATCGAGGCCAATAATAAAAAGGTTTAAGCTGATCGGTAGTTGTTTCACCTGCCCTAATTTAGTGGCCTTATTTGCATTCTCAGAGTTGGCGGCTATCAATATCTGTCCGCTTGGATCTATCGAAAAAGTTCGCGGNAGCGAGCCATTTGTATCACAGTGTTGAATTGGTGTAACTTTTCCACTGTGCNNGTTNATTTTTAAGACGGCTATATTATCTTCCCCNNATGGGATAGCGTTGTCTGCTTGATGTTTGTTTGAGGCATAAGTTCTATTTGAAATATAAACAAAATTTCCTGATGGATGCACGTGCACTGCTGAAACGGCTTGTCGTACACCGNATTTAATCGATTTTGAAAGTGTAGATACATTCTGTACGATGGTGCTATTGATTNAGCCATTTTTTATGTGCAGGAGATGAAGTTCGCTTTGCCTTTCTACCGCTAGGTAGACCCAACGTCCATTTGGATGAAAATCTAAATGGCGGGCACCAAAACCAAAGCCTTGATTTGGAGCAATTGACTCTTTAAAGAATAATTTTCCGTCATTATAATTAAAAATTTTTAAAGCACCTGGTCTTTCGGCCTGAACGTTATCAGGATCATAACCTCTACAAATTAAAATGGCTTGGCTACCATTGGGAGTTACCATCACCTGGTGACCAAATATACCGTCGTCGAGATTAATCTTCTGTTTGACTATCGAACCAATTGATCCATTTGCTTTAATCTTATGCACAGAAATAAAACACGGATTATTATAGGCGATCAGTAAATGCTTGGCTGCTGTATCCGTTGATAAATGAATAGGGCGGTGAGGAAGATCCACCGCATTATTGATGCTTTTAATAGACCCATTGGTTGCGTCTAAATCACAGGCTACCAGTTGATTTTGGCTGCCTGCTTTACCTGGCCCACCATTGCTAATTACCAAGTATACAATATTCAGTGATGGATGACGCCATACATATTGTATATTTAATCCAAGCTCTATGGAACCACTTCTCTGAAGTGTTGTTTTAGTAAGATCAACTTTGAAATGTATAAATTGAGTTCCAATAGCAGCATAAAAATTGGCAACACCTATTTCAGAGTTTTCAATATTTTGCATCTACTTTTCCATTTTGCTCTCATGCATTCATGTGCTGCTTGCAAATTTAGTCACACAACAGTTAATTTTTACAACAATAATTTTCATGATTTACTTCGCTGTGTGTTATTTAAAGCTATAGAATATGACGATTACAAATTGTTTAGGCATATGAAGCTGGATGACAATGCTATGTCCTACGACCCAGAAAAGGAACATTTAACAATACCAGATGCTGAGCAGCTAGTTACTGCCAAAGCTCAAAATATCTTTGACCAGAATCTAGAAAAAAAAACAAATTTAAAATTTTCAACTGGTAAGAGACTAAGAGCGCGAATTCGAGTTTTAGAAGCCGAAGTAGCTGAGTTCCAGTCAAGTGAAAGTGCTAGGCTTTATGGTTTGACATCAGAAGTTGAACGAGCAGTTGCAAAAGCAATTTCTGAAGAAAATGGCCATAGATTATATCGGCTAATAAAACCTCTTCATCCAGCCGATTTTGCCGATTTAATAGAACGCCATTCCTATACAGAACGCAGGTTATTGGTAACTATAGTGGGGAAAAATTTTGACCCTGAGATACTTGCAGAACTAGATGAAGCAGTTCGCGAAGAAATAATACCTTATCTGAGTAATGAGGTATTATCCTCTTCGTTAGCGTCGTTGCCGACAGACGACACTATTGGTGTTTTTGGAGGACTTGGTGAGGAAGAGCAGGAACGATTGCTGTCTTCAATTTCCGAAGATGGACGGATTCTTGTAGAGGAGGGATTAGCTTATGAGGAAGATACCGCGGGACGCCTCATGCAAAGAGAGGTTGTTTCAGTTCCAAGAAACTGGACGGTAGGCCAGACGGTTGATTTCCTTAGAATAAGCTCAGAGCTACCGGTCGATTTTTATGATATTTTTATTTTAGATAGAGATAGATCGCCTTTAGGAAAATTATCTCTTTCGAATCTATTGCGAACAAAGCGACCAGTTTTAGTTGAGGACATAATGGAGAGAAAATTCCATCGCGTTCTGGTTCACATGGATCAGGAGGATGTCGCGATGCTTTTTCGAAAATATGGTTTAGTCTCTGCGCCTGTAGTTGATGAGAAAGAGAAACTAGTTGGAATGATCACGGTTGACGATGTGGTGGATGTTATAGATGAAGAGGCGGAAGAAGATCTAATGCGTCTTGGTGGCGTGGTGGAAGATGACTTGCACGGAAGTTTAGTGTCTACTACTAGATTACGTTTTTCTTGGTTAGCTATTAATTTAATGACTGCAATTTTAGCATCGGTGGTAATAGGTGCTTTTGGTGCTACAATTGAAAAAATGGTGGCTTTGGCAGTATTAATGCCACTTGTAGCCTCTATGGGAGGGAATGCAGGCACTCAATCTTTAACCGTAGCAGTCCGCGCTTTAGCTATGCGCGAATTAACAACTACTAACGCTAGTAAGTTTGTTATTAAGGAAACTGCTGTAGGTTTTTTCAACGGAGTGGTTTTCGCTTGTATCGCGGGCATTGTTAGTTGGTTATGGTTTGGCGATCTACAGATTGCGGCGGTTCTAGCAACCGCCATGATTATAAATCTAATAATAGCGGGCCTTTTTGGGGCGTTAATACCAATTGGTCTAAAAAGATTGAATTTTGATCCGGCAATTGGTTCGTCTGTATTTGTTACTACGGTTACAGATGTTGTAGGTTTCCTCTCTTTTCTAGGGCTAGCAGCATATTTCTTAATATGAGTCATATCCACCAATTCTGTAAACACCTTGCAACTTTTTTAGATTACGATAATTATCAGTTATTGAGAATTTAACAGAAATAAAATCAGAAGGTTTGTCGCCATGCCCGATCAAGTAATGTCGAATTCAAAAATCATTGGGTCCTATATAGAAAAAACACCCGGATCAGAGAAACTAGCTCGTGAGGCTTTGAATGTATTGCCAAGTGGCATAGCTCATGATTCTCGTTATCTGAAGCCGTATGCATTATATATAGATAAGGCCTTTGGCCCTCATAAATGGGACGTTGATGGTAATCGTTACATTGATTATTTTGGCGGACATGGGGCTTTATTACTTGGTCATTGTCATCCTGAAGTAACTTCCGCAGTTCAAGATGCTCTAGCGGCAGGTACCCAGTTTGGTGCTAATCATCCTCGAGAAGTGGAGTGGGCCGATCAGGTTATCAAAATGGTTCCATCCGCAGAACGTGTCAGGTTTACCTCCTCTGGAACAGAGGCGACGTTAATGGCCTTGAGATTAGCTCGCTCGTTCACAGGAAAGAATAAATTTGTACGTTTCAAGACGCACTTTCATGGTTGGCATGATCATATGACGGCTGGTTATACCAGTCATTTTGATGGGGGAGCAACAGCCGGTGTGGTTGATGGGGTAGCGGATAATGTTGTGCTTGTATCACCGCAAGATATTTCGGAGATCAAAAGCGTTTTAAAAGCTGATAAAGATATAGCGGCTGTAATAGTGGAACCGACGGGTTCTTCTTTTGGAATGGTTCCTATGTCAAAAGAATTCCTTCAAACGGTGCGCGTTATGACGGAAGAGGAGAATGTACTTTTTATTTTTGATGAAGTGGTCACTGGTTTTCGTTGTTCTCCAGGGGGTGCGCAGAAAGCATTTGGCATAAAACCTGATTTGACAACATTGGCAAAAATCCTGGCCGGAGGGCTTCCTGGAGGTGCTGTTTCTGGTAGAAAGGATATTCTAGATGATCTTGATTTTGAGCGGGCAGCGCTCCTTGGGCGTGAAAAAATAGGACACCCAGGTACTTTCAACGCTAATCCTGTCTCTGCTGCTGCTGGGATCGCAGCACTTAAAATTATTGAGAGTTCTGACGCTTGTGAAAAAGCCAATCAATCCGCAGCGGTATTGCGTGGAAAGTTCAATGAAATTTTAGAAAAACAAAATATTCCCTGGGTAGCTTACGGGACTTTTTCAGGTGTTCATTTGTATATGAATAGGGACGGCCATGCCATTCACCGATCTTCATTTAATCCAAATGAAATTGGGTATGCGGATTTAAAAAACAAAGACAAGGTATTGGTTACTAAGCTGCGTTTAGCTATGGCAATTAATGGAGTTGATTTTAATAATTCACCTGGGGCTCAATTAAGCGCGAGCCATACTCAAGAAGACCTGGAGTTCACTTCTGATGCATTTAATGAGGCTATTAAAATGCTCAAAAATGATGGGGAGCTCTGACTGTTTTATTAGAGTTCAATTGTTCCAAATATACCTAAATGCTTAAACTGCTTTACTCCAGCTCCATTTGTTATCATTTCTGATAGTTCTTGGGGCTTATGGACTATAAAGCCCGCAAGCTTATTGATGCCATATTGTTTTAATATTGGAGATAGCGGTGTTCCCGGTCCAATTAAACTAACATGCGCATTCTCAACCAGTTTCAATAAGTTGTGCAAACTCCCGTTTACCCAGGCTGAAGCTGTTATTATTAATTGGGTACACTCGGGAATAACATTGATTGCCTCTGTTTCTGGGAGGTCTAGTGGTCCAGGGTCTTTTTCCAAGACGATCGCTGTTGGAATTTTTGTTTCTAAATTAGGAAAGCGACCAACAACGACTATTCTTTGTTCTTCCGCGACAGGTAAGTGAAGGCCATTTTCTTGAGTTATTTTTAGCTCATAACGATTAGTGTTGGCATTTATGGCTGCACATCCAATTGCACGTTCGATCGGATCTCCGGACTGTACGAGTAATGCAAGGTCATAAAGCGAATTTTCATTAAATTTCTTTACATAATAATTAGCCAAGTCGTTAGATATTTGATTTTTTGGCGAAGCTACTAACCCCGTTCCTTGATCTGACTCTACTAATATCCAATATGTGCCAATCGTTAGTTGTTTCACCCTTATATTTTCGATAATGCTTAAAAATTCATGACAACCAATGATAGATTTATTTTCCATGATCTTCTGCTATCATCTTTGAAACTGAATAATTGTCATGCCGCAGATAACTAAACCTGCGCCAAAAAGCTTACTAATGGTGATGGGGTTTTTCTGAAAACCAATGGCTCCAAAGTGATCCAGAACCAGCGATGCGCTAACGATACCCAAAATAGTTACAGAAACATATGCTGCAGCCCCCATTTTAGGGGCATAATTTAATGCACCAAAAACAGCAAAAGCTCCAATAAAACCTCCAAACCAGGCATACCAAGGAGCACTGGAAATAGCCTTGAGGGTCGGTAACGGCACTCTAAAAGTTATCATGACAATTAAAATGACTAGTGTTGCGACCATTGTATTGGTGACCGCTCCAAGTAAAGGGTGGCCGAGTGTTTTTGCTAAAGTACTATTTATACCTGCCTGCACCGGTCCCCCACAACCAATCAGTAAGGCAATAAAAAAATAGCCTAAATAGGTGATAGACATGTGTGTAATCCCAACTCAAACATTTTTTTTCAAATACATGTTTTGAAAAAAGGTTTTTGTTCACTCGGCAGCAGCATATTCATTTATTTTTTGCAGTCGAGCTGCACTAAATTTTAATTCGGGAATTTTACCAAATGGGTCTAAGGCGGGATTGGTGAGGAAATTTACAGCGGCTTCGCTATAGCAAAATGGTATAAAAATTACTCCATCAGGTACTCCGGTATCACTTCGAGCGGAGAGTTCTATTACGCCACGTTTTGTAGCCACCCTCACTTGTTCTCCCGGAGTAATAGACCATTTAACAAGGTCGGATGGACTAACGTGAACAAATGGTTCAGGTTCAATGGCATCCAATACGCTTGCTCTCCTCGTCATTGCCCCAGTATGCCAGTGTTCTAATAATCTTCCAGTTGTTAAAACCAGCGGGAAGTCAGTATCTGGGAGTTCATCTGGAGGTAAAATATCGCAGGGGACTAATTTACCTCTACCCGAAGCGGTTGGGTATCCGTCAGAAAAAATGATACTTTCCCCGGCCGATGTTTCATCAGCACACGGATAGGTAACAGCGCTCTCTTTAAGGAGCCGTTCCCAGGTGATTCCATTTAGGGAGGGCATCATTTGCTGCATCTCCGCAAAGACGCTACTTGGATCGGAGTAGTTCCAATTTAACCCCATTCTATTTGCTAGCTCTTGAATTATCCACCAGTCTTGCTTTGCTTGTCCCGGAGGATCAATCGCTTTTCGTCCCATCTGAACTCTACGGTCTGTATTTGTGAACGTACCGTTTTTTTCGGGGAAAGCAGATGCAGGTAAAATAACATCCGCATATGCTGCAGTTTCTGTCATAAAAATATCTTGAACTACCAGGTGTTCTAATCGAGAAAGGGCAGTTCTTGTGTGGGTTTGATCAGGGTCACTCATTGCCGGGTTTTCGCCCATTACATAGGCACCTTTAACGCGCCCGTCATACATCGCATCGGTGATCTCAACTACTGTGAGGCCTTTCTCATGATCGAGTTGAGTTCCCCAAAAGGTTTCCCATCTATTAATCTGATTGCCGTCTCCTACTGGTTTGTAATCGGGATAAAACATAGGGATAAGACCGGCATCTGATGCGCCTTGAACATTATTCTGTCCACGTAGTGGATGGAGCCCAGATCCGGCTCTCCCAACATGGCCACAGATTAGTGCAAGTGAAATTAGGCATCGTGCGTTGTCTGTTCCGTGAGTGTGTTGAGATACGCCCATCCCCCAAAAAATTAACGCACTTTCTGCTGTGGCGTAAGTGCGAGCCATTTTTTTGATAGTATCCGCGTCGATTCCACAAATGGGCGACATTCTTTCAGGAGTAAATTCTTTCGTACTTTTTTTGAGTTCCTCAAAACCTTCAGTGAAGCCATCTACATATTGTTGGTCGTACAAGTTTTCTGTTATTATCGTATTGATCATACCGTTCAACATCGCAACATCAGAGCTAGGTTTGAATTGTATCATGTGGGTTGCGTGGCGACTTAAAGCCTGCCCTCTTGGATCCATCACAATAAGCGTTGAACCAGCTTTAGTTGCATTTTTTATAAATGTTGCGGCTACTGGATGATTAACGGTGGGATTCGCTCCAATGACAATAATAACCTCAGAATTTTCTGCTTCAGCAAATGGTGCTGTTACGGCGCCAGAACCGATAGTTTCCATTAAGGCGGCCACTGATGATGCATGACACAGACGCGTGCAATGATCTACATTATTGGTGCCAAAGGCAGTTCGAACAAGTTTCTGAACTAAATAAGCCTCTTCATTAGATCCCTTTGCAGAACCAAACCCCGCGAGTGCATTGCCCCCGTTTGTATTTCTTATTTTTGATAAACCCGAGGCGGCCCGGTCCAAAGCTTCTTCCCACGTTGCTTCCCTAAAATTAGAAAGTGGGGAGCTAGGAAGGTCGGCTGTTTTCGGGCAATTATCGCGCCGGACAAGAGGAGTATTCAAGCGTTCCGGATTGTGAACATAATCAAAACCATAACGGCCTTTCACGCACAATCGACTCCTGTTGGCAGGGCCTGCTCTGCCATCGACAGAGATAATTTCGTCGTTTTTAATATTAAAAGTTAACTGGCAACCAACACCGCAATACGGGCATAAGCTGTCTACCTTACGATCTGGAATTTTATTCAAAATACCATCTTCATTTAATACTGTTTTTGGCATTAAAGCACCCGTCGGACAGGCTTGAACACACTCCCCACACCCAACACAAGTGCTCTCGCCCATATCATCCCCTAAATCAAAGACTATGTGGGCTTCTGGTCCACGGCCTGCCATGCCTATAACATCATTAACCTGAATTTCACGACAGGCCCTTACACACAAGCCACATTGAATGCAGGCATCCATATTGACGGCGATAGCCGGGTGGCTGGAATCAGCTCTTGGCGCTGAACGAGGCGGAAATCTACTTTCGATTATATCAGTTTTGTTGGTGAACTTCCAAAAAGTTGACTCAGGGTCGTGGGCGATTTGTCTGTCTGGTTGATCGGCTACCAGCAGCTCCAGAACCATTTCTCTTGATTTTTTTGAACGTTGAGAGTTTGTTGAAACATTCATACCTTCTGTAGGTTTTCGAATACAGGATGCGGCTAGTGTTCGCTCCCCTTCTATTTCAACCATACATGCTCTACAATTTCCGTCTGCGCGATAGCTATCAGCAGGTTTATGGCATAAATGAGGAATTTCGATTCCTAATCTATCAGCGACTTCCCAAATACTCTCACCGGCATCAGCAGTAACTGATTTTTCATTCAGCATAAAATTAATAGATTTACTCATATTTCCGTTCTCTATTCTGATCGACACTGATTTTCATCTGTTAAAAACTAAAATATCACAATTCTTCTAAGTTATTATATAAATAAAATTACTAGTCTTTTTCAAATTATTAAACCTCGTTTGGGAAAAACCTTAATACGGCTGTTAAGGGATTGCTTGCTGCTTGCCCAAGACCACAAATCGATGCATCTCTCATCGTTGTGGCTAATTCGGTTAGAAGTGGTTTGTCCCATTCCTCCTTTTTCATCAGTGCCACTGCCTTCTCTGTTCCAACTCTGCAAGGCGAGCATTGGCCGCAGCTTTCATCTTCAAAAAAACGAAGTAAGTTTAGCGCTGCATCTTTTACAGAGTCCTTATCTGATAGAATTACAACAGCGTGACTCCCAACAAAACAGCCGTATTTTTCTAATTGTCCGAAATCTAGTCGAAGGTTTCCCATGTTAGCAGGCAATATACCGCCTGAGGCGCCGCCAGGTAGGTATGCGTGAAAACTATGACCTTCTGACATTCCTCCACAATAATCATCTATCAATTCTTGAGCAGTTACGCCCGCTGGAGCCAGCTTCACTCCGGGATTTCTAACCCTCCCAGATACGGAATAACTTCTAAAACCTGGATGTTCGATTGTTCCTTGATCGTTGTACCAGGTCGGACCTTTTTGAATTATATCTCTTATCCAAAAAAGGGTTTCAATATTATTAACTAAAGTTGGTCGATTAAATACTCCAACTTCAGCTACGTATGGTGGACGGTGCCTAGGATATCCTCTTTTACCTTCTATCGACTCAATCATAGCTGACTCTTCGCCACAAATATACGCACCAGCTCCTCGTCGAAGGTGTATTCTAGTATGGGCTACTAACCCTTCAGTCTCTAGGCCTGAAATTTCTGCTTCTAATAGTTTACGGATCTCAGGATATTCGTCACGAAGATAAAAATAACAATCTTCAGCACCGACTGCCCATGCCGCGATCAACATTCCTTCTAATATCCTGTGCGGGTCAGATTCTAAATAAAGCCGATCTTTGAATGTCCCTGGCTCCCCTTCATCTCCGTTGACAGCCACGACCTTTTTTCCCTTGTTCCCTCGCACCAAATTCCATTTCCGCGCTGTTGGAAACCCCGCTCCACCTAATCCTCTCAGGGCAGATTTTTCTAATTCTTCGATAAAGCTTTGTCGATTTCTAGAACCAGATAAACATTCTTTCAGAAGCGTATATCCACCTGACTCAATGTATGGGTCTAATTTGATGGGATTAATTTTCCTGTGAGGAATTCTTTCTTTCGTCGCATATTTTTCTAATTTTTCGGAGTTGATGTTTTCTATCAAATTATGGCCAATCGCAGCAACTGGGGCCTTATCGCAGGCCCCGATGCATGGCGCTCTTACGACTCGCACATCTGTACCTATTTTTTTGTCAAGTTCCTCTAAAATTCCTTCTGCCCCGAACAGAGAGCAGGTGAGACTGTCACAAACCCTCACGGTAATTGGTGGTGGTGGAAAGTCATTTTCTTTAATAACATCAAAGTGTGCATAGAAAGTAGCGACTTCATATACCTCCGCCATCGCCATTTTCATTTCATGGGCTAAAGCCGCTAAGTGGGCTGAAGACAAGTGGCCAAACTTATCCTGAAAAAGGTGCAAATACTCAATTAGTAGTTCTCTTCTCCGAGGGCGTCGACCAAGCACGTTCTTCACCTCTTCTAATGCTGTTGGTTTTACTTGGCGTCCTTTTAGAAATGGTCGCCCTTTGCGTCTGCCTTGACCGCTACCTCTTTGAAATTTCGCATCTCCAATTCCTTTATTAGAGTCATTTTTACCTCCTGAGGGAGCTGAAATATCGGACATGCCATTATTTCCATTCGTTATAAAACAGTTTAATTTATCGCGTTCAACTTACAATCAAACAAACTAATTTGAAACAACACTTCTAAAGATATTTTCTTTGATTGGAGAATAAAAAGCACTAAGTTTTTACCCGCAAAAACATAATTAGCAAATTTTAAAAAAAATGTAGGAGTTATGTTATAATAAATGAAGAGGTAATCAATTATTTTATAAGGGTGCACGGACTATATGAAAACTATCTTAGGCGATTTAGCTGCTGAAATTGATAAACTGCCTGATTATTCAGTAATTGGTCGTGTTACGTCTGTTTTAGGGATGATGGTAGAGGTTGGAGGAGTAGAACGTGCGCTATCTATCGGTGATCGAGTGCTCTTGACAAGCAGGCGAAATGAAAGAGTTGTTTGTGAAATTGTTGGGTTTAGGGAAGGGCGGGCACTGGCTATGCCTTTTAGTGCTCTTGATGGAGTTGGTATTGGAAGTGAAGCTGAAATTGGTGACTCAGATCCCTTAGTTTACCCCGATGAAAGTTGGCTGGGTCGTGTAATTAATGCGATGGGTGAGCCAATGGACGATCAATTACCCCTTAAAGATGGCCCGAAGGGGTATGCTATTAAAGGCTCTCCGCCTAAAGCACATAAAAGGCAGCGATTAGGGGGGAAAGTTGATGTTGGAATTCGAGCCATTAACACTTTTTTAACAATGTGCCATGGTCAAAGAATGGGTGTATTTGCCGGTTCTGGCGTTGGAAAATCGATTTTAATGTCGATGATAGCTAGATTTACGTCTTCGGAAGTTAACGTTATTGGATTGGTTGGTGAACGTGGAAGAGAAGTTCAAGAATTTATACAGGATTATCTTGGGGACGAGGGGTTATCGAGAAGTGTAATTATCGCTTCGACCTCGGATGAGTCACCTTTGATGAGGCGACAGGCTGCATATATGACACTCGCTATCGCTGAAGCTTTCAGAGATGCGGGGAAAGAAGTTATGTGCATGATGGATAGTGTGACACGGTTTGCAATGGCACAACGTGAAATCGGATTAGCATCAGGAGAGCCACCCGCGAGTAAAGGATATACCCCAATGGTATTTTCTGAATTACCAAAACTTTTGGAGAGGGCTGGGCCGGGTGTTGAGGGTACCGGTAATATAACAGGTCTCTTCACTGTTTTAGTTGAGGGGGATGATTTAAATGAGCCTATCTCTGACGCTGTTCGCGGTATCATTGATGGACATATCGTGCTCGGTAGATCAATAGCGGACAGGGGAAGATACCCTGCAATAGATGTTTTAAAAAGTGTTTCTCGAATGATGCCTGATTGTAACACCCAGAAAGAGAATGAGATCGTTGTTCGAGCTAGAGGGTTGATGGCATCGTATGAACAAATGGCCGATATGATTCGTTTAGGGGCTTATCGTAGGGGTAGTGACCCAGTTTTGGATGAGGCGATAAAGCATTACCCAGCTTTAGAAAAATTTTTAGCTCAAGAAAAAAATGAGAGAGCGGATATAGAAGAAGGGTATTCCGTTTTAGCGTCAATATTGGAAATAAATGATGCTGATGATGGGGCAGAATTTGAGGATCTGGAACTCAATAATGAAAGCCCAATTCATGATGCAACTATATTAAACGACTCATAGGCAGGCAAGGATAACGTGATTCAATTTGAGAAACTTTTGCAGTTAAGAGAGTTCGAGCTTGACGAAAGACGACGTGAATCAGGAAAAATATTGTCTGAAGTCAATTTTTTGCAGGATGAAATCACTAGATTACATGAAGAATTGAAAAGTGAACAAAAGATTGCTGCAGAGTCCCTGGAGGCGCGATTTCTTTATAATGAGTTTGCAAGTAGTGTAATTCGAAAAAAAGAATGGTTGATGGCTGCTATCAAATCAAAAGAAGAGGAATATGAGCGCGCGCGGGAAAAGGTTACGGAAGCTTATCGAGAGATGCGGAAGGCAGAGATTATACGCGATGATTTGATGGAGAAGACTAAGAAACACGAGCAAGCACTTGAACAAGTTGAATTAGACGAAATTGCCCAAAATATCCATCGCCGAACGAGTAAGTGATTGCCAATATCAGTTGATATTACAATTTCTATTAATTATCTGCTACTGTTATTTTCTACTTATATTAATATCTTTAAAAAATATAGAATTTTCACGAAGTTTTCTAATTGTTAAAATTGCGATAATTAACATTAGGGCGCATGCATAGAAGATCATATGTGGCTTTTCGCTATCCATCAACGCTCCTGCTAAAAGCGGCATCGCTGATGATCCAAGATCTAACCCCGAATACACGAAGCCAAAAACGCGTCCTGACGCACCATTAGGGGTTACTTTTCGGATTAGCATATCTCTAGAAGGTGCTGTTGTCCCAGAGAAAAAACCAGCCAAAGCTAGCGCCAGTATAACAAAATAAGGTGAGATAAATTTACTGCCTATTATTATGAGTATAATACTGGCTAGAGCGACACCCAGTATTGCTGCTATGTCGTGTCTGCTGATTTTATCGGCAATGATACCCCCAATAAGAATGCCTAAAGCAGACCCAATCAAAAAAGCAGTTAGAGCCGTTGTGGCATTAGTCAGATCTAATTCATATAAGCTTTGTAAAGCAGCAACACCAAAAGTCTGTATTCCAATTAGCGCTGCTGCCAGAAAAGTGAAAAAGAAAAAACATGACATCATTGTGGTCGAAAAGAAGATTTTTGCTCCTCCCCAAATCGAACTAAAGTTTTCCTTTGGTGCAGTGTTTGGTATTTGTTCTTTTAATTCGTTGTCTGTTAGTAGATCATTGCTAAGAAAAAAAATGCCAACAATAATTAGACCAATTATTCCTGCTGTCATGGTTGTCGCACGCCAGTCCCAAAAACTAGCGACTGTCACAACGAATATTGGGGCTAATGCCCACCCAATATTCCCACTGAAAGCATGAACGGCATACGCTTTCCCAAGCCTTTTAGGACTTATTTTTGTTGTCAAGATCGATAGGTCCGCGGGATGAAAAACACTATTACCAAGACCAGCTGTTATTGAAAGAAGTAATAGCTCCCAAAAACTGGAAGAGAAACCGTATCCAATAACGCTTAATGAAAGTACTGTTAGGCCACATAATAGCACTTTTCGTGCACCAAAGCGATCTACCAGGAAGCCTGCTATTGTTTGAGTTACTCCAGACGCGCCATAAAAAAGAGTTGTTAATAACCCTAATTCAACATAGCTAACGCCAAAATCTGGCTTTAATATTGGAAATAAAGGCGGCAGAATTAGGTGAAAGAAATGGCTGGCCGCATGCGCAAAACCAACAAGCCCCATTATTTTTATATCATACCCGACATTAACCATCGCATTACTCATCCTTTTCAATAAGCAAAGGACCATTCATTAGCAATATTCAATATTATCGGGATTCTGATTTCTTGTTCTCTTTTGTCGTGCTATTTTGTAATTTAAGCTGAACGACAACCAAATACATTTAGGATTAAAACATGCCCTTTATAACATCAGCTGCAAGTGCCAAGGCAAGCCGAAAAGCAATAGATGTTCATGGTCAGACTTATCACCTAAGTCCATATGTTGGCAGCGCGCCTCTGCGAGGAAGTTATGTGCCAGGAAATGAACAAAATGATGATGGGTTGCCGCAGGGGTTTCTAGTAGAGCAACCATCTAATTCAATAACGCCTCCTCATTTTCACGATCATGAGCAATATCAGGTCTTCGTTGATGGAGGGGCGCGTCTAGGTAGGCATACTGCAAATCCATTATCGCTCCACTACGCTCGGGGGCACTCACCATATGGTCCAATAACTGCTGGACCATCAGGAGTGGTTTATTTTACCTTGCGTGCTCGTTGGGATTCCGGAGCGAAATATATGCCTGAGGCAAGGAATAAGTTAAAAAAGGTGAGGCGAAAACATAGAATGGCTGAGGATATAAGCCTTCCTGATCCTGATTTGATGGAACGGATGGCTAGCGTTTGCCGTGCAGAGGTCATGTCGACAGATGAAGATGGAACATGTGCTTACCTTTACACAATACCCGCTGGAAAAATGACTGAAGTAGACACTGATACTGCCGCTGGTGGGCAATACGCAATAGTCATTGATGGTTTTGCAGTAGGGGAACAAGAAAACCTCACAAAGCTTTCAGGGTTTTATCGATCTCCTAAAGAAGCGCCATTGGAGGTAAAAGCTGGGGAAGATGGTTTAGTACTTTTATTGATGCAATTCTCTAACATGGACACAGCGTGAACTCTATTATACCGCCTCTCGGCTTTGAAAGTTCCGAGTTTGTTGTTCGAACAGAGCGAGCGCAGCGTTTAATGAAAGAGACTGATCTAGATGCTTTATTGCTGACAACAGAACCAGAAGTTAGGTATTTCTCTGGTTTCCACACCTCGTTTTGGTTAAGTCCTACAAGGCCTTGGTTTTTAATAGTGCCCAGAGAAGGCAAGCCGATTGCTGTAATTCCGGAAATAGGTAGGGCTCGAATGGCTGATACATGGCTGGATGAAATCATCACATGGCCGGCGCCAAGGCCTAGTGACGAAGGAATTACAGAGTTAACCAAGACCTTAAATGGCCTGACAAAGAGAAGTGGGATAATAGGGTTGCCAATGGGAACTGAAACCCATTTAAGAATGCCTTTTTCTGACTTTAAAAAACTTCAGGAAAATATTCGTAACGTTGATGTTGTCGATGCCACAAATTTGATCCAAGAGTTACGAGCCATAAAATCCGAGGCGGAGATTTCAAAAATAAGATATATCTGCCAACGGGTATCTGAGGGCTTCTCTGAGTTACATAAACTCATAAGCGTTGGTGATCAGGAAAAGGAAGTTTTTAGAAAATTTAGAATAGATTTACTTCATAGGGGGGCTGACGAGGTTCCATATCTTGTTGGCGGATCGGGGCCTAATGGCCCTACCGAGGTTATAGGCATGCCTTCTAATAGAACCATCAAAAAAGGTGACGTGCTGATGATGGATACAGGCGCAGTATTTGATGGATATTTTTCTGACTTTGATCGTAATTTTGCTTTTGGTCATGTCGATGATCAAGTCTCCCAAGCGTACGATATTGTTTACCGGGCTACCGATGCAGGTTTGAAGGTAGCTCGTCCCGGGGCAACTGCAGAGGATCTATGGAAGGCGATGGCAAATATTTTGAGTGAATCGTCCGATTCAAAAAATGTTGTTGGGAGGCTTGGACATGGACTAGGAATGCAGTTAACAGAATGGCCTTCGAACATGAGTGGTGACCAAACGGTAATGAAACCTGGTATGGTTATGACATTGGAACCATGCATAGAGTTTGCTGATGGGCGGATTATGGTTCATGAGGAAAATATTGTTATTAGAGATGGAGAACCGGAGATGCTTTCGGTAAGAGCCCCCTCAGAGGTGCCAGTTATTTACTAAAAAGATTTCCAAAATTAAAATAAAAACTACAATCCAATTAAAATTCCCTGAACCGTTTAAGGGAGTGTTGTAACTAGAGGTATTTTTTTATGAGTAAGGATAAATTTCGGGTTGGGATAGAGGTTGGTGGCACATTCACCGATTTAATCGCTAGTGACGGAAACAAAATCAAAACAATAAAAGTCCCGAGCACGCCTTTAAGACCTGACGAAGGCGCGATGAATGCACTTCTAGCAGCAAATATAGACGCTTCTATGATAAAAGAATTGGTTCACGGATCTACAGTCGCAACTAATGCGGTTTTGGAGAGAAAAGGTGGGCGGGTCTGTTTTTTTGTAACTAGGGGGACCCGGGACCTTTTGCTGTTGCAACGGCATGACAGACGTTCGATCTACGATCTCCATTATAAAAAACCGGAACCAGTAATTCCCCGTCACGATACTTATGAAATTACAGAGAGAATGTCTGCAGATGGTTCTGTGGTGATTAATCTTGATCGAATTAATGCTGCAGAACAGGTTAGAAATTCCTTGGGAAACGGGCGGTTTGACTCTGTTGCTATTTGCTTTTTACATTCTTACGCGAATTCGGATCATGAACGAATACTGGAAGAAATTGTACATCAGGAGTTTCCTAATCTACCTGTGACCTGTTCATGTGATGTGACTAGAGAGTTTAGGGAATATGAACGAGCATCAACGACAACTCTGGCAGCGTATGTGCAACCAGTTATTGCTGGTTATATAAAAAGATTTTCAAAATCTTTAAAAGAGTGTGGTTTTAAGGGGCGATTTAGCATCATGCAATCCAATGGCGGCAGGATGCCAGCAGAAGCGATGGCTAAAAATGCTATCGCTGCCCTTTTTTCTGGACCGGCGGCTGGCGTGGTCGGGGCTATTCGTGGAATATCTTCTTCGGGATATAATAATTTAATTACGCTTGATATGGGAGGAACCAGTACTGACGTTTCTCTTGTTTCAAACGGCGAATCTAAGCTTGCCCCTATGACAATGATTGATGGGCTTCCCGTTAAAACACCGGTTATAGACATAGCGACAGTTGGGGCTGGCGGTGGTTCTATTGCTTGGAACGACGATGGGGGATTGATGCGGGTTGGGCCAAGATCAGCGGGCGCTAATCCGGGACCCGCATGCTATGGCCGGGGGGGCACGGAACCAACAGTAACTGATGCACATTTGATCAGAGGTACTCTTCAAGCAGACAGTTTTCTTGGAGGGCATATGGATGTCGATATTCAATTAGCAAAAGACGCATTCGCAAAATTAGGTGAATTTTTTGAACTATCGGTGGAAGAGATGGCTGATAATACAATACGGCTTGCAGAAGCAAATATAGTTAGAGCAATACAGCAAATTTCTACTGAACGGGGCAGCGACCCCAGGGACTTTGTTCTTGTGCCATTTGGCGGTGCTGGACCACTGCATGCAGCTCGTGTTGCTGAAGATTTAAACATTGAAAAAGTGGTGGTTCCGCCAAACGCCGGAGTTTTATCTGCGTGTGGTTTATTATTATCAGATCACATTCATTATAGGACAAAAACGCGACGTTTGGCTTTGATAGATGATAATATTAAAAATATTAGAAGCGTAATTGTGGAGCTTGAGAACGAAACTTCCAATTACCTCAACTCTCTAAAAATAAAGGGAAAAATCGTATATGATAAAGTTCTAGAAATGAGATATGTTGGGCAAGCGTTTGAAGTATCAGTTGATATAAAAAATGAAGATATAAAAAAACTCACCGCGCAGAGATTGTCAGAATTATTTGCCAAAGCACACCATCAAATTTTTGAATTTTCAAAAATAGAGGGGGATCCAGTAGAAATTATTTCATTTCGAGTTGGTGCGCAAATAAATCCCGAGACTTTGTCGACAAATGAAACGGGGGCCACCTGCTCTAGTACTCTTGGATCTAAAAGAATCAAAATGACGGAACGAGGAAAGCGATTAACTGCAGATGTAAAAGAAAGGGCTAATCTTTCATCTGAGCCAGTCAATGGACCAATGCTGATACAAGATGTGAATTCAACTATTTTTGTGCCACAAGAATGGAAAGTTTCAAAGGACGCGCAAGACAATATAATTTTAGTGAAGGTGAATTAAAATGGTTGTTTCTCCGGTAGATCAAGCTGTTATTACTCGTGCTCTTGTAGCGGCTGCAGATGAGATGGGGATTAAGTTAATCCGTTCTGCCCATTCTCCCGTTGTCAGGGAAGCCCAAGATTGTTCAGCTGCAATATTGGACAAGGATGGAAGAGTGGTCGCGCAGGCGGAGTTAATACCAATTCAATTAGGGTCCATCACTCACACCTTCAAAGCGTGTTTGAAGTACCATCCGTTGGATACTCTTCGGGATGGAGATTTTTTAATTAATAATGACCCTTACTCGGGTGGACAACATTTGCCCGATATCTTTCTTTTTACACCTATTTTTATGGATGGAGGTTTAATAGGTGTAACCGCAACTGTTGTTCATCATATTGACCTTGGAGGCGGGGCTCCGGGCTTAAACCCAGATGCAGGAGACGTGCACGAAGAGGGCATAACATTACCGCCAAGTAGATATTCCATTGAAAATGACTGGAAAGGCGGTCCGTTTGAACGTCTAATTAGAGCCAATGTCAGGATGCCTGATTCTACCATCGGCGATCTTAACGCTCAGTTTGCTGCAAACGCTGTTGGTGGTGAACGCTTAAAAGATCTGTACCGTAAATTTGGTGCAGAGACAATTATACCGGCGATGCAGGAGATGTTGAATTATTCTGAACGGCGGATTCGAACAGCAATATTAAATGCGCCAGATGGAACATACAGTGGGCAGGCATGGTTGGATGACGATGGTCGTGGGGGTGCGCCAGTTCTTATAAAGGCTGAGGTGATAATTAAAAAAGATCAAATAGCCGTAGATTTTCAAGGATCTTCCGATCAGGTTCGAACAAATTTAAATAGCCCTTTTGCTTCTTCTGTATCTTCTGCCATAGCCTGTATAAAGGCAGTTCTTACCGACCCAGATATACCATTTAATGAAGGGGCTGAGAGAGCTATCACAGTTAAAATTCCCCACGGTTCAATATTAAACCCAAAAGCGCCAGCTCCCGTGAGGGCAAGGTTATTGCCCAGTTATAGGGTTGTTAATGCAGTAATGGACGCTTTGTCGCATGCAGTTCCAGACCGAGTTATTGCGCCAGGTTTTGATACAACATCAGTCTCATGTCTAAGCCATAGAAAAGATACAGGATATAATATTTATCTTGAGATTTTTGGTGGCGGGTTTGGGGCAGGACCAGATAATGATGGATGTGATGCAGTGGACTCAATGTTATCAAATTGCTCAAATATACCGATAGAGAGCATGGAGTCGGATTATCCCTTTTTTAGGGTTGAGGATTACAGTCTCCGCTCTAGTTCTGGTGGAGATGGCAGGAATAGGGGAGGTATGGGTTTTCAAAGAATTTACAGAATTCTTGAGGAGGACGTTACTTTCGCTACCTATGGTGATCGATTTAAAATTGCACCTCAAGGATTAAAAGGCGGGTTTCCTGGAGCTAAAGCGGAAACTTTCGTAGAGAGAGGCGGCCAGAAAATACCCCTTGAGTCAAAACAACATTTTTCTTTATTAGAAGGGGACCGTCTAGTGATACGAACTGGAGGGGGTGGAGGGTATGGCGAGCCTAAGGACAGGGCGAGGGATTTAAAGAAACAGGATATCTTAAATAACGTTGGTGGGAATATTGTTCAATAGTTAGAGGGTTAAATTCTGATTCTCACCTGACCTCATAACCAAATTCCTCAGCGGCCTCTCCAATCCATCTCCAAAGATTGTGAGCAAATCCTCGTGCGACAAAAATATTAAAATTATTATTTTCCTCACAACAGATCAATACGGGTAGATTAAAGAGTGTGGTTTGAACGCTATGGTTAACTACAAAAATATTGGGGTGCCAATCTATTGCTGCACCTTTTGATAAAAGGTCTCTAGTCATTAGCCCACTAATGCCTATGGATGACCTCCCATGACTAAGGTCGATTAAAGCAATATCGATTTCTTTCAGCTCACTGTGCAAAAATGATTTAAGGTTTCTGCTTTCGGGTTCGGTGATAATCCATTTATTTGGACCAGTCCAAATGATACGCGTCTTATTAAAGAAGGCTGATCTATTTGTCTCAAATGACATTTCTATCCCGAGGGATGTTTTGATTTTTTCTAAAAACACATCAGTAGTTTCGGATTTTATTTCAATTTGTACTATTGAAGTAGGGTGGTTCTCTTTTATGAAAATGTTAGCGCCTTCATCCGAGTTGCCGTAGACCCCACTGACTATAACCTTATCTAATGGGGATTTTCTTGCAATCGACGGGAGTAGATGTTGTTCACGAGCCATTTAATCTTTTTCCCTCTTTGTCATAAAAATTGGGATCTACAATTCTTACTTCGTTTGACTCCCCATGAAGTGGGCTTGTAGCCCAAACGATTTCCCCAATTTTATTGGTGCCGCCTGTTATTAAACCAAGGGCTATTGGATGTTTTAAGGTTGGGCTTAGATAGGCTCCTGACGATACATGGCCTAATTTTGGCATTGGCAGACTTGCGTTAGGGTCTTCAACTAATATCGCACCGCTTCTGATTCTTGATTTTCCATCAGTTGGAACTAACCCAACAAGCTTTGGTCTCTTGGGATCTACGAACCCTTCACGCTCCAATAATCTACGACCGATGAATTCCTTTTTAGAGCTCAATAATTTATTTAAACCCAGGTCGTCTGCTGTTGTTCTGCCATCAAGTTCACCGCCGGCCACGTGACCTTTTTCAATGCGCATTATGCCCATCGCTTCAGTGCCATAAGGGATGATGTTTTCAGAAACCCCTTTTTCCATAATATGGTTCCAAACATATTCTCCGTAATCAGCGGCAACATTAATTTCATAAGCCAATTCCCCAGAAAAGCTTATTCGAAACACAATAGCTGGAATCCCATTAATAAAAAATTCCTTCACGCCCATAAACGGCAATACTTCATCAGATACGTCTTCAACGCTTAAAACTTTTTCAAGCACCTTTCGGCTGTTAGGACCCGCTATAGCCATTGCTGCCCACTGTTCAGTCACTGATGCTATTTTCACATCTAAATCAGGCCAATGGACTTGTAAGTAATACTCCATATGGCTTAAAACTGGGGCTGCATTAGATGTCGTTGTTGTCATAAAGTAATGTTGTTCGGAGAGCCTGGAGGTTGTGCCGTCATCGAAGACTATTCCATCTTCACGGAGCATAAGACCATATCTAGCCCTGCCAATAGACAGTTTAGTCCAGCCATTCGTGTAAATGCGATTTAAAAATTCACTCGCATCTTTTCCTTGAATATCAATTTTTCCTAGCGTAGATACATCCACCATACCTACATTACTGCGAGTTCCAACTACCTCTCTGGAGATTGCGNTGTCCATATTTTGGGTNCTATTTTCCTCGCCATTTCTGAGATAATATTGCGGCCTTAACCATTGTCCGGCATCAACAAAAACTGCTCCATTTTCTGCATGCCAGTCGTGCATCGCAGAGTGTCTGGTTGCTGAGTATGAATGCCCTACGTTTTTGCCAGCCAGTGGCCCCATAGCAATGGGGATATATGGTGGTCTGAACATCGTGGTTCCGACATCCTCTATATTTTCGCCTCTTTCCTCTGCCATAATAGCATGGCCATTCATGTTACTTGTTTTGCCTTGATCTGTTCCCATACCCAACGTTGTGTATCGTTTCAAATGTTCCACTGATATGTAGCCCTCTCGATGAGCTAATGTGATATCAGATTCTGTGACATCATCTTGAATATCAACAAATTTTTTACCTGGTCCAGGAATACGCCAAAGTGCTTTTATCGGCGTTACTGGGGGCTCTGCAGTTTTTGGCTTTGAGAAATTTGATATTGAGAAACCAAATTCTAAAGCTATCTCGTTTCCATAGTTAGATCCCTGGTCAAAGCAATCCGCTAAACTGAAGGCGCCATTTGAAGCCCCGATCGAATAACTAGATTGTGCTTTCTGGCCTGGCACAAAAGCGGCTATACTCGGCTCATACTGCGGTTTACCGCCAGCGTGACAATATAGATGCACATTCGGGCTCCAGCCGCCAGAAATAGCCAANAAATCGGCTGATATAAAGCGCGACTGCCCGCTGATATTTTGACCATCCGGGCTGATAGGCGCCACATCAACACCATTTAATGCGAAAAAGCCGTGAGTGTTGACGACCGCTGATCCGCTTATAAGTTCTATATTGGCTTCTTCTAATTTAATTTTCCAAAAATTATTAACACTAATTCTACTATCCACGACAGCTTGTATATCTATCCCTTTTTTAAAAAGATTGATTGCTGTTTTGTACCCATCGTCATTATTAGCAAATATGATCGCTCGGTTTCCGGGCTTCACTGCATACTGATTGACATACCGACGGGCTGCAGATGCAAGGATTACTCCAGGACGATCGTTATTAGCGAATACTAAAGGTCGCTCTGTAGCTCCTGTCGCTATTAAAACTTTCTCGGCTCGGATCTGCCATAAACGCTGTCGAACAGTAAAGGGGGCTGGAACAGATAGATGGTCGGAAACATTCTCAATAGCATTAACGACATTACTGTCGTAATAACCAAAGGCAGTAGTTCGCTTTAATACGCTGACATTATCCAGATCGTTCAGTTCGTCGCCTACACTGTTAATCCACTTAGCTGGCAGCGCATCATTTATTTCATCTAATTCCCAGGCTAATTGGCCTCCAAGGGACTTAGCGCTTTCGATTAGAATAACTCTAGCTCCAGCTCGCCCAGCCGTTAATGCCGCGGATAAACCACTTGGGCCAGCCCCAATGATCAAAACATCACAAAAAGCGTGTTTTTTATCATAGGTGTCCGGATCTTTGGCTAGGTTAGTCGAGCCCATTCCGGCCGCTTTACGTATAAAATGCTCGTAAAAATGCCATCCCGGTATNCCCATGAATGTTTTATAATAGAAACCAGCCGTGAGAAGCGGTGATGCTAGATTATTAATTTGCATAAAATCGAAAAATAAATTTGGCCAACGATTTTGGCTTTTAGCCTCTAGCCCCTCAAATAACTCTATGTTAGTTGCCCTCGTGTTTGGCTCTTCTCTGGAACCAGTTCGGAGGTTTACTAATGCATTTGGTTCTTCTACCCCAGCTGAGAAAATACCCCGTGGTCTATGATATTTGAAGCTGCGAGCAACAAGTTTTATGTTATTGGCCAGTAGGGCCGAGGCAAGAGTGTCTCCTCTGAAGCCGGTTAACGGTTTGCCATCAAATTTAAAGTTTATTTTACTTGATCTATCAATTGAGCCACCAGAACTAATTCGCTGTTTTTGTTGAGTATTATTAAATAAAGACATTGTTATTTTGCCTCATAGTTTTCTTTTAATTGATCTGCCGGCAACCCAGTTGCCAATACCTCATGGGTAAGTGTGTCACGCAATACCTTCACAAAGCTTCTGCAACCCACCACATGTTGCCAGTATTCCTCGTGAGGACCCTTTGGGTTATTTCTGATATAGATATAGTCGTACCATTCCTCGTCCGAAGCAAGACTGGGTTCGGGCGGCCTTATTTTCGTTGCATCTCCGATGTAACTAAACTCTTTATGGTCTCGTACTCCGCAGTGGGGGCATCTGATACGTATCATTTTACTGCTTCCTAGTGTCGGTTTGGAACGGGGCCGCCCCCATTTTCATCAACTGAACGACCTTTTCTAAAACGGTCGAAGTTTAAACCTGCATTGAGCTCATGTGGAGCGTCGTTGGCTATTGTGTGTGCAAAAACCCATCCCGAGCCTGGTGTAGCTTTGAAACCTCCGTAACACCAGCCGCAGTTCAAATATAAATTATCAATAGGTGATTTCCCAATTATTGGGCTCCCGTCCATAGACATATCCATGACGCCTCCCCAATGTCTGACAATNCGCAATCGGGANAGCCCCGGGATCATTGCTAGACCCGCCGTTACGACATCCTCAATAAGGGGAAGGTTTCCTTTTTGAGCATAAGAGTTATACATATCGATATCACCGCCAAATACTAACCCTCCCTTGTCAGACTGGCTGATATAAAAATGGCCTGCACCGAATGTAACAACATTATCGATAATCGGCTTGAGTGGTTCGGANACAAAAGCTTGCAATACATGGCTTTCTATTGGTAACTTCATTCCAAGTTTGGATGCCAAGTGGCCTGTGCTTCCAGCAACGGCAAAACCCACTTTATCGCAATCAATTTTACCTTTTGATGTCTCGACAGAATTTATAGCGTTCCCCTTCATTTTAAAGCCGGTAACTTCACAATTCTGAATAATATCAACTCCGAGCTGATCTGCTGCCCTTGCAAACCCCCAAGCGACGGCATCATGTCGTGCCGTGCCTCCCCGTTTTTGGAGTAATCCTCCTTTAATTTGAAATCTAGCGTTATTAGAAAAATCTAAATACGGAAGCATCTTCTCTATTTGTTCTCTATTTACAAGCTCCGCATCAATGCCATTCAGCCGCATTGTATTGCCTCTCCTTGTAACAGCGTCCATTTGACTATCGGAATGCGCTAGATTTAGAACTCCTCGTTGACTNAACATAACATTGAAATTTAATTCATGACTTAACTGTTCCCAGAGTTTTAGGGATTTTTCATAGAATAAAGCATTTTCATCTAGCATATAGTTAGAACGAACTATTGTTGTATTTCTTCCTGTGTTACCACCGCCTAGATAACCTTTTTCGAGTACAGCTATATTTTTAATTCCGTGATTCTTGGCGAGATAAAATGCACTCGCTAAACCATGGCCACCGGCGCCAACAATTATTACATCATAATGTTTTTTCGGTACTGGGTCACGCCAGGCGCGCTCCCATTTTTCATTGCCGTGCACTGCATTCTTTATAAGACTCAATATCGAATAGTCGCTCATCAATCAAATGCCCGTGAGTGGGTTACGCGGTTTTCCAGAAGCACAATTAAAAATCCCGTTATAGCGAACNGTGTCATTCAACTACATAATGGTTTTGGCACTATTTAGCTATTTCTTTCGTAATAATTTTTCTCTCTGCACTCAGTGTAGAGTTTTTTAATTTAAATTCGCGCACTGAACCTTGTCTAAAGCCCATTTCATAGGGTAGAAGAGACCCTGGGAGAGTGTGTCCTATGGTAGAATTAGGAAACATGAAGCGCACCCGCATCAGCGAGGTACTAAAACACGCGTTTCGTGATAGGGAAATTATAATTCGGTCAAACGGGAAGATTAGCTATTTTTCGTTAAAGTCTTGGGTTCTTGTTTTGTTATTATCAAGTGCTTTGGTAACCTCTACTTGGGTTGGTTATTCCTCGGTCGATTATTTGCGCTTAGCGTCGCAAGTTTCTGATAAGAATGAGGCTATTTGGAATGCACAAAACTCCTACAGCCAGTTACTGGATCAGGTTTCGGACTATCGGCTCTCTATTGTTCGGATTACAAAAGATCTTAAAGAAACACAATCCACCTTGCTCTCTCACTTTAAGAAGGAGGAAGGAGTAGCAGGCTCTGCAGACAGAACAACCAAGCCCCCCAAGAACGAAAAGGTGTTTTCAGATAAAAACGATAAAGAACGTGAGGCTCTTGGTAAGCAATTTCAGTTGATCGGTCAGGAATTGCGGAGAATGACTGGAAAGAATAATGCTTTGGAAAGTCATATTGGTAACCTTCGGGGAAACCTTGAAACTATAGAGGCAGAAAAAGCAGAAATCGTTGCAGAGCGAGCAGCCATGGGGGATCAATTATGGGTTTTGAATAATAACTTACAGAGCTCCCATATTAAGGCTGAACAGCTCAATGAAAAGGTCAGTGCATTAAACGCCAATCTGAGGGCAATATTGGTTGAAAAAGGTCAAATTGAGAACCAAAATGCATCCCTTCGCAGCAAAGTTGGAAAACTCGAATCTACAATGGAAGAAGATGAATTGCAGCATCAAACGCAATTAAGGAACATTTCAGATCGGGCATTAAAAAATATTCATCGATTAGAGGCAGTCTTAAACCGAACAGGGTTAAATCTAAAAGATATAGCTCCTTTGCCAAAAAGTATGATTATGGGAGTAGGTGGACCGTTCATTCCATACCATCCGGATATGAAACATTCAGATGGTAAAGTTATGTTAGAGGCAGATCTCGAGGTAAGGCTGAGAAGGTTTGAGAAACTCAGGGATATAGTTGGTGTTTTGCCTTTAATCCCCCCCGTTCGAAAGGGTTATGTTTCAAGCCATTATGGGCGTCGTAAGGATCCTTTTAATGGACGTTGGGCCATGCATCGAGGTATTGACTTTGTTGCCCCGTACAAATCAAAGATTGAGGCTACCGCGCCTGGTATAGTGACCTACGTCGGACGAAGGGGTCGATATGGGCGTACTGTAGATATCAAGCATCAAAATGGCATTACAACTAGGTTTGCCCATCTTTACCGCTATCGTGTTAAAGTTGGCCAAAAGGTTGCGATGGGGGATACCATAGCCTTACTAGGAAACTCAGGAAGGAGTAGTGGGCCCCATGTGCACTACGAAATTAAGTATCATGGGAAGTTTATGAATCCTCGGAAATTTCTAAGGGCGACAAAAAATGTTCAATAACAATAAAAAAGCAAGTGGAGTTAAAACTCCTGGACCATCGAAGGGTGTTGCTCCGTCACTGTTGAGTTCTGACCTTAATATAACAGGAAATCTAGAGAGTGCTGGAGATATGCAGGTCGATGGTACTATCGATGGTGATATAAAAAGCTTCACGCTCACTGTCAGTGAATCTGGTGTAATTAGAGGAACCGTTGATGCGGAAGAGGTTACAGTTGCCGGAAGCGTGACAGGGCAGATAAAAGCACGCCATGTCATATTAGTTAAAGGCGCAAAAGTGATTGCAGATTTGATCCAAGACCGGCTTTCAATAGAACCAGGAGCCTTCTTCGAAGGGAATTGCCGCCAATATGAAGATGATAATGGCGCGGAAGCTATTCAACTAGAATATGACGAGAGAGCTTAGTCTCATCTACTTAGAAAAGTTAATTAAAATTTGGGGGCCTTGGAAAACCTGTTGGAGGCATTTTCCCTGTTGAAGCTCTTTTTCCTAGCCAAGCGTCAAGTTCTAATTCAGTGCGCCGTCGGCCCCCATTCATATGCCATGACAGACCGTCCTCTACATTAAACGATTTTACGTCAGCTAGTTTGCCATCTTTATATTTTTGAAGAATCACTCCCTTTCCTTTTGTTAATTCTGGAAGTTCGTGCACCGAAAATATAAGTAACTTTCTATTTGTTCCAACGACGGCAATACTATCTCCGTTTACTGGCGTGCATATTAGCGCACGTGTATCTTTTGATATGTTTAAAACTTGTCGACCTGTTTTTGTTTGCGCCATTAAATCCTCAGCTGACGCCACAAATCCACGCCCATCTTTAGAAGCTACTATAAATTTTTGTTTAGCTTTGAAAACATGTAGGGAAATAAAATTATAGTCGTTGGGCAAGTCAATCATTAGTCTCAATGGTTCGCCGTGTCCTCGGCCACGCGGTATTTTATCGGCCATTATTGTGTAACATCGACCGTTACTAGCAAAAATTAAGATCCGATCAGTTGTCTCTGCATGCAGGCTTGCGTCTAAGGAGTCACCATCTTTAAACTTTAAATCACTGGCATCCGATAAATGCCCTTTAATTGCTCGGATCCAACCTTTGTCTGAGCATATTATGGTAATCGGTTCTCTTTCCACCATGGCCTCTAGCGGAATGACGACGGCTGATGGTGGTTTCCCAATCTCTGTACGCCGAGGTCCTAATAATGAGTTTTTCCCAAATTCTTTTTTGATGTCGTTAATTTCAGTGGTGATAACTCGCCATCGGCGTGTTTCGTCACCTAAAAGACCTTCAATGTCGCTTTTTTCGGCGGTTAATTCCTCAAATTCTTTACGCAATTCTATTTCCTCTAATTTACGAAGAGAACGTAATCGCATGTTTAATATGGCCTCAGCCTGATTGTCCGTAAGTTCAAAATCAACCATCATTTGGTTCTTTGGGTGATCTTCTTCTCTAATAATACGGATTACTTCGTCGATATTTAGGAAAGCTATGAGGTACCCAGATAATACCTCTAATCTACTTTCTATTTTCCTTAAACGAAAATTAGAGCGCCTAACCAAAACTTCATGCCTATGCGCTAAAAAGGCCTGTAAAGCCTCTCTTAAAGACATAACCCTTGGTGTTTGATCTGAGTCAAGCACGTTCAAATTAAGGCTTATTCTAACCTCTAGGTCGCACTGCTTAAATAAACTTTCCATTAAAATAGTTGGGTCAATATTTCTACTTTTAGGCTCCAAAACAAGCCTTAAATCTTCGGCAGATTCGTCTTGCACATCGTTTAATAGATTTAGTTTCTTATTTTCAAGCAGTTCAGCGAGCTTTTCAATTAATCGGGATTTTTGAACTTGGTATGGGATTTCCGTAACTATTATCTGATATGTGCCATTTTTTAATTTTTCTACTTCCCATCGAGACCGAAGGCGAAAACTTCCTTTCCCAATTTTATATGCCTCAGTAACGGTTGCGGGGGTATCCACTAAAACCCCTCCAGTCGGAAAATCAGGACCTGGTATGTATCCAAAGAGAGTTTCAAAAGATGCGTTGGGGTATTTAATTAGGTGCAGAAGAGCATTACATAATTCCTCCACATTGTGCGGCGGTATAGCGGTAGCCATGCCAACTGCTATGCCCTGTGCCCCGTTTGCTAGGAGGTTTGGAAATGCTGCGGGTAAAACGAGGGGTTCATTTCCTTCTCCGTCATAAGTATTTTTAAAATCTACAGCGTCCTCATCTATCCCCTGAAGTAAACGTTCAGCCACATTAGTTAGTCGAGCCTCGGTATAACGCATGGCAGCAGCGTTATCCCCGTCTATATTCCCAAAATTTCCTTGGCCATCAACTAATGGGTAGCGTTGCGAAAAGTCTTGAGCTAGGCGAACCATGGCATCGTATATTGCACTGTCGCCGTGGGGATGGAATTTACCCATAACATCACCCACAACACGCGCTGATTTCTTGAATGCTTCATTCGGAGCAAGACGGAGCTGCCTCATAGCGAAGAGTAAACGACGATGAACTGGTTTGAGACCATCCCTTACATCTGGTAATGATCTCGACATTATTGTCGAAAGTGCATATGCCATGTATCTTTCGCTAAGGGCGTCCGCAAACCTTGTCTCACTAATTTGCGCAGATGTTGTGTCCATGCTTTACTCCTCTAGCATATCTTGTATATCGATATTAACTATAATTCTAGAGAGAGTTTTTTGTTTTGAAGCGAGTTTTGTTTCTTAAATCATGTTTTTTTGGGTTTTTAGGGAATTAACTGTTAAAAAAATCACCGTCACCATCTGTTTAATTTTTTTTGAGGTATTTGCTAAATCATTTTCTGTAAATAAAAGGTATCCCTTTTGTGCTTAATCGCCACAGTAATCTGGCGTTATCTGCTCCAGGGTTTTTCGCGACATTCATTTGTTCTTTTGCTCTATGCATTGTTGATAAAGTGTCAAATATTAAAATATCATCTACTTCATACAGATGAGAATAAACGAACCTAGATTGTGTAGCATGAGACTTGAGTTCGGCCAACAAAACTTGTGTTTCTTTTTCAGTAAATCCGTTTATTTGAAAAGGCGAGTGCGCAACGGCGTAAAGCGATTTATGTCCCGAGACAGGATGTTTAAAGACTAGAGGTTTTTCGCAAATATCGTTTGTATTTGCTTGTTTTTCGGTTCTGATCGGCACTGGTTCGTGCTCGTCTTTGTCAAATTGAGCGCGACCGTAGTAGTGTTTTGCCGTTAGTGCGTCCACTTTAGATTTTAGAGATGGATCTAAGCCTTCGTAGGCCTGAACCATATCTGCTATAAGTGTTTCACCGCCAGTTTTAGGAATTTTTTTTGCGTATAACATTGTTACAGTTGTCGGGTCCTCTATGTACGATCCGTCAGTATGCCAAACCGCCGCGCCATTTCGTATCGCGTCATCTTTGTCTTTCTCTTCCGTATTCCCGATAGCCATCATTTCTGGATAGTCAGGCATTCTTAAGTAATCTAAAACATGAAGGATCAGATTACCCCAGTGTTTCGCGAATTTATAATACGCGTCTTTTGATATATCTTGGTTTTTAATAATTATACAGCGGTGATCATATAATGCTGTTGTTAACTGATACATTAACTCATCAGTTAAATTTTCAGAGATATCTATTCCGGTTACTATCGCGCCGCAAGCTTCACCTGTTGGTTCGATATTTACCATTTTTCCTTTATCTCGCTTTCTAGGTGGTTGAAAAGTGTTAATATATTTTGCAAACTCGACTATTTTTGTAAAAGATCTTTGTAGATATAATTATAAAAGGTCACATGCTCTTTATATTCTAGAGCGGTTTGGTCTTTGCTTAAATATTAACCTTTAGTCAGGCAGCTGAATTACAAGTTAATCTTACTTATGGTCATGCTTATATTATAACATGCGATTTGAAAAGAAATGAGGTATGTCCGTTACCTCTAAACATAGGCTATTTATTAATATTTCGAAAGTTTCTTTATGGTTGGCTGTTAGATGACAGAAACTAGCATTCCGGAAATTCCCTTGCTTAGGAATAGGGATTTTTTATTGTTCATAGTGGGTAGATTTTCTAATGTGGTGGGTGTTCAAATACTTACTGTTGCTGTTGGCTGGTACGTCTACAAATTAACGGGAGATCCTTTAGACCTTGGTTACATTGGGCTTGCGCAATTTATACCAGCACTTTTATTCTTTCTTGTTGCTGGCTATGTGTCTGATAAATATGACCGGCGGGTCATACTGTTTTGTTGTAACGTAGGGCACCTATTAGTTGTGTTAATGCTAATGCTTGTGTTTTGGGGCGAATATGGGGGTGTTCGGATAATTCTTTGCATCCTAGTTCTGCATGGAACGGCTCGGGCTTTTTTCCATACAGCTGGCCAGGCTATTCTGCCGAATATCGTTTCAACTGTGACTTTTCCAAAAGCAGTTGCATATTCTTCCTCGGTAAATAAGGCTGCACAACTCATTGGGCCAGCTCTTGGGGGTGGTTTGATAGCGTGGGCAGATGATTGGACATATATTGTGACGTTATTGATGTTTGCTTTATCGGCAATCTCTTCAATCATGATATCTGCTCGTTTAAAACTTGAATTACCAGATAAATTGACATTTGAAACTCTATTGGGAGGGTTCAATTTTATTTGGCAAAATAAAATAGTTCTCGGCGCCATTTCTATTGATTTGATGGCAGTTTTACTCGGCGGAGTAATGGGGTTATTACCCATTTATGCCAGTGACGTCCTTGATGTTGGCGCAGATGGTCTTGGAGTTATGCGAGCGATGCCTGGTGTAGGGTCTTTATTTATGGGGGTTTGGCTTACCCAAATGGCTTTTCCTAGATTTATTGGCCCTTGTTTATTTATTTCGTTAATTGTTTTTGGATTATCTATTCTTGTCTTTAGCCTATCCAAAATATTTTGGCTATCGTTGGTCGCGTTACTAATTTATGGCGCTGCCGATATGGTAAGTGTTTATATACGATTAACTCTTGTTCAACTGGTAACGCCTGATCAAATGAGAGGGCGTGTCAGTGCAGTGAATGCAGTTTCGATAAATGCTTCTAACGAATTGGGGGATTTTCGGGCGGGGCTGAGTGCCGCCGTGCTAGGTGTTGTCCCTGCAGTGCTATTTGGCGGAATTGCTACATTGGTGATAACGGGCTTATGGATGCGTTGCTTCCCGGGAATTCGTCGCATCGATCGATTTGAGGAATTGAATAAATAAATAATTATTCGATCGCATCATAGCCCGTAATGTGTCGGTTATGTTATCGGGAAAACACCGGGCCGTGCTTTTTGATATGCTAAAGTGTTCAGTAATCCTGGTCCCCAATCGGGAGTATCCACTATAATAATTTTCTCTGCCTCCAGCTCCCAAACGGCTCTGAAGTGCGTTTTTGAACGCAATAGCACTATATCAAAATCTTTATGATTAAACCCGAACTGTTCGAATGGATCTAGATTAATAGCACTTATGTTTAATGATATTAGCCAAATTACAACCTCTTTAGCTTCGATAATGGCTGTTGGCCCCAAGTTTATGGGGCGGCCTTTTCCCATTTCTCCACCCATAAAAAAATTTGGTTCTCCAGTCCAAAGGACTTTTGCTGTGACAATGATTGGGTCACCTGCTTTTTTTGAGCTATGAGCACCAACAGTCAGAGTAACAGTTGAGCCAATTGGAGAATTAGAGGCGACTTTAGCCGCTACTGGATCCCAAAAATATGGGGCTGCGGACCGTATGCCTGGTAAATTTAATAATTCTTTGAGGACATAGGTTGAGTCATTCATTCGGTCGGCGTGTTCTAATATTACGACTGGTTTGTCAGATCGTTTGATCGATCGTTTAGCTTCTAATAGTCCTGAGGAAACAGAATGAATTTGGTTTTTAGGATACAGGCGTTCGCGCTGATTCCATATCAAGATAGCCATCTCATTAGCTGTCGTGATAGCAAGTTCCATGTCGTTGTCGACAGTGATTAGGATGGAAATGCCAATCTGAGGAACATCTGCATATGCAAATCCCATTACGATAGAGCAATCTAACAGGGCCTTGTTATTTCGTTCTCTTTTTCTTGCTTCCTCCATGATTTCGAGCAATGGACTTACAGTTGTTGCAGTAAAAATAGATGGAAGAGTAATCGGAACTTTTCTTATGATGGTAGATGGCTTGATTGTCTCATCGATTTTTCCAATTAAAAGATTGGCAACTCTTCGACCAGTCTCAGCCATGTCAATATGAGGACTTTCATGATACGCACTCATTACATCAATTATATTTATAAGTTTTGGATCTAAGTTACCGTGAAGATCAAACGAAACACCGAGAGGCACTTGAGTGCCTATTCTTTCCCGAAGCTCTAGAATAAAATCTAAGTCTGTTTTTCCGCTGACGGTAACTAAAGCACCGTGAAGTCCTAAAAGAACGCCATCAAGCTGATCTTTATATTTTAAAATACCTTCAGATATCTCTGTTAAAAAATGATTGAATGCTTCGTCCGTTGCTGAGGCGGCTGCGCCAACCTCTGTATAAACTAAAGGGACTATATCAATTATTTTTTCTCTACATTCTTCGATAAATCCTCCAGGAACGGTATTTGTTCCNTCAAAAGAGCTGATAAGCTCCTGTTCTCTTTTGGCCANGCCCTCAAAGTCATCCAGCGTGGTTGGGTGAGGAAGAAATGTCACTGACTCTAGATTAAAACCGCCAATAGCTAGACGCATTTTATACCTCAATAATAAATATTTCACTTTATAGTAATAAATAATACATTGGGGTTCCAGTAATTAACTTTGGTTCTTTGTTATTATTTTACAATCGTTTTTAAGGAGCGCATTCAGTGATTTCAAATGAGATGCCCGGATTTAATTTTGATCTTGGTGAAACAGCCGATTTGCTGCGAGATTCNGTTAGTTCGTTCGCTTTTAATGAAATAGCTCCCAGAGCTTCGGATATAGAGGCAGCTAATGATTTNCCCCAAGACCTGTGGAGAAAATTGGGAGATGTAGGCGTTTTAGGTGTTACAGTTGAGGAAGAATACGGTGGGTCAGGTATGGGGTACCTAGAGCATGTGGTGGCTCTTGAGGAGATAAGCAGAGCCTCTGCNGCGGTTGGTTTAAGTTATGGAGCCCACTCCAACTTGTGCGTTAACCAAATACGCCTCAACGGATCCAAAGATCAAAAAACTCGATATTTACCTAAGTTGGTATCTGGCGAACATGTGGGATCACTGGCAATGAGTGAGTCTGGCGCGGGATCAGATGTTGTTGGAATGCTCACTAGAGCTGAAAGAAAGGGCGATCGGTACATCCTAAACGGTTCTAAAATGTGGATTACGAATGGACCAAATGCAGATACGCTAGTGGTTTATGCAAAGACTAACCCAAATGCTAAGCAACGAGGCATTACGGCATTCATTATAGAAAAAAGCATGAAGGGTTTNTCAACATCCCCAAAATTAGATAAATTAGGAATGCGAGGTTCCAACACCTGCGAACTAATTTTTGACGATTGTGAGGTGCCTATTGAAAACGTCTTGGGTTTTGAGAATAAAGGAGTAAATGTTTTGATGAGTGGCTTAGACTATGAACGGGCAGTGTTAGCCGCTGGGCCTATTGGCATCATGCAAGCGTGTATGGATGTCGTTATACCCTATGTACACGAGCGCAAACAATTCGGACAAGCTATAGGNGAATTTCAATTAATGCAGGGGAAGCTGGCTGATATGTATGTGACAATGAACGCCTCAAAGTCTTACGTTTACAGTGTTGCAAAGGCCTGCGATAGAGGGGAAGTAACTCGAAAAGATGCAGCCGGTGCTATCTTATNTGCTTCAGAAAAAGCGACTTGGATGGCTTTAGAGGCAATTCAGTGTCTAGGAGGGAATGGATATACAAACGACTATCCAACAGGTCGTCTGTTGAGAGATGCTAAACTATATGAAATTGGGGCTGGAACGTCCGAAATTAGAAGAATGCTAATTGGTAGGGAATTATATAAAGATACAGCTTGATAGAACTAATACAGGTTGCTAGATCTNATATGAAGAAAGAGCCCAANGATGGTTTGCTGACCGATGCGTCCCAAGTTTCTCGATGCGCGTGGTGCGGTGTGGATAAAGACTATCAAGATTATCATGATAAAGAATGGGGCGTGCCGGTTTTTGATGACCAACTTTTATTTCAAAAAATCTGTCTTGAGGGTTTTCAAGCGGGCCTAAGTTGGATTACGATTTTAAGAAAGAGAAATAACTTCCTGAAATTATTTGATAATTTTGATTACAAAAAAATATCAAAATATAATGAAGAAGATGTTACTAGGTGTATCTCAGATGCTGGTATCATAAGGCATCGAGGAAAAATTAAGAGCACAATCAATAATGCAAAAAAAGCTCTGGAACTTGTGAATGAATTTGGGTCTCTCTCCAATTTTTTTTGGCATTTCGAACCTATTGATAAAAATAGGCCCAAGAAGTTTACCTATTCAGAAGCTTTAAAANTGACCAAGACANAGGAGTCTATTGAATTATCGAAAGCCTTAAAGAAACGAGGATGGACTTTTGTTGGACCAACTATTTGCTATTCTTTTATGCAAGCCATGGGGATAGTAAATGATCACCTTATTGGTTGTCATCGACGTTTGGAGATAGAAAAGATTCGCAATGATCTCAAGAGGCAAAAGTAGCAGAGAAAAGTGTGTTTTTAATAAAANAAAAGTATTTNTTTAAGGGAGAAAAAAGGTGCCTACAGTGTTAATTACGGGAGCCAGTCGAGGATTAGGCGAAGAGTTTGTTACGCAGTTCATAGAAGACGACTGGGACATAATTGCCACTTGTCGAAACCCAGATGATATAAAAGATACTATTTCAGTAAAAAAAATTGATATCTTNCCCCTGGATGTCACTAGCAGCGGTAGTGTTTCTAATTTAAAGTCTCAGTTGTCTGACAGACCTATCGATGTGTTAATAAATAACGCGGGTATCATAGGCCAGCGTGATGGTTTTGGAACCTTAGATTATAAGGCGTGGGCGAGTGCTATGGATACTAACGTTTTTGGTCCAATGCGCGTGGCGGAGGCCTTAATACCGAATGTTCTTAATAGTAATCGAAAACAAATGATTTTTATTACTTCTAAAATGGGAAGCATAGCTGAAACGGGTCCTAATGCGTATGTGTATAGGTCTTCAAAAGCCGCATTGAATATGGCTGTTAAGTGTATGTCGTTAGAGCTTGCGGATAAAGGTCTCACAGCCGTGCTTTTTCATCCAGGACATGTCCAGACAGATATGGGAGGGGCAAGTGCTCCTGTCACGCCTCAATTAAGTATATCCGGAATGAAAAGACAGATACTTGGCTTTAGTNAAAAAAATAATGGCGAATTTTTGTCATACGACGGTTCTTCTATCCCTTGGTGAAGCGTACCTAAAGACGAGAAAGTGGAAGAGTTATATGTAAGNGTTTGNTGATAAATTAATAGTTTTTCAAAAAAAATTTGGCATAACGAACAATAGAGCGCGTATNNACTAAAGTTAAAAATTAGAAAGAAATTATAAATGTCTGAAATAATGAGTAAAATAGATGTAAAATCAGATTATTTTTATAATAATTTTAGTCAAATGGAGAGATCCGTATTGGAACTTAGGCAGATTGTTGAAAAAGTTAAAAATGGTGGTGGAGAGCGATCTCAAAGTCGTCATGTAGCGAGGGGAAAATTATTGCCACATGAAAGAATTAGCACACTTATTGATCCAGATTCTCCGTTTTTGGAGTTTTCTCAGATAGCAGCATTTGATATGTACGATAATGAAGCTCCATCGGCTGGTATTTTAACAGGTATAGGCAGAGTATCTGGGCAAGAAGTTATTATTATCTGCAACGATGCCACTGTTAAGGGTGGCACGTATTANCCGATGACAGTAAAAAAACATCTTCGGGCTCAGGAAATAGCTGAAGAAAATAATCTTCCAGTAATTTATTTAGTTGATTCAGGGGGAGCTAATTTACCACACCAGGAGTCAATATTTCCAGATAAAGAGCATTTTGGGCGCTGTTTTTTTAATCAAGCGAATATGTCGGCGAAAGGTATACCCCAAATCGCCGTCGTGATGGGAAGCTGCACTGCCGGCGGGGCTTATGTACCCGCAATGTGTGATGAGGCAGTTATCGTTCGTAATCAAGGGACAATTTTTCTTGGAGGACCACCATTGGTAAANGCCGCTACTGGAGAAATAGTCACGGCTGAAGATCTTGGTGGGGCCGACGTGCACAGCCGAATATCTGGAGTAACAGATCATTTTGCAAACAGTGATGCGCACGCGTTGTCTATTACTAGAAAAATAATCGGCAATTTAAATAGAACTAAGATACATAACACTTTTATAAAAGAGGCGAGATGTCCAAATTATGATATTAAGGAGATTTATGGGGTAATCCCTAAAGATCCCAAATCGACGTACGACGTNAGGGAAGTGATAGCGCGAATAGTTGATGCTAGTGAATTAGATGAGTTTAAAGCTCTTTATGGGACGACATTAGTGTGTGGTTTTGCTCGCATTTTTGGCCATCCAGTTGGTGTAATAGCGAATAATGGGATCTTATTCTCAGAATCCTCATTAAAAGGCGCACACTTTATAGANTTATGCTGTCAGAGGAAAATACCACTTTTATTTTTACAAAATATAACCGGTTTTATGGTGGGAAAAAAATATGAAACAGGAGGTATTGCTAAAGATGGAGCTAAACTTGTTATGGCTGTTGCATGCGCAAAGGTTCCCAAGTTCACCGTAATCATTGGTGGATCGTTTGGAGCAGGAAATTACGGGATGTGCGGTCGAGCCTACTCTCCTAGAATGCTTTATACCTGGCCTAACAGTAGAATATCGGTGATGGGAGGAGAGCAAGCGGCTAGCGTGTTGGCGACTGTGAAAAGGGACGGCTTGGAGGCTCGGGGCGAAACGTGGTCTTTGGACGAGGAGGCAGAGTTCAAATTACCAATACTGGATCAGTACGAAAGAGAAGGGCATCCGTATTATGCTTCAGCTCGTTTATGGGACGACGGGATAATTGATCCGTCGGATACGAGGCAAGTACTNGGTTTATCCATATCTGCCGCTTTGAATAGCCCTATACAGGATAGCCGTTTCGGCGTTTTTAGAATGTGATGAATGATATATTCATATTCTAAATCAATGAGGGCCGCACTGATGCGGGTATGGTAACTATGTCCTCTCTCTCAAAATATATTTCAATGGGGATCGGCGTAATCATTTTTTGTTTGATTATGGCTGCGATCGGTAGAGGAATGGGCGACACTTATGCTATTTTTCTTTTGCCGTTGAGCAATGACCTTGGATTAGAGAGAAGTGAAGTCGCATCGATTTATGCCATTTACGTCGCAGCAATGGGAGTGTTTTCTCCATTATCTGGCTATCTTTTTGATAAATTTGGAAGCCGGCCAATTTATTTAGGGGGAGTATTCTGCCTTGGAATTGGATATTGGCTATCTGGACAATTAACTACACTTTGGCATTTTTATGTTTGCATGGGGATCATGTCCGGCTTTGGTGCTGCCTTGATATGGCAAATTCCTGGACAGAGTCTGATTAGCAGATGGTTTGACAAAAACCTTGGGACCGCGTTAGCGTTTATTTACGCAGGTTTTGGCTTTGGTATACTGCTATTAGCTCCGATTGCAAATCTATTGATAGAGAGCTATGGGTGGCGTTTAACTTACCAATATTTTGGATTATCATTTTTGTGTTTGCTGCCTTTTATTGCAGTTTTGCCATGGAAGGTTATTGAGAAAGGTGCTCCAAATAACCCTAGGAGAACAATCTCTGGAAGAGCTGAAGGTGGTTTTAGTCTTTATGAGGCACTCAAAATGAGAGCCTACTGGGCAATGTTTATTATTTATTTTTTAACAGCGTTCGCGATCTTCGGAGTAAGTGTCCAATCGGTGGCGTATCTTGTGGAACTTGGGTTTGGGGAGTTTGAGGCTGCTGGTGCATTTGGAATTGCAGGTGTTTTGTCGTTTGCAGGGATGTTTTTAACGGGAGCCGCGGCAGATAGGTATGGACGTAGTCTAGTAGCTAGCATCAGTTATTTATTAACTATACTTGGTGTTATTGGTTTAGCATTTTTACAATTTNTCCCCGATAAAAGTTTAATCCTTCTGTGGATAATACCCTATGGTTTAAGCATGGGAGCCAGGGGGCCTATTATAGCAACTCTACAAGCCAAACTCTTTGCTGGGCGTGGGCTTGGGGCGATATATGGAATGACAATGATGGGGCAGGGGTTAGGGGCCGGATTAAGTGCTTGGTTTGGAGGACTGTTATTTGACCTCACTGGCGGATACAACCTGTTATTCAGTATATCCATTATTTCGACTTTAGTTTGCATTATATTATTTTGGATAACGCCAGAAATTCGATTGGGTCAGTTAAATAGAACAAAAGGCTGATTTGTTTGTATACGGGCTTCGGAAAGTTTGTAAGTGCCTATACTGTAGGGTTTTAAGTTTTTAATAATAGATAATGGTGGAATGAAACGTATGTCGGATTTGCATTATTCAACAGCTACTGAACTGGCTGAGAAAATAAAAAACAAACAATTAGGGTGTCTTGAAATACTCGAACTTTATTTTTCTAGAATAGAAAAATTTAATGACACGTTAAATGCGATTATTATTTTAGATAAAGAGGGAGCCCGGTCGCGCGCCANTGAAGCGGATAAAGCTCTTGCAAAAGGAGAATTATGGGGGCCGTTTCATGGTGTCCCAATGTCAATAAAAGAAAGTTTTGATGTAGCGGGGCAACCCTCAACTTTCGGCGTGCCGGCCTACAAAGATAATATCGCTGACGACGACTCGCTTGCAGTTAAACGCATGAAAGCGGCGGGCGTTACACTTTTTGGTAAGACTAATGTGCCATTTATGTTGTCAGATTGGCAAAGTTTTAACGAAATATATGGAACAACTAATAATCCGTGGGACATTACTCGAACCCCTGGCGGTTCGTCTGGGGGATCTGCTGCTGCTTTGGCTGCCGGAATGACTGGGATTGACGCTGGAAGTGATATNGGGGCCTCTATCAGAAATCCGGCGCACTATTGTGGAGTTTTTGGGCATAAACCGACAATGGGTATTTTGCCTAAGGTTGGACATGCATTGCCGGGTAATGATGTCGCGTCAGATATATCGGTGATAGGGCCATTGGCTAGGGGCGCCGATGATTTGAGAATAGCAACTCTGGCAATGGCAGGTGTAACGGGGCGCGATACATCTGGTCTAAGTTTGGACCTCCCTGTACCTCAGAAAAAAGAAATTAGTGATTTCAAGGTGGGCATATTATTAGAGGATGAATGTTGTGTCCAGGATAGTGAACTGACTGACCAGCTTCAAGTTGCCATAGATAAATTGAGTGCCTTGGGGGTCAAAGTAGATGATAAAGTCAAACCTGTAGCAAGCACGAAACGAGCAAATCTTGTTTATCTGATGCTACTGCGAGCTGCTACNGGCGAGAGATTGAGTAAAGAGGTGCTAGAGGAGCACAGAGTACGCGCAATAAAAAGCGATCCAGAAGACTTTAGCTATAAGACTATAGTGGATAAAGCTGTTTCGATGTCGCATCACGAATGGCTCTCTTGGAATAATGAAAGAGAATTACTTCAAAGAGAGTGGCAGAAATTTTTTGAAGATTATGATTTACTTTTGACACCAGTTGCGGCCTCCGCGGCTTTTCCTCATGATCAAACAGGTGATCGGGCTGATAGGACTATACCGATTAATAACGGACAAGAACCAACCGTTGATCAGTTATTTTGGGCTGGTTTACCTGGAGTAGTGTATCTGCCGGCCACATCAGCGCCAGTTGGTTTAACGCGTTCTGGATTACCCTGTGGATTACAAATAATAGGCCCACACATGCAGGATTTGACGACTATTCACTTTGCTAAACTCATAGAAAATCATTTAGGGGGATTTATAGCTCCAGAGGGATATACTTAATGACTAAAATAACCGAGGTTGAAATACATGAATTTGGTTTTAATGCTATAAATCTTGGCAATTTGACTGGGGCAGATTCTGTAGGTGCGGTCGGCTATGCGAAAGGCAGTATCTCCCGGGTGGCTAAATTTGCAGTTATCATTAGAACAGACGATGGTTGTCAAGGTGAATACGTAACGCAGTGGTGCGGAACTCCCTCTACTTGTGCGCAGACGAAAATGTTAGCCCCTAAGTTGATAGGAAGAGAGGCCGAACATCGAGAGGGTATTTATGATGATATGAAGAGGGAGTTGAGACAATTCGACCATATGGGTCAAGGGCCTCTGGATATAGCTCTTTGGGATTGGGCAGGAAAACAATTGGGGTGTTCGATAAGTACCCTCCTTGGCGGTTATAGAAAACGGTTACCTGCTTATGCAAGTACGTATCATGGGGACCGAAATGGCGGCCTTGACTCGAAGGAAGCCTTTGCAGGCTTTGCACAGCAATGTTACGATTTAGGTTACCGAGCCTTTAAAATACATGGATGGAATGATGGCGATGCTCGCGAAGAAGCAGCTAATGTTCTGCATGTAGCTGAGAAGGTTGGCGATAAAATGACATTAATGTTGGATCCGGCATGTGAATTAAGGACTTTTGCTGATGCGGTCTATGTTGGTCACGCATGTGATGAAGGTGGATATTTTTGGTATGAAGATCCATACCGTGATTCGGGTGTCTCTGCCTTCGCCCATAAGCGGTTAAGAGAAATGATCAAAACTCCACTGCTTCAAACTGAACATGTTCGTGGTGTTGAACCTAAAGCAGATTTTTTGATTGCTGGAGGCACGGATTTCTTGAGGATGGACCCAGAGTACGATATGGGAATAACTGGGGGGATGAAGATCGCTCATTTGGGCGAAGCATTTGGAATAGATGTGGAGGTTCACGCTTGTGGTCCCGCCCATCGGCATGTAATGGGCGCTATGCGTAATTCAAACTTCTATGAAGTTGCGTTGGTAGGACCTGATTGTCCCAATGCCGTTCCGCCAGTTTATGCTTGCGGGTATTCAGATTTGCTTGAGAGTATTGAACCGGATGGATGCGTTTTAGTACCTGATGGTCCTGGTTTGGGTGTAAAATATGATTGGGAATTTATAAACGCGAATATAACTAATGTGACGGTTTTTAATAATCGTTAAATTCTGGCGAACAAACAAAAAGGAGAAACAACAAGGTGCGCGAGAATGCAAGCAGACTAGTCTATTTCGAAGACTGGATGGATAACCAAGCCGCAAAAACAGTATTTGAAAAAGCGGAGGATATCCAAGTAGAACATTTACGGTACAATGGAGATCAGTCATACAACGATTCTGCGATGTCTCGAGCACATGGATATCAAGTGCAATCGAGAACTGAGCTTGTTGATCCATGGTTTCCAGATAAAGACTTACTTGAACGTGCTCAAAACTTGGTTGCAGTGTCGTCCACTGGAGCTGGTTATGATTATATCGATGTCAAAGCTTGTACAGAAGCAGGAATTGTCGTTGTTAATCAGACAGGAACAAATAAGGAATCTGTGGCCGAGCATGCCCTAGGTATGATGCTAGCCGTATCGAAAAAAATGATACAGGCGGATAGAAGGTTACGTCGAGAGAATAATCTTGATCGGATGGAGTTGATCGGAACAGAGATGCTAGGAAAAACGCTCGGTGTTGTGGGGCTTGGCGCGATTGGCACCAGAACGGCCGAGCTTTGTCGTGTCGCTTTTAAAATGCGTATTATTGCTTACGATCCGTATTTAAACAAAAAAGAAACTTCATTGCGAGGAGCATGTAAAGTTGATCTTGAAACGTTGCTTAAAGAAGCTGATTTTATAACAGTGCATTGCCCAAGAACAGAAGAGACACTTGATATGTTTGGAAGCAAGCAATTTTCTGATATGAAAAGTGATGCGGTTTTCGTTACTACAGCTCGTGGGGGAATAGTTAACGAAGAAGCATTGGCTCTAGCACTTAAACAAAATGAAATCCTTGGTGCTGGCGTTGATGTGTTTTGGAAAGAGCCCCCAGGTCCCGAGCACTGCCTGATGGAATTAGATAACGTGTTAGTCACGCCGCATCATGCTGGCATAACGAAAGAGGCTAATAAAAATATGTCAGCCGGAAGCGCAGAGCAATGGATTTCTCTACTTAGGGGCAATGAACCACCCAGACTTGTCAATCCGGAAGTTTGGCCAAAGTACCAGGAGCGGTTTGAAAAAATAATGGGTTTTCGACCGGTGAATTTAAAAAATATGTTAACGTGACAGGGGCCCCGAGCTCTAAAAATTCTGAAATTATAATTCTATTTGAACCGTAAGAGGGGTGCGCTATGAAAGCTACGCTATCCATTTCAGGCAAAACAAAAATTTTTGGATGTATTTCGGACCCCATAGAGCATGTACGTGCACCATCTGTATTCAATCCCCTTTTTGAAAAACATGGTGTCGACGCCGTAATGGTTCCCCTGCATATTTCGTCCAAAAATTTAGATAATGTAGTAAGCGGTTTGAAGGCAATGCCCAACTTTGGCGGCATGGCGATAACCCTGCCACATAAATTACCGATTATGGAGTTGTGTGATCAGATTGGTAAGCAAGGTCAGCTAGTAGGAGCAGTTAATTTTGCTGCATTTGATGATAACCGTAGATTAATTGGTGACAATTGCGATGGTACGGGGTTTGTAAATGGTATGTTAGCTGCTGGCTATAGTGTGGCGAACAAAAGAGTGTTAATGATCGGATCGGGGGGGGCTGCTCGAGCCATAGCCTTCTCATTGGCTGATAGCGGGGTTGCAGAATTAAGTATAACAAATAGAACAATAGTAAAAGCAGACGAGCTTGTTAACTCCGTTTATAAGGCATATCCAGATATTTTGGTTAATTCGGTAGATCCCGACCCGCGAGGTTATGATATAGTATTGAATACGACTTCTTTGGGTTTAAAACGCGAAGACCCGCTTCCCATAAACCCTGAGGCACTTGAACGTCATCAACTCGTCGCTGAAATTATTATGAATCCTGAGGATACCCCAATTTTACTTGCAGCAAAGTCCCGCGGTTGCAAAATTCATTATGGTCGGCCCATGTTTGACCATCAAGTTGCGATAATTGCTAGCTTATTTGGATATGATTTTAACATTTAATGTACATAAGTTTATTTTAACCTGAAAAATTAAAATGTTTTAAACCAAAATACATATTTATATTTTTGTTTAAAACTTGGTGTTAAATAAGAATGAACTCAAAAAGAAATACATCTTCGATGCAAGGGATAACCTGGCATGTAATGGGAATGCTACTGTTTGGGTCTATGGATGCAGTATCTAAATATTTGACCACGTTATTACCCGTACCAGAGATACTTTGGGTACGGTATTTATTTTTTGCATTTTTTGGTTTTGTTTTAGCCATTTATCTCGGTGGCTTTAAGGCCTTACAAACTAAAATATTAATTATACAAATCCTAAGAGGGCTTGCGTTAGTCGGTGAGATTATTTTGTTTACTTACTCATTTCGCTACTTGCCTCTTGCTGATGCTCATGTCATGGCTGCAACAGTACCATTGATCGTACTTGCCTTAGCTGTACCAATTTTAGGAGAAAAAGTTGGGTTTAGGCGTTGGTTAGCAGTTGTAATAGGTTTTTTGGGAATTTTAATAATACTAAGGCCTGGTTTTGACGAATGGAACCCAATACTTATTCTGCCGCTGTTGGGTGCCTTAGGGTTTGCGGTTTACCTTGTTTTGACACGTATGGCAGCTAGACATGACTCCGTTGGTACTTCCGCCTTTTATACAGGGATAGTAGGGTTTATTGTTTTAAGTTTTATGGTTCCCGCTCAATGGGAGGTGCCTACTGTCCAAGAGTGGGGCTGGTTAATTGTGGCCAGTATATTAGGACTTGTCGCTCATATCAGCATCATGAAAGGGCTCACATTATCTGAAGCTAGCGCTTTACAACCCTTTAATTACATCGTGTTAGTATGGGCGACTTTTCTCGGTTTTGTTGTATTTGATGATATTCCTGATTTAATAACGTGCGCTGGTGCTGGGGTTATTGTTGCTAGTGGACTGTATGCTTGGAATAGAGAACGAATACAATCAAACAAACTTGTTTCTGAGAAAGTACTCTAATATGCTTAAGTTTTACCATTATTGATAGGAGATCATTTTGCCGCTTTTACTCAGTTTTACAATGGGTATGTTACTATTAAGCTTACCCGCTTTTGCGCATTCTGGATCTCATGACGGTTTTATGGTTTTTGATCATGTGACCCATTTTTCAAATGAGGGACTTTTAGTTGTGTTGGGCTTATCAGGGTTTCTATGTTTAATTATTCTGCGAAGGAGTAATTTTCTTGGGATGAAGAAAACAGAAAAGGTTTCACCTTGAGAGGTGGGTTTTAATTATGGACCGTTTGACCCGCTCGTCAAAAGATTGTCTGTTATTAGCCTAATTATAATTGAGGAATGATGGGAGATGGTAATGGCAAGTCTTGATCAAATAGATAAAATCCAGAAGGAATTAATGCCAACTAGAGATCTTGGTTCTATGGCAGCGAATTTGAGTTCCAGTGATCTATCTGAGAACGCAATAAGTTGGGCGAAGCACTGTATACTTGACTGGATTGCTGTGACGGTTGGTGGAGCTCATGATGAACTGACGAAGAAGATCATTAGTGTAGCATTAGACGAGGAAGCTATTGGTAAGGCGCGAATAGTTGGGCACGAGACAAAACTTGTCGCATCACAAGCCGCATTGGTAAATGGAGCTGCCTCACACGCTTTAGATTATGACGATGTTAACGCTCGAATGAATGGGCATCCCACAGTTCCTATCGTGCCAGTGCTTATGGCTCTGTCTGATGAATTTAATGTTACTGGTATTGAGTTTATCACAGCATTTATAGCGGGATACGAGGTGGAAACACGTCTTGCTGAAATGAGTGGTTTTGCTCACTATGATAAAGGTTGGCACGGAACTGCTACTTATGGAACATTTGGAGCCGCCGCCGCCGCCGCAAAGTTGTTGAGTTTAGATGCTGAACAAACGATTACAGCCTTGGGTATCGCGGCTACTCAAGCCGCTGGGCTCAAGTCTATGTTTGGAACAATGTGCAAACCGCTTCATGCAGGTAAAGCTGCATCTAATGGCTTGTTGGCGGCGCGCCTTGCAAAAAAAGGTTTTACTAGTCGAATGGACGCTATCGAGTGCGCCCAGGGATTCGCTGCGACACAGGCAGATGGGTTTAGAGCACTTCCAGTTAGTCTTGCATATAACCAAAAGCTTGCAGTAGAGGAAAATCTTTTTAAATATCATGCCTCTTGCTATCTAACGCACGCTGGAATAGAGGCCGTTAAGTCGTTGAGGGACGAACATGATGTAAAGGTTGAACAAATCAAATCTGTCAAACAATTCGTGCCAAAGACCCATTTTAGTGTTTGCAACATTGCCGAACCGGCTACCGGTTTAGAAACGAAGTTTAGTATGCGTCATACGGCGGCTATGGCTCTAGCGCACGTTGACACTGGGAGTTTGGGTTCATACGACGACACTATGGCTAATAGAGAAGACCTGGTAGCTTTGAGACATAAAATTGAGATCGTAGATAAAAACTTTGGCTCGCGGTTGCAATCTGAAGTAGTGATCAATTTAAATGATGGGCGTTCGCTGGAGAAGTTCGCTGATGCGGGCGTGCCAATGAGTGATTTATGCCTGCAAGCACAAAAGTTATCTGACAAGTTCAAGGCGCTTGTGGGGCCCGTTTATGGAGACGACGCGTCGCAAGAAACTATCAACGCTTGCTTTAACTTAGACCAATTTGATAATGCCTCAAATGTTTTTGATATGGTCGTTGGTAAAGGATAAAGGAACTCTTTCTAGATCTGGCCGTTATGAAGAATGAAATACCTAAACGATATTTTTTGTTTTATTATTATAAAAATTGACATTAAACACATTTATGATGGACTGATATATCTATGTTTCGTAAGGTTATTCTTCCAAAAACGGTTGAGTGAAAAAAAATGTCAGATGGCCTTGTGAAATCAGCAGCTCGAGTAATGGCAATATTTGAGTGTTTTGAGGATGTAAAACGCCCTTTAACTATATCTGAATTAGTCAGACTGATGGGAGTTCCTCAGTCGAGTATGTCGGCCTTGATGAAGAGCCTTTTAGCACAGGGTTTTGTTGATTATGAAGTACGGTCTCGGGCCTATACGCCAAGTGTTCGGGTAGGTCTGCTTGGTAACTGGTTGATGGGAGGACCCCAAAACCAAGATAATCTTCTTACAATGTTGCAGGACTTGAATGCGGCTACTGGGGACACAGTAATACTTGGTGTTCTAAATGGAGTTGAAGCCCAGTATATCCACGTTGTTAATTCATACCAACGATTGAGGTTTCAATTGCGTCCTGGCATGCTAAGGCCGATGTTTCGGACAGCAATAGGGATCGTCTTAGCGAGCCAACGGGATGATTCTGAGATTGGAAGAATGATCCGTAGGGTAAATACTGAAACGGAACGGCCTGAGGATGCTATTCAAGAGGCCGAAGTAATGGCCCGTATTAACGAAGTGAGAGAGAATGGCTATATCATTACAGCTAATCTAGCGACACCCGGTGCAGGAGTGATTGCGACCCTGCTGAAAAAAGGTCCGTCTTCTCGACCACTCGCGATTGGAATAGGGGCCCCACATCCAAGAATTGTCTCTGGTAAGGAATTTCTAGTTGAATCATTGATGCAGTCAGTGAATAAATTTGCTGATGGTAGGTCTGCAGCTCACGCTGCATAGCTCGTTTTAAAAAATTAAAACATTATGACCGTATAAAATCCGCCGCATCGGATTTTTGTTCAAGTGCGGTGGAATGAGAAGAACCGCTCCACTTTATGTTACCGTCAGCAAGATAATGAATGAAATCAAACTCCATCCGCGCAACATTCATGTTGCTGGTCACTGCCAATATTGTAGTTCCATAACGTTGTGAATGTTCTTTGATAAGTTGGCAAATCACATTTGTCAGAATTGGGTCAAGGCCAGCTGTTGGTTCGTCAAGTAAAAGTACCCTAGGATTGTTTAGAAGTGCCCGCGCTAAAGCCACTCGTTTTTGCATGCCACCCGATATTTCTGATGGATATTTGGTTAAAGTATCTGAGGGTAATTTAACTCGTTCCAATTGTTTTTCTGCTATCGATTTACCTTTTTCTTTTGAAAACTCTCTTTGATTCAGAAGTTTAAAAACAATATTTTCCCATATTTTAAGGCTGTCAAATAACGCATTTTCTTGAAACATTACACCAACATTATCGATTTGCGTTAGTCTATTTACACCGTAGTGGTCATTTATTGAAATATCACCAGAGTCTATTTTTGAGAGCCCAAGAATACATTTTAACAACAACGATTTACCAGATGCGGCGGACCCGACAAGTGCATTAGAAGTCCCTGGCACAATGTTAAGGGACAAATTTTTAAAGATAGGTTGTTCATCAAAGTATTTATTTATCGCTTCCACGGAAATAGAGAAGGACATCAAGCTCTCACGTATTAAAAAAAGGGGTATTTGAACTTCTATTAGTCTTATAGTGCAATGAGAAAGATGCAAGATAAGAATTGCAGTCAGAATCGTTTACTATATAAGATTGCGCTGATTAAGTACTCTTTTTCGTACGTGTTAGTGATGGGAAGTATTATGTTGGGACGTCCGCCAATATCAAAATATGCTGAGTGTGCTGGTTGGGAAATACATTATTTGGAGTGGGGGGAAGCTCATTTACCGCCCGTGCTCGCTTGGCACGGGTTAGCTCGTGTTGGACAAGATTTTGATGCTTTAGCGAGCGAATTAGCAAATCAATATCGTATTATTGCACCCGATACGATTGGCCGTGGACTTAGTCAGTGGTCTGGTGATGGAGATAAAAATTATTGTTTTGAGGTTTATACCCAGATTGCGTTAGAGCTTTGTGATCAATTAGGAATGGAAAAGTTTGGTTGGATAGGAACCTCAATGGGAGGGTCATTGGGGATCTGGGCCGCTGGTGGATTATTAAAGGAACGCATCTCTCATCTGGTTATAAATGATATTGGGCCTGAGTTAGCTCAAAACGCTATAGATCGAATAATAACTTATGTTGGAAAACCCATAGAATTTACCTCAATGAATGAGTTAGAACGGTATCTCCGGAATATCTATGCGCCATTTGGATATATTCCTGGAGATGAATGGCGAAAAATTGTAGAAGCCTCTTGCAGGCGGATGCCCAATGGAAAGTTAAGTACTCATTATGATCCAGAGATAGTTCGGCAGTTTGTTGCGCATCCGGATGATTGGTGCCTATGGAGTCAGTATGATGCGATTAGATCAAAAACACTTCTGTTACGGGGGGAATTCTCTGATCTACTAACAGAAGAAACAACACAAAAGATGTTAAATCGGGGGCCCCATCCGGCCCTTTTAGAGTGCAAAGGATGTGGTCATGCTCCAGCTCTAAATGTTCCTTTTCAAACAGACACGATTAAAGAATTTTTATCTTCATAGGTTCAGCGAAAAAACCAATATTTAAACTGTGTAATCTTACATAGATTATACAGCATCCTTTTCGTTACCGTACGGAGCTATGTCTCTAGCGTCGAAAAAGAGGTGGATTAATGCTGGACCTTTATGAGATAATGCCTCTTTAAATGCGGGTTGCCATTCTTCGGTTGTCTTGACCGTCCAAGATTTTGCTCCATAAGCTCGTCCGATTTGAGCGAAATCTGGGCTTTCCATGACCGTCCCAAAAGCATTTTTTGAACCATATTTATCAAGCTGGCCTTTAAGTATTGATCCATGAACATTGTTGTCACAAACAATTACTTTTATAGGAATTTGCTCTCTTACAGCTGTAGATAATTCTTGGCCATTCATCATGAAACCTCCGTCTCCTGCGAAGGCCACTATTATTCGATCATCATTACTTGCTAATGCAGCACCAATTGCTCCTGGTACACCACCTCCCATAGCACCGCTCGCCGTTCCCCCTTGTGTCAAAGAGGCATCGTATCTAAAAAATCGATGGACCCAACGAGCGTAGCTACCTCCATCCGTCAATACGATTGCGTCTGATGGTAGAAGTTCTCGTGTTGTTGAGGCTACAACTGACAAGTCGACTAACCCCTCAATCGGATAAGTACCTGAAGTTGAAAATTTTATATAGTTATCATGAGCTTCAGACCTCCAAGGAGAATTGTCGTCATTTCTCTTTTTTAATTGTTTTAGAATTTCAAATAATAAAACACTCGTGTCTGATTGAAGTCGAATATTGGCGCCAAACCGCTTGAGGATTTCGGAATCTGGATGAATATGTGCCCATTTTTTTTCAGCTGGGATCAATGTTTCTTCTCTGCTGGTGATGCCATCGAGCCTGCTTCCTAAAACAATAATAAAGTCAGAATTTTTAAAAAGTTGGTTTTGGTAATCGACTGGATTAATTTCGAGATGTCCTGCATAGGCTATATGGTTATTATCTATGATGTCTTGGCATCGATACGCTGATAGGACGGGAGCACCAATCTTATTGGATAAATCAATCAATAAATTGCGAGCAGTTTCCCCTCGGGCCAACTCACCCGCTAATATCAGCGGTCTAGCAGAATTACTTAATGCTAAGGTAAATTGTTCTAAATTCTCGCTATTGGTCAATATTGGTTCTCTTACGAAAGGCTGGCTCTCGATATCGCCCTCAATTACTGCCTCTCCAAAGTCTCTTGGCATAACTACCACAACTGGCCCTGGGCGGCCCGATTGAGAAAGTTCAACTGCTTGGCGAGCCATTTTGACCATTTCTTCGGGTGTTGTTGGTTCGAGCACAGCTTTAGTCATAGAATCGAATGTAGTTTTCGGGTCAATTTCTTGAAAAGACTCACGGCCTCTCATATGACTACGGACTTGGCCTAGAAACATAACCATTGGGATCGAATCTTGATGGGCGGCGTGGATCCCTATTGATGCATTGGTAGCACCAGGACCACGACTAACAAAAACAGCGGCTGGCTTTCTATTGACTTGAGCATATCCATGTGCTGCAAGGGAACCGCCCCCCTCTTGCCGCACCGATATAAGCCGAATTCTATTTTGATTAGATCTAAGGCATTCAAGGACAGCCAGAAAACTCTCCCCGGGCACTGTAAAGGCCGTATCGATCCCAGCATTAATTATGGTGTTTACTAATGCAGCTCCTGCTTCCATTGTCATACTCTTCATAAAATTTTGATGATAGTTATGCGTTTCTAATAAGATTTATGAATACCTGCCTAAGTATTATGCGAAACTATTCTTTTTTATAATCTGCTGTCTCTGACTTTTTCAAATAACATCACTAGCTTCCGAATAGCAAAAGAATTTTGATTGTCTATATGATTTACATTGAAGAATTGGGGCATTAATCTGTAAAGTGGTAGCCTGATGTGGGGGTATATTTGGCAGAGACTTTTGATTATATCATAGTTGGGGCGGGTTCTGCAGGCTGTGTCGTGGCTAACCGACTTAGCGAAAACGGGAAATATAGCGTATGTGTTTTGGAGGCTGGACCTCGGGATTGGAACCCGTTTATTCATATCCCTGCGGGATTTATGAAAACGTTAATTAACCCTAAAATAAATTGGATGTATGAAACTACAGCAACCGATTGGACTGGAAATAGAGTTATTGCGGTGCCAAGAGGAAAGACACTAGGCGGTTCAAGTTCAATTAATGGCCATGTATATAACCGTGGTCAAAAAATGGATTTTGATACATGGGCTCAAAGGGGAAATAATGGCTGGGGCTACGCCGATGTTTTACCTTATTTCAAAAGATGTGAGAACAAAATAGGAGCGGGTGAAGATAACTATCGCGGAAAAACAGGTAATTTAATTATCAATGATCTTGAGTGGCGTGACCCACTTTGTGACGCTTTTATTAGGGGTGCAAACTCGGTAGGGATCCCGCTGAACTCCGATTACAATGGCGCAAAGCAGGAGGGGGTCTCTTACGTTCAGCGTACCACGCATAAACGTCGTCGAGTGAGTGCGGCAAGGGCCTTTCTTAATCCAGCGAGGAAGCGTTCAAATTTAAAAATCATTACCAACGCACATGTTACTAAGGTTATTTTAGAGAAGAAGCGTGCAGTTGGGGTCATGTTTAAAAAGGGTTCTCAGAGTTCAACTTTTTTAGAATTAAGAGCGAATAAAGAAGTGATCTTGTCAGGGGGTGCTATAAATTCCCCGCAGTTGCTTCAACTTTCAGGGATAGGCCCGGCTGATTTGTTGAAGCGGTATAATGTAGAGGTTTTGCATGAACTCCCTGGTGTGGGGCAGAATTTGAGAGATCACTACGCCCCACGTTTTACTGCCAGAGTAAAAAATATATCTACTATTAACGAGAGTGGGAGAGGGCCGAGACTTTGGGGGGAAATAGCAAAATATCTCATTGGAGCTAAAAGCATTGTTAACCTTAGTCCAACATTAGTTTACTGTTTTTGGCATTCTAATGAAGCAGTCAAAAATCATGACTTGCAATTAACCTTTACGCCTGCAAGCTACAAAGAAGGTGTTCAATCGCAGTTAGATGATCGGCCTGGATTTACAGTTGCTGCCTGGCAACAACGTCCAGAAAGCCTTGGGTTTGTGAATATTAAATCAAACGATCCATTTGAGGCGCCTATTATTCAACCAAATTATCTTGAGGCTGAAGAAGATAGGAAAGTTTTAATCGCAGGAATGAAGCTGGCGCGTCGATTAATGAGGACTGAACCATTGGAGCCTTATTTTGATTTTGAGCAGTACCCAGGAGATCATATTCAGACAGATGACGAGCTTTTACAAATAGCGAGAGAGAGGGGAACGACTACCTTTCATGTGATGGGTAGTTGTAGAATGGGGCCATCCTCGGATCCAACTTCTGTTGTTAATGAAAAGCTTGGTGTTCATGGTATCGACGGTTTACGAGTTATAGATGCTTCGATTATGCCAACAATGTTATCTGCAAATCTGAACGCAGGGGCTATGATGATAGGAGAAAAAGGAGCGGATATGATCCTTGGGAAACCTGCACTGGAACCAATAATTACTCACGAATAGGGGGGTATGATGTCATCGGATTATGATTACATTGTGGTTGGAGCCGGATCTGCAGGTTGTATTTTAGCTAATCGACTGACCCAAGATGGTAAAAACACGGTTTGTTTGTTAGAAGCAGGACCTTCGGATAGGAACCCGTTCATTCATATCCCAGCTGGTTTTATAAAGACGCTTTATAATCCGGAGATTAACTGGATGTATAAAGCAGAGCCTTCGTACTGGACTGCGGATCGTATTATTGATGTCCCGCGAGGTAAAACATTGGGGGGCTCTAGCTCTATAAATGGTCATATTTATAATCGGGGGCAACGCATGGACTATAATACGTGGTCACAGCGTGGGAACCGTGGCTGGGGATATTCAGATGTTCTGCCATACTTTAAAAGATGTGAAGAGAGGATTGGGACTGGAGATGATACGTTCCGAGGTCGAGCTGGGGGCTTACAAGTTACTGACTTAGATTATGAGCATCCATTATGTGAAGCATTTATTGCTGGCGCTATGGACATTGGTATACCTAAAAATTCTGATTATAATGGCGTTGTTCAAGAAGGGATCTCCTATGTTCAACGAACAACCTATAAAAGGAGAAGAGTTAGTGCGGCCCGTGCATTTTTAAACCCAGCAAAAAATAGAAAAAATTTAACGGTTAAGACAAACGCGTTCGTAACCCGGATTTTACTAGAAAATAAAGTGGCTCGTGGCGTGGAATTGCGTGAAGGTGGCAGGAATGGGAGACTATTGAAACTGTTCGCAAATAAAGAAGTCATCGTGTCAGGTGGAACAATTAATTCTCCCCAACTTTTACAGCTGTCAGGTATTGGACCAAGAGGGCTTTTGAAATCCATAGGAGTGAATGTGGTACATGAATTAAAAGGTGTCGGAGAAAACCTGCGAGATCACTATGCTCCTCGGTTTTGTGGTCGGGTTAAGGGTATAGAAACAATCAACGAGCAATCAAAAGGATTTAAGTTTCTGCGGGAAGTTGCAAAGTATTTCATTGGTGGGAAAAGTATCCTCAACCTTAGTCCATCTATGGTGTATGGGTTCTGGCATTCGGACCCAATTGTAAAAAGTAACGATATACAGTTTGTTTTTGCCCCTGCTAGTTATAAGCTCGGAAATCATGGTCTTTTGGCGGATCACCCAGGGTTTACTGTTGCAGCCTGGCAGCATAGGCCGGACAGTAAAGGTTGGGTGCGAGCCCGTTCCTCGGACCCTTTTGAGAAACCTATTATTCAGCCTAACTATCTGTCAGAAGAAACGGACCGAGCTGTTACCATCAAAGCTATGAAGTTAGCTAGAAGTTTGATGCATACCGCATCTATGCAACCATATTTTGATGGGGAAGAATACCCTGGCGCTAGTATTAAAAGTGATGAAGAGCTTCTTGATGCTGCGAGGCATTGGGGTAGCACCACTTACCATGTTATGGGGACCTGCAGGATGGGCCCTGACAGTGACGTTACCGCTGTTGTTGATGATAATTTAAGAGTTAAAGGAATAGAGGGNCTTCGGGTGATTGACGCGTCGATTATGCCGACAATGTTGTCCGCAAATTTAAATGCTGGGGCGATGATGATTGGAGAAAAGGGAGCCGATTTGGTGCTTGGTAATGATCCGCCAGAGCCAATCATTCTCAACGAAGTTGAACAACCATAGTTTAGTGTGGTTCAATAATTTGATTGCGGAACAATAAGGGTTTGCAATCTCCCAGGATTATTATACTCATCTATGAACGAAAATGAGGGCTTATTTTTGAAAAAATTTATTTGGCTTTTTATAATAGGTTTTTTAACCCTGCCGCAAATGCAGAAGGCTCATGCATCAGAAAATAGTATAAACACCTTATCGGCAGGAGAAACCCTAGAGCATTTAATTAACATTATTGAAGATCCTTCGAAACGAANGCTTTTTTTAGAAAGTTTACGGCAAACCGTTAAGGAAAGTAAAAAAGTAAAAGATGTCGAGGGGGGAAATAACTCGGTAGATGGTAGTGTTTTTAATCCCGAGAGAAATAGTTTTAAGGACAATCTGTTATATTCTGTTGAGGAACATACGGGGCGATTTTTTAATACATTAACTAGAGGTATAAAAAATATTAATGAAATAGCCAGTTTCCCTCGCTGGGTTCTGGATCAGTTATCNATTAAGGAAAAGCAAGAATTTTGGTTCGAACTTATTTTTGCCGGTATTTTATTTCCGATTATTATAGCCTTGTTGTCCAAATGGTTGGTTGGCCGGACCTTAAAAAGCACAATACAGCGATTAAAAATAATAGAATTAAGCACAATTCGAGACCGGTTAGTAACGGGCCTGCTTCGGGGGATATTGGAGGCCTTATCTGTAATAGCTATTTTAATGGCAGGTTACTTGGTGTTGAATTTGGTTCCTAGGTCGACGCAGTCTGCAGAATTAGCCGAACTCTTTATTAATGCAATCGCACTGGTTACNGGNATAGGAGTGGGGGCAAGAATTCTACTTGCGCCTCAGGCAGATTTTTTACGACCATTGCCTATAACCTCGAGGACGTCTGCCTATCTTTATGTATGGACTATGAGGATCGCGACGATCAGTGTTTTGGGTTTTATAATATCACAACTAGGTATATCCCAAGAGGAGGCGGGTTACCGTAATGCTGTTGAAATTCTNTTTGCTGCGATTGTTGGTGGTATGCTGTCACTAATGACACTTCAGTCAAAGGAGCAATTCGCAAATTCAATCCGAGGAGCAAGCGCAGGTAAAGCCCGTAATAGAATCGCGGACATTTGGCACGTCCTTACACTTATNTATATATTTGTAGTGTTTTGTGTCTTTAGCTCAGGCGCGCATAATGGTTTTATTTTTCTTATAAAAGCAACGGCAATAACCGTGTTTGCCGTAATCGGTGGCTTTTTACTTTCATTTTTATTTCGCCAAGTTATTGAGCGGATCTTTAGGATAGAGCCAAGCATAAATGAAAAGTTTCCAGGCCTTAAGGATAGGAGCAACCTTTATCGACCTATAATGAGACGTGTAGTCGATATTTTTATTAGTATTTGTGTTTTATTGATCTGCCTGTCGGGTTGGCAGGTCAATCTATATGAAGCGGTTTCCCCAACGCTTGGTGTAAAAATAATTAAGGGTGCAGGGACAATCATATTTGTCTTAATTTTATGCGTTATAGGATGGGAGTTTGCTTCAAGTGCGATTTCGAGAGCTTTGGCCGGAAATAGTGGCGAAGGTGCTTACAAAAAAGTAGGAAGTCGGAGTAAAACACTTCTTCCACTTCTCCGAAAGGCGATATTAATAGCGTTAATTGTTTTTGGAGGTTTAATTATCTTAGCCGAATTAGGTGTCGATATAGCACCTCTTTTAGCTGGCGCTGGTGTACTGGGGTTGGCTGTAGGATTTGGGTCTCAAGCTTTAGTTAGAGATATAATTACTGGTCTATTTATATTAATAGAAGACACAATTTCAGTGGGAGACGTTGTAACTGTTGGCGGTCACACGGGTGTAGTTGAAGATTTATCAATAAGGACAATAAAGCTAAGAGATATTGGTGGAACTGTGCACACGGTNCCATTTGGTGACGTAACTACAGTTGAAAACCTCACTAAAGACTATTCATTTGCACTTTTAGATATTGGAGTGGCTTATCGAGAAGATACCGATGTTGTGAGTAAAATTTTGGAGGAAGTATCAACAGATCTACAAGCTGACGAAGTATGGGGAAAGAGGATATTAGAACCAATCCAAGTTATGGGGGTTCATGAACTTGCGGATAGTGCAGTAATTATTCGTTCCCGAATAAAAACCCAACCTATTATGCAATGGGGGGTAAAACGAGAATTTTTTAGAAGGATGAAAAAGCGGTTTGATGCAGAGGGTATTGAAATGCCATTCCCTCACACAACATTATATTTTGGAGAAAATAAGGATGGTACTGCGCCTGCTGCCAACGTTTCGTTTATGAAGAAATTACCTTCTGATTAACAAATAATAGTAAAATACTTTAGCAACAAAAGATCGGAAATCACTATGTATCAATTAGGTGAATTGCAAATATTGAGAGCCGTAGAGAGCGAGGTGCCAATCTTTGACACTTATACTTTTTTTCCAGATGCAACAAAAGATGTTATCGAAGCGAACCGAGATTGGCTAATGCCAAGATATATCGACCCAGAAAGTATTGAAGTTATACTTTGTATACAATCTTATATCATTAAAACACTACATCACACGATCCTAGTTGATACATGCGTTGGAAATCATAAGCCAAGACCGGCAAGACCTTCTTGGGATATGCAAGATGGACCCTTTCTGACAGAGTTAGCTGCGGTTGGCGTAACACCTGAAGAAGTTGACTTCGTGCTTTGTACACATTTGCATGTTGATCATGTTGGCTGGAATACGTGCCTGATAAATGGTAAGTGGGTTCCAACATTCCCTAATGCAAAATATATCTTTTCCCGGAATGAATTTGAGTTATGGGAGAAACGATACTCTTCAGGAGCTACGGTACCTGTCCCTTTGGTATACGAAGATAGCGTTTTGCCGATTGTTGAAGCCGGACAAGCATTGATAGTAGAGGATAGCCATCAAATCGATGATGGAATGTGGTTGGAACCTGCTCCTGGACATACCCCCGGTCACGTAATGCTAAATTTAAAATCAGGCGACAATTCGGCATTGATGAGTGGGGATGTCATCCATCATCCCCTGCAGTTAATCAGACCCGAATGGTCAAGCAGGGCGTGCGAAGACCCAGTGCAATCTGCTGTTAGTAGAACAAAAATGCTGGAAAGAATAGCAGATACCGACACACTATTGTGTCCTGCACATTTTGGGTCGCCCACTATGGGGCATGTGACCAGTCACGCAGCGGGTGGTTTTCGGTACAAGCTTATCGGTGAATAATTGAAAAATGGTTTACAAGGAGGTAGTTTTTAAGAAGACCACCTCCTTATTTTTTATTTTACCGTTGAGAAATTTGTCGGCATCAATATTTGATTGTTCACAGACGCAACTATTTGCCCATCAGCCTCAGTTGCAGCTCGTTTTTCAAGCCACTCTGGGTCAGAGGCAAATGCATTCCATTTTTTTTCCCTATCCGCTAAAGAGTCCCAAGCTAAAAGATAATAAAGGTCTTGATTGGAATCGCCAATTCCCACCGTCCAAAAACCAGCCTGTTTAATGCCATGGCGTTCCCATAGCCCAAGCGTTATTGTTTCGAAGCGTTTTAAAAGCGCAGGTAGCCTTCCAGGTATGCAATGGTAGATCCTTAATTCATAAATCATAATATTCACCTCTCATGAATTTATGTGTTTCTTTACATATTTAATTACAAGATCGCCACTAAAGTCCATTTTTTTTGTTAATTGGCGTTTGGCTGAGAAAACTCTTCACTAGTCAAATAATCTGGATTAGATAGTTCCAGGCGTCGTTTGATTTGATCTTCTAAGATGTCGATTATTGGCCCTAAAAGATTACTATCATATTTTTGGTTCCTAATATTTTTTGCAAAGTGCTCAGGTTCTTGTGTTTTTTTTAATTCTGCTATGTTCTTGTTTCCGAGGGTATTTTGTTTTGCCTCAATTATTTTAGTAGGTAGATCCTCTACCCCTTTAGGTCCCTGTTTGAGATTGCGTGTGGCGATATCGAGCCCCTGCTGAATCATTTTGGCAGTCGACTGTTGCGTTTTGGGCAGATTTGGGACGATATCAGTAGCGAAAACTTCTCCAATTATTTCTAATAAATCTAGAATTGTTTTTTGATCGTTCATTTCAATTGCCATTAAAATTTTTTATTTGAGTGAGAATATCATGTTCCAATTCATACGCTTTCTGGGCAGTCAAAAATAATTCTAGCTGTTTTTTTTGATTTTTTGAACGTCTTAAACCTTGTTGATGAGCTATAAGAGCCCATTTCACGGTGCCAAAAATTTTCCAGTAAGAGAGCGCGGACCAATCTGGTATTGTTTTGGCCACTTCAATGTAGCCTGATATAAAGTCTGATAAATCACCTATGCCGCCCACTTGCATATTATCATTACCATATCTCCAGCATCGAGCGCACAACCAACCTATGTCTTCTAAAGGGTCGCTCCATGAAGCAAACTCCCAATCTAACACTCCCATCAATGATGAATTCTCATACATTATATTCCCTATTCTAAAGTCACCATGTGATAACGCTATATTTTGGTTAGATGGGGCATTTATAGCGAGCCAGCGAATTGACCACTCTAGTAGAGGCAAAGCAAAAGAAAATTTATCTAAAATATCTTGAAATAATAAAAGTTTTTGTTGGACTGGTGATGTGGTTGGAGGCTTTAAAAAGTTAAAATCGATCATAGTTTGCTGAATATTGTGTATGTGAGCAGTGCACTTTCCAAGTGACCTGACCATTTTTTGCCCATTTTTATTTTTATGTGCGATGTTGTGCAATTCAATTGGATTGGTTGTTCCTCTGATGGAACTCATGAATAAGATTTCAGAATCAGAAATTGTTGACGAGGGAGCCAGAAAAAAAACATCAGGCACTATGACCTCTGTACAACTTAAAAACTTCAGAAGAGCATACTCTTCGGCAACCGACAGGCTTTGTGGAAGCTTGTGTTTTGGCTCCATACGCAAAACAAATTCGTATTCCCCGTCAAAATCAGAACCATCAAACAGAAATCTGCATAACCAATTTTCGTGAAGGGAGCCACCGTTCAACTTGGTTATTTCAACTAATTCAATTGAATTTGATTTTGTTTGTTTCATTAACCACTGAGTTAAAACAAGTGGGTTTAGGCTAGGCAATTTAGAGGCCCCAAGACCAAAAGTTATTTCTCTCGTTACGATAAAACCGAGACAAAACCATCTTATGTACTTCTGAGGCTCCATCCACGAGCCTGGCTTGGCGTGCATAGCGATAAATCCACTCTAAAGGTGTATCTTTTGAATAACCTCTGGCACCATTTAATTGTAGGGCGGTATCGACAGCTTTCTGTAGTGTGTCTGCGACATGATTTTTAGCCATTGAAACTTCCTTTCGAGCGAAGTCACCGTTGGCCAGTTTCCAGGCAGCACGCATTGTGATCAAGCGCCCAAGCTCTATGTCTGCAGCTAATCCTCCAAGCATCATTTGAACACTCTCTCTATCCGCTAACTTAATATTGAAGCTTTCGCGTTGCTCGACGTAGTCCGTTGCTATTTCCATAGATCGCTTTGCAAGTCCCAGCCAACGCATACAATGTGTTAATCGGGCAGTGCCTAAACGAATCTGCGTGAGTTTCAGCCCATCGCCAACTTCCATAATTCTGTCCGCATCATCGATTTCGAGGCCATCAAATTTAATTTCGCAATGTCCACCATGCTCTTCTGGTCCCATAATCTCTATTCTACGAATGATTTCCCAACCTGGTTGATCTTTATGGAACATAAAGGCGGTAAGCCCTTTCCGGGGATCATCAGAGGTTTTTGCCATCAATATAAAATGCTCTGCTACTTCTGCTCCTGTTATAAACCATTTTTGGCCGGTGATCCTCCATTTCGAGTTTCCCAAGGGCTCGGCTTTTGTAAGCATCATAGAGGGATCAGAACCAGATCCAGGATGAGGTTCTGTCATCACAAATGAAGACCGAACACTGCCATCAATGATAGGCTGTAGCCATTTGTCTTTCTGATCTTTGGTTGCGACTCGGTTAAGCACAAACATATTACCATCATCAGGGGCTGAGCAGTTAAAACATACAGGACCAAAGATAGACCTATTCATCTCTTCGTAGGATGCCGCCATCCCTATCTGATTGAACCCTAATCCCCCTCTATCTGTTGGCATTTGTGGTGCCCATAAACCCGCTGCTTTTACTTTAGCTTGTGTTGCTTTCAAAACCTTAGGGGCAATATTTTCGTGGTGATCATAATTGGATTTATCGGCTTCTAATGGAATGATCTCCGTGTCCACAAAGTTACGGACAGCTTCTCTATAGTCTTCTATTTCTTTTGAGAGAGTGAAATCCATGATTTGTTCCTTTGACTAGGTTACAAGTTTACTTTGACCTCACCGGATATGGGTGTGAGTGTTCTAAGATTATTTTTAGAGAATTAATTAGGTACTGTTCTAACGTTTATCAACTCGTTAATGTTTTTGAAATTCTTTTCTGATGAGCTTCCAGAGCGGATTGTTTTTTTAGCGGTTTCACCGAAATTGAGGTTTTAAAATAAAAAGCCTAGTCAGCATCTATGTGATACATGAGCGATCTAAAATAAAAGTTTTAGAATGGTTTTTATGCTTTTATCCGATTAATCCTTAGATCAAGGTAACGTAAGGTAAAATTATAGGCAAAAATTAGATTATTTTTAATGAAAACAATGGGGTTTTAGAAAATAGAAACCGATAATAAAATGAGAATGAAAGAAATCCACTAATCAAATTAAAGTCCTATTGCAAATAACCATGAGTATTAAACCTTTTCTTTTGAGATAAAAAATGAGTTTAGGGTATTGCTAAATATTGGCTTTTTAGGCACGATTTTTCGACGTAAACAAACAAATAAATAAAAGCTGGTAAATAAATGGAGGTAATAGTTTATGGCGTTAAGTAGATATCTAAAAAGGTTGGGAGCGGGGGTCGTGCTTGCAACGCTGATTGCTTTGCCGGTAAACGCTAAAGAAATCAAAATAGGCGTGATTTATGACTACACTGGTCCTTTAGCTGCAGGCGGATCATCCTTGCATGCTCTCGGTGCTAAAATAATGATAGATCATTTTAACAAAATAGGCGGGGTAGAGGGCTACAAAATTAATGCTATTTACGCCGATGCGCAATCTAAGCCAGAGATAGCTATTAACGAAGCTGTTCGTCTAATTGAGCAAGAAAAAGTTGATATGTTAATGGGATTTTACTCTAGTGCTCAATGTGTTCCTGTTTCAGCTAAAGTAGACGCCATGAAGAAATTTATGTGGATAACCACATGTATTTCCCCAGCAGTTTTAAAGGATAGACATCTAGAACACGTTTTTAGGATCCAACCACATGGCGGGATGTTTGGAACAACTTCCCCTGATATGGTTGCAGCGTATGCTAAATCAAAACTTGGAGTGGATCCTAAGGATCTGAAAGTAGCTATTATTCACGAAGATGGGCCCTATGGCAGTGGAGTTGCCGGTGGAAATGAACAGGGTTCTAAAAAGCATGGTTTTAAAATCGTACTTAAAGAAGGGTATGCTGCTACATCCCCAGATCTGTCTTCCTTGGTCACAAAGTTAAAACGTAAGCGACCAGACGTTATTTTTCATACGGGTTATAATCCTGATATCTCCTTGTTTCTGCGACAAAGTCGTGAACTTGGTTTGAAATGGAAAGCTTTGGTTGGTCACGGCGCAGGCTATGGTGTACCTGATAAGTTGTACGAAGCTGTGGGTGATGATGCCAATTATATTTTTAATGTAGACCCCGTATCTATTTGGTTAATCGACCCTGAAACTTTGGCCCCAGGTCTTGGTAAGATAACCAAGATGGTCGGAGTAGAATATAAAAAGGCTAGACCAGATATAAAAACATTCTCAGCCCATGTCGGAATGGCAGCTAGTAACGTTTACACGTTTTTTGATGATGTCTTACCAAGAGCCATTAAAAAATATGGTGGTATTAGTTCTGAGGCACTCCGTAAGGCAGCTGCAGAAACAAACATACCAGTGGGTGGAACATTGATGGGGTATGGGGTTAAATTTCAGCCAAAAAGCTCAGATATGGCGGGTCAAAATAATGACGCGTTTCCTGTAGTTGTTCAATACACAGGCGGTGAGGCAAAGATTGCGTGGCCTAAAGAACTTCAGACCACTGACCCGGTTTTATCTCTGCCAAAAAGCTCTCCTTATTCGAAGTAATGAAAAAGTGAGTGTTTCAGTTAAATATTGGCCCAGATGGCCCAAGTTATGAGAAGTGGTCAACGGAATGACTGAGCCGATAATAGTTGCCGAAGCGTTAGTTAAACGCTTCGGTGGCTTCACTGCTGTTAATAACGTTTCTTTCAAGGTGGATGAAGGCGAAATAGTTGGTTTAATTGGACCGAATGGTTCTGGAAAAAGCACAATCTTTAATATGATTTCAGGTGCGCTACGTCCAACGTCGGGTTCAGTTCGTTTTAAGGGTAGGGAAATAGGGGGATTACTTCCTAATAAAATTTGCCACATGGGTATTGGTAGAACCTTTCAAATACCGAGACCAATTCATCGGTTGTCAATTTTAGAAAATGCACTGGTGGCGGCTTATTTTGGCCAAGATGGTAAGAGTACGCGGAGTGATTCGTATGAAGNAGCGAGGAATGCGTTAGATATGGTCGGACTGCCAACTGGTGCCGGCATAGAGATATCAACTTTGGGTGCGGCAGGATTAAAAAAACTTGAACTTGCACGTGCCTTGGCTACAACGCCAAAATTATTATTGGCGGACGAAAGTTTAGGTGGTCTTGATAACTCGGAAATGGATCAAGCCGCTGATATGTTAAAGCGTATTAGGACAGAAATGGGTATCACCATAATATGGGTGGAACACATAATGGGTGTTCTTATGCGGGTCGTTGATCGAGTCATGGTTTTAGATCATGGAGAAAAGATTTCTGAGGGACTTCCGACGGAGGTTGCTCATGATCCAAAGGTAATGGAAGTTTATTTGGGTACAGACTCGGAAGAAACACAGGCGACTGCTGCTTCGGCTGCAGATTGATAGTTTAACTGGGCTAAATTCCAAATATCATTTTACGGAAAGAAATTAAACAATGCTTGATTTGAATGGAGTAAATGCCGGTTACGGTTCTTTTCAGGCTTTATTTGATATTTCTCTAGAGGTGAAGGCTGGAGAAGCGGTTGCAGTTATTGGACCTAATGGAGCAGGTAAAACAACGCTAATGCGGGTTATTTCAGGAATGACTGCACCATTTTCGGGCTCTTTGAAGATGGAAGGGCAGTCACTTGGGGCGGTTAGGCCGCATGAAATAGTGGACCTTGGTATAGCTCATGTCCCAGAAAATAGAAGGTTATTCCCTGGGATGACAGTGGAAGATAATTTGAAGNTAGGCGCTTTCGCAAAAAAAGCGCGAGGCGATAGCGATAAAAATCTAAATTTTGTTTATGAACTATTTCCAAGGATGAAAGAACGACGCAACCAATTAGCTGGGACTATGTCTGGCGGGGAGCAGCAGATGTGCGCAATTGGCCGAGCTATCATGTCAGGACCTAAATTATTANTAATGGATGAGCCTTCTGCCGGATTGGCTCCAGTTGTTGTGCAACAAGTCTTTGGCCTGGTGAAACGAATACGGGAAGAAGGNTATACCGTTTTGATTGTTGAACAGAATGTTCAGCAAGTACTTAAGGTTGCAGATCGTGCGTATCTTTTGGAGGCGGGGCAGCTGATTGAAAGTGGTAATTCGGCGGACTTGCTTGCTAGTGAGGGCGTCAGAAAAGCTTATATGGGGCTCTAAAAATAAAGTTAAGGGTAAGAGTTGATGGATGAAATTTTTGATATTTTCCTATTAGAAGCAATAGTGAACGGTATTCTTTTTGGGGGGGTTCTAGCTCTTCTCTCTCTTGGGCTTAACCTTATTTTTGGTGTCGTAGATGTAGTATGGATTTGTTACGCAGAGCTGGTAATGTTTGGCATGTATACAATGTATTGGTTGGCAGGAGTATACGATGTCCATATTTTATTAGCAGCAATTGCAGCGATAGGCCTTGTCTCTATTATGGGGTTATTAGTTCATATTTTAATCATTTCTCCGATATTAGGGTCTCCCCCCATCAATCAATTATTAGCTACNGGGGGACTTCTGTTCTTTTTGCAGAGCGTTGCGACTTTAATGTGGAGTATAGAATTTAGAAATCTCGGTCTTAAGCTACCTATTTTAGAATATAACGAAATGTACTTCAGCTATGCTCGATTACTTGCATTTGGAGTAGCACTTGTTGGCATGGCCGCCGTCTACTTATTCCTTACTCGAACGTACATTGGGGCTGCTATAAGAGCTATTAGTCAAGATCGAGAAATTATGGTTTTAATGGGGGTTGATGAGAGAAAAGTATATTGGGTTACGGCTGCGATCGGTGGTGGNTTAGCTGGATTGGCTGCGTGTTTGTTAGTCTTNCAATATGATGTTCATCCATTCGTAGGTATCAGTTTTGGTCCTATAACGTTTATAATCTGCGTTCTGGGTGGCCTGGGGAATATGCTCGGGGGATTTCTAGCCGCTTTCATTTTATCTATTATCATCAGTATTGGCGGTCTCTACAGTGAAACTGAATGGGGGTATGTTCTTGCTTTCGTTTTCTTCATTGTCGTAATGTTTATTCGNCCACAAGGCTTATTGGGGAAAAAATAATGGGTAAATCTTTTCCTTANATAATAGGCATAGNGCTTTTAGCTGTTCCTTTTGTAGCTCCGGCNTATCCCTTGCATCTTATTATAATGATTTTGATTTGGTCATTAGTATACACTGCTTGGTCATTAATGGGGCGTTTTGGTCTGGTGTCGTTGGGTCATGGTGCATTTATGAGTATCGGCGCATATGTAACCGCGTTACTCTGGAATTATGGTGGCATTTCCCCATGGATCGGGATACCCGCTGCAATGATTACTGCAGCAATGATGGCGCTCTTGGTCGCCTACCCGTGTTTTCAATTCAAAATTGTGGGGCACTATTTTGCGCTAGTAACTTTGGCATTAAGTGAAGTTGTTAAACTAGTTATTATTGCTTGTAGGGATAGTACAGGAGGGTCTCTTGGTTTCACCCCCGAACGTCACGGAGACGGCACCTCTATTTTCGCGTTCCAATTCGCTGATAAGGAAGAATTTTATTTTGTGGTTCTTATCGCATGGGGAATTGGTCTTCTGATTTGGAGAGCCGTCGATAGATCAATGATACGGTTTGCTTTAGACTCAATCTCAGAAGATGAGGATGCGTCAGCAGCAGCTGGGGTACATGTAACGGCTAGTAAACTTAAAATCACGATGCTGAGCGCTGTTTTAACAGCTTTAGGGGGGGCACTTTACTGTCAGTATCAAATGTTTATTGGGCCGGAGGTTATCGGTGGTATTGGTATCTCTTTGCAGATAGTCTTTGCTGTTGTTGTCGGTGGTTTATATACAATGCTTGGTCCAACGATTGGGGCGATAATAACTTTATTAATGGTCGAAATATTTAGAAATTTAATCACCTCACTCAGAAATGATGGCATTGATTTAGCTGGTTTGGATACGACAGTTTATGGCTTAATGTTGATTTTGTTTATTATCTTTCTTCCAAAAGGTGTTTTAGGAGAAGCTATTGATAGATTGGCTGGGGGAAAACGGCGTAGTCAAGGTTAGACAATAGTATTCTTTTTCAATTAAAGAAATCCAAGAAAAAATCTTCGCATTTCCAGTTCAAAATAATGGAAAGAAACTCCTAAAAACCTAGGCTACTTTCTGGTATACATTTTCAGGTGTTAGACCAGCTGTATCCATGCATTTTTCTATTTTTGTAATCTCTTCCTGAGTTAATTTGATAAGTGGGGGGCGTACATGTGCCGGGGGAAGCCGTCCTAGATAATGAAGTGCTTCCTTCATACGGTTATGCATATCAAGAAATGGCGCATCATAGAATGCTCTAACTGTTGGATAAATCATCTCGTTTATTCGGTAAGCTTCGTTTAAGTCTCCATTCTTAAACGCTCTGAATAAAGCGACCTGCAAATTTGCTATTACACTTCCGGCTCCAGAAAGTAACCCATCACACCCCTGAACCAAAGATGAGAGGAGCCATGCGCTATGTGTTGAGAGTATATTCACAGGTTTAGTCAAGGATCTTAATTCCCTGATATGTCTNTCATGGAGAGCCGGGTCATTGCACCAATCCTTTATTGCTCTAATTTGAGGTACTTTTTGGCAAATTTCTAACAACGTGTCTATTGGGTAACCAAGCCCAGGTCCTAATGGGTATTGAAAAAGAATGATAGGCAGGGTTGTTGCGGCAGCAATTGTCTCAAAGTGTCTTATTGCCATTTCTGGCCGCATTTGCCCACCCATTGCTAACGTATTCGGAGGAAATACGAGCAGACATCTGGCCCCTTTCGATTCCGCTTGCCGGGCTATTCTCGCGGCATTTTCAGACCCGTCCGCATAAACCCCATGAACGACAGGGATCTGATCTCCAATTTCATCCAAGGTGATATCTGTAGTTCGCGCTTGTTCCTCTATCGATAAGGCGTGCACTTCCATAGAATGTGCATTGATTGTTATAGCACTGAGCCCATCGACTGAGACAAGATCTCTTAGGTGAGAACGAAAATTTGTCTCATCAATATTCATCTCGGAGTCGAAAGGAAGTAAACAAGCCGGAATGACGCCTCTGGGTTCGAATGGCATTTGTATCGTCATGTTAACGATTCTCCCATGTAAGAGTAAAACTCTTATTCAATTATGACTTAAAATTTGAAAATTTTCTAAATATTTTTTTTCCGTATGTACCTCATAGGGGGTATTTATTTTAATTCTAAATTTATTAGGACATAAACAGTGTTCCCTGGTTCGGAATAGAGTCTAAAACCCCAGATAACCGTAACATATGCCAAGCGAGAGCGTGATTGCTTGAGGTGACGGGAATACCTAAATTTGTCTCTAACTCGGGGATTAATTCAGCCACCCTAAGGCTCGTACAGGATATGAAAACTAGATCTAAATCGAGACCTGAAAAGACATTTAATACGGCNTTTTTGATGGACANGGGGGTGATCATTCCCGCTCGGTTATCATCAATCTCAGAAAAAGTTGCTGACCGNACGACAGTGATATTATTTTGTTTAAAATACTCTCTTATTGGTTGATTGACTGCTTCTACGTATGGGGTGAGTAATCCTATTCTTGTCGCCTTGAGTGTCTTTAACGCAGCGATACATGCAGTGATGGGCGTTGTGATCGCGGTTTNGTGATGGGCCAATTGAATGGCCTGTGATATTTCCAGTTCTCCTATGATCACACTGGCCGAGGTGCATCCATAGCCGATAACGTTGAATTGTACCCCGGGAAGCAAAGTCTTTGCAGCGTCGGTCAGACTCGCTTTCATTCCATGTAGCGTCTGGGGTGTCACTTTTGGCTCCATTGGTACGCGAGTTGTATAGATCTGCGCCCCTGAAATTGGATGAATTAGTCGGGGTAATTCATATTCGATAATGTGGTCAGTCGCTAGTGCGATTAAACCCATACGAGCTCGGCTAGCTATAACATTTTTTATTTCAAACGGCAGGGTTTCTAAAGTATCTGTCATGTCACTCGATACCGAGGGCGACTCCATCATGCCCAGGGTCTGCCCCGCCATCCATCTGGCCATTTCTAACACGTATTCCATGAACTGCTGCAATACCAAATGTTAATGGGCTTCTCATTACCTCATAATTTTGACCTTCTAAACTATCCGTCACATAAGTTGGAATTCTATTCATCACATCAATTATATTACTTGTGGANGAAAATCTTGGGGCAGATACTGCTTCTAACATNCTCATATCAAAGTCAATTACATTGATAATAGCTTGTAGTATGCCCATCGCAATCTGCGTTCCGCCAGGGGCGCCAAGAACAATGTGGGGCTGATTTTCTTGCGACACAATTGTGGGAGCAAGTGACGTAAATCGACTTTTTCCAGGGGCTATAGAGCCGGCTCGCCCAGGTCTTGGATCGAATACCCCCATCGCGCCGTTATACATAAAGCCTAAGCCATCGGTGATAACGCCGGATGGCATCCCCAAAGAGTGTGTCATTGTCACGCAATTGCCGTGTCCATCCACAACTGCGACATGGGTTGTATCTTTTGTCTCAGGTTGGGTAACTCTCTCTACATGCGCTTTTTTAAATAACTTTATGCGCTCTGCTACAGCAGAGGCGTGTTCATTTGATAAGAGGCGTGCGACAGGAATTTCTACGAATGCGGGATCTCCTACAAACATCTCTTTATCTACTGTTGCTTGTTTCATTGCCTCCGCAACAATTCGAATATATTCCGNTGTGTTATGTCCAATTTGTTCAAGGTCAAAATGNTCAAGAATNTTCAGCATTTCAAGTAACATTATGCCGCCACCTGGTGGATGATTAGTCGCTATTTCAAACCCGCGATACGATCCTTTGAGAGGATCGGTTCGTGTGGTTGTATAGTTCGATAGGTCATCATACGACAGTAGGCCTCCATTTTTTGCCATATCCTCTGCTATTTGTTCAGCGATCTCACCCGAATAAAAAATATCTGGTCCTGACTTTGCTATTTTTCGGAGTGTCGCATCCATCCCTGGAATTATTACGCGATCGCCTATTTTCTTTAGTTCTCCGCTAGAGTTAAAGTATGCATCTGCGCCTGTTTTGGAAAATTTAAGCCGTTCGTCCACACCAACACGACCGTAATTAGCACCATAATTCCACCAAAATGAAACATGTGGACGGACAATGAAACCTGTTTCCGCATGAGTAATGGCTGGCGCGACTACGTCGGCCCAGTCCCAGGTGCCAAAGTTGACCAAAGCTTCATAATAAGCTTTCAAGCTCCCGGGGGTTGTAATAGACTGATATCCCAAATCATTTATATTACCCTTCAAAACAAATCCGAACCCATCTCGGGTTTCAGATTCAATCAACGGTTCCCACATTTCTGCCGTGGCAGCGGATGGGGTTTTTCCGTGGAAATCAATACAGGTATGAATACCTTTTGATGGCATCTTAATTTGGCAATTACCAAAACCAGCAATACCGCACATTTGAGGATCTACCGTTCCTTGAACTAACGCTGCTGTAATTGCGGCATCTATTGCATTTCCTCCTGCCATTAAGACGCGGGCACCAGCTTCCGCCGCTTCGGGTTGGGCCGCGACAATCATAGATCCAGAAGACATTATGTAACTCCTAATTAGAACGATTACATTAGCGTATATTTATTTTTCAAAGCTCACTATTGCTTAACCTCTTGTATGGCCCGCCAAATTTTTTGTGGTGTTGCCGGCATATCGATGTGGGATATTCCAAATTTTGATAAAGCGTCAACAATGGCATTCATTATAGCGGGCATGGCCCCTGCACAGCCAGCNTCTCCACATCCTTTNACCCCTAGGGCNTTAGTCGTAGCAGGTGATGGAAGNCTTGCGAAATGGAAGTTTGGTACATCTGACGCTCTTGGAAGAGCATAGTCCATAAATGATCCAGATAAGACTTGCCCATCAGCATCGTATACAACATCTTCCATCACGGCTTGACCAAGACCCTGAGCGACGCCGCCATGGCATTGCCCTTCGACCATAAGAGGATTAATCAAAATACCAAAATCATTCACCATATAGTAGTCATCAAATCTAGTTTGTCCTGTTTCAGGATCTATTTCTACTTCGCAGACATGACATCCGTTGGGAAAGGCGGATGGGACCCCCCCATGATTAAGTTTTACGTCGAGAGTACTAGGTAAATCTGGCACTCCTATAAATTCCGTTTTTAACTTATGCGACAATTCTGATAACGTTATAGATTTGTCAGTTCCTGCAACAAGCAGATTACCATTATGAAATTCAATATCTTGAATTGGGGCTTCAAAAACATGGGAAGCAACTTGTTTCGCTTTTTTTATTACCTCAATGCTAGCCTCGACAATAGCCCCGCCTGAGGCCATGATAGATTTGGATCCGCCAGTGCCCCCACCAGTTATTAATTCGTCACTGTCACCTTGAAGTAGACGTATTTTTTCAAATGGTACACCTAATTGACTATGTAAAACTTGAGCAAAGGGGGCTGCGTGACCTTGTCCGTAATCGAGGGTGCCAGTTATAATTGTGATATCACCATTTTCCTCGAACCGTATACCGCCCATTTCCGTTTCAACTGGAGCAGTTACTTCAAGGTAATTACTTACCCCAATTCCCCTTAGCAACCCCTTTTTTTGACTGATCTCTCTTCTTATTTCATAATTCTCCCAATTCGAAAACTTCAGCCCATTTTTTAAAATAGCAGGAAAATTTCCGCTATCATAATTTTGTCCAGACGGAGCCTTATAAGGTATCTGGTCTGGTCGAATGTGGTTACGCATTCGAAGTTCCATTCGATCGATACCCATCTCTCTTGCGGCGGTCTCTATGAGGCGTTCCATGTAGTAATTAGCTTCAGGGCGTCCAGCTCCTCTGTAGGCACTGATTGGGGTTGTATTGGTAAAAACACATTTTGTATTTATTTCTATAAGGGGTGTTTTGTATACGCTAGTGATATTTTTCACCATATTATTNGTAGCCATGTTCGGACCCACTGCGGCTAAATACCCCCCTAGATTCGAATGTAAAAAAAGTCTAACGGCCAGGAAATCGCCCTCTTTATTTAACGCTAGCTCGCCTTTTACCTCATGGTCGCGACCTTGTTGATCAGATAGGAAACTTGATGAACGCTCCTCGGTCCACTTTACAGGACGGGAAAGTTTTTTTGCGGCATGTAATAGACAGATATATTCGGGGTAGACAAAGCTTTTCATTCCAAAGGAACCACCAACATTTTCTGTTAAAACGCGTANCTTCTCGCGCTCCATATTTAAAATNCCGGCGAGTTGATTACGCATACCAAATGTTCCCTGACATCCTAACCTCATGGTGAAACAATCAGTTTCATTGTTGTAATGGGCAAGCGCCGAACGAGGTTCCATAGAGGCAACAACTATTCTATTATTTCTGATATCTACTCGACTAATGTGGTGTGCGGTTTGAAATGCTATATCTACTGTGTCAGGATCACCAAATTGGAAGTCTAGGGCAACATTCCCTGCAACATTATCAAAGAGAACTGGCGCTCCAGGCTTAGCTGCTTCTGTAGCTAAAGTTGTCGCTGGCAAAATATCAATGTCGATAGACACCACCTCCGCTGCATCCTTTGCAGCGTCCGGTGTTTTAGCTATAACACACGCTACTGGATCGCCAACAAACCTTACTTTATCTGTCACTAGTGAGGGACGATTTGGTTTTTTTAATGGAGACCCGTCTTTACTTTTTATTTGCATGCCGCATGGAAGGTTTCCGTAATCTTCTAGATCGTAACCTGTTAGTATNAGAAGGACCCCGGGCATTTTTTTGGCATCGGAAACATTTATNTCTGTGATTGTACCATGGGCGACTGGGCTTCGGACAATTGCCGCATATACTTGATCGGGGAGGTTAAGGTCATCTGTGTATTTACCCTCACCCTTTAATAATTTTGGATCTTCCGTTCGCGGGACTGATTGACCAATGGCATATTTCANTTGATCATGGTGCACTTCGGCAGTCATGTATATACTCCAAGAATTGTATAAATTAATTATGCATCTTGATTAGAATTTTCGATTTTTATTTCTAACATATTGCCTTCGGATTCATGTATGAAAAATGATAAATATCAGGATAAATATTTAACAGTTTTAACGTCGATGGGCTTTAAAAAAGTTTGTTACAGGGAGTGGGGGAGCTCAGATAATAACAATGTTCTTATATGTGTTCACGGTTTATCGAGGAACCGATTGGATTTTGATATTATAGCGAAATCCTTGTCATCACATTACCGAATTCTTGCTATTGATTTACCCGGCAGGGGCAATAGCGATTGGTTGGAGGATATCAAAGATTACCAGTATCTTACCTCTGAAGTTAACCAAATTCCAATTTTTCATAATATACTTACAGCACTAATTGCTCGATCCGGTGCCGTCAAAGTTGATTGGATTGGCACATCTATGGGCGGGTTGCTTGGTATTGAGTTGGCATCTAAAGCAAATAATCCCATAAGAAAATTAGTGTTGAATGATATTGGTCCTTTTGTTGGTGCTGAGGGAAGGGCGGGAAATGCGGCATTAGCATCTGCTGCTGGTACCTATGATACTAAAGAGGACGCTATTCAGTTTGTTTTAGAAAGTAAAAAAGCATTTGGCCCGTTCACTCCAGAAGTTGCCCAAAAATTTGCTATCGACAGTTTGATTAGAGGTGATGACGGTAAATGGAGATTACATTATGACCCAAAAATAGTTTTGGGCAGAGAAGCTAAGGATACAAATATCTGGGGGGAGTGGAATAAAATATCAGCCCCGACACTCACAATATGGGGAACAGAATCAACTTTATTATCNGAAAGTACTGTTGAAAAAATGAAAATAACAGGCCCTAAAACAGAACTTCTTTCCATGGAAGGCGTAGGCCATTGTCCTGGCCTGACGAGCAAACTAGAGATAGAGACAATTACATCATTTCTACTTAAATAGTTTACTGGGCCCTTTAAAGAACGTCGTTACCCAACAATTGTGTTCTTTGCATTCTTCGCGTAGCGTTATTGCTGTCGTTAATAGCCAAGTGTTGAACACAGCGATTATCCCAAAAAGCTACTGAACCGGTGCGCCAACGAAACCGACAGCTAAACTCTGGTTTGGTGGCGTGTTCGTAAAGATAATTTAATATTGCTGCACTCTCTTCAACCGTCATTCCTTTAATGTTTTGAACGTAAGTACTATTTATAAAGAGACTTTTTCTTTTTGTTTCTGGGTGTATTCGCACCACTGGATGGGCATTTTCTGTTAACGTCCAGCCATCATCTTCCCTAACTTGTGTCGTGCGTTTCGAGTTAAAGCCAGCCTTGGGGCCGGCTACCCTAGCATCGTTATGTATTGCTTTTAGACCATTTAACATCTGTTTCATGCCAACAGAAAGGCTTTCAAAAGCTAAATACTGATTAGAGAATAACGTATCTCCTCCATACTTTGGTGCCTCCAAGGCATACAAAATTGCTGCCATAGGCGGGGCCTTCATCATGGTGGTGTCGGCGTGCCAAGTTTCGCCAACCACAGCCTTATCACCAGGTTTTCTTGTTAAGTAAACCATTTCAGGATCTTTTTGTCCCATATTGAAGTTTGGATGTATGAACAGTTGGCCAAAGTACCGAGTGAAAATTCGGTGACGTTCTGGGTCTGAAAGATCCTGGTCTCGAAAAAAGATAACTAAATGTTCTAATAAGGCATGGCGTATTTCTGAAATGACTGGTTCTGGAAGGTCCATTGATATATCTATTTTCGATATTTCAGCACCTATCGCCGTTGAAATCGGTGTCACTTTGATATGCTTATAGTTTTTCATTGGTCCCTCGATCATTTAAAAAGTCAAACAGCCATCTGAACCCAAACTGTAAAATTAATATTTTAAAAGCTCTGTGCATTTAGACATAATGTTGGAGGCACACATGCCATACTTGGCTCGCACTTGCGCTGTCGGCCCTACCACGGCAAATTCATCTGGCATTCCCACAAAACGCATCGGGGTAGGATGAAATTCAGCCAGCAATTCAGCAATTGCTCCACCCAAACCCCCTGTCACATGATGCTCTTCGGCTGTCACTATTCTCCCAGTTTCTTCTGCAGCTTTTAAAATACTCTGTTTATCAAGTGGTTTAATGGTGTGCATATTAAGAACTCTAGCTTTAATTCCTTTTGCCAACAACTGATCCGCAGCAGTCAAAGATTCTGAAACTAACGCTCCACAAGCAATAATTGTAACGTCACTTCCTCCCCGTAACTGAATTGCTTCCCCAACGACGGGTTTTGCGTCTACGGGGGTCACGGGCTTTTCTTCATGGCGTCCACCCAATCTTATGTAACATGGACCGTCTATAGTCTCTGTGGCACGCGTTAAGTGCCAAGCTTCGTGAGCATCAGCAGGCACAATAACCTTCATGTTTGGGAAACTTCGCATCAACGCAAGGTCTTCTATGGCGTGGTGGGTGCCGCCGGATACTGCAAGTGTTATCCCGGAACAAGCCGCCCCTATTACAACGGGTTGGTTCGCATATGCTACATCATTCCTTAGTTGCTCCATTGATCTTGCTGTAATGAATGGGGCGTAGCCGCATACATAGGGGCGCATCCCTGTTGTGGCTAATCCACTAGCAATACCCATTGCATTTTGTTCGGCTATTCCAGTTTCTAAAATTCGTTCTGGAAATAGGCGCATCATCTCGCGAAGTCCCATTAAATCGATGGTATCAGAGGATACTGCTACTATCTTTTCATCTTTCTGAGCCAAAGATGTAACTGCGAGCCCAAACGACAACCTGGATTGGTTTTGTGCATCTTTAGCCCATTTTTGATTAACGTTAGTCGACATCATCTGCTTAACTCCAACTCTTCTAAAGCTTTAGAAAAGACATGATCATCAACCACGTTGTTATGCCACAGATGGGTTCCTTCAGCAAAGCTAGCACCCTTGCCCTTAATAGTGTGGGCTATAATTATTGATGGTTTGTGATCAACGAATGGTAAACTATCCAGCGTGGTAACTAATTCATCCATGTTGTGACCATCTATTTCACGAACTTCCCAACCGAAGGATTTCCATTTCTCGGCAATGGGTTCAAGTGATAACATGGTCGATATGTCACCGCTCTGCTGGATCTTGTTATAATCTAGAATACAGGTTAGATTCGCTTGCTTCCAATGTGCAGCAGCCATTGCTGCTTCCCAATTAGAGCCTTCTTGGAGTTCACCGTCTCCAATTAGAACAATAGTTCGAAAATCTTTTTTTTGCAGACTTGCTCCTTTAGCAACACCCAACCCTATGGATAATCCGTGCCCAAGCCCCCCGGTACTCATTTCGACCCCCGGAAGCTTAATGTCTGGGTGCATTCCAAACAGAGATTCAAATCCATAGAATTGTTCCAAAATATCGCGACTGATAAAGCCCGCTTGAACTAATACAGCTCCGAGTGCTGCATTCGCATGCCCTTTTGATAAAATAAACCTATCTCTGTCCGGCCACTCAGGGTCACCAGGTTGGATTTTCATATAGTGAAAATAAAGTGCGGCTAGGATGTCGGCGGCCGATAATGACCCACCCATATGGCCGGAACCGGCCGCGTGAAGTGCTCGCCATATATTGACCCGGATTTTCTTGGCTTCTTCCCGGAGGTGAGAGAGGATAGATTCGCGATTTTTAATCATGAAAACTCCGTGTGTGCTTTCCCATGAACTTGATTTCGATCTTAGTGATATTCTAATAATAATCGCATCACAAGACTGGAAGATAAAAGCCCCAGTCTGGAAACTTTTCAATTTTTTTATTTTTTTTTATGATCGGGATGATTTTTTGATTGTTTTAGCGTCAGATATTTGCCTTCTTTGCTAAATTTTACTATATTGAAGGGTTCGTGATGAGCTCCTGGGGGAGAGATCGAAACAATGGCGCATTGACTCTGGCCGACCATGCTCGGCTTCGACTGGTTAATTGATTAGCCATTTAATTGGGGAAGAGATTGTCGAGAAATAAAGTGGACCTAAGCCCAAGTGAACAAAGAACTGATGGCCTTTATGACCCAGATCATGAGCGCGATAACTGCGGTTTTGGTTTTATTGCTCATATAAAGGGTAATAAAACACACAAACTCGTCCGCGACGGTTTGCAGATATTAGCTAACTTGGATCACAGAGGTGCAGTTGGGGCAGACCCGTTAGCAGGCGATGGCGCAGGTATTTTGATCCACATACCAGATTTACTAATGCGTGAGGAGTTAGCGAAACAGAATATAAAGTTACCTGAATGCGGTCATTATGGCGTGGGGATGGTTTTTCTGCCTCGAGACGAGGAGACACGTAAGCGCTGCGTTGAAAGTATCGTTCGATCCGTTACGATTGAAGGGGCAACAGTCATTGGATGGCGTGATGTTCCGACTGATAACGCATGTTTAGGTGACAGTGTTAAGCCTAACGAGCCTATTATCAAACAAATTATTATTTCTAGACCCGAAGGCTTAATTGATCAGGAGGCGTTCGAAAGAAAACTTTTTGTTATTAGAAAGCAGGCGCATGGAAAAATCTGGTATCCTGGCGAAGGGGATCAGGGCGATGGAACGGGGGTGTTTTATATAACCTCATTTTCATCCCGTCTCGTTTGTTACAAAGGGATGGTTTTGTGCACCAATCTAGACAGTTATTATCTTGATTTGTCCGATGAACGGATGGTGTCTGCTCTAGCCCTTGTTCATCAACGTTTTTCAACAAATACGTTCCCATCTTGGAAATTAGCTCAACCATTTCGTTTGCTCTGCCATAATGGAGAGATTAACACTGTCAGGGGAAATATAAACTGGATGGCTGCCCGCAAGGCCACCATGTCGTCTAAAGTCTTAGGGGATGACCTTGATAAATTATGGCCATTGATTGGGGATGGAGCGTCCGATTCCGCCACATTTGATAATGCTCTGGAGTTGTTGGTGGCTGGTGGTTACTCTTTGGCCCATGCCATGATGATGATGATACCCGAGGCGTGGAATAACAATAAACTAATGGATCCAGCACGGCGTGCGTTTTACGAATATAATGCGGCACTAATGGAGCCTTGGGATGGTCCTGCAGCGATTGCTTTCACAGATGGTCGTCAAGTTGGAGCAACCCTAGATAGAAATGGGCTTAGGCCGGCGCGTTATATGGTTACTTCTGATGACTTAGTTATCATGGGTTCTGAAGATGGCGTTCTGCCAGTGTCTGATGATAATGTGGTTCAGAAATGGCGCCTGCAGCCGGGGAAAATGTTACTAATTGATTTGGAAGAAGGGCGCATAATCGGGGATGAGGAGTTGAAGGCATCCCTAGCCTCGGAGCACCCTTATCAAGAATGGCTTGATAGAACTCAAATTCAACTCGAAGATTTACCCAATGAAATCGGTGCTATGGCGCCAGATCCTGAGACATTGATACAAAGGCAGCAAGCATTCGGTTATACGCAGGAAGATATAAAACAATTTTTAATGCCCATGGGGTTAAAGGGAGATGATCCTATTGGTTCAATGGGTAGAGATACGCCAATAGCGGTTTTATCGGATCGACCAAAACTACTTTTTGATTATTTTAAGCAATGTTTTGCACAAGTTACAAATCCGCCGATAGACCCCATTCGTGAAGAGTTAGTTATGTCGCTGGTGTCCTTAATTGGCCCAAGGCCGAATTTACTTGAACCTGAAGGCGCTGGGGCGAGGCATCGGCTTGAGGTGCGTCAACCTATCATAAGCAACCTAGATTTAGAGCGAGTGCGTCAAATTGAGAACCATGTTGATCAGGCTTTTAAAACATCAACATTGAGTGCTACGTACTCAGCGGAAGGCGGTGCTTCCGGTATGGAAAAAGCAATTGAAAGGTTGTGCCTTCAGGCTGAGGAAGCGGTTAATGGTGGTTTTAATATCTTAATACTATCCGACCGTGATGTAGATGCCGATCATATCCCAATCCCGTCGTTACTGGCGACAGCAGGTGTTCACCACCACTTGATACGGACAGGCCTCAGAACAAGTGCTGGATTAGTTATTGAAACAGGCGAGGCTCGGCGTGTTCATGATTTTTGCTTGTTGGCAGGCTATGGTGCAGAGGCTATAAATCCTTATCTGGCCTTTGATGCTTTAGCAGATTTAGCTCCAAAACTAACGCAGAAAATTACTATAAGCGATCTTCATCAACGTTATATAAAGGCTATTACTAAGGGCATACTCAAGGTGATGTCGAAGATGGGTATTTCTACTTATCAGTCATATTGCGGCGCCCAAATTTTTGACGCAGTGGGATTGTCAGAGGCGTTTCTCTCTAAATATTTCACCGGTACTAAATGTGCGATTGGTGGGATCGATATCGATGGCGTGGCTAATGAATCAGTGCGTCGTCATGCGATTGCATATCAAGGTATCCTTCAATTTAGTGGGGCATTAGATGTTGGGGGCGATTTAGCGTTTCGTTTGAGAGGTGAAACCCATGCCTGGACACCTGAAACCATAGGTCTGTTGCAACATGCTGCACGTTCAGGGGATGAAAAGCGTTATCGGGCTTATTCCAAAAAAATGAACGATCAGTCAAAGAAACTGCGAAATATAAGAGCTCTATTTGATATAAAGTTAATTGATACTCCAGTACCTTTAAACGAAGTCGAGCCAGCCAAAGAAATTGTGAAGCGGTTTGCTACCGGTGCGATGTCGTTTGGTTCTATATCTTGGGAGGCTCACACGACATTAGCTGTCGCTATGAACAGAATAGGAGGGCGATCAAATAGTGGAGAAGGCGGCGAAGACCCAATCAGGTTTAAACCTCTCGCAAATGGAGACTCTATGGTGTCTCGTATCAAACAGGTAGCATCTGGGCGGTTTGGGGTAACCGCAGAATACTTGGTTAATGCAACAGATTTGCAGATTAAAATGGCCCAGGGTGCCAAACCCGGAGAAGGGGGGCAGTTACCTGGACACAAGGTAGATGAATGGATTGGTAGGGTACGAAATTCAACCCCAGGTGTTGCATTGATATCGCCTCCCCCACATCACGATATTTACTCAATTGAAGACCTTGCGCAACTCATACATGACCTAAAAAACATTAATTCAAAAGCCCGTGTCAGTGTGAAACTCGTTTCGGAACTTGGAGTGGGTACTGTCGCTGCCGGTGTGGCCAAAGCATATGCGGACCATGTCACCATCTCAGGATTTGAAGGTGGAACTGGTGCAAGCCCTTTAACGTCTATCCAGCACGCAGGTAGTCCTTGGGAGATAGGGCTTGCAGAGACGCATGAAACGCTCGTTCGAAATCAGCTAAGAGGAAGAATATCCGTGCAGGTAGACGGGGGGTTTAGGACCGGAAGAGATGTAGTGATCGGTGCTCTCCTTGGTGCCGATGAGTTTGGTATCGCTACAGCGGCGTTAGTTGCTGCAGGTTGTATAATGATGCGTAAATGCCATTTAAACACTTGTCCAGTTGGAGTAGCTACCCAGGATCCCGAATTACGGAAATTGTTCACAGGGCAACCCGACCATGTGATTAACTTTTTTATGTTCGTAGCGGAGGAAGTTCGAGAGCTGATGTCTCAAATGGGATTTCGCAAGTTTGAAGAGATGATTGGACGGCGTGATCATTTAGGGGTTCAGGCGGTGATTGAGCACTGGAAAGCAAAAAATCTTGATCTTTCGAGAGTCTTACACTCGGTCTACGCTGCCCCTGGCGTTGCTACCCGACATTGTGAGCAACAAGACCATGGTTTAGAAAAAGCGCTAGATAACTTTTTAATTGAAAAAGCAAAAGACGCTTTGGAGTACGCTAAACCAGTTGTGATAGAAACTGTTGTTAAAAATTCCAATCGTACAATTGGAACTATGCTGTCCGGTGAGGTTGCCCGAAAGTACGGCCACTCTGGCTTAGAAGACGACACGATCAGGCTTAAATTAAAAGGAAGTGCCGGCCAGAGTTTAGGCGCATTCTTAGCTCGAGGTATCACAATCGAACTTGAGGGTGGAGGGAATGACTATGTCGGAAAGGGATTATCTGGTGGCCAGATAATTATTTATCCAGCGAAAACTGGAAATTTTGCTCCAGAACAAAACATCATAGTCGGCAACACTGTGCTATATGGGGCAACAGATGGTGAATGCTATTTCCGAGGGGTTGGTGGCGAACGTTTTGCTGTCAGAAATTCGGGAGTAGTGGCAGTGGTCGAGGGTGTTGGGGACCATGGGTGTGAGTATATGACCGGTGGGATAGTTGTTGTATTAGGCAAGACAGGTAGAAACTTTGCGGCGGGTATGAGCGGTGGGATTGCATATGTACTCGACGAAAATAGAGATTTCGATGATTTGTGTAACAAATCTATGGTGGAGTTGGAAAATATAGAGCTAAAAAATGACGGTGTGAGTGAGGAGGTGTTGAGCTCCGATTTGCTGCAACACGACGCCCAAAGGCTCAAGAGCCTGATCCAAACACATTATATGAAAACCGGTAGTCAAAGAGCGCAACAAATTTTAGAGTTGTGGGAACAGTATTTGCCGATGTTTGTGAAAATTGTGCCAGTTGATTACAGAAGAGCTCTTGAGGATTTAAAAAATGCTAAATTAGATTCGACCGTCCCGACAGACAACATGATGGCAGGCGAATAATATGGGAAAAGCAACAGGATTCAAAGAACTGGAGCGGCAGGACCGTTCCTATGCACCTGCGAATGAGCGTATAAAGCATTTTAATGAATTTGTGATACCGCTTCCTGAATCTCAGATTAGGAGCCAGAGCTCACGGTGCATGGACTGTGGTATTCCTTATTGCCATAATGGGTGTCCAGTAAATAATTTNATCCCAGATTGGAATGACCTTGTTTACGAGGGTAATTGGCGCACTGCATTGGAAACACTTCATTCTACTAATAATTTTCCAGAATTTACCGGAAGAATCTGCCCAGCACCATGTGAGGCCGCATGTACTTTGAATATCACAGACAATCCAGTAACGATTAAAAGTATTGAATGCGCTATCATTGACCGTGGTTGGGAAGAGGGATGGATTGAACCAAAAATTTCTCTTAAGAAAACGGGAAAACGCATTGCTGTCGTTGGATCTGGGCCAGCAGGTTTAGCCTGTTCACAACAGTTAGCTAGGGTCGGTCACTCGGTGACACTGTATGAGAGAAATGCTCGTCTTGGTGGATTACTTCGATATGGCATCCCAGACTTCAAAATGGAGAAACATTTAATTGATCGGCGGCTATCTCAAATGCTTGCAGAAGGCGTTATTTTTAAATCNAATACAGAGGTTGGAGTGACAATATCTGTTGACGATATTCTCAAAGAATATGATGCAATCGTGATGACCGGTGGCTCAGAACTGCCTCGTGATATGGATGTTCCGGGCAGAGATCTAAAAGGTGTACATTTCGCGATGCAATTTCTCGCACAGCAAAATCGTCGTTTGGCTGATGAGTATATTGTTGATAATCAGCCAATAACAGCTAAAGGCAAACGAGTTGTAGTGATTGGAGGCGGTGACACGGGCTCTGATTGTGTCGGCACGTCTATAAGGCAAGGAGCTAAGTCTGTCACCCAATTAGAGGTGATGCCAAAGCCCCCCGAAATGGAAGATAAGTCTCTCAGTTGGCCGAATTGGCCATTGAAATTGAGAACCTCAACATCTCATCTGGAGGGCGCTGATCGNGATTGGTCGGTTGCGACAAAGGCATTCCATGGTGANAACGGCGCTTTAAGCAGTCTTGAACTTGTACGAAACGAGTGGAGTAATAATTCTGACGGCCAAATGTCAATGGTAGAGGTTCCCGGATCCAAGTTCGAAATCAAAGCAGATTTAGTACTTCTTGCTATGGGATTCNTTCATCCTAGACATAAGGGGATGTTGGAAGATTCAGGTGTAAAATTGGATGGCCGAGGCAATGTTAAGGCAGATATTGAAGATTACAAAACGTCTCGAAAAAATATCTTTGCGGCTGGCGATATGAGAAGAGGACAATCACTTGTGGTTTGGGCTATTAGTGAAGGNCGGAAAGCGGCTAAATCCGTAGACAACTATTTAATGGGTAGATCGAGCCTCCCAGATTAATGCTTTTTGGTTGTGTTTCAATAATGTTTTGTTTTTTTTCGTCCAGCGCCTATGTTATTCTGTAATTTTGGGGTAAGCATATTTGTTCTTTTATTTGNGTTATTTTTGCTCAGTAAAAAAAACATTTTCTTATTTCTATTTTTGAAGGATTATTGACTGGTGATGGATGAGTTAGATCTTAAGATCCTCAGAGTNCTGCAAGAAAATAGCAGTCTAACAGTTACCGAAATTGCTAAAAGGGTAGGTTTATCAGCGTCACCGTGTTGGAAACGTATAAACCGTTTGGAAAATGACGGTGTGATAAAATACCAATCAGCAGTTTTAGATGGTAAAAANNTAGGCGTAAATTTGACTGTTTTCATGTCAATTCGAACGGGAGAGCATTCTGGCGAGTGGTTAGACAATTTCGCAAAATTTATTAAGAAAATGCCAGAAGTTCAGGAGTTTCACAGAATGGCTGGGGAGATTGATTACTTGTTAAAAATCGTTGTCCCTGACATGGATCATTTCGATAAATTTTATAAAAACATGGTAGAGACCATACCGTTAAAGGATGTAACATCAAGTTTCTCTATGGAGACAATTAAGCAAACTACAGCATTACCAATATAGTTTCTTTGACATAATCGTGGAAAATTAAATTGAAGATCGGTGTAGCTTTATTCTTTACTGAATACTCAATGAGACCTGTGGATTTCGGTCTTGCTCTCGAACAACGTGGCTTTGANTCACTCTGGGCTCCTGAACATTCTCATATACCTACATCTCGACTTTCTCAATTTCCTCAGGGGGGNGAACTTCCAAACAAATACTATGATGTAATGGACCCATTCGTTTCNCTTTCGGCTGCCGCTTCGGTAACCAAAAAACTAAACCTAGCAACTGGCATATGTTTAGTTGTTCAGAGGGACNCTATTCAGACAGCAAAGTTAGTCGCCTCTGTCGATCAAATTTCTTCTGGTCGGTTTCTGTTTGGTATTGGTGCCGGTTGGAATGCAGAAGAAATGGCAGATCATGGTACCAACTTTAAAACAAGAATGAGCCTGATGAAAGAGCGAGTCGAGGCTATGAAGGCCATATGGACCGAAGAAAAAGCGTCGTACGAAGGNAAATTTGTTAATTTTCCAGAGATGATTACAAATCCAAAACCGATTCAAAAACCTCATCCCCCTATTATTCTTGGAGGGGCATTTCCATATGGGGGGCAACGGGCGATTGAGTATGCCGATGGGTGGTTGCCGCATGCTACCCGTCCTGCTTATGGTGACGTAATAGATAAATTTCCAGAATTTAGGGAGATGTGTATGAAGGCGGGTCGTGATCCCGACACAGTTCCAATAACTGTTTATGGTATTGCAGACGACTTGGATCTTTTAAANCGTTACAGAGATGCTGGCACAGAGAGGGTAGTGTTTAGCCTACCTTCAGAAAATACATCAACATTGATCCCTTTATTAGATCGCTTTGAGAGATACATTGATGCGGTTAAGTAATTTACTTGTCTAACCACTCCAGGGTGCCATTGGCGGCACTCTTTCCAAGTGCAAGGCATGCTGTGAGCAAATACCCTCCGGTTGGAGCATCCCAGTTTAACATTTCTCCAGATGCAAAAACACCTGGTATCTTCGTTATCATCAACTTTTCATCAAGCTCTTTAAATGAAATACCGCCCGAACTACTAATGGCTCGATCTATAGGCTGGCTTTCGGTTATCCGTATTTTAATGGATTTAATTGCNTCGACCAGATGAGTTGCTACTTTTAAGTCTTCTGGTTGTGTAAATTCTCTGAGTAGGCCAGTTTTTACACCATTGAGTTTGGCTGTTTTACGCAGATGATTAGTAAGTGTGTTTTTTCCTCTTGCTTTAGATATTTGTTCCAGAAGGTCGACGGTATTTTTTCTTGGTATCAAATCAATTTTTATAATAGCGTGACCGGTTTTAGCTATTTCATTCTGGATTTTTCGCGAATGAAAATATATTACGCCTCCTTCAATCCCATAGTCGGTGATATTAAANTCGCCAAATGCCTCGTTTCNGNCCACGGACAGTTTACAGGACTTTACTGGTNCGCCACTAAATCGAAACTTGAAAGTATTGGACCAATCTACATTAAAACCACAGTTAGAGGGTTTAAAAGGAAACGTTTTGATAGCGTGTTTATTGATTATATTCAACCAGTTAGCATCGCTACCTAATCTTGGCCAACTAGCTCCACCGAGAGCTAATATTATCGCATCGTGTTTTATGTTCAAAAANCCTTTAGGGGTTGAAAAACAAAGTTCTGAGCCGGGACCTAACCCAGACCATTTATGCTTTAGATGAATTTTTAGTCCCAAATTGGTTAATCTTGCCAGCCATTTTCGAAGGAGTGGTGAAGCTTTCATTGTCTTTGGAAAAATTCTACGTGAGGTTCCTTCAAAGGTCTCCTCTCCAAGAAGTTCAGTCCATTCTCTAACAGCAAGCGGCGGAAATTCTCGGATATAAGGTTCTAATTTTACTCGATCTTCATCATATTTATCTAAAAAATCATCGAGGTCCTCGGCATGGGTGATGTTAAGGCCACTTTTNCCGGCCATTAAAAATTTTCTTCCAATACTAGGTTTAGNCTCATACAAACAAACAGACACACCCCTTTTAAGGAGGGTTTCGGCTGCCATNAAGCCCGAGGGNCCGCCGCCTATTATACCCACGGNTGGCATNTAATATCATTTAAAGATTTGTTCATAATTTGGAAAAATTTTCAATAAAGATTACATTAAGGCATAGTTAAGGTCGGCTATAATATCATACTCAGTTTCTAAACCTATAGAAACTCGTATAACATCGTCTCCTGCCCCAGCGGCTATCCGTTGTTCATCAGTTAATTGNCGATGTGTTGTGGAGGCGGGATGCAGTATTAACGACCGAGTATCACCAATGTTAGCTAANTGACTGAATAATTCACANCGTTCGACGNTTTTTCTGCCTGCGTCATAACCACCTTTCAGTCCAAAAGTGAACACCGAACCAGCTCCTTTGGGCAAATACTTTTTCCCTAAATCATAGTATTTAGAACTTTTAAGGCCGGCATAGGATACCCATGATACTTTAGGGTGGTTTTCTAAAAAATTCGCAACGCTTGTAGCATTTTTGACATGTCGTTCCATTCTTAACGCTAATGTTTCTATTCCCATAATGGTAAGATAAGCGTTCATAGGGGCCATGGTCGGGCCAAGGTCCCTCAATCCCACGGCGTGGCCGTAGGTNGTGTACGCTAAATCTCCGAATGATTCATAAAAATTTATGCCGTGATAAGCCTCTTCAGGTTCTGATAGGGATGGAAAATTTTGATTTTGTGCCCAATTGAAGGTACCTGCATCAACTATCGCACCACCCATTGCATTACCATGTCCAGACAGAAACTTGGTTGTAGAGTGAACGACGATATCAGCGCCATGTTCTATTGGTTGGCATAAATAGGGCGTAGCCATAGTATTATCAATGATAAGTGGAACCCCAAACTCACTCGCGATTTCCTTTAAACTAACAATATCTGTTATTACACCACCGGGATTAGCCAGTGATTCCGCAAANAACGCCCTAACATTTTTATCTGCAGCCGCTTCACGAAGTGCTTTGGTGTCATCCATATCTATAAATAAACAGTCCCAGTTGAACTTTTTAAATGTCTTACNAAACTGAGTTATTGACCCTCCATATAGTTTATTGGATGCAATTAATTTTTTTCCTGGCCCCATAATTGGTAATAATGCCAATAACTGAGCAGAGTGTCCGGATGCAGTACACGTTGTTCCGCGACCATCTTCAAGGGANGCAATACGTTCCTCCAATACAGAAGTAGTCGGGTTCGATAATCGAGAATAAATATTGCCAAATGTTTGCAGATTAAAAAGCGACGCGGCGTGATCCGTATCATCAAAAACATATGCTGTAGTTTGAAAGATTGGAGTGGATCTAGCTCCAGTTGTTGGATCAGGTGCTGCTCCAGAGTGGATGGCACGCGTCTCAAAACCCGTTGGCTTTGGCTTTGGAGGNTTNTTTGAGNCCTGCACCGACGCTATNGACGAAGCTTTCCCCACTTCACGCCTTTTTGATGATATAGTTTTAGAATTAAAACCGTGCCATGAAAGTTCCCCAAATAATCTAGAGAACTCAATTTTTGGACATCTGTTCATCACAACGCGAAGTCCTGCAGATTTTGCTTTGCCTGCTGCTTCTTCGTTTACAACACCGAGTTGCATCCATACGACGCTTGCCCCGTGTTTAATTGCTTCATCGGTTACGTTACCAGCGTCTTCAGGTTTCCGAAAAATATCAACCATATCGACTATTATCGGCATTTCTTCTAACTTGGCATACACTAATTGCCCTAGAATTTTTTCGCCAGCCGCTGCCGGATTTATGGGAATAACTTTATACCCTTTGGCTAATAAATACTTCATCGCAAAAAAGCTTGGTCTATTCCAATTAGAGCTAGCACCGACCATAGCGATTGTCTTTACGTCAGATAATATGCTTTTAATATATTCGTCGGTGTAGACGGGGTCTGATGAAATTGAATTCATATTGAGCCATTCATTATTATTTCCCCTTCCAATTAGGGGGCCTTTTTTCAATGAAGGCATTTATGCCTTCATTAGCATCTTGCGCAAGCATATTCTGGGTCATTACCTCTGCCGTATANNTATACGCACCATCTAAAGGCATTTCTATTTGATTATAGAATGCTTCTTTCCCAATTTTTAGAACTAAAGGAGATTTACCNTTAATCTTTTTTACATAACTTAAGACAGTTTCCTCTAATTCTTCAAACTTTACTACCTGATTTATCAGGCCGAAGTCTAGGGCGTTTTTTGCCGTTATAAGGTCTCCTAATAGCAGCATTTCCATCATTTTTTTTCTTGGAATTTTTCTTGATACTGCAACCATCGGGGTTGAACAGAATAAGCCGATATTTACACCTGGGGTTGCAAACTTAGCAGTGTCCGCTGCTATTGCCAAATCACAAGTCGCCACAAGTTGACATCCAGCAGCGGCGGCAGTTCCATGAATTTGCGCAATAACGGGCTGAGGTAATTTTATTATACTCTGCATTAGTTTAGAGCACTGTTCAAAAAAGTTACGAAAAAAAGGTTCATCTCTGTTAACCTGCATCTCTTTCAGATCATGACCTGCTGAAAATCCTGGGCCAGCTCCTTTTATAACTACAACCAGTATCGTTTGATCTAGTTTTAAGTCGTCGAAGTGGGCTTGTAGTTCAGACATAAGAGCTTGAGAAAGTGCATTATAATTTTTAGGGCGATTTAGCGTAATAGTTGCCGTGCCCTCATAATCTTGTCTAATTGCCAATGNCTCAACGGGAAAGTGAGTTTGTGTGGTCATCTATTTTACTCCTAAATATATTCTTAGTCTTGCAAAACAACACNAATCAGAAATTACGATAATTAAATTTCCCTTTAGTGAGGTATACAAGAATCGCTCACTAACAATTACCTTCCTTGTCTTTAAACTTCAAACCTTAGACACCAACAATAGAGCCATAAACAAACATACTGTTATTAACTGAAACACTACTAATTTAGAACCAATTAAGAAAGTTCTTATAACTATTTGATTATGGAAAGTGATAANCTTNCGATAATTTGTTTGGNANAAAAAATTAGNGTTTATATATCCATTNTTTGGATACTAAAACTGGCATTNATATNTTCTTAAAGAGCTTCGTTTCCCTCTTCACCCGTTCTGATTCTCACCGCTCTGGANNCGTCATACACAAAGACTTTTCCATCACCAATCTTACCAGTTTNTGCTGATGAGCAGATAGCCTCAACTGCGCTATCCTCGGCCATATCTTCAACAACTACCTCAATCTTTATTTTGGGCACAAAATGAATGTCATATTCTGCTCCACGGTAAATTTCCTTATGGCCTCCTTGACGGCCGTAGCCTTGAACTTCAGAAGTTGTCATGCCGTAAACACCTACCGAGTTCAACGATGCCCTCACAGCATCTAAGCGATGTGGTTGGATAATCGCAATTATCATTTTCATAAAAATTCTCCTAAGTCTTCGTTTACTTTTAGGTAATGGAAGAAACTAATCAAAGAATGCTCTTATGTTAAGTCGTATGCACGTTCTCCATGAGCGCTTATATCGAGGCCGTCGATCTCGTCTTCTTCTGAAACACGAAGGCCAACACTGACGGACAACGACTTAGCTATTACCCAAGTTACAACTCCTGATAGTATTGCTACTGATAATATGCCGATGACCTGAACGAAAAACTGGTTACCAATAGAGGTTTCTTGGGGTAAGCCTAGTCCCCCGAACTCGCTTGCTGCAAAAATTGCCACAAGCAACGTGCCCAGGATTCCCCCAACCCCGTGAACAGCAAAAACATCGAGGGAGTCGTCGATTTTCCATGTGCTTCTAATCCATGTGGTGAACCATTGGCAAATAAATCCAGAAGCAATGCCGATAACGACGGCGCCAATCGGCCCGACGAAACCGGAAGCTGGGGTTATGGAGGCTAAACCTGCTATAGTTCCGGTTACGATTCCGACAACACTAGGTTTGCCAAATTTAACCCATTCAATTATCGCCCATACTAGTGAGGCAGTAGCAGCGGATATATGCGTTACTACCATGGCCATACCAGCACCGCCATCCGCTGCTAAGGCGCTGCCCGCATTGAACCCAAACCAACCGACCCATAGCATGCAAGCGCCAATAACCGTCATTCCTGGGTTATGCGGGGGTCTAATATCTCTAGGAAAACCTCTTCTAGGTCCTAAAACTACCGCTAGGACAAGAGCGGAGACACCCGCGGTAACATGAACAACTATACCGCCAGCAAAATCCATTACCCCCATTTCAGCTAACCAACCGCCGCCCCATACCCAGTGACATGCTGGTGCATAAACCAGAATTAGCCAGAATAGCGAAAATAGTAGTACCGCTGAAAATTTTATTCTTTCCGGAAAAGCCCCTACGATGAGTGCTGGAGTAATTATTGCAAAAGTCATTTGAAACATAAAAAATACGGTTTCTGGGATGGTTCCAGATAGAGTTACTGAAGTAACACCGGACAAAAACATTTTATCCAAGCCTCCAATAAAAGCATTTAAAGACCCACCATCATCAAACGCTAGGCTGTAAACCCCAACTAACCATAATATTGAGGCAAGGCAGGCAACTGCAAAGCAATGCATTAATACCGAAAGTACATTTTTGGCCCTAACAAGACCACCATAAAATAATGCTAAACCAGGGAGTGTCATGAATAAAACGAGCGCAGTGGCGGTAATTATCCAAGCTGTATCTCCGCTGTTCAGTTTGTCGGCAGCTTGTGCTGGTCCTGAAGCGAATACAGTAATAATTGAACCAATAGATGCGATAACGCGAATTCCGAATTGAATGAAACTCATGGTTGCAATCCCCCGTCCACAATTGGAAGTTTTTATGTTAAAATCATATATAATAACTTAAACTGATTAATTCGCAAGCAGTTGTTTTTCTATGCCTAAAAAATAGGCAATCAAAGATTGTGAGATGAGAAAAGTAGTGAATTTTAAATTGGTTATATTTGATTGTGACGGAGTTCTTGTTGACAGTGAGGCTATTGGTAATCGTTTCATAGCCGAGGCGCTCAGTACGGCTGGCATTCCAATATCCGCGGAAGGTGCCCTTTCTAGGTTTTTAGGAGGTAAGCTTACGCAAATTAAAAAGGATGCGGAGAAACAATTAGGTCAAAAACTTTCATCGAATTGGGTAGAGGACATCTATAAGAAGCAATTTATTGAGTTTCGGAGAAACTTAAAGCCGATTGAGGGTATAGAGAAGGTGTTAAATGTTCTCGAGTTTTTAGAAATTCCATTTTGTGTTGGCTCTAATGGGCCTATAAATAAAATGGACGTGTCCTTAGGTGTAACCGACCTAAAACGAAGATTTGAGGGGCGTATTTTCTCTGCTGATGATGTCGGTATACCAAAACCCGCGCCAGATTTGTATTTATTCTGCGCTAAAGAAATGGGGGTCAACCCAGGGGAGTGTTTAGTAGTTGAAGACAGCCCGAGGGGTGTAAGGGCAGGGGTTTCTGCCGGAATGACTGTTTTCGGTTACGCTGGCACGAAAAATCATGCGGCCCTTGAGGAGGCTGGGTGCAATCAAGTGTTCAGTACAATGAACGAACTTGCAGAGTTTTTGGGGCATTAAAATTATGAATTATAAATCGTTGAACAAGGCCAGAAGTTTTAAGGGATGATGACGCCTTTGCCTGTGATTTGTGTGTCAAATTTTTGGTAAGCTTCTGCTGCTTGATCCAGTGACCATGTATCGGTGAAAAGAGACTCAACTTCAATATCATTATCCGACACAAACTCTGCGCAATCTGATTGGCCTTGAGTAGAAAAAGTCCATGATCCAATTAAAGTTACCTGTCGTCTTAAAAGGTCTGGACTTACGTCTAGTGTTGCTGTGCCTCTTTCCCCAACAAAACATGCTATTCCCCAAGAACGAACAGCTTGAACTGCCGCTTGCCTTGCTGAGGGCGCCGAGGAAGCTTCTAGTGTCTTATGAGCACCCTCACCATGAGTAAGTTCTTTAATTGCAGTCACAGGATCATTGAATCCGGCATTAATTATTTCTGCCGCCCCAAAAGACTCCGCCATTTCTAGACGTTCTTGGGATATATCCAGAGCGATAACTCTTGCGCCCATTGCAACTGCTAATTGAGTAGCCGATAGACCTACAGGTCCCTGTCCAAAAATAGCAATTGTTTCACCACCTTGTAGTTTTAATCTTCGAAGTGCTCCGTAGGCTGTCCCAGTCCCACAAGAGATTGCAGCGCCGGTGGTGTATGAGAGTTTGTCAGGTAAAGGGACAAGTGTTGAAACGGGCACTCGCATATACTTGGCATGAGCGCCATGCCCGCTGGACCCAAATACTGTTGTCCCGTCAAGGCACATTTGCTGCCAGCCACCTTTACAGTGTTTGCAGGACCCACAGCCTTCATAATGGTGATCCATAACCCTCTGTCCCACCTGAGCTTCTAGGTTTGTCACTGCTGTTCCAAGTTCAGCAACAATACCGCAGGGCTCATGACCAGCGATCTTCGGTTCATCAGCCATTTTGAAACCAGATGAGGTGTCGCCAGGATTAAAAGGGGCACGGTAACGGTGGAGGTCACTCCCACACATGCCAGATGCTTTAATCTCGAGTATAACGTCCCTGGGACCAGGTATAGGGTCAGGAAAATCATTTATTTCTAACTTTCGATCCCCGGTAAATACAACACCTTTCATTTTTAAACTCCACAGTTCTCATAAAATCTCTAAAAACTCTTAAGCTTAATTATAATTTCATCAAGTCAGTTTTTTAGATTAATAAGCGAAAAGTAGATACCATCTCAGACATGCTGAAAAATAGAAAATCAGGTTCGACAAGCATAGGGACCTTTGCCGTGGCTCCCCATTCCCCGCCATTGGATAAATTCTGTCGGTCGATCCAGGCGATATCTAAACCTTGGTTCTTAGCCTCAACCAAGTCATGATGCATAGATTGCGCAACGTGTAAAATTTGATCTGGTTCGATGCCGAATGAGGACCTGACAGCGTTGATCATGTGTGAAAAATTGTTAGGGTTTGGTTTGTAGCTTCCAATATCTTCTGCGGTGTACACAGCATCGAAGCCCACACCAAGTTTTTTATTAGATTCATAGAAACTATTGCGATCAACATTTGATAATATGGCAAGCTTGATATGCTGCTTAAGAAAAACCAAAGAAGTTTGACTATCATTAAACTCTGGCCAATATTTGACGGATTGTCCAAAGGAATTATCTAGTGATTGTTTAGTAGATAAATTAAACGTGTTTGCCATTGATCTATGGACTTCGCTGAGTAAATCTGGGTAGATCAACGTTGGTGTAGCGGCTTCTTGAAATGTTTCCGCTGCGGCGAATGTGCTAAGGAAGTCTTCGCGGGTTATATAATTGATGTTATTATCTTTCAGCAAAGGCTGTCCGGCGTCCCATATTCCACTTTCCCAATCAATTAACGTACCGTAACAATCGAAAGTTAAAATCTTGTAGTCTGTAAGTTTTTTCATTCTCTTCTCAAAAAATNCAATAGAATATTAATCTGCGCAATTTTTATTATTATTATTTTANCACACAGTCGATAGAGTAATTNAAAAATAGAGNCTATTTTTTCAAATACGTTATCTTGTTGTATAAGATATGCTTTGGGGGACCGTATGGCTAACACTAGAACAGTAAAGTCAATTGCTGATTTATCGGCTCAAGCCGCTGCGAACCCAAGCAGNGTTGCGCAGGCCCGAGCACGATATTTCAACACTGGGAATGCCTTTAATGTACAATTACCCCCGGTTCCAAATATGGTTTTTACGGATGAGCCACTTAAAGCTTTATCATCATCTTCGCCGACCAGTTTAATCCCATGTAGTGCTTCGGATCAAATGCAATGTTCGTTTCCGGCAACATCACCATTGGTTTTGGCTTATTATGCCAGAATATGCAGTAACGAGGATTTAAAAACAGACTTCAATGCCAGTGGAGCTGTTCACTACGTTATTGAGGGTAAGGGCGTGACATTGTCGAATAATGAAAAAATTGAGTGGAATGCAGGTGATGTATTTGTTACCCCAGGGGATTGCCATCAATTGCATACAGCAATTGATGAGCCAGCGGTCCTTTGGATCGTGACGAATGAACCTCAATTAGCTTTTGAAAATTTGCAGGCGCCACGGCAAGGTAACGCGCCTACTGATGTAGTGCATTATCCATCTGATGAAATAAATCGACAGATTGAGTTGATTTATGATGTAGGCCGGGGCAATGAGATTGCTGGATCAGCATTGATATTCTCTTCTACTAAACAGGAGGTTAGTAGAAATGTGTTGCCGACATTGACTGTAGCAATGAATTCATTGCCACCGGGCGTGACACAGCGNCCACACCGGCACAATTCGGTTGCTGTATCCCTAGTTATAAAAGGAGAAAATTGTTTCTCCCTAATTGATGGTGAACGAAAAGATTGGGCACCATGGGCGACCACAATTACCCCTCCGGTATCCGTTCACTCCCATCATAACGAAGGCAATGAACAGGCTAAATTTTTAATCATACAAGATGGAGGTATTTATTATCACACTCGCGCAATGGGCTTTGAATTTGTTGACGAATGATAAAAGTTTGGAGGTGTCCCAATGACCAAAGATAACTCATCTCTGAGAATTAGAAAACTTCATCCTGCGATAGGAGCAGAAGTTATTAATATAGATTTAGGAAAACCTTTAAATAAAATGTTAATCAAGGATATTCATCACGCCTGGATGGATCACCAAATATTAGTTTTTCCACAACAGAAAATAACCGACGAGCAACACGTTGCTGTTACTCGTTACTTTGGGGAACCAGAAATTTTTCATCAAAGTATTATTAAATCTAAATTTGTTAAAGAAATATTTAGGGTCTCTAATACGGATGAGGATGGAAAATTGATGCCACAGTCCGATCCAGTCCAACAACAATTATCGAGTGCAAAGAGATGGCATACAGATTCCAGCTACAAATTAATGCCTGCTATGGGTTCGCTTCTCCATGGGGTAGAAGTTAGTAGGACTGGTGGACTAACTTGTTTTACCAATATGTACGAGGTTTACAAAGCTTTGCCTGCAGCTTTACGTAAAAAAGTAGAAGGGAAAAAATGCCGTCACGATTTCGAAAACCTTAGTCGGATCACTGGTGCCAAGAAACCGACTGCTGAGGAGAGGGCCTCGATGCCCGCGGTTTGGCAACCAATGGTTCGTTTGCACCCAGTAACTAAGCAAAAGTCATTATATATCAGCCCTATATATAATGATAAAATAGAAGGAATGAAGGATACAGACGCGGTAGAACTACTTGCCGAATTAACGGAGTTTTCAAGTCAGGATAAATTTGTGTATAAACATAAATGGGAGACTGACGACGTTTTGATGTGGGATAACCGCTGCACTATGCATATCGTCACCCCTCATGATCCGAATGAACGTCGAGTAATGCACAGAACAACTATTGTTGGGAAAGAGGCTGTGTTACCAGCTTAAAAAGTGGAGAATAGCAGAACAACTTCACTTGAGAAACTCTATCGAAGTCCAGCACGCTTTTGAATGACTGGATCCTTTAAAGAGACATCGTCCCCATCAAATTCCTTGGCATCTGTGGTGCACAACCAGGCAATGATCTTAGCCGGTATAGATACTGGAGTATGTACATTGGCTGGCAATTTACTTATTGGATTTAATCCTGATTTACGGATAGATACTTGCATATCTGTATCGACTGTACCCGGGCTGAGGCCAACTGCCCGGACACCNCTTTGTGCATATTCATGATGGACCATTTTAGTTAGCATTAATGCGCCGGCTTTACTGGAACAATAGTGGCTCCACCCTTCGCGTGGACTGGTTGCTGCACCGGTGCTAACGTTTACAATAACCCCTTCGCCAACTCCCAGCATTGTTGGCAGTACTGACCTGATGCAAAAATAAACACCCTTATAGTTAACATCTGCCACGTTAGCCCATTCCTCAGGTGAAGAATCAGCAAGTTTTGAAATGGGCTCAATNAGACCAGCATTATTGATTAAAATATCAATCTTCCCAGAGAGAGATAATGCAAATTGTGTTATTTTTTTTACATCTTCATAGTTGCTAACATCACACTGAATTGGGTGAACTTGTCCAGCAGTATGAGGCCCGTCNGTATTGATGTTTTTTAATTGCTCTACGTTACGGGAGGCNGCGATAACAGTTACACCAAGAGATGCAAACTCNATAACTGTNGCCNTACCAATCCCTTTGCTGGCACCAGTGACAATAGCTGTCTTACCAATTAGATCTCTCAAAATTATCTCCTGTTTTGGGTAAATTCAATCTTGTGATTTTAGGTGAGATGATTTTCTACCATGGTATTATCACCTACTTCTTCACCATGAATTTGAAAAAGGGGTCTATGTTTATAACTTACGAGGTGACCTGACTGGTTAGTTTTATCGGGAACGCTTCTATCAAAAAGGCTTGTGCTAGGCATATAACGATATACGAGCCCCGCTCTTCTCTTACCTGAAGTGTTAGCGTTAGACCCATGAATAAGGTAAACATCAAAGATAACCACTTGACCTGGTGATAATTCAATATTTACCGCTTTATTTTGTTCGAATTGATCTTGTTTTACTGTCTGGTCCAGTGCTATTTTTTCTCTGCTGTCTGTCTCATGAGGTCGAAGTCCATTCAAATGTGAACCAGGAATAACTTTCAAACAGGCGTTTTCAATCTTCACGTCATCAATAGCAATCCAGGCCGATACATTTGCAAGTGGTTTTATTGGCCAATATGCACCATCTTGGTGCCAGGGGATTTCCATTCCTGTCATTGCCGGTTTGCAAAATAACTGACTTCCCCATAATAAAATATCTTTTCCAATGATTTGTTTTAGAACGGTACGAAGGCCTGCCGCCGTAGCAAGGCGCAAAAAGTCTCTATGCCGGCTGCTATTCATAGGCTTCGTTGCCCCTTCTGGTAAGTGGGGACAAACAAACTGTTCTTGTTGGTGATCCGGATTTAGCTTTATTATTTCTTCGACTAGCCCTCGCATTAGATTTACATCATCATCCGAAAAATGCCAGTCTGGAATAATATATCCATCCTTTTTATACTGCGCTAATTCAATATCATTAAGGCCAGGTCGTTCAGATACATAGTCATTCGGAATAGTCATTTTATTTATATTTCCCTCTTAATTCTATTTTATTTTATTCCAGACCATTCCATTGGTCTACATAACTTGTTTTCTTGGCTAGCAACTAGCCCCTCCGTTCTCTCTTGATAATCAGCCCAGGCTGGATCCGCATCACGTTGGGCTCGCCGCTGTTCTAAATCCGCCAAGTTATCGAACCCCCACAAGTGAACAACCTGATGTAATGGGCCATGTTCGACTAAAAAATAACCGAGGGGATTACCAAAGTATTTGCGTTGAATTGGTAGAGCAAATTCCTCAAATAATGAAAGATATATTTTCATTTTTCGGGGTATGATATTGTATGTTCTAATATCAACTATCATTATAGCATCCTTCGTCATTTTGTAGAAAGTTTTGNTTTTAAATTATAATTTCATTTTTTGCCGAGTGAAATTTAAACGAATTATTGTGGAGAAGTCTGAATGTCTTATTTAAATCCATCCGANGCGGTAGCTCAACAAGAGAATTTAGCTCGCCATATATTTGATGAATTACGCACTAAAACATTCGATGGAGTAGGCATCACACGGGTATCCTATGGCGAGGGGGAACAAACTGCCAGAAATATAATGGCAAATGTGGCCAAACAATTAGGAATGACAGTTGAAGACGACCCTGCTGGAAATGTTTATATGACACTTAAGGGAAGAGANCCGCAAGCTAAGCCAGTCGTCATTGGGTCTCATATAGACTCGGTTGCGCAAGGAGGTAACTTCGATGGAGCCGCTGGGGTTGTTTCGGGTCTAATTGCATGTGCAGGACTAATTAAAGCAGGTATTAAGCCCCCCAGAGATATAAAAGTAATGGGTATTAGAGCAGAGGAGAGCGCCTGGTTTGGGGTCTCGTACATTGGAAGTAGGTCTGCGTTAGGAACTCTTCCATCGAATTCTCTAGAAAATGCAAAAAGATCGGATACTGGAAGAACATTGAGTGACCATATGAGGTCTGCNGGTTGTAATCCTGATCGGATTAGGGATGGTCACGTGTTTCTTCCTCCAAAATCATTAGAATCATATATTGAGGTGCATATTGAACAGGGACCAGTCTTGGAGGAAGCGGAAATACCAGTTGCCGTTGTAACCGGTATCAGAGGCAATCGGAGATTGCCTAATGCCACATGTAATGGCGAATATTCACATTGCGGTGGGGTTCCTAGAAGCCATAGAAGAGATGCGGTTATAGCAACAGCAGAACTTGTGAGTTTTCTTGATTGTGTTTGGGAGGAGTGCGAAGCCACAGATAAAGATTTTGCGTTCACGGTTGGAAAATTTTTTACNGATCAGGAATGGCATGCCATGACTAAAATATCGGGACGTGTGGAGTTTAGTCTTGATATGAGAAGTNTAGATAATAACTTTGTNGAATCGATGGTTGATCGAGTGAAGAAAAAAGTAGAAGAAATTTCTGAACGNAGGGGGGTCTCATTTAACCTTGGTAACGTTACAAAAGCCGACCCTGGTGTTATGGATGTTTCGATTAAAGGTGAAATGATAGAGGGGGCAGAGGTGCTGGGAATACCCTATATACAGTTGGCTAGTGGCGCTAGCCACGATGCAGCAGCATTCGCGGCTGCCGGGGTTCCTACACAAATGCTATTTATTAGAAATGCGAATGGGAGCCATAATCCTGATGAAGCTATGAGGATTTCAGATTTTATGGAGGCCACTCGACTTCTTACTTGGTGGCTGAGTAACAAGTTGTGACGCCGGTTCGTTTTAAGACAATTATCTTGGGTGCATTAAAGTCATGGGATCTAGATAAAGAATTAACCCTCGAGATGGATGGTTTGTCCTGTTTAATAATAGAAAAGTCAGGTTTACTGGTAAAAGTTGTCTTTGAAGAACAGGCCTTTGGTAATATATGGAAAATTTCAAAAGTTGGCGAAAAAGAGCGGGTGCACCCATCAATAGGCGCTGCACTCAAATCACTTTCGTTAATATTGTGCCCTAATCGACCGATTGGTCGAGTTATATTTGCGAAATAGAGAAATATGAAACAATCGGAGGATATACCGTTAACTTTGATAACAGGTTTTCTCGGTAGTGGGAAAACCACTATTATTAAAAATTTACTAAAACAAAGAGAACTNAGAAATACTGCCGTCATTATAAATGAATTTGGTGATATAGGCCTAGACAATTATTTTATTGAAACCAGCAATGAAGATTTGGTTGAATTGAGTACNGGATGTTTATGCTGTGTAATGCGNGGAGATCTTCAAGAGGCTATAGCTAGGTTATTAANAAAACGACTTGATGGTTTTTTGTTTGACCGAATCATTCTCGAGACCACAGGTATGGCTGACCCTGCTCCAATCATACAATCTCTACTNTTAGATNNGACCTCATCACCGAAAGTCATANTGGATCGNGTTCTTGTNACTGTNGACGGCATGACCGGATTAAACTCACTTNCTGAATTNGAGGAGGCTTCCCGTCAGGTGGCNTTAGCAGATATTTTATTGATAACAAAAACAGATTTGTTATNTGAAAGTACTGNGGGTCTNAAAANGGNACTGAGGGCTATCAATNATAATGCAAAAATATTNACTAGTAATTTAGGTCAAATTGATTTGNCTTTAGTTCTAGGAAAAAGCGACACTTGGACAAATAATNATGTATCCAANGCNGANNATGGACATTTTCACTCACATAGTAATATTACATCCGTCTCATTACATTTAAAAAAACCAATTCATGCNGTAACATTAACTCTGTTCTTGGAAGCTTTAGCCGAAACATTAGGTTCCAATTTAATTAGAATAAAAGGTCTAGTTTTCATTAAGGAAGCAAAAGAANCTCCCGCCATAGTTCATGGCGTNCAGCATGTTTTTCACGCCATTTCTTGGCATAAAAACTGGCCCAAAAGCAGGCAAGAAACGCAGCTTGTTCTCATTGGGCGTGACCTATCATTACAGTGGGTAGAGGCACTTTTAGTAACGATTGAAGAAGAGGTTGATGAAATGACTAGACATAACAGTCATTGACTAGTCAAATTACTCAAAAACAACTTAATCTATTGGAGGCTATGAAATGTTCGACTTAATTTTACGGAACGGAACAGTAGTCACACCGCACGGAGTAAGTGAACAAGATGTGGCGGTATCAGGAGAGATAATTAGCGCGATAACCGCTCCAAATATTATCGGAGAAGACCAGGTTACAAAATCTATTGATGCAACCGGCAAGNTAGTAATGCCTGGTGGTATAGATCCACATGTCCATTGTAAATGGATCATGCCCATGCCAGATGGTAGTGTCGGGTATACTGATGGACCAGAAATTGTNAGCCGCGCCGCCCTGTTTGGTGGAACAACCACCATGATCGATTTTGCTGCTCGAATAGAGGATATTCCATTTAAGGAGATTATTAAAAAGAGAGACCAGGATTGGGAGGATAATTGCTACTGCGATTATTCCTATCATTTAATGTTACTTGGGGATGTTGAGCCACCAGTACTTTCAGAAATTGAGCAACTGATAACTGACGGCTATCCAACAATCAAAATATTCACAACAAATATAACACCAAGTAGATCCGGAAGAATGGTTCATTTTGGAGATATTTGGGAAGTTTTCAAAGTTATCACCAGAGCTGGAGGACTAGGTGTTATTCACGCTGAGGATAATGATCTGGTTATGCATATGTATGAAAAGCTAATTCGTGAGGGACGTGTCAGCTTTCATAATCTTGCTGAGGTGCACAGCGCTCTGTCCGANGATTTATCATTTCGGAGAATTATTCGATTAGCTGAGGCTGAGAGAACACCACTATATATGATGCATGTTAGTGCCGGTACAGGTGTCAAAGCGATAAGAGAAGCAAGGGCAAAGGGGCAAGCAATTTATGGAGAAACATTGCACCAGTATATGTTGTTTAACTCGGATGATTATAAAAGACCAAATGGGCAAATTTATCATACTTACCCCTCATTAAAGTCACCAGAGGACCAGGCAGAATTGTGGGCCGGCACGCTAGATGGTTCGATCAATGCTGTTGCGACTGATGAGTTATGTTGCTCATTGCAATTAAAAACTGTTGGAGACAGGATCGACGACACCACTGGGGGTAATGCGGGCGTTGAGCCAAGACTTGGTGTTATGTATCAAGAAATGGTAACCAATCGAGGTTACTCACTCGAACAGTTTGTGGATCTTTGNTCCACAAATGCAGCCAAGATAATGGGGCTGTACCCACGAAAAGGAGCCATTGCAGTTGGAAGTGACGCAGATATAGCTTTGCTCGACCCGACGATTAGAAGGAAGGTTCGATTAGAAGATTTGCATGAATCCGATTATACTCCGTGGGAGGGCCACGAAATAACTGCTTGGCCTGTCATGACAATCTTACGGGGAAAAGTCATGGTCGAAAATGGTGAATTTTTAGGTAACCTAAAAGATGGGAAGTACCTGAAAAGATCAATTCCTAGCGATATAATTTCTGGTCCGAATCTTTAGGNCCAGAGATATAATTGGTTATTTGATCTTACCTTCTTTGTATAGTACGTGCTTTCGCACTACTGGGTCGTATTTTTTTAGTTCTAACTTCTCCGTTTGTGTTCTTGGGTTCTTTTTAGTCACATAATAGTGTCCCGTGTCCGCAGAACTTACGAGTTTAATAAGAACAGTTGCTGGCTTGGCCATTATTCCCCACCGAGTTAATTAGAAAAAATTTTTCTGAAAATACACCCTTATTTCTTTAAGTCAAGTTAACAGAATACTGAGCTAATTTCTTTGAAAATTGACCATGGTTGAATGCCCTATTAATCGTCTATACAAACTTTCATCTTTGAGAATATCGATAGCTAATTTTAATTCTGAATCTTGATCAGAGTGTTTCTTTTCATTATTTTTTTTGCACTCAAAAAGGGGGTTAATATTTTTTTCTTGTTGCTCGGAGCTGCGATTAAATGCGCGTTTTTCACGTGTATATTGTTTTGAGATAATTTTACTATTTAATATCTCTAAATTATTCTGACCATTAGTTTGTATATTGGTTGTACATATTTTAGGTAAAACGCCCCGTTCTGAAAGCGAGTATCCGTACGGTGTAAACAGTTCTTTCCAAGTAAGGTTAATTTGTCCGTCATTGGGAAGGTAGCGGACACGTTGAACCGAACCTTTTCCATATGATGGAACGCCTATAATCAATCCTTTATCATGTTCACCTATAGCAGCGGCTACTACTTCTGCTGCAGAGGCGGTGCCTCCATCAATTAAAATTATCAGAGGTGTGGGTNTTTCGTTATCTATTGGTGAAGCGATATAATGTTGATTAGCGTCAGGATGCCTGCCCTGGGTTTTTAATATAGTTCCCTCGGAAATAAATAAGTCAGCAGTTCCAACGGCTTCATCTAGTCTTCCTCCTCGATTATCTCGGAGATCTATGATGATGCCTCGCGCCCCTGGTCTGACGTTAGTTTGCATAAAATTGATGCGGTTATTGACCAACTCAACTATGCCTTGGACAAAAGAATCTAATCTAATGATAATTATGTTTTCCCGCATGGAAACGTATGACTGAATTGGTTGCTTTAATGAAGGTTTATAGTAATTACTATCCGATTTATTCGTTTTAGTTGGTGTTTTGGGAGGAAAATATTGTGAATATTTATCCAGTTTATTAAAGGCATTTTCCAAAAAAATCTGGTAAATAGCATTGGCATCTTTTTGCTCTAAAGCGCGAGATACACCTCGCAGTTCAAGTATTACCTGCACTGTTATTTGGGCCCAAGAGAAAAAATCNTTGGATTTTGGAAGTGAATGAGTAGCTATCTCTTTATTATTAAATTGGACGCTAACTTCATTTGCATAGAGCTCGTGGTGTATTCCATTGTCAATATTACTAAGACCGTTGAGGCCCGACAGCATTATTTCAATTATATTTGGTTCATCTCGGTGATATACCCAAATGTTTTCATAAACTGTTGAAAAAAATGTTATCCCTCGTGTTTTTTGAAAAATATTACCGTTTTCAACATTAAGGTATTCGCACGCAGTTAATAATATTGGAAAAAAGATTATTGAGGTTAGAACAGATGTTTTTTTGCTCTTTAGATACTTGAGAATGTTTCGCATGCGGGCGGTAAACCATCGAGCTATGTTAATCATAGATATATTGATGAGTATTTGCTCTGTTGGGAACAATAAAATTTAATTTCGCGTGTTTCCTATGATTATTTCAAATCTTATTTTAATTTTCGCCGTTTATTTTTTCTTANCAAAGTTTTTTTTGATTTAGTAGAGAAGGCGTCAGATAGACCTCCAGCATAGGCGACGGCGAGCCGGCCAGTAATAGGATCGGCGGTTCTTAATNTAACAGGTATTCTGTCGCCAAGCCCTATTTTCATTTGATTTTTTCGACCAGTTAACAAATGCCGTTTCTCATCATAATCATAGTAATCATATGGTAAACTAGAGATTGGTAGTAGAGCGTCGACATAGCTTCCATCNAGTCTCACAAAAACGCCAAAGTTATTAACGCCGGTTATTAACGCATCAAAATTTTCACCTATTCGTTTTGTCATAAAAACAGCTGAATACCGGTCATTTGCTGAGCGTTCTGCTAAAGCTGCGCGCCTCTCGGTTTTAGAGATCTCTTCACATATAGGCTCTAATTCCTCAGGGGTGGGCCGTAAATCTCCATCTGTTCCAAAATTGTGACTAGAGATAAGTGCCCTGTGCACTAGGAGATCTGAATATCTACGTATGGGGGATGTGAAATGTGCATANCGTCTTAGGCCTAAACCAAAATGCCCCAGATTATTTGNGCTGTAAACTGCCTGGCTTTGAGAGCGAAGTACNAGTTGATTTATTGCCTCTTTTGCGTCGTGCCCTTCTGCATTTTTAAGAACTTCGTTAAATAACTTTGCAGTGATAACTTGTCCCTTGGATAGTTTTATACCAAATCCGTCTAGATTAAGTCGCAATCCATCTACCTTTTCTGAGCTAGGCACATCATGAATTCTATAAACGCATGTATACTTTTTATTCTCAAGAGTTTCTGCTGCACAAACATTTGCTAGGACCATAAACTCTTCAATTAGCCGATGGCTGTCTAAGCGTTCTCTATTTGTTATAGCTTCTATTTGACCACTAACAGATATTTGAACTTTCATTTCAGGCACTTCAATATCAAGAGCTCCCCGGTTTGTGCGGGCTTTAAGAAGTGCAAAAAATGCTCCATAAAGGGGTGTTGCTAATTTTGCAATTAAGCTTTCTTGGTTTTTTTTCTGGTCTTTCATATCAAATTCCGATTGCAGTTCCTCATAGGTGACCCGTGCTTTTGATTGCATCAAACCTCTGATGAACTTATGTGACTGCTTTCGGCCCTCACTATCTATGATAATTTCTACTGCGAGACACGCACGGTCTTCGTTAGGCCGCAAAGAACATAATCCATTTGACAATGCCTCAGGTAACATTGGCACAACTCGATCAGGGAAATAAACAGAGTTTCCGCGCATTTTTGCCTCTATGTCTAGGGCATCATCTGGCCGCACATAATTTGCAACGTCAGCAATGGCGACAATGAGACGCCAGCCATTTGGATTGCTAGTGGTATTGTTTACCTCAGCCCAAACAGCATCATCAAAGTCTCTAGCGTCGGCACCATCAATTGTTATCAAATTGATATCACGCATATCCTTTCTATTCTTATCAAAAAAAACTGGCTGNGCCGCGGATGCTTGAGTAAGTGCGTTTACTGAAAATTCAGTGGGAATTTCATACTCGTGAATACTAATNAGGCTAATTGAGTGGCTGTCGTTTTGATTACCTATAATTTCAAGAGTTTTTACTTTTCTGCTGGAAAAATTTCTTTTTGCAATAAATTCTGCCTGAATAATGTCACCATCTTTTANAGGCATATTAGGATTAGTTTCAATTGAAGCTTCATGCGTTTTTTTACCATCGATAGGAATNAGTCGATAGCTACCCTTTATCTCCTTTACGATNCCAATTACTTTACTTTGTTGTTTTTCAAGTCGACGCATTACGGTTGCTTTGTAATAGCCCTCGTGAGTTTTTCGAAGTTTTACAAGAACATGATCTCCCAATCGGTATGAAGGGGACTTATTAGTGTATGAAATAACAATTTTATTTTTTGTGGTTTCATTATTGGGACGAACCAATTGAGCCGTTGCGCCTCCATCATCAAATATTTTTGTGATTTCCACTACCGAAACAGAGGGAACATTATTAGTCTCGTTAAATTTTCTGCGGTGATTTAGAGTGATGTCACCACTGTCTATTAGCTCACGAAGAGTTTTTTTTAACCAAACCTTATCGTTTCCCCTAATGTTAAATGCTCTAGCGATATCGCGACGTGTTATTTCCCTCGATGCATTATTTATGTAATTTTTTAGCTGCTCTACATTAGGGAGACTATCTCTCATATTCTTTTTTTTAGGCACTCCGGTTCACCAGGATCTAAGCTTCAGCTACGGTTGATTTTATAGAGCTCTTTTTACCGCGTGCTGACTTTGACTTTTTCTTTGCGGGTGCCTTTTTCTTCTTTCCTGAACGCTCAGCTTTAGCATCAATTAGTTCTAATGCTTTATCTAGGGTTACGGCTTCTTGATCTAGATCTTTGGGGAGTGTCGCTCGTATTGTCCCTAGTTGGACATATGGTCCATATCTACCACTTTGAACCGTCACAGGCTTACCTCCCGATTCACCGAGCACTTTTGCTGCCGTTTTCTTTCTTGGATTGCTTGCTATCAGGTCGACAGCCCGATTTAAGCCAATATTTAGTACATCATCGTCTGGTGGTATAGATGTGAACGAGGCCCCATGTTTCAGATAGGGGCCAAATCGTCCTATCCCTGCTAATATTTTTTCTTTGTTTTCAGGGTGTTCACCAACCAGCCTTGGTAAGCTAAGCAGGCCTTTGGCGAGCTCTAAAGTCGTCTCCAGCGGGCTCATTCCTTTTGGGATTGCTGTACGTTTAGGCTTATCAGACTTCTTTTCTCCTTGTTCTCCCAACTGGATATAAAATCCATATGGTCCTTTGCGGAGAGTGATTTCCTTATCTGTCTCATTATCTTTTCCAAGTACCTTAGGTTCATCCAAAACAACAATGTTAGGGTCGTCACTATTGTCCCTGGCTACAGTCAGTTGCCGTGTTAATTTACAATCAGGGTAATTTGAACAACTGATATAAGGACCATATTTCCCTAAATTCAATCCTAATCTACCCGCTCCGCATTTTGGGCACGCCCTCGAACTATTGCCTTGATCATCATCGGGAAAGAAATGTGGGCCAAGGTCTTCATCAATTCTTTTTAAGACTTCGGGAATTTTTAACTCTTGAGTATCCCCAATTGCTGCATTGAAAGGCATCCAAAATTTTCTTAAAACCTCACCCCATGGTAGTTTTCCATCTGATATCTCATCCAACTCGGTTTCTAATTCTGCCGTAAAATCATATTCAATATAACGCTGGAAAAAGTTAGATAGAAAAGCCGTTACCAGTCTCCCTCTATCTTCTGGTATAAAACGCTTTTGATCCAATCGCACATAATTTCGATCCTGNAGTACTTGCATNATTGTTGCGTAGGTAGACGGTCGCCCAATTCCTAATTCCTCCATTCGTTTCACCAAACTCGCTTCTGTGAACCTGGGGGGAGGAAGTGTAAAATGTTGGCCCGGGTTTATTTCTATTCTCTTGAGCGGATCACCCTTAGACATAGGAGGTAGAAGTTTTCCTTCTTGGCCATCAATTTCTTGACTTGGGTCGTCCTGATCCTCCTGGTAAACCTTTAAAAACCCCTCGAACGCTATTATCGATCCAGTTGATCGTAATGTCGTGACATCATCTGTAGCTTTTATTATCACAGTTGTTTGGTCTAACTCCGCACTGGCCATCTGGCTCGCAACAGACCGCTTCCAAATCAAATCATAGAGTCGNTCCTGGTCTCCATCTAAATACGANTTTANAGACTTAGGGGTCCGAGTGATATCTGTTGGTCTAATGGCTTCGTGAGCCTCTTGAGCATTTTTAGCTTTGCTTTTATAAATTCGATGCTGTTCAGGGACGTATTTCGCTCCATAATCCTTCTGAATGTAACTTCTGGCTGCGACTATTGCCTCCTGGCTCATCTGTACACCATCAGTCCGCATATAAGTAATTAGACCTACCGTCTCACCGCCTATATCGGTACCCTCATAAAGCCTTTGTGCTGTTTGCATGGTTCTTGAGGCGCTCATTCCAAGTTTTCGGGAGGCTTCTTGCTGCAATGTTGAGGTTGTAAACGGAGGTTGTGGATTTCGTTTTACACGTTTTTTCTCTGTCGAATTGACGACATAGCTTGCTAGCTTGATGAGCTCTACAGCCTCTTCAGCCTTATCCTGCGATGGTAAAGCAAATTTTTCTAACCGTTGATTGTTTATATGTGTCAGTCGCGCGCCAAATTTTTTGTTGGACGGTGTGGTAAGCCTAACATCTATCGTCCAAAACTCATCAACCTTGAAGATTTCTATTTCGGCCTCACGATCGGAGATTAACCTAAGCGCAACAGATTGCACTCTGCCCGCAGACCGCGACCCTGGAAGTTTACGCCACAAAACTGGTGATAGATTGAAACCTACCAAATAGTCCAGTGCTCTTCTCGCAAAGTAGGCATCCACAAGAGATTGGTCCAACGCGCGGGGATTGGCCATCGCCTCCACGACTGCTTTTTTTGTGACTTCATTAAATACTACTCTTTCGACTGGAATATTCTCTAAGACTTTTTGCTCTTCCATCACCTTCCAGATATGCCAGGATATGGCTTCTCCTTCACGATCAGGGTCTGTCGCGAGAATTAAACTTTTGGATTTTTTAAGGGCCTGTTTTATTGCTTTTATTTGTTTATCCGACCGATCATTGGATTCCCATTTCATCGCGAATCCATCCTCAGGAAGTACAGAGCCGTTTTTCGGCGGTAAATCGCGGATGTGTCCGTAGCTTGCTAAAACGTGGTAATCGTCTCCAAGGTATTTATTGATAGTCTTAGCCTTAGCGGGTGACTCTACTACAACTAGTTTCATTNGTGACTACAATCTAATTAAAGGTGCTCAATTATTAATACAAACGGTTCAGTTAATTCCATCTAGCGATTTCTATTATGCAAGCAAAACTTGATTGTAAATAAAAATATTGATCAGTCTGGCTCTGAAACGAAAACAAAAAGCAATATATTCAGACTTTACAGTTGTCATTAAAAATCAGTTCGTCAACTGGGAGTACTTTGATTAAATGTAANTAGTTTAGAAAAAAACTAGGGAAAAACAGACGATGATTTGCAATCAGTTAATNAAACAAGCAGTAGAAGAGGGACTGTTTTTGGTGATGGAATTATTTAAAGCGTAACAACTTGGCCGGGAATAATGTAATTCTTTAATTTTTTAGAAAATTCCTGATTCAAGCCCAGCCGCCATGCTCATTCCTAATTCTCGTAAATCTGATAGAAATTCATTTTTCCATTGCCCTTTGAAGATTAAAGGTGCTTGTACNTCTCGCCAACGTAATCCGGTAGTGATACTCGTTATNCTTCTTCTTGTGCCTGTTCCATCCATGCCTGCCCGAATGTATNCCGCGTAAGGTAATCCATCTGTATTACCCAGTGCTTCATTGTAGGTCCGATCAAAAAAGTCTTTTAATGCACCGCTCATATACCCAAGGTTTTCGGTGGTTCCCAGCAGTATGGCGTTAGCCCAAAATATGTCCTTTATATCACTATCGAACGGTGTTTTGACAACGACTTCTACTCCTGAAATTCGAGGATCTTGAGAGCCTTTCANCGCGGCGTTGCGAAGATTCTTAGTGTTTTCTGATGGGCAATGGGCAACAATTAAAAGTTTTTTCATGAAAATAGCGATTTTATCATTTGAGAGTGAGGATTGCAGTGTATTGGAATGGATAATCTAACACATAGGAGCTGACTTGTGTGCTTTATTCCTTATATCCTCATGTTTTATTTCAGCATACAACGATCCAGTATTGGAGAAAAAAATGGGTAAGCTTGATGGAAAGGTAGCAGTTATCACTGGGGCTGCAGGGGGCATAGGTCAAGCGGCAGCGCATCTGTTTGCTTCGGAGGGAGCGAAAGTAATGTTGGTGGATGTGAATGAAGAACCGTTAATTCAGCTCGCGAACTCGATTGGTATTGAGAATACTGGCTATGCTGTCGCGGATGTATCAAAGGCCTCGGAGGTTAAGGGGTATCTAAAGAGGACATTAGATGAATTTGGAAAAGTTGATGTGACACTACTAAATGCTGGTATAGAGGGCCGAATTGCTGACCTTGTTGACCAAACAGATGAAGATTTTGATCATGTTATTAATGTTAATACCAGGGGAGTCTGGTTGGGGTTAAAATATAGTATGAGAGCCATGGCGGAGAATGGTGGAGGATCGATAGTAATCACATCATCGACGGCAGGTATTCGTGCAGTTCCGGGTCTATCGCCATATATCGCTAGTAAACATGCTGTGATTGGGCTCATGAGAGCTGGTGCTATGGAAGGTGCCCGAGATAATATTAGGGTAAATACTGTNAATCCTTCACCTATCGAAACACAGATGATCTATCGGTTAGAAGACACCATTAATCCGGGGAGAGGTAATAAACAACCAATGGCTGATGCAACTCCACTTCGCAGATACGGACAACCAGAAGAGGTCGCGCGTTTAATGTTATTCCTGGGGTCAGAGGACGGTTCTTTTTGTACAGGAGGAGTATATATGTGCGATGGTGGTGTGTCTGCTGGACGAAACTAAAATTTTTTTGAAACTAAAGCCTAACTTGCAGGAGTACACAAAATGCGTTTCCAATCTCGCAGGAAAAAATTCAGGTCAGTGTTAAATGGCGATAGATGTGTTTACCCTGGTTCAGTATTTGACCCCATTTCTGCTCGAATTGCAGAAGATATTGGTTTTGAGATTGGAATGTTTGCAGGATCAATTGCTTCGTTCGCAGTTCTGGGGGCGCCGGACGTTATCGTTCTGACGCTCACTGAATTCGCGCAACAGGCACAACGAATCAATAGAGCAACAGAATTGCCGTTAATGGTTGATGCTGACCACGGGTACGGGAATGCCTTAAATGTGAGAAGGACAGTGGAGGAGCTCGAGATGGCGGGGGTGTCTGGTATGTCAATTGAAGATACAGAATTGCCCCAACCATTCGGGTCGGTTGGTCGAACAAAGTTATTATCTTTATCCGAGGGTATAGGTAAAATGAAAGCAGCCTTAGACGCTCGAACAGACCCCAACCTTGCTATTGCGGGCAGAACAAGCGCTCCGGGAGCGACAGGTATAGACGATGCGGTAGAGCGCGCGGTTGCTTATGAAAAAGTAGGGGTCGACGCGATTTTTTTAGTGGGAATTAAAACAAAAGAGGACTTAGAAAAGGTGTCCAACGCGATCCAGCTGCCTATTATCTTGGGTGGTGGCGGTGGGCCTGAAATGTTAGATATAGATTATTTAAGTAGTAAAAATGTTCGAATATGTCTGCAAGGTCATCAGCCATTTAGTGCCGCCGTCAAGGCTATATATCATACAATGAAATCTTTACGTGAAGGGACGCCCCCAGGAGACTTAGAAGGGATTGCTTCTTCTGAACTAATGAAGACTGTCACAAGAGATAAACACTACACAGATATGTTTGCAAAATATCTAAACAAATAAAAAAGTTTTAAGTGGCGGCGAATACTTTTGATGTTGGTTTGGTGCGGTCGAGAAGACTCGAACTTCCACCCGGTTGCCCGGACAGCGACCTCAACGCTGCGCGTCTACCAATTCCGCCACGACCGCAAGACCAAACGATAGTTCTTTTACAGATTAAAGATCGAGGTGGCAAATGTGAATTTATTAATTTAACATTTAGTCTAAAGTAACCAGAGTCTTTCGATTGTATAGTAAAGTTCTATAAAAATTAAATGAGGGTAAAACTTGGACGATATAGATTGGTTAATATCATCTGAACGCGTGGAATATCTGGAAGCGATTGGTATAATGAATGAGCGCGTTGATTCTATACAAAAAGGTGAAGCGAGGGAGTTGGTTTGGCTCCTTGAACACCCTCCGCTCTATTCTGCTGGGACAAGTGCGAAGCTAGATGATTTACTTATGCCAAATCGGTTTCCAGTATTTAATACTGGTCGCGGTGGCCAGTATACATATCATGGNCCAGGGCAGCGTATCGTCTATATAATGTTGGATTTACGTCGTCGCCGCCAAGATATTCGGGCCTATGTGTCTGCTCTCGAAAACTGGATTATCAATACACTAGCCAAGTTCAATATCCATGGAGAACGGAGGTCAGATAGAATCGGAATATGGGTTCGAAGAACAGATATCCAGCAACCCAATAAAGAAGATAAAATTGGCGCAATAGGTATCAGAATTAAACGCTGGGTTACACTCCACGGAATTTCTATAAATATTTCCCCTAATTTGGAGCATTTTAACGGTATTATACCATGCGGCATAGAAGGTTATGGCGTCACCAGTTTTGAAGATATGGGGCAACCGATCGAATTCTATGACTTTGACATGGAGCTTAGAAATGGGTTCCAAAAATTTTTTGGAGCAAGGAGCGAAATGGGTTTAAAAAGATAATTTTGTTAAACCCTGAATGACTATCTTTAATGCTCTTTTTGCCTCGGTTTCTAGTTGACTATCATTGCTCCCTAATTCTGCCTCGGTTATAGATTGTGCCCCGTTATCTGCGTGAATTAGNCGGTTTCGTCGATTTCGTAACCAAACTGAGCTTTTTCCGGTTCTTAATATATTCAGGTGCAAACCGTTCAACCGCTTATTTTTTGCGATATCAACATCAAAAACAGCTTGAGCCAAAATGATCGTCGCAACCCAGTTTCCGGAACAAAAAGCATTAAGAGCTTCGAGCAGCAACCCTGTTGCATGGGAACTTAAGTGCATATCGCTTAAATTAGAATTATCATTATCCAAAGAATTATCTAATAGTGTTTGGACCCATTTGCTTCTATCATGATGCGATTTTAAAGAAATAGACTTCAGTCCGGTAATCATTTTGATTTCTATCCTGGGCTCGCTGTTGTGCTGTCGAGGTTGCATTATCCATAGGGTTCTTTGTATGGCAGACATTTTTAGTGCTCTTATACCGATATTTGCACTCATTATCTTGGGTAGACTAATTAAATATTCAAATATCATTTCATCCCGCTCCTGGGAGGCGATNGAAAATCTTGTTTACTGGGTTCTTCTCCCCTCATTATTAGTGGTAAAGCTTGGGACTGCTAAACTTAAAGATTTCGATTTTCTGCCAATGGGAGTGTCATTGGCTTTAGCAACTATTTGTACGATATTGATGTTAAGCGTTATAAGGCAATCCTTTAAAATTAAACAGAATAACTACACGTCAGTATTACAAGGTGGTATAAGACAGAACTCCTACATTGGTCTGGCGGCGGCTGGGCCGCTATACGGAGCTGGAGGCGAAGCTTTAGCAGCTGTTGGTATCTTAGCTGTGATACCTTTAGTAAATGTTATATCCGTAATCTCATTACTGCAAATCAAAAAGCCCAAAGAATTAAAGGTGCTGACTGCCGCTAAGCAATTGATTAAAAGCCCAATAATTATAGCGTGTACGCTAGGAATTATTTTTAATNCTTCCGGTTTTGGAGTGCCCTTTTATATTGCTGAAACTTTAGATTTATTAGGAAAAGGAGCTTTGCCCCTTGGATTACTTGCAGTGGGCGCCGGTTTAAGTTTCGGCGTTCTTGCTAGAAGTCCATTTTTACTGCTGACNAGTAATTTTTTTAAATTGGTATTTATGCCTGTGCTAACAGCATGGTTTTGTGTTTGGTTTCAGATCGATACGATAACTACCGGGGTAGCAATACTGTTTGCAGCGTTACCTACATCAGCGTCGTCCTATGTAATGGCAAGGCAATTTGGTGGTGATCATGAATTGATGGCTGCTATTCTCACTTCTCAAGTATTGATGGCATTTATAACTATCCCAGCAGTCTTGTTCATTTTTATTTAATTCGGGTTCAAAACAGTTTTNAAATAAATTTAAAAGAACCGATAGAAAACAAGAGGGGGGTAGATGTTATCTTGTCCATTGACAACATATGGGTTATTAGTTTTTTTTAATGGAATCGAACGAAAATAATTTTACACATACAGAGCCGGGTTACCACTTCAGGCATCTTTTGGGTATCGAAGGACTAAACCGTTCTGATATTGAGAAACTTCTCAATTTATCTGATAAGTATGTGGAAGCGAACCGTTTAGCAGATAAAAAACACTCAATACTACGCGGTCGAACACTAATTAATTTATTTTTCGAAAATTCAACAAGAACAAGTACATCGTTTGAGCTTGCAGGAAAACGACTTGGTGGTGATGTCATAAATATGTCAGTTGGTACAAGCTCAATAAAGAAGGGCGAAACACTTATCGATACAGCCATGACATTAAATGCAATGCACCCGGATGTTTTAGTTGTTCGCCATGCTGACTCTGGTTCTGTTCATTTGCTGGCAGAGAAGGTGAATTGTTCCGTAATTAATGCTGGAGATGGAAGTCATGAGCATCCCACTCAAGCGTTACTAGATGCTCTCGCTATTAGGCGGAGAATTAATCGAAAATTAGACGGCCTTACAGTAGTGATTTGCGGTGATATAACTCATAGCCGTGTTGCACGATCGAACATGTTATTACTTGCGAAAATGGGAGCTAACGTTCGAGTCGTAGGGCCTCCGACACTAATACCTGCAGGTTTGGAAAAATTTGGAGTAAAAGTTTTTTATGATATGAAAAACGGTTTGAAGAATGCCGATATTATAATGATGCTCAGACTTCAAACAGAACGAATGACAGGAAATTTTGTTCCATCAACTAGAGAATACTATCACNTTTANGGCCTTGATTATGAAAAATTAAAATTAGCGAAACCAAATGCTTTAATTATGCACCCGGGCCCAATGAACCGAGGTGTAGAGATAGATTCAGAATTAGCNGATGATATAGATAGGAGNCTTATTAGAGAGCAAGTTGAAATGGGNGTTGCTGTTAGAATGGCTTGTTTAGAGGCGCTGGTCATCGGACAAATGTTNTCTAATGGCGTTTAATGAAAGAAACAATAAGTTTATAAAATGTGGATATGACAAAGAAAATTTATAAAAATGCTAGACTGTTAAACCCTGCATCGATGTTAGATGCAATGGGTTCTGTCTTGATTGATGATGGCATAATAGTGGATGTTGGTTCTAATGTATTTGTTGATGCAATGCAGGAAGATATAGAGGTAATCGATTGCTTTGGAATGTGTTTGTGCCCTGGGCTAATAGATATGAGGGTTACCACGGGTGAACCGGGTAACGAGCACCTTGAAACATTTGACAGTGTGTCCGGTTCTGCTGCCGCTGGGGGCGTGACTAGTATAATTTGTTTGCCTAACACTGATCCAGCTATTGATGATGTCGCATTACTTGAATTTGTAGAACGGAGAGGGGCAGAAGTTGACCAGATCTCTGTACGAAGTTACGCAGCGGCNACTAAAGGAACTTTAGGCTTAGAGATGTCAGAGATTGGGTTGTTGCATCAAGCTGGTGCTTTGGGTTTCACCGATGGAAATAAAGCAATTAATGATGCCATGTTAATGCGTCGTCTTCTATCATACTCAACAGTTTTTGATACTATTGTTATACAACACCCAGAAATGGTTGATTTGGTTGGCGATGGCGTCATGTCTGAGGGAGCCGTTGCGACTCAACTCGGGTTGAATGGGATCCCTCCAGAAGCAGAAGTCATGCTCATAGAAAGGGATCTTCGCTTAGTTGAAATGACTGGGGGAAGGTATCACGTTTCCAAGGTCACTACCGCTGCAGCGGTNGNTGCAATAATGCGAGCAAAATCAGCCGGTTTGCCCGTAACATGCGATACAGCGCCCCATTATTTTACACTAAATGAGGAAGCTGTTCGGGATTACCGTACGTTTGCAAAAGTCTCTCCCCCGTTACGTTCTGAAGAAAATAGGCAGGCTATTGTAGAGGGCATCGCCTCAGGCGTTATAGACGCAATTGTGAGTGATCACTCTCCGAGAGACCAGGACTCGAAGCGTTTGCCATTTAATCAGGCATCCTTTGGCGTTGTTGGTCTTGAGACGTTGTTGCCTGTAACGCTAGAAAAAGTGAATGANAATTCCTTCACATTACTGGAAGCGTTAGCTCCACTAACNTGTAACCCAGCAAAAATCCTTGGTGTTAAAGAGGGTAGTATAGAAAAAGGTTTTCCAGCAAATTTTGTCATATTCGACCTGAATAGACCCTATGAGATAAATGGATACAAATTCGTTAGTAAATGTAAAAATAGCCCATTTAATGGGAAAAAAGTTAGCGGCAGCGTTTTAAAGACAATACGTGATGGAAATATTGTTTTTGACTCTAATGCACTATGAATAGATTAATCGAGGTGGTAAATGCCGGACCCATTAGGCTCATTTGATTACACCTGGCCATTTTATTTGGCGTTAGTGCTTGGATATCTTTTAGGNTCACTCCCNTTCGGTTTGTTACTAGTTAGGCTTGCGGGTCAGGGTGACATTCGCAACATTGGCTCGGGAAATATCGGTGCCACGAATGTTTTAAGAACGGGACGTAAGGCTCTTGCTGCAGGAACTTTGCTTCTTGATGGTGGTAAGGGAACAATAGTTACGGTATTGGGCCTTCAGTACGGCGCAGATATTGCTATACTCTCTGCAGGTGGAGCATTGATCGGGCATTGCTTTCCTGTGTGGTTAAAGTTCAAAGGTGGTAAGGGTGTGGCAACTGGTATTGGGATAATGCTTGGCTTTTCCTTATTATTAGGTGGCGTTGCTATAATGATATGGCTACTGGTGGCCACAGTATTTAGATACTCTTCTCTCGCCGCTATACTTGTGTTTATATTATGCCCATTGGTTGCATTATTTATAATGGACCAACAACACGCCGAATTTACCGGTTTTATGGCAGTTTTAATAGTTGCTAGGCATTTTNAAAATATTCTTCGTTTAGTTCGCGGTCAGGAAAGCAAAATATCACTTTCGAAGTAGTTCAAAAAAAATTTAAAAGGTTAAATTTTACTAAAATTTAAAATGTAAGAATAGTATAGGAGTAAGATCATGCCCAGTCATGCTAGTGAGTCGTTATTATACGGAGCGTCATTTTCTACTCCAGAGTTTCTAGAAATCTTTAATGATCATGCGCGGGTTCAAGCCTGGTTTGATGTTGAGGTTGCGCTGGCGAAGGCTCAAGGTGAATTGGACGTTATNCCCGCGGAAGCCGCCATAGAAATATCTAAAAAGGCATATGTTGAAAACGTTGACGTCGCTGAAATNGGAAAAGGTATTAGTGCGACAGCNCACCCTATAGTTCCTGCTATCCGAGCACTGGAACAGATTTGTGAAGATGGCGCAGGTGAATATATTCATTACGGTGCGACTACACAGGACATTATGGACACTGGCCTTGTGCTTCAAATAAAAAAATCGTGGCCTATTATTTTAAGAGACTTACTCGGCATCCAAGGTGCCCTCATCAATTTGGCAAAACAACACCGCTCTACACCAATGGTGGGGCGAACTCATGGGCAGCAAGCGCTTCCATTAACATTTGGTTACAAATGCGCGGTTTGGGTCGATGAGATTAGCCGCCAACTTGCTAGATTTAGGGAGGCAGAGCCGAGAGTTTTAAGCGGCAATATCACTGGTGCGGTTGGAACCATGGCCGCGTTTGGATCGCAAGGTAGAGAAATTCAAAAATTGGCATTAAATTATCTTGATTTAGCAGTCCCAAATATTTGTTGGCATTCATCCCGCGATAGGATCTGTGAATTAGCNAATTTATTGACACAGATATCTGGAAGTTTAGGAAAAATAGCGCGTGAAATTTATACGTTGCAGCAAGTTGAATTCGGTGAATTAGCCGAGCCACATCATCAAGGAAAAGTAGGAAGTAGTACCATGCCGCATAAGCGAAATCCTGCTATTGTAGAATTGGCGATCGGGTTATCTCGATTGATACGAGCTCAACAAGTAGCAATTACGGATGCGGCATTTCAGGAAAATGAGAGATATTCTGCATTATTGCGTGTAGAACTTGCNGCAGTGCCGGAAATGATGATTTACACAGGGGCTTTATTATCAAAAATGCGAGGGGTTCTCGAGAAGCTGGAAGTGTTTCCAAAACGGATGCGCAGTAATTTAGATATGCTAGGGGGACTTCTATTATCAGAAAAAGTTATGCTGGCTTTGGGCGAAAAAATAGGAAAACAAACAGCGCATGAGGTTGTTTATGAAATTGCTATGGAGTCTTTTGAAAAAGAGATATCATTTCAAGAATCATTAATTGGAGATATCCGAGTGTCGAAACATCTAAGTGCTCAGGAAATCGGCTTACTCTTAGATCCCGTAGCTTATATTGGTGAATCANAAAAAATAGTAGATGATGTTTTGGCTAGTGTTCAAACAACCCTTTAAAATTTACACACATAAATATTTCAGGGCCCTGCGACACTCAAGCGTGTAGTGTGTCAGGTTGGTGTTTAATTGTTATGTATTTGCTTANCAATTGTGGCTTCTCGGTGGGTGACGTATGCCGTGGCTAAGAAAATCACTGCTCCGCCTATCCATATCCAAATAGTTGGTTCTTCAGAAAAAAATACATAACCCAAAAACGCGATAATTGGGAGCCGAATAAAATCAAGAGGTTGAAGCTGTGATACCTCGGCGAGCTCAATGGCTTTGGTGTACATTAAGTGACCCGCAGTACCTGCGCCAGCAAGACAAAAAAGCCATAGCCAGGTAATTAAATTTGGCCATTCCCAATAAAATACTGCTGGTATAAACGCCATTGGTGTTTGTAATAATGCCATGTAAGCAACGATCGTGGCAGGTCTTTCAGTCGTTGTTAGTTTTTTTACAATTAAAACGGTTATTGCAATTGTTATGGCGTTGGCAATAGCCAATAAAGCGCCAGGTGAAATGGTTTCGATACCTGGACGCAAGATAATTAGCATTCCAATGAATCCAAAAACAATGGCTATCACACGTCTTTTTCGAACTATTTCTCCTAGNATTAATGCCGCTCCAATGGTCGCAAATAAAGGGGCGGTAAAGCTCAAGGCTGTTGCTTCTGCGAGAGGTATAAGAGTAAGAGCCGTAAAGCCAGCGGCCATTCCTACAACATTGAAGATAGCTCTAGCCGTATACAATTTTTTTCGTTCCGATTTGAACACCGCGGGCCCTTGTTTTATGATCCAAGGAAGCATGAGAACGAGGGCTAAAAAATTTCTAAAAAATACAACCTCTAACGGGTCCAATTGGACGCTTGATAGTTTTATAAAGACTCCCATTGTCGAGAATAAAACCATTGCGCCAAGCATAAAACTTGATGCGATAATGGGTTTTGATAAACCAGTTTTATTTAAGAGTTCAGGAATTCAACTATTCTCTCTACATGCAAGATTATTTTTCAACAGGGAGCTTATAAAACAGTTTCAGCTAAAAAACGAACAGTATCTATATTGTCGGTACGAGCAATCAATGTATCTACATGTCGTTTATCACTCGCTGTTTTCCATTCGGCGAGCTTGTCCTTTACACGTTCTTTTGACCCCACTAAGGCTACTTGATCGATGAGNTCTTGTGGAACAGCCGCAGCTGCCTCTGCTCTTTTACCATCTAAAAATAGATTTTGTATTTTGATGGCCGCTTCTTCAAAGCCTATTCGTTTAGCATAATCGCAATAAAAGTTTTTATTTCTAGCCCCCATGCCTCCAACATAAAACGCAATGTTTTCCCTAGCAGGTCTGCTAGCAAGTTCTAAATCGTTATTAATGTTGACGACACACATAGGCATAACAGAGAAATCATTTAAGGTTCGGGTTTGTCCCGATTTTTTAAAACCGGTATCTATGTGTTCTGCGAAGACATCAAATCTAGAGGGGTCCATGTAAATGGGTATGAAGCCATCAACAGTTTCAGCGGCTGCAGTTACTCCAGCAGGGGATATTGCGCCTGTTACCATCTGCATAGAAGGGTCACCGTGTAATATGCTTTTTAGGGGGATCCCAAGGCCAGTTGCTCCATCACCTTTGTAAGGGAATTGATAATGTTCCCCTTGATGTTCGAGGGGAGCCTTCCGTGCTAGTATAGACTTTATTATCGTTACATACTCTTTTAATCGAGTTAAGGGCTTACCGTAAGGTACTCCATGCCAGCCCTCAACGACCTGAGGGCCGGAGGGGCCGAGGCCTANTATAAAGCGGCCAGAAGATAATTGAGATAAAGTAATGGCTGTCATAGCAACCATAGTTGGAGTCCGTGTCGTCATCTGGATTATTCCGGTCCCAACATTTATCTTTTTTGTGATTGCTAACGCCCAGGCNGCTGGAGTTACCGCATCATGCCCCCATGATTCCGAAGTCCAAAGGGAAGAGTAACCGAGATTATCAGCTTCTTTTATCAATGCCTCATTTAGCGAGAAATGACTCCCATTGGAACTAATAGTTAAACCCAGTTTCATATCTAATTTTCCTCAATCGTAAATGTAGTTTTCAATCCAGCATAGAACAGTTAGTTTACACTAGATGGATTCCTCTAAAAATGCGACCACCTTAAAGAATTATAAAGGTAGGCCTCTGAGAAAAGGAATTAAATATGCGAATGGGACTTTTCATGGCTACGCAGTGGCCGGCCAATTCTGATCTTGGGTCAGAAATGTCTAATCTCTGCGAGCAAACAAGACTAGCTAAAGACCATGGTTTTTCGTCTGTGATGGTAGGTCAGCATTTTTTATCAGAACCGTTACAAATGATCCAAGCGGAGCCATTGATAGCGCGGTTGGCAGCCGAAGGTGAGGGTATGACATTCGGTGTGACTATCCTTTTGTTAGCAATGCAAAATCCCGTTGTTGTTGCCGAAAATGCGGCTTCCCTGGATTGGATAACCGACGGTAGGTACGTACTGGGAGTTGGATTAGGGTACCGACCTGAGGAGTTTGAGGCACTTGGAGTTGANTTCAAGCACAGAGTGAGCCGCTTTGAGGAAGCAATTCCATTAATTCGCCGATTATGGACGGAAGACTCCGTAACACATCATGGTACTCACTTTAACGTGGGTGGGTTAGGAGCAAGCATAAAACCTAAACGTGCTGGTGGCCCTCCAATTTGGGTGGGTGGTGATGTGCTAGCAGCTGTGAAAAGAGCCGCTAGATTGAATTGCCCCTGGATAGCACCGCCTACCATGACATTTAGGGAGATAGCTGAGCGAGTCAAAGTTTATAGAGAAACTATCTTAAAAATAGATGGGGGTAATGTTAGTGAACAGCCTATTGTTCGGGAAGTTGCAATCGGGGCAACGAAACAGGAAGCTTTGGAAGCTGCGGGACCTGCGTTATTGGCAAAATATGAGTCTTATGCATCGTGGGGGCAAACAGCAACAAAAGAGCAAGGCCGACTAGCCGACAATTTTGATGATTTTATAAAAGATCGTTTTATTATTGGTGACGAATTTGAGGTAGCTGATGAGCTGGCGCGTTACAGAGATAGTTTTGGTGAAGGGGAGTTTTTGGTGCGGTTGCAATGGCCAGGGTTTAGACAATCTAATGTTCTCGATACAATAGAAAGACTTGGAAAAATAATTACCTGATTTTCGAATAATTAGGATGTATTACCTATTACCCCTTTGATTCTTAAAACGTGATCTATACGATGTAAAAAAGGCATTAATGAAATATTTGTGACCGTGTTAATTACTTTTTATAAAAATCAAACCTTTCTTAAAAAAAAAGACAAACTGGAGAATTAGTTGAATGGTAAGTGCATCTAAGAAAATAGCAATTGTTGGTGGATCGGGTGCGCTAGGTGCCGGGCTTGCAAAACGTTGGGCAAAAAAAGGTCATAATATAATAATCGGTTCCAGAGATGAGCAAAAGGCTGCTGAAGCAGCTAGCCGCCTTAATGAGGAAGCGGGAGTGGCGAATATTTTCGGGTTGGAAAATAAACGGGCCTCAGAGGAAGTAGAAATTATTGTTCTCACTGTACCATTTTCAAACCATATGAGTACCCTAAACTTAATCGCCCCTGCTTTAGAGGGTAAAATATTAGTTGATGTTACTGTCCCATTGGTTCCACCAAAGGTTAGAACTGTCCATATTCCAGAAGGCGGGTCTTGTGCCAAGGCAGCTCAGGAGTTTCTTGGAAAAGGGGTTAGAGTAGTTTCTGCTTTTCAAAGTGTTGCGGCAACCCATTTAGACGATCTCGGTCACGATATAGATTGTGATGTTTTAGTTTGTGGAAATGACCCCGAAGCTAGAGAGACTGTGGTTCAGCTAGCGTTTGATGCGGGTATGAAAGCCTGGCATGCTGGTGTTATAGCCAATTCTATTGTGGCGGAAGCCATGACTTCATCTCTTATTTTTATAAATAATANATATAAAATTGATGGGGCAGGCTTGAGAATAACAGGACAACCAGGAACGGTGAGTTAGTCTCTTAGAGATGGCAGGGCAAATTAATATTATCGCTTTAGAAGGTGTGCCTTTAGTGCATCCTGGCGATGATTTAGTAGAAATAATTATCAACGCTTTAACTTTATCAAACGAATGTTTGAAAAATGATGATGTTCTCGTTGTCGCACAAAAAATTATTTCGAAAGCCGAAGGAAGAATTGTTGCATTAGATTCTGTTAGCCCTAGTGAGAGAGCTGAAAAGTTAGCAATTGAATTAGGAAAGGACCCTCGTCAAATTGAATTAGTTCTTCAGGAATCCAGAGAAATTGTTCGTTCGAAACCTGGAGTGGTTATCGTCGAGCAAAATTTAGGATTAGTTATGGCAAATGCAGGGATCGATAGGTCCAATGTTGTTCAGCAAAGTGATCAAGAGTACGTTTTACTTTTGCCGGTTGACCCAGATGCTAGCTCTAATCGTCTTCGAGAGAAAATAAATAAAAGGCTAGGTGTTAAAGTCGGTATTATTATAAATGATAGTATAGGAAGGGCATGGAGGGTTGGGACTACTGGACACGCCATTGGGGTTGCGGGGTTGCCAGCGGTTATAGACCTGCGGGGCGAAAAAGATATGTTTGGAAAAGAGCTGTTAGTAAGCGAACAGGCTGTTGCAGATGAATTGGCTTCAGCTGCGTCTCTTCTACAAGGTCAAGCATCGGAGGCCTTGCCCATAGTTGTAGTAAGAGGATTTAAATCTAATGCTACCAATCAAACGGCCAAAGCGCTGATTAGAGAACGTGATATGGATATGTTCCGTTGACTAATGTTCGTTCCCATTCAAATGGGTTATGTGTTCTGTCGGGTGGAGTTGGTGGCGCCAAGTTGGTGCTGGGCCTTTCCAAAGTCCTGAAGAGCACAGAATTTCTAGTTGTAGTGAATACTGGTGATGATTTTTACCATCTGGGTCTCAAAATATGTCCAGATATTGATACAGTTACATACACTCTAGCTGACTTAGTAGACCAAGAACGTGGTTGGGGGCTTAAGGATGAAACTTGGAATTTTTTAAATAACCTCAAAGGATTAGGTGGTGATGGGTGGTTTAATTTAGGAGACAAGGATCTTGCGACTCATGTCGAAAGAACTCAGCGTTTAGCACGGGGAGATACTCTCACTTCGGTCACAAAAGCATTCGCATCGTCTTTAGGGGTATCATCTATGATAGTTCCAATGACTAATGACCCTGTTTCCACAATAGTAGAAACTTCAGAGGAACATTTAGCATTCCAACATTATTTCGTCAGAGATAGATGTTTACCTGAAGTCAAAGGTTTTCATTTTCATGGGATTGGGGCAGCAAAAAGCAATCCACTAATAAGCGAATATTGCGAGGGCAATAACAACGCGGCCATTGTGTTGGCACCTTCTAACCCATTTGTAAGCATAGACCCCATCTTGGGAGTTCCTGGTCTTAAAGACCGGCTGCTGAGCGTAAAGGGACCAAAAATAGCTATCTCACCTATTATCAATGGAGGGGCTGTTAAAGGGCCGGCTGCTAAAATGATGGAAGAATTGGGAATACCGTCAACTGCTATGGCAATCGCTANNCATTACAAGGGATTTATNGATGCTCTATTAATAGATCATTCGGACTCCAAATTGTTTGAGGAAATTGAAGATACGGGAATAAAGGTTTTTATAACGAACACTGTGATGCGGACCCTTGAGAATAAAGTAGTATTGGCCAACGAGTGCCTTAACTATATTGATCAATTTTGGGAAGATAAATGGTAGCCGCTGTAGTACCAGTAAAAAATCTTAAATCAGCTAAGAGNAGGCTAGGGGGAATTCTATCAGAAGGCGAGCGGCAAGAGCTTGTTATTGCGATGCTGCGTGATGTAATAAAGGCCCTTAAAGGCAGTCGCCCCATAACAAAAGTATTTATAGTAGCCGACACACCTTTTTTTGACCACTTAGGTGTCGAAACGATAGTAGAAACAAAAAATCGTGGGTATGATGAGGCGATTATTGAGGCTTTAAAAGATGATAGAGTTAAACTATCGATATCGATGCTCGTAGTACCGGCAGATTTGCCTCTGATTAGTTCAGGTGAGTTAGATACTCTTGTTACACAGCATTCTAAAAGAGGACTTCGTATAGCTGGAGCGCGAGATGGAGATGGTACGAATGCTTTGTTGATGAGTCCCCCAAACCTTCTAGATACTAAATTTGGGAAGGGAAGTTTTGAAAGACATAAAAAAGAAGCATTGAGTATTGCTGCTCCAGTAGAAGTGATAAATCTTCCTGGTTTTGCGTTCGATGTTGATACTGAACAAGATTTAATAGATTTTATAAAAATAGAGAGTGATACTAACACGTATCGATTTCTTGATGAAAGCGGTGTCATCGATCGTTTAATTAATTTATGATAAAATGAAACGNATAGTTAAAGAATAGAGAAAAATTTGGCTACAAAATTACATTGGTTTCATAAACGCAAGCAACCAGACGCCATGCAGTGTATGAGTTTGTTGGCAAACAGCGCTTTGTCTGAGTTAATGGCCATGGCTTCTGAGTTGCGAGATGAGGGTTTTGGCAGGCACATTAGCTATTCACGTAAAGTGTTTATCCCTTTAACGCAATTATGCCGGGATGTCTGCCACTACTGTACCTTTGCTCAGCCACCTAGAAATCTGTCGCAGTCGTTTCTGACACCAGATCAAGTTCTTGAGATTGCGGTTGCAGGAAAAGAGGCAGGTTGTAAAGAAGCTTTATTTACTCTAGGGGATAAACCTGAGCTTAGGTACTCAAGTGCACGCGATGAACTAGCTAGATTGGGGTACGGTTCTACTCTCGAATACTTAAGAGCTATGGCACTGATGGTTTTCGAGGAAACTGCCTTATTACCTCATTTGAACCCTGGTATTATGGAAGCTTCCGATATATCTGCATTACGGGAAGTGTCCGTCAGTATGGGCATTATGTTGGAGAGTAGTTCTGAGAGATTGATGGCAAAGGGAATGTGTCATCATGGTTCACCAGACAAGGCTCCCAAGGTCCGTATCGCAACAATTGACGAGGCGGGTCGTCAAAAAGTTCCATTTACTTCGGGGATCTTGATTGGAATTGGCGAAACTAAGGCTGAGCGTATTGAAACGCTTTTAGCGCTGCGTGACAGTCATGAAAGGTATGGCCATATTCAAGAGATTATAGTTCAAAATTTCAGAGCTAAAGTTGGTACATTGATGGCTAATTCTGATGAACCAGATTTAGCTGATTTACAATGGACTATTGCTCTGGCGCGCCTCGTTTTTGGTCCTGATATGTCTATCCAGGCACCTCCNAATTTATCGTTTAATGATGCTAGTAAATTAATCATGGCAGGTATCAATGATTGGGGTGGGGTGTCGCCGGTCACCCCAGACCATGTTAACCCAGAGGCACCTTGGCCACATTTAGATTCTCTGGCGTTGCAAACGGCTCAACAAGATAAAATTTTGGTAGAGAGATTATCTATTTATCCAAAGTATCTACGATCCANTAATATATGGCTGGATAAATGTTTTCGGGGAACAGTGTTGGCATATGCTGATGCTGAGGGCTTAGCTAGAACTGAGAACTGGTCCCCGGGGAGAGCGGAGGCTGCGGATAATCCTATTCCAATAATGGGTACTACTAAAGGATTTACTCGGGACTTAAAACTAGACGTCATTTTAGATCGTGCATCAAATGGAAACCCTCTTGAGGAACGAGATATCATTCGACTATTTCAGGCTCGGGATGGTGAGGTTCAGATTGTAGTGGCGGCCGCAAATGACTTNAGAAAAAAAGTTAATGGGGACTCTGTTCAATATGTTGTGAATAGAAACATCAACTATACGAATGTTTGCTACTTTGGTTGCAAATTCTGTGCGTTTTCAAAAGGAAAAACCGCGGAGACCCTTCGAGGTAAACCTTATGATTTGACAATTGATGAAATTTTAAGAAGAGNANTTGAAGCGTGGGATCGNGGAGCAACGGANGTGTGTCTTCAGGGTGGGATACACCCAGCTTATGATGGAAACACTTACCTGGAAATAACAAGGCAGTTAAAGCGCGAATTACCTGATCTTCATATTCACGCATTTTCACCCTTAGAGGTTTATCAAGGCGCAAATACACTAGGCCTTTCGTTGGGTGAATTTCTCGGAAAGCTTAAAGATGCTGGCCTCGGTAGCTTACCGGGCACCGCGGCGGAGATTTTGGATGATGAGGTTCGGGCAATTCTTTGTCCTGATAAAGTGAACACTTCTCAATGGTTAGAGGTTATAGAAACGGCTCATCAAATCGGTCTAAAGACAACATCAACTATTATGTTTGGGCACATTGAAACCCCTCGTCATTGGGCCCGTCACCTAATAAGACTTCGAGAGTTGCAGGGACGAACGGGAGGTATAACGGAGTTTGTTCCACTTCCTTTTGTTCACATGGAGGCTCCAATTTATCTCAAAGGCGAAGCTCGGCGTGGTCCGAGTTGGCGAGAAACAGTGCTCATTCATTCAGTATCCCGACTTGTGTTACACCCAGTAATTCAGAATATACAGACATCCTGGGTTAAACTTGGTCCTTTAGGCGCTAGTATATGCTTGGATGCAGGGGCCAATGATCTTGGTGGAACTCTAATGAATGAAACGATAACAAGATCGGCTGGTGCGAGCCACGGTCAAGAATTCTCTCCTGAAAAGATGGACGACCTTATAAAAAAATTGGGGAAAAGTCCGAGCCAAAGGTCAACGCTATATGGCGTCGTAAATAGTGCTCAGGAGTTAAAGTCTTATGCCGCAATACCGCTAGAAGAGGTGGTAAATAATAATGTTAAAAAATATTCGAAAAAAGTAAAGCCACAATTTTTCAACACCTTAGATAAAAAATCTCAACATATTTCTGAATAATTATTGGTTTATTGAAAAACTAGAAAATGTATAATTGTGATCCAACATTTGGGATAATCTTATCTAATAGAGGCCCAGTTTTAAATTATTCTACAGCGTCTGAGCTAATAGACATGGGGGTTAGGTCAGAAGCAAGTGGGATGTTCAATACGATATGGGCTGGAGATGCTTTCTTAACAAATCCAAGATTAGACGCAATTACACTTTTATCTGCGGTAGCAGCGAAAACAACAGATATAAGAATTGGCCCCGCTTGTATGGGAAGCTTTACCCAAAGAGGCGCTTTGGATCTTGCCTACCAGTGGGCTAGTCTTGATCAAATCTCTAATGGGAGATCATTGATGGTGGCCTGTGCTGGTGGTGGTGGCGGACCAGCTTGGGACAACGAAGGCCGTAATACGGGTGTGAGTTCCTCAGATCGGCGGGAATTAATGTGGGAGCGAATAGAACTAGTGAGAAAACTGTGGTCTAAAGACAATATAAATTTCGTAGGCTCTTTTCACGATTTAAAGGATGTTTCGATCCTTCCAAAACCTGTCAAACCAAATTACCCTATTTGGACTGCAACGAATATTACTAGGTTAGCGACTGGGATGTCGGCAGGTTCTCTACCCGAAAAAACATTTATGCGGATCGGTGAACTATGCGATGGCTGGATGACCCATTCGGTAACGCCGGAAATTTTTTCTTTAGCGTGGGGAAAAATATTAAATTCCGCAGAAAAAATGAATAAAAATACGAAAGATTTCGATAACGCTCTGGTTGTAAATATATGTGTGAATAATGACCGAGAGGCTGCTTTGGATGAAGCAGGTAGTTTTTTGGCTGAATATTATAATATTACGTTTTCTAAAGACAGAACGAAGGATTGGACAGCACATGGTTCAGCAGTCGAGTGTGCGAAAGCGTTGGCTGAATATAACAATTGTGGTGTTAAGCATATTGCGCTTCGAATAGCTTCGAGAGATCAGAATGGCCAATTTGAAAGGCTTATAAACGATGTTTTACCTCTACTGAATTAAATGAATAAGAGAAGGAAAAAAAATGGCTATAGGTCTTGGGTTAGGAATGGCTGCCTATACATTTTCATCTGCACAAGGTTATTGGAATTGGGTTAAAAGGTGCGATGAAGCTGGCATTGACTCTTTGTGGCAGACCGACCGGCTGATTTCAAAAGAACCTTTTCTAGAGTGTCTGACGGTAATGGCCGGGTTAGCTGGAGCAACAAAGAAGGTGAAGTTCGGAATGAATGTAGCCTCACTTGGTTTAAGAGATCCACTTATGACAGCAAAGCAATGCGCCACAATTGACTACTTATCTGATGGCCGACTCCTTCCAGCTTTTGGTTTAGGTAGCAATCGGTCAAGAGATTGGGTGGGTTCTGGTACCGAAACAAAGGCGCGAGGTAGGCGCATGAACGAGGCACTTGAAATAATGAGTGCCTTGTGGGAAGGCCAGGAGGTCTCATATGAGGGTAAGCATTTTCAATATGACCGGGCTTGCATTTCACCTCTACCGGCACAAAAGCCACTACCATTATGGATTGGAGGTAGTTCTGAGGCAGCAATAGAGAGATCGGGGAGATATGGTACAGGATGGCAAGCAGCTTTTGACACACCCGAAGAGGCAGGTGTCGTTGTAGAAAAAATATTAGTCGCGGCAGAAAAACACAAAAGACCCATGGATCGTGATCATTTTAGCGCAGGGTTTGGGGTTAGATTTGGAAACTGGAATGAAGAGCCAGTAAAAAAACTAGCAGCTGATTTCGAAGCAAGAACTGGAAAAGAGGCAAATAGGGGATTAGTCGTCGGCAATGGAGATGAAATTCTTAGTCGTATACAAGAATATGTTAATCATGGGGTCTCCAAATTTATATTGAGGCCAATCGGGAACGGGGACGCTGAGATGGAAGACCAAACAGAACAAATTATTGAAAAGGTTTTGTCTAGAGTGTCCGACTTGAAAGAACCTTAACATTTACCCTACGAATACCAAAGATAGTATTTTTATAGAAGGGATTGTTTTATGAAATTTGGTTTCCAGCTGATGTTGAGAGGCGTTGCCTCATCGCCAGAAGGATTGACAGCCGTTGTTCAGAAGGGAGAGCAATCTGGGTTCGATATAGTCGCTCCAAATGATCATATTTTAGTGCCAGCAGGAATTGATAGTACTTATCCATACTCTGAAAATGGTGTATGGGCTGGTGCATCAGTCGTTGACTGCCATGATCAGTTGACAGCATTAACATTTATAGCCGGTAAAACAGAAAGAATAAAAATTTTAACGTCTGTAATGGTTGTACCTTATCGCGAGCCTGTTCTTACTGCCAAGATTATTTCGTCTGCAGATGTCCTCTCAAAAGGGAGAATAATAGTTGGCTGCGGAGCAGGGTGGATGCAAGAGGAGATGGATGCGATTGGTGCTCCACCATTCAGAGAACGCGGGAAAGTCACTGACGAATACTTAAGTATTTTCAAAGAGTTATGGACAAAAGAAGATCCTGCATATGATGGAGAATATGCTAAATTCAAGAACATTCATTTTAAGCCAAAACCGGTCCAAAAGCCTCATCCCCCTATTTGGATTGGTGGAGAAAGTAAAGCCGCATTACGAAGAACAGCTAGACTAGGTAATGGCTGGTTTCCTGCAGCTAACAATCCAAAATTTCGAATTGATAGCCCAGATAGTTTGAAAGATCGTCTAGATACTTTAAGGCAGCTCTGTGACGAAGAGAAGAGAGACTTTGCAGAACTTGATTTAGGTTTCTTCTATACTGGTGTTGTTTCAAGCGACCCAGTAACCGGCGAAGACCAGAAACGTCGTATATTCTCAGGAAAGCCTGAAGATATCATTGGTGATATTGAGAGTTTTCGTGATGTAGGACTAGGTACGATCATTTTCCGAATGGAGCGACCAAGTCTCATGGAAACCTTAGATCTACTGGAATGGTTTGGTTCGGAAGTAAAGCCATTATTTAAAAATAAATAATTTTTACAACGATACATTACTGGGGGAGTTATAATGATTTATGGATTTGGTTTACCTACTCGGGGTCCTTTAGCGCAGCCTGATGCGGCTAAGGTAGTTCTTGAGAAGGCAGAAGAACTAAAATTTGGCTACGTTTCGGTGGCGGATCATATTGTAATCCCGAAGGAAATAAAGGCAGTTTATCCTTATTCAGACACTGGTGAACCACCGTTTCCAGCAGACGGGGAATGTTTAGAACAACTCACGTTCATGTCTTATATCGCGGCAGTCACATCAAAAATAAGAATATTATCGTCAGTTATGGTCGTGCCGCATAGAAACCCTGTGCATACCGCGAAAATAATATCAACGATCGATGTACTATCAAACGGACGAGTAACCATTGGGTGTGGAGCAGGGTGGATGGAAGAAGAGTTTGATGCCATTGGCACCCAGCCTTTCAAGGAACGTGGGAAAGTAACAGATGAATACTTGAGTATTTTCAAAGAATTATGGACCAATTCCCTGCCATCCTACTCAGGTAGGTATAATAGTTTCAAGAATATAAAGTTTGAACCAAAACCAGTTCAAAAACCTCATCCTCCGTTATGGATTGGTGGCGAGAGCTCAGCGGCCAAGAGGCGAGCAGTAAAATTGGGGGATGGATGGTTTCCAATTGGTGCTAACCCAAACTTTCCATTAAACACTACGTCAAAATACGCCAATAGCCTTTCGTCTTTAAAGCAACTTGCCGCGGAGGCGAACAGAGATCCAGAAAGCTTAGACCTAGGGTTTTGGAGTAACTGGAACCATGAAGTGTTAGATAGAAAAACCCCTCAAGAAGGCGAAAGACATATAATGACCGGCGGAGCTGGTGCTATTTTGGACGATATCGGCGTGATGAGAGAGTTAGGTGTTGAGATATTTATGTTCCAATTAGCTAAACCTGAAAGTTTAGAAGCTACGTTGGACTCCATGGACCGTTTCTCACACCAAGTTTTATCCAAATTATAAGGTGGATTTTACAATGGAATTTGATGCGGATTATATAATTATTGGCGCTGGCTCTGCTGGTTGTGTAGTCACGGATAGATTGAGCGAGAAAGGGCATTCGGTCCTGTTATTAGAGGCAGGACCTAAAGATATACACCCTATGGTTCATATCCCAGCAGGTGTTTTACATTTATTATCTAACCCAAAAGTTAATTGGAACTATTCGTCCGAACCAGAAGAATCTTCAGGAAATAGACGCATACATTGGCCAAGAGGGCGAGTCCTAGGCGGTTCAAGTTCTATAAATGGCATGTTATATGTCAGAGGAAACCCGGCTGATTATGATGGTTGGGCTCAGATGGGTTGTAAGGGGTGGTCGTTTGAAAACGTGCTTCCATATTTTAGGAAATCAGAAAACTACAAGAACGGTGGGGATCCGGAGCATCGTGGTACAGGGGGGCCTTTAGAGGTTGAAGATTATCGCACAGTCTTAGATTTAACACACGCGTTTGTTGAGGCTGGACATCAGGCTGGATATCCCAAAAGCCAAGACCTTAACGGCTCAATGCCAGAGGGTGTTGGGTATTCGCAAATGACAAGAAGAGGGCGTTTAAGGGGGTCGACGGCGCGAACCTTTCTTTCTCGGGCCAAAAAAAGAAAAAATGTTAAGATAGAGACAGAAGCTATCGTTACAGGACTTATTTTCGAAAATAAAAAATGTATCGGTGTGAAATTTAATAAAGATGGTTTAGAGAAAACAGTATTTGCGGGAAAAGAGATCATCTTGTCGGGTGGGGCTGTAAATTCTCCACATATTTTACAAATTTCTGGGATTGGCTCTGAAGAGCATCTTAGTTCAATCGGGGTAAAGATAATCCATCACTTGCCGGGGGTTGGGAAAAACCTTCAAGACCATTACGTATCAAGAATAAGTCATAGGGTAAAAGGCACTGATTCGATTAATCAATTAAGTCGAGGATTTAAATTGCTCCGGGAAATAGGTTCCTGGGCTCTGCAGGGGAAAGGTGCATTAACATTTGGCATCACCAGTGCGATGGTGTTTTCCAGAAGTAGAGAAGGTCTCTCAAGCCCTGATATCCAATTATTATTTACCCCAGCAAGTTATTCGCAAAAAACGCACGGCCAGCTAGAAAAACAAGGTGGGATGACTGTCGTTGTTTGCCCCGTTCGACCGTCGAGTCGTGGAACCATAATGGCGCATTCCGCCGATCCACTTGATCGCCCGCTTATTCGTCCAAATTACTTTTCGGATCCAGACGATATTCGGGTCATGATAGCTGGGTTGCGACAGGCTAGAAACATACTTGCTCAACCCGCTTTTAAACCCTACAGCGTTGAGGAAACTGTCCCCGGACTTGAAAACCAGTCAGATGATGATTTAGAGAAATTTGCCCGGGAAAATGGTAGCATAATTTATCATCCAGTTAGCACTTGTAAAATGGGAGAAGATCCTATGTCTGTGGTTGACTCGCGGCTCAGAGTTCACGGTATTCAGGGGTTAAGAATAGTCGACGCGTCTATAATGCCTACTGTTACGACGGGAAATACCAATGCTCCAACTATCATGATAGCAGAAAAAGCATCTGATATGATTTTAGAGGACATAATGTGATATAGACTATACAGGTTATAAAGAGTATGGGGAAATAGGATATGCCGATTGTAAATAAAGAAACAAATAATGAATCTAAAGAAATGCCTTCTGGAGAAGAAATAAAATCGGCTGCTGAAGGCTTAGTTGACTTAATAAAACTGCGAACTTTTCCGTTTGGAATGAAACTGTTCGAAGATTCGGACGAGATGCTGGCTATAAAAGGACTACGTACGCCATCCGATGGTAAGTTTTTTACAACCTGTCAATTAGTAACACAGGTTAGAACTGCAGGTTTTACGTTAGGAATAGTGCAGGATAATCTGCGCCCAGGTTCCAGTTGCGGAGCGAATATTGGATTAGAGCCAATACCTGAAGACGTGGGTTCAGGAGAAAAGATGAATGGGGTTTGGTTCGGCAATCAGGAAGCCGCTGCCCAGCATCAAAAACAAATGCCCAGAGTAAAAAGTGGTCGGTATACCGGGTTGGCGGCGTCCCCACTACGTTCGGCAAGATTAAACCCACCCGATATTTGTCTGTTTTATGCCTCTCCTGGTCAAATGATTCTATTCATTAACGGATTACAATATCATAACTATAAGCGGTACGACTTTACACTCACGGGTGAAAGTGCGTGTGCCGACAGCTGGGGACGTGCTTTGTCTACGCGTGAAACTAGTTTGGCATTGCCCTGTTACGCAGAACGCCGATATGGTGGTGTCGCAGATGATGAGTTACTAAT
>PANE01000009.1 GCA_002708305.1 Rhodospirillaceae bacterium
TGGTGTCGCAGATGATGAGTTACTAATGGCATGCCCGCCTGATGAGTTTATTAAAGGCGTAGAAGGAATGCGACATCTTGCCAAAAATGGGCTTAGGTATCCTTATCCGCCATACTCCGCATTTGCAGACCCAAATGATGGAATGTCTAAAAGTTATAATTGATTTGTGACTTTATCGTAATCAACATCTTTGTGTAAGTTAGGGCCCTTTTGTGAAGGTTTTCATTTAGTGAGTGCAATCAATACCAGTGAGGGGCCGCCATCCACCGAAATAGGACTAGATGATACATCCCGCGCCGACCAATTTGTAGAAGGTAACAAACTTGAGTTTGGTCTTTTACTACGAATTACAAAAATGGGTTTCGCTCATTCGGTAAGAATGTTTATTGCATTGAGTGCAACCATTGCAGCGTGTGTTTTTCAGCTTTTTATTCCTCGATATGTTGGAGATGCGGTTGACTATGCGCAAGGTCTACTTTCAGTTTCTAGCGCAACTGGAACTGATGCTGAGACAGCATTATGGTCGGCCGCCTACATGATAATCCTTTTTAGTATATTAAGGGGGTTATTCACGATGTTACAGAACTATCATGGTGAAGCAATTGGCCACTGCATAGGCTATGAACTTCGTTTAGCGTTTTACAAAAACATTCAACGGCTCTCTTTTGGGTTTCACGATAAAGTTCACAGTGGTGATTTAATTACCCGGGGGATGCTCGATCTAGAGGGTGTCCGAATGTTTATTAGTACAGGTATTGTTCGTCTCGTGATGTTGATAGTGTTAATTGGAGGCGCAACGGCCTTGATGCTAAAAACAGATTCTCTTCTTACCCTTTTGGCTCTATCCTTTGTTCCGTTTGTTGGCTGGCAGTCCTCAGTGGCAAGATTGAAACTACGCTGGATGTGGCTGTTGATGCAGGAAAAGCTTGGAATACTTACGCGTCTCATGGAAGAAAACCTTACTGGGATAAGGGTGGTAAGAGCATTTTCTGGTCAAAAACACGAACTCAACTTATTTGAAAGAGCTTCAAACAGCACATTAAGTGTTGCCCTAAAACGAGTTAGTGTTCGGGTTGCTAGTACAACAGTCATGAGTTTTTCTTTTTTTATTGCTATGGGGCTAGTTCTTTGGGTTGGAGGTTTGAAGGTTATTGAAGGAGAAATTACTGTAGGGCGTTTGGCAGAATTTTTGGCGTTTATGACAATACTCCAAATGCCAGTCCGGCAAATTGGAATGTTAGTGAATTCTTTTGCAAGAGCCTCAACATGTGGTGCGCGCCTATTTGAAGGGATAGATAGAAAACCAAATATTTATGAAAAACAAGGAGCTACTCCTCTAAAAATCACTGATGGTATCCTTAGATTTGAAAATGTTGATTTTAGTTTTATACCAGGATCAGAAGCTAACAAGGTTTTATCAGGAGTCAGTTTCTCGATAAGATCAGGGAAGACTCTTGGTATTGTAGGTCCGCCTGGCTCTGGCAAGTCCACAATTGCTAACTTAATACCTCGTTTTTATGATGCGTCAGCTGGACGCATCACAATTGATAATCAGGATGTGAGAGATATCAGTTTGGAGTCGCTAAGACAATTTGTCTCAGTAGTTCAACAGGATTCGTTTCTGTTCACGGCCTCCATTGAAAATAATATAGCGTATGGTGATCCATGGTCTGATGGAGATCGGATTACCGTTGCAAACACATCTGCGCAATTGCACGATTATGTAGCCCGGCTCCCTCTTGGGTACGAAACTCTTATTGGAGAGAGAGGAGTATCTCTGTCGGGAGGTCAACGTCAGAGGTTGTCTATCGCACGTGGACTTATACTAAAGCCTGGTATCATTATTTTTGATGATTCTACAGCTGCGATTGATTCTGGCACAGAACAAAAAATTCGATTGGCGTTAAGAACAGACCATGAAAAGAGAGCGACGATTATAATATCGCACAGGCTAGGTTCTTTAATGCATGCAGATGAAATTTTGTTCTTAGAAAAAGGTAACATTGTAGAGCGTGGTAAGCATGAGGATTTGCTCAAAAAGAAAGGTCGATATTACGACTTATTTAGACTTCAATCTCAGCCCGGTCTAGATCATGGCGTTGAAGCTATAAATTTGGATCAAGCTTGATGACAAGTTCACGACATTCAGAGAAGCCCCCAAAGGCTGTAGTAGGTTCTCAAGTAAGTCATGAAGAGGAAATGTTTGGAAAAGCATTTGACGGTATAGTCATTGGGAGGTTTTTATCATATTGCCTTCCTTATAAGAAATCCCTCGCGCTGGCTGTTGTAGCTGTATTAATTTTCACGATTACTCAGATTTCAATACCTCTCATCATTTTATATATTATAGATAATGCTCTGGTAGCTGGTAGTAAAAACAGGTCAGTTCTTGACATTGGATCTGTCATTTTTGGTTTGATAATAATTATTAACTATGGAGCTAATTTTTTACAGGAAAATTTAGTAGGAAGAGCGGCTGAGCGTGTATTAATTGATTTACGCCGCGACATGTTTTCCCATCTTCAGCGGGTGTCACTTTCGTTTATGGATAAGACAGAAGTAGGTCGTTTAATGTCTAGACTTCAAAGTGATGTCAATTCGTTACAGGAATTTCTTGAGACATCAGTCTTCGCTGTTGGGGATTTAGTTTTGCTGATTGGTATCATTATTGTTCTTTTAATGTTGGACCTTAATTTAGCTCTTTTGACACTGTGTATAGTTCCGACATTGTTCGTTGTTCGTTTTATTTGGTTGCCGCGAGCGCGTGTTGCGTTTATTCGTGCAAGAGAATCAAATTCTATTACTAACGGGGCCTTAGCGGAGGCTATTCATGGGGTCCGTACAGTCCAAGGAATGGTCAGAGAACAGACTAACTTTAACCTGTATACGGATAGGGCCCGGGAAAACATGTTAGCCCATCTTCGTGCTGCTAAATTTGCACAATTTAATATACCTATTGTGGATACATTGACAGGCACGGCTATGGCAATTGTGATTGTGTTTGGCGGAAACGAGGTGATGAGTTCTGAGCTTGAATTAGGAGTTATGGTTGCCTTTATCTTTTATGTTCAACGATTTTTTGATCCTATACGGTCTCTGACATTACACTACAGTTTTATGCAACGCGCCATGGTTTCGGGACAAAGGATCCTTGAGGTGCTTGATGTTCCTATCAGCATAAAAGATAAAGCGAATTCAAAAAATATGACTGAGTGTGACGGAAGTATAGAGTTTCGTAATGTAACATTCGGTTATGCCCGCGAACAACCAATACTTCACAATATTAGTTTTAAAGTACAGCCAGGAGAAACTATCGCATTAGTTGGGCCAACAGGATCGGGAAAGACCAGCATAACTGCTTTGGTCCATCGGTTTTACGATGCGTGGGAAGGAGAAGTTCTGATTGGTGGGGACGATGTGCGTGATGTATCGCAGGAATCTCTGGGTGAACACGTCTCTATGGTTCTGCAAGAACCCTTTCTTTTCACGGGGTCAATTCTCGATAATATAAAATATAGATGTAGTACTGCGACCTTAGAAAAAGTAATGGATGCCTCTAGAGCCGTTGGGGCGGACGAGTTCATCAGAGAGTTACCTGATGGTTATGATACCATTTTGGAACAACGTGGAGCTAACTTATCATTAGGACAAAGGCAATTGATAAGTTTTGCGAGAGCAATTGTAGCCGACGCAAAAATACTAGTACTGGATGAGGCAACGGCGAGTGTTGATAGTTATACTGAAATGCAAATTCAGACGGCACTCAGAAAGCTTTTGGAGGGGCGAACCGGGTTGGTCATTGCTCATAGACTGGCTACTATCCGTGGATGTGATAGGATTATAGTACTGCAGGATGGAAGAATATTTGAAGAAGGTAACCACGATGAGCTAATACAAAAAAATGGACTCTATGCCCATCTTTATTCGCTGAACTATGCATCTTTTGATGATATTTCTGAAAACCCTTTAGTTTAACAAAACGACGAAATACAAGTAATAATTAATCCTAAACTATGATTTAATTCCGTTAAAATAGTTTTCTTCTACAAATTTTTGTTTTAATCCAGGTTTGTGTATCTTACCTGTAGAAGTTCTTGGAAGGTCTTTATTCCGCTTAAACGAGACTAAAGATGGAACTTTGTAGGAGGCAAGATCTTTTCTACAAAAAGAAATAATGCTTAATGCATCTTCTCTCTGACCCGGCTTTAATTCTATGACTGCAGCTACCAATTCATCTTTTTGATTATCAGGAATTCCAAAAACAAAAGCCTGCTTTATATTGGGGTGTTGAACTAGTACTTTTTCTACCTCAAGCGGTGAAACATTGACACCACCCGTTTTAATAATCTCTTTCAATCTTCCTTTAAAATAAATCCGGCCATCTGTACCAACCATACCAAGATCACCAGTTAAAAAGTACCCATTTTCATCAAAAGTGTTGGCTGTTAATTCCGGTGAACCATAATATCCTGGTGTTACATATCCGGCCACCGTCAACTCCCCAATCTGACCGTCAGGTAGTGGTAATCTGGTTTCCAAATCAACTGCTCTAATTTTCATCCCAGGAAGTGGCAGGCCTTGAGAGTTCAATCGTAATTCGATCGGGTCAGTCGATGAACACACAGCTGCATTACCATAAGTTTCTGTGGAACCGTAAACGTTACATAACTCTTTTGCGCCTACAGTATCGATTATCATTTTTATGTCTTCAGGCAATCCAATGGTTAAGCCGGTTCGCATCGAGCTAAATCGTTTTGTGGACCAATTACTACTTTCCCTTATAGAGCGCGCCATATTAGCCATACCATAAAAAACAGAACACTGCTCTCGATCTATTAATTCTATAGCAGCATATGGTTCAAAACTTTCTTGCAAAACTATGCAACCTCCATGTGACATTATGGCTGGCAGAGCATTAGCAGAACCAAAAGACCAAAATAAGGGAATAGCGAACCACAATCGATCCCTATTATTTAAATTTTGCCTTTCACCTATATCGTATCCATTCGCAATAACCCTACCATGAGCAAGAGTGACTCCTTTTGGTTCGGCGGTAGAGCCTGAAGTATACAAGATATAACAAAGGTCCCCTTCTGAAACATTTTTTTGTCTATTTCTTAGCAAATTCATAGACATGTTTTTTGATAAGATAAAACAATCCTTCCATGCAAGCGCAATGTTTTCAGTTACAGAATCAATTGAAATTATAAATTTCAAATCAGGTAACTGCTTAATATCCAACGGACGTGAACTCTCGTTTGGGCTCTCCGTCGAAAGAGATTTGATTGTCTTTAAGAAGTCGTTTCCCTTGAATGAGGGTATGGTAATTAGGCAGGTCGCGCCGCAATGTCGTAAAGTCCAAGTTAATTCAGAGGCAGTTGAAAAAGTACTTATAGCGGTTGTAATGCCACCTATTTTTGCGATTGCAAAAGTTGCTATTAACCATTCAGGTCGATTGGGAGCTAACAAGGCAACTCTATCACCCGCCACTATTCCCAGATGTATTAGTGAGAGTGCAAGAGTATCCACTTTTTTTTTAAAGTCGCTATAAGTAACACGTTGATCTTGATAAATAATAAATTCCTTTGAAGAATAGAGAGAGACAAGCTCGTCTAGTAAATCCCCAAGTGTGCTGCTGGCTGGCCGTTTAGTTGTGTTCATTTATTTATATCAGTATTTTGGAGTTCGTTTTTCAAGAAATGCGGTTACGCCTTCCTTGAAGTTTGGGTGAGCTCTAACTTGATCTCCAAGCACTTGATCTAAATTTTCTCTCGATAATGTATGTTCAGCAATAGTTGAGCTAATTTGGGTTTTGACAGCCTGAACAGCTGAAGGGCTATTAGTTGCAATTAAATGTGCTTTCTCCAAAGCCCAATCAATTACAGAACGATCACGTACTATATCATTTATAAGCCCAAGTTTTTTTGCTTCAATCGCAGTAATTAATCTGCCAGTCATTAGTAAGTCCATGGCATGAATATGGCCTATTTGCTGGACTAGTTTTATGGTAGCACCACCAAAAGGATAAATAGACCATTTTACTTCCGGCAGTCCAAATCTAGCCATTGGGGTAGCTACTCTAATGTCAGTAGGAAGCAGGAGTTCTATTCCGCCACCCACACAATCTCCATTTACGGCTCCTATTATTGGTTTTCTATAAATATCAGTTTTAAGCAAGGCATGATTCACAATCTTCGACAGCTCAGGGCTTGCGTCTAAGTCCCCAGTAATATCAGCGCCAACGCAGAATGCCCGGTTTCCCGAGCCTGTTATTATAATGCAGCGTGTTTCATCGTTCGATAATTCGTCCCAAAGGTCGCCCAAGTCTTGCATCATTCCTCGTGACATAGCATTTAACTTCTCGGGGTTATCTATGGTGATTATGGCTATGTGAGGTTCTTGTCTTTCTAGAAAAACGCGCATTGTGAACCTCCTTTCATCAGAGACGAGATATGATATTTAAACAGTTCGGTTGCCTCATAGTAGAGCTCTGGGATAAATCTATTGAGTATCAAGTTTTTAGTATCATAAAAAGAATTCTATTAAACAAGGTGATATTACTCGATGAAAGCTGTTTTTTGTAAACAATTAGGTGGTCCAGAAAATTTAGCAATAGGTGAATCCGATCCGCCAATCCCTGGCCCCAATGAGGTCCATATCCGCGTCCGAGCTGCAGGCTTAAATTTTGCAGACACATTACAAATCGCTGGCAAATACCAATCAAAATTAAAACCCCCATTTATTCCCGGAATGGAAGTTGCTGGGGAGATTATTGGTCTGGGGCCGGAGGTTACACGGCCACTTCGAATAGGGCAACGCGTGATGGCGTTTATGCGCGGTGGCGGGGCATTTGCCGAAGAGGCACTTGTTGATAGCGAGTGGCTAGTTCCTATACCCGATGAGATGGATAATATTATTGCTGCAGGGTTTCCAACCGTCTATGGAACATCAAACTTCGCTTTGAAACATAGAGGACAACTGAAAAAAGGAGAGACTTTGCTTGTTTTGGGTGCTGCTGGTGGGGTGGGACTTACCGCAGTTGAGCTAGGAAAACAAATGGGAGCAAGAGTTATAGCTGCGGCTGGAGGAACTGAAAAATGTAATGTGACCCTTGGTCATGGTGCTGACTTTGCCATCGACTATAAATCGGAAAGTATTAAAGAGAGAGTTCGGGAAATAACAGGTGGTATAGGGGCTGATGTCGTTTACGATGCTGTTGGTGGCGACGTATTCGATCAAGCTATCCGGGCCGTTAATTGGGAAGCAAGAATGTTAATTATTGGTTTTGCTTCTGGAAGAATTCAACAAGTTCCAGCTAATTTAATACTAGTGAAAAACATTTCCGTTGTAGGGGTGGTTTATGGAGCTCAGACAGAGCGTGACCCAGCGTATGGGGCAAGTTTTGTGCAAGAGGCGGCAGATTTTTTCAGGCAAGGGAAACTAAAACCTCATACGGGAAAGGTTTTTCCTCTTGAGGACGCAACTGGAGCCATGAATGCTTTATTATCTCGAGATTATGCAGGTAAAATAATTCTTGTTCCCTAAATCATTTCTTAGAGTGTGACACTTGAACAACATGGTTAGAGGCTGTCTAGAACTAATTTTGACTAGGGCTAGCCTATTAAACATATAAAAAAGGTAAACTTATAAATTTTTAAAGTGATGTAAAAAGGAAAATTACAAGGATGTCTCTTGTCAGCATTGCCGAAGTAATGAAACTAATAAACGAAGATATACCGTCAGTAGCCGAAACCGGCTTGGTTTTCGAGGAAATATCCGTTGCAAAAGTTAGCGCCCGGCTTCCATTTGATGCCTCATCTTTAAGGCCTGGTGGAACAATAAGCGGCCCAACTATGATGGGCTTAGCCGATATAGTCGTATTTGTTTGTGTTTTAGCAAGAATTGGAATCGTCAAGGATGCTGTTACAACTAATCTAAATGCAAACTTTTTAAGAAAACCTGCTCCATCGGATCTCATCGCCGAAGGAAGATTAATTAAATGTGGGCGAAGGTTGGCGTACGGGGAGGTCTCAATGTTTTCGGATACAGATCCAGAAAACCTCGTGTTTCATGCTACATGCACGTATTCGATCCCACCATCAAAGTAAAATAAATAGACTTATATTTTGTCGAGGTTAAGTTAAAATATGCGAGTTGATTAATTAAAGGTTAATTTACCTAACTATTAAGAGATAAAATAACGGTAGCATAATACCGTTATTTTATCTAATTGATTTATCAGTTAAATTCATCTTGACATTTACCTTTAAAAAATTCAAAACAACGTCAGGCACGCACACGTGCATGCTTTAACTTAATCTATTTCAAAGGGTAAATTAAATGCGAACCTACTCGGCCAAACCGAGCGAGATTGAAAAAAAATGGTGGATCATCGATGCTGATGGGCTTGTCCTTGGTCGTCTCGCTACAGTCGTCGCTATGTATTTACGTGGCAAGCACAAAACTACGTTTACACCTCACATGGATTGCGGGGATAACATTGTAATCGTTAACGCAGAGAAAGTCCGACTAACTGGTTCAAAAAGAACTGCGAAGACGTATTACTGGCATACTGGATATCCCGGTGGTATTAAATCTCGAACTGCGGACAAAATTCTGGATGGGGAGTACCCCGAACGTGTTATTCAAAAGGCAGTTCAAAGAATGATTAACCGCGGACCTCTTGGTAGAGTTCAGATGGGGAATTTAAAAGTTTACGGCGGATCTGAACACCCGCATGAAGCTCAACAACCAGAAGTTTTGGACGTTGGTGCAATGAATTCGAAGAATAAGAGGTAGGTTATGACTGATGAAACCGAAGTAGTTACCCAAGCACCTGTAACGACAGAGGCCCCAGAAGCTGATGTGGTAACTGGATTAGAGGCACTTGGAGCGTTAAAAGAAGAACAGGAGGTTATTGTTGTAAGGGAGCCAAAGTTAGACGCTCATGGTCGAGCTTACGCAACAGGGAAAAGAAAGAATGCGATAGCTAGGGTATGGTTAAAACCAGGTGCTGGTCGTATCTCAGTGAATGGACGAGAGGTTAACACCTACTTTGCTCGTCCCGTTTTAAGAATGCTTCTAGGGCAGCCTTTCGAGGTTACTGAAAGAGTAGATTCATATGATGTTGTTTGCACTGTCACTGGTGGTGGTTTATCAGGTCAGGCCGGCGCAGTTAGGCATGGTATATCCAAGGCTTTAACCTACTCGGAGCCTACACTTCGAACTGTCCTTAAGAAGGGCGGATTCCTAACGCGAGACCCAAGAGTGGTTGAGCGTAAGAAATACGGCAGGGCGAAGGCCCGTAGGAGTTTTCAATTCTCAAAGCGTTAGTATTGTACTTGAAATATTCACAACAAAAACAAAGGGTTGCATCATTTAGCAACCCTTTTTTTATGTTACACACTTAGTTTATAGTTAACGATTATGCCAACCAAATATTATGAACCAACAGACGACTTATTGATAATTAGTAAGATTACATAATTGCATATCCAGTTTGGATATCTGCTGTTGATTATCCTTCTCCATCTTCGTATTTGGTAAATTCTTTCGTAACTATTCTAATATCTATCTGAGACAAAAATGAATGAACCAAATTTAATACAATTTTTACTTAATATTGCTGGAGCAGTCGCTTTGTTAATCTGGGCTGTCAGATTAGTTCGTACAGGTGTTGAACGTGGCTTCTCCAATCTATTACGAAACTGGTTAAAACAATCCACAAATAATAGAATATTATCTGCATTCTCTGGAATGAGTGCCGCCATATTTTTACAAAGTTCTACTGCAGTTGCAGTATTTGTTTCAAACGTTTTCTCAAAGAATAAATTAGCAACAGCAAGTGGGATTGCCATGCTGCTGGGAGCTGATTTAGGTTCAGCAATTGTTACTCAAATTTTAATGATAAAAATGTCATTTCTGACACCTCTCTTGCTTCTTGCAGGTGTATCAATGTTTTTGAGATCAAAACAAACTACCAATAAACAAATTGGTAGAATAATAATTGGTGTATCATTAATTTTTGTTTCTTTAGATATGTTAAGAATGGCTACTGGGCTAGTTGTAGCAAATCCAGGTACACAATTAGTAATAGAATATTTAAGCCAGGATTTACTTGTAGCATTCATTGTAGGTGCTGGGTTTGCTTGGATCATTCATTCAAGCGTCGCTGCTGTATTATTATTTGTTACCCTGACTGCCCAATCAATACTTCCCGTTCTTGCAGTATCAATAATGATTTTAGGAGCGAACTTTGGAGGAGCTTTAATAGCTTATGTCCTTACACTAGAGGCCCCCCTAAATTCTCGTAGAATTGTTTTTGCAAACTTAGTTCTCAGAGGTGGTGGTGCAATGATAGCATCAATTATACTCATAAATGCTTCTTTCTTAATCGAGAAACTTGGAGGAAATGCCGTTCAACAAACTTTAAACGTTCATCTTTTATTTAATTTTTTACTTCTTATTTTAACATTACCTCTCGTAGGCTTAGCGGATAGAGTATTGTCTAAGTTTATGCTTCAAAGAACAAACCCAACTGATAATATAAATAATATTAGTACATTGGATCCATCAGCACTTGAACGGCCACAAAGAGGCCTTGATTGTGCAGCACGTGAATTATTAGGTATTGGTCAAAAAATTGAACAAATGCTCATAAACATCAAGCCATTGTACGATAACTGGGACGTAGAAATTGCCAAATCAATAAAAGCACAAGATAAAGCCATCAAACTCATGCATTTAGATGTTAAGCTTTATTTAGCCCGCTTAGGTAAGAGTGGATTAGACGAAGAACAGAGTAGCCGTTCAATGGAACTGGCTGCTATATCTTCGAATTTTGACGCTGCATCCTCTGCTATAGCAAGTAATATGCTTAACCTAGCTAGGCGTTTAGAAAATAAAGGCTTAAAATTTTCAAAGAAAGGAAGTCGCGAAATTAGTGATTTCTCTGACAGAATTCTCAGTAATGTGCAATTGGCATTAAATGTCATGATGAACCAAAACCCAGGAGAAGCTGAAGAATTAGTCAATGCCAAAGATGAAATACGCAGTTGGGAACAAAAACTTCAACGCCAACATATTTCTAGACTTCGAGAAGGTCTTACTGAGAGCATAGAAACAAGCAACATTCATCAAGAAACATTAAGAGCTCTCAAACAAATAAACACTTCATTTTCAATAGTAGGGTTTTCAATTTTATCAAATCAAACGTAGCTAGGTTCAGTTCAAAAGGCGTGTGCAGAATACGAAGATAAGAAAGATAGTTATATTTGCTGTTCTTGGCTCATCATTCATAAGCGCAGAATATTAGAAAATAGCATTTATTGGTTTCGTACAAAGATTGGGCGGTCAGGTTGTGAAGATTTGCTGGTTTGCGAGAAGTCATGGAGCCAAATAATCTTAAACAGTAGGTCGGCGCTATTCAAGCAACGTAAGGGCCACCATAAACCAAAGCTTATCCAACCATTTTTTTGGTCCAAAGAAGAAAACTGATTGATAACAATCCCTAAGCCCTAAAGGGATCAAATTTTAATGAAACGATTTGGGTTGGGTATATGTGCGGGTAACTTCCGTTCTAGCACACGAGCTACATCAATCACATAATCGCTACCAGCGTTTGGATATCGTTCGGCAGATTTTAAATAGTTTACGATACCAGGCTGATCCATAATCCGATTGTACAATTCTGTGAGTTGTGGAAAATTTCTAAGCAGGTTCGGTATCCACTCTAAGTAGGAGTTTAGAGCCTCAACAAGAAGCACATCAGCGAATGTGAGATATTTTCCAGCACAATAACCAGAGCCGTTATCTATGAGACGTTGCTCAAAACATGGTCCAAATTTATTAAACCGCTCAGTCAAGATCGACTCTACAACCTGTCGTGTTGATTGAAAAGCGGCTTGCATAGCAGCCTCTGCAAAGTCAGCAACTACTCCAGCAATCATATCGCACCAGAGTGCATCGTTGTTGTTATCACCATAGAAATTACCACGACGGGCTAAATATCTTACCATAGCACTCGATTGGCTTAGGTTGCTTCCATCAATTTCCAGGAGTGGCATTTGATCAAAAGGAAGTTTTCCAGAATTTCGAAGTTCCGCAAGCATATTAGCGTCTTTAATGGCAACGTTTTTAAACTCTATTTGATTAATAGCTAACATCCACCTGGTAGTCTCTGCCCTTCCTCTGCCGGAAAAATAGTGAAGTTTTGGGATGCCTGCCATCTATAGTTCCTTGTGCTTGGTTAATGGTACTGCGGTGAACTTTTAGTTATCATCATGAGCGAATTACGACAATAACCATCCGCCATCTACATCAACAGTAGTTCCGGTTACAAAATCATTTTGGATCAAGAAAATAATTCCTTGTGAAGCCTCGTCTGCAGTTCCTGCACGTGGGATAATATTATCCGCTGTAGCCTTTGAATAGAATGAGGCTCGTTCGTTACCTTCAAGTGGTACCATCGGTGTATTGATCGTACCAGGCGCTAAAATATTTATCCGTTTAGGGGCTATTTCTGGTGCAACGGCTCGAACCAATGTTTCGACAGCACCACCAACAGAACCAATAGCTACCTGACCGGGTTTTGTTTTACGGGCAGGAGTCCCGCTTACTAGCACAATGGAGCCATTATCACTTAGGAATTCTGTTCCATATCGAACAATATTTGCATACCCCCATAGTTTATCGAATGAGTCTCTATAACCATCCATATCCATTTCAAGAAAAGGACCGATCGCGCGTGCTCCTCCTGTGGCTGCACTGACGAGTATGTCATAGGGTGCGCATTCTTTTACTAGACTTTGAACTCCTTCACGGTCCAAAACATCACATTTTTTTAAGTTTATACCTTTCGGAACATTATCCGCTTTTTCTGGATAACGGCTTACAGCGACTACATTTGCGCCTAATTCAAAAAGTTTTTTTGTTGTGGCAAGACCAATGCCAGACGTTCCACCAAAAACTAATGCTTTTTTTCCAGCTATTTCCATAATAATGTACCTTTTAGACTGGTTAAATCCTCTATTATATTTGTCACAAAATTCAACAAATTAAGTTACTGTGTAACAGATCTAGGTCTTCTACACCTCGGCCCCGACTTTATCTACCTTTAAAACTTTTAAAAATAATAATTGGTTCCCGTTTAGATATTGCTCATAGTAAAGAACTTTTTTTATTAAGCGTGTAGTATTACGAAACTGGTGTCTAACTAGACTCGAAAAGAGGCTAAAATTGCCTTTAGGATTGATGAGAAACATAAATTAATTGGATGGGATGAAGATGCGATTAGCAAATAAGGTAGCAATAGTAGTGGGTGCTGGGCAACAACCAGGAGAAACAATTGGTAACGGAAGAGCTACTGCTATTCGGTTTGCAGAAGAGGGGGCTAAGGTCCTGTTGGTTGATAAAAATCCAGACTGGGCGTCCGACACCTTGAGAATGATTGAAGAAAAAGGCGGGACTGGTCAGGTACAAGCGGCCGATATAACGGATGAAAAAGACTGCCAAGACATTGCTTCGGCCTGCCTGGCCCATTTTGGTAAAATTAATATTTTGCATAATAATGTTGGGCGTTCGGAAGGAGACACCTCCACCATAGACATGGATCCTGATATCTGGGATCAACTAATGTCCATGAACGTAAAAGGTATGTTCATGGCTTGTAAATATGTTTTGCCTGTTATGCGGGAACAGAAAGATGGGGTGATAATTAATATTTCGTCGATAGCATCAATATGTTCTCACAATAGCATTACGTATAAAACGGGTAAGGGGGCGGTTAATACAATGACGCATCATCTCGCTATGGAAAATGCAGAGTTCGGTATCCGAGCAAATGCAATTTTACCCGGTTTAATGGACACGCCAATGGCCATCGAAAGACGTGCTAGGGAACAAAATGTCCATAGAGATGAGGTTCGGCAGGGTAGAAATAATCGAGTGCCCCTATTACGACAGATGGGCACCGCATGGGATGTTGCAAATGCAGCAGTATTTTTGGCTTCAGACGAGGCTCAATATATTACAGGGTTAATAATGCCTGTTGACGGCGGACTTTCCTCAAGTATTGGCTAAGTCTCATATTTTTAGGTTTCCAGAATAGAAATTTGAAAATATGTATCTTAAAAACAACTATGGAGTGTTAGCGGCTAAAATCATACTTGCTGCCTTTTCTCCAATCATAATGGCTGGGGCATTTGTGTTTCCAGATGTTAGTGTAGGCATTATTGATGCATCGGCTATACGTAAGCCGAGTATCCCATGCACCTTCAGCTCGTTATCAACAACAGCATCTGGGTCCATTCCCATTTTACATGTGCCAACCGGATGATAAGTCGTCTCGGCATTGTTTCTAACCCAATTCAAAAGATCTTCGTCGGCAGTCGTTGTTACTCCGGGAGCTAGTTCACATCCTACTATACCTTTCATAGCGTCAGCGTTAACCCAATTTCTCACTACTTTCATTCCCTTAAGTAATGTTTGACAGTCACTATCACTGGACAAAAAGTTGAAACGTATCTCCGGAGGGCATTTTGGATCTAAATTTTTTATATGCACAGTGCCTGTGCTCTCTGATCGTAAAACATGAACAGCCATTGTAAATCCACTTTCCCTTGATAATTTAACCCCATTAGTAATTAGAAACGGATTAACCGAAAGACCTAAGTCGGGTGACAACAGGCCTTCTCGTGATTTGACATATGCGCGCATTGGCGCTGCCGGCAAGGCTAAAAAGCCACTCTTAAAACAGATATAATTTAGCGCCTGGAATAGCATGCCTAAGCCTTTAGCCTTATCGTTATATGTATAACCTTTTTTAAGAATAGCCCATTTCATCCGCGGGGCGTAATGATCCCGGAGGTTTTTTCCAACGCCCGGTAGGTGGTGATGCACTAATAAGCCTGCATTTTTGATTACATCGACATCACCAATGCCTGAAAGTTCAAGCAACTTTGGAGAATTTATAGTGCCAGAACAAACAATAACCTCTCGATTGACAAAAACCTGTCGTAAACGTTTACTTTGATAAAATTCAACACCTATACACCGCTTATTATCAATTATTAACTTTGTGGCGTAAGCTTCGGTAATTATTGTTAAATTTTCCCGTTTTTTGGCAGGGGAGAGATAAGAAGTAGCAGTGCTTTGCCTTTTTCCTTTAGAGATAGTCGCTTGGGTCATCGCTACACCTTCTTGCGTTGCCCCGTTATAATCTGTGTTTTTCTGCAGTCCAATTTGACTGGCCGCATCGAACATTGCGTCGTAGAGGGGGCCCCTTTCCTGAGGGTCGGTTACAATTAGTGGTCCATTTCTTCCCCTAAATTGATCGTCTCCAAACGAACAAGTTTCCATTTTTTTGAAAAATGGTAAAACCTCCTCATAACTCCAACCACGGTTACCTAATTGAGACCAATGGTTATAGTCATGAGGTTGGCCCCTGACAAAAACCATGCCATTTATTGCGCTTGACCCACCGAGTAATTTTCCTCTTGGTATTTCTATTTCGCGGTAATTAGACCCTGAATCCGGTTCCGATTTATACAACCAATTGGCTTTAGGGTTATTCATTAAAGTGGCAAAGCTAATCGGTATTGAAGACCAAATATGTTTATCTTTGCCTGCTTCAATAAGTAACACATCATAGTGCCCGTTTTCAGATAAGCGATTAGCTAAAACGCATCCCGAAGAACCACCACCAACTATTATAAAATCATATTTAATTGTTTCTAAATTCACTTGTAGGTCCCGTCAGCGTATATCTTCAATAACTATTCGTAATTTCAGTTTCAAAAAAGTGGTATATTAATTGCTTTAGCTAATTAATATCTAAGACAAAAATATCTGTAATGCATTTTTTTAATGTTCGTTTAGTCGGTTTATTTAAATAAAAACAGGTGGGCGTTTAGAAATTATTTTCAAGGTTTCACGTCGCAGTCACTCTCTATACTGATCTTTTTTGTGAGATGTCTAATGGAAGAAAAAAACCAAGGGCCTAAAACAAATGTCTCCGGTGTTGAAGACAATCTCCATACTCTGAGCTTAACAGCGTTTGATATAAAACATAAGGATCTGTATGAAGCTCGGTTAATTAAAAATGTATTTTTAGAGACTGTTATTGAATTTATAGACGAAGAATTAGCAGCGGACGGCCCAATGCAGATACGAGAGCTTGCACTGAAATTCGACGAAAGCGATGTTAGTCGGGATGAAATCAAAATGATTTCGAGCATAGCTGCCTTGCCCAGTTTTGATTGTTATACATTGAAAAGAGGAATGGCACCGCTTAAGATCAAAGTAAAAGATGACGCAATTTTTAAACTGTCTAATAATAGAAAAGCATCACTTTTTGATCTAATGAGCCGATTAACTAGGCCATTAATTCAATATCTTTACACCGATGACAATCTTCGTATCAAAGATACCAGTAGTTTATTGGAGTTGATCCAAAACACTGAACCGTTGAAAGTCAAAGATCGTTTGGGCTCGGTTGCACGGAACTTGGAGGTTTCTCTTATTGGCTTACCAAATTTCCTTCAAGAATTTTCTGAGTTGTTTTTGTCGGTATCATACTTTGAAAGCATATTTCGAGAATATAATCCAAAACTTGATCAGTTTCTCCTGTGGGCTGAAGATGGAGTGATGAACTCTAACCTTAGAAACGACCCGAATGCACAACGCGAGTTTTCGAATGTAGACAAGCGGTTTAAACAACTAAAAGGGAATCTCGATTCTAGATTTAGATTGTTATCAAATATAACTCAAGTCGACTGGGATGATTTAAATTCGTCAGAATTTAAGAAAATACAAAGGGAAATATTGTCTCAACAGGCAAATCTTGCTATTGGTTTATGTGGATTATCGGTTAAAATGATAGAATGGGAAAAACAATTTCCGAGCGCAGGTGGAAGTCCACAACAGTGTCTTGAGTTTCTCTCTAACGAAGCCAGCGGAGGGCTAGACAATCTTCTTAGGAGCCTGCCGTCGCACGACGCTCAATAGATAACCAAGCTTAAACAGATAATGTTGTCTTTATATTCAAAAAAGTTATGATTGCGTGCCGAATAAAAATACGAATTATATTTAACCAGTTATATCTGGATGTGATTAACTATGTTAAACATATCACACTGGATTTATTCACTTCGAGGAGCGGTCATGACTTTGAATTTGTTGCTACATGTCAGCACACAATTGATTGGTAACCTAAAGGTTTTAATTAAGGTAGGTTCGGTCGTAGCACTAACACTATTGGTGCTTGGGTGTTCGCAATTATCCCAGTACACACCATCCATGGGGTGGTTTGAGAATGGTAAAACGAAAATTGGTGAACTCTTTGATAACGTCTTAGGTAATACAAGTAATAGCCACAATGAAAACTATCCCAAGTTATCATCGGTGCCCACTTTGCCTGAGGGAATGTCCAATAAGGACACGCGGGCTGTCATTAGAGACCGATTAATAGCGGATAGAGGAAATGCTAAGCACGTAAAGGGGCGATCCAATCTGTGGCCAAATTCTGCCCCCCCTAACACAAGATCAAATAATGATGCTTTGAATAATAAAGTGATAAAATTGAGTAAAGCTCCAGAAATCTCAAAAAAACCAGCAGTGTTTGGTGTTAAAAAGAAAGTTAAAAGGATAAAATCCGCTGAGAGAGCAAAAGTATCTTCTGATAAATTTGAAAAAAAGCTTAATATCCCCAAATTCGCTAACGCAACCTTAAGAAAGAATGAAGGAAAAAAGTTTAGGTTTAATATTCCCGCAGCAACCACGTTGGAAGAGGATGCTGCCAAAGGAGAGTTAAAGTTTAAATTCTTAAATATAGATAATGGTAATAGTAACGACACTATTTTATTTTTGCATGGCTCATCTCGACTTTCTAACGCGGACAATCAAATGATTAGGAGGATTGCCAAGAAAGCTCTTGCGACTAACTCAGTGGTTCACGTAAAGGGGCACGCTTCGATGAGAACAAGAGATATGGATCCAGTTGAACATGCCCTAGTCAATTTTAACATTTCTATAAAAAGAGCCAATGCTGTAGCTCAAGCTCTTATCAACAGCGGTGTACCTGCCGAAAAATTAATTATAGATGCTGTTGGAGCCAGCGAGCCTATAAGTTCTGAGGCAATGCCAAATGGGGAAAGAGCGAATCGTCGAGCTGAAATATCACTTTCCGCAGCATGAATAATTATTTTCGAGGTAGGTTAGATTTGATTGATGTCGCAAGATATCATCCGGTACCTTTTTATGGTTTTGTAGAATAGTGTGGTGAAAAGTAATGGCTGAGACACTTAGGGTAGGAATAGCTGGGTTAGGAACCGTTGGAGCGGAGACCTTCCGAATTTTATCGGAGCGTAAAGATATATTATTATCTCGTTCTGGAAAAAAAATTGAAGTTGTTGCTGTATCTTCACAGGATCGTCATATAGACCGTGGAATAGACCTATCTGGAGTTGAATGGGTAGACGATGCCAGGAAACTGTGTCTCATGCCAAATGTTGATGTTGTTGTCGAGTTGATAGGGGGCGCAGAGGGAATAGCCAAAGATATCGCTGAAGCAACGGTGACGAATAGTAAATACTTTGTAACAGCCAATAAAGCACTAATTGCACACTATGGGGATGAATTAGGAAAAAATGCGGAGAAAAATGACGTCAGCATCGGGTTTGAGGCGGCTGTAGCAGGCGGGATTCCAATAATTAAGACACTCCGTGAAGGATTGGGCGGTAACCAGTTTACCCGCGTTTATGGTATTTTAAATGGAACTTGTAATTACATATTAAGTGAAATGCGAGAGACTGGTCGGGACTTCAAAGATGTATTAACTGATGCACAAGCTCTAGGATACGCTGAAGCCGACCCTTCTTTCGATATTGATGGGATCGATGCAGCCCATAAATTATCGATCCTCGCTTCAATCGTTTTCCAAACAAAGATTAATTTTGAGGCTATTCATACTGAGGGAATTCGGTTTATTTCTCCAATAGACCTCGAGTTCGCAACAGAGTTAGGGTTTCGCATAAAATTGTTAGGTATTGCTGAAATTAAGGATGAAGTGATTCAACAACGAGTTAGGCCTTGCCTGGTATCAATAAACTCACAAATTTCCCAAGTAGAAGGTGTTTTTAATGCAGTTGCTGTTGAAGGCGGAGATTCCGGATTATCATTATCTTATGGCCGTGGCGCGGGTGGTGGACCAACAGCATCATCAGTCATATCCGATTTATTAGATATCGCGTCAAACAGAAGAGTACCGAACTTTGGCGTGAAGAGCGATGATTTAGTAGCAAGAAAGTCAATAAATATGGATGGTTTGCATGGATCATATTATCTAAGACTAAAGGTTTTTGATCGCCCTGGTGTGCTTGCCGATTTAACTGCAATTTTCAGGGATGAAAATGTCTCTGTAGAAGCGATATTACAGCGGGGACGGGATCCTGAGGAATTAGTTCCAGTCGTTTTAACAACGCATGAAACGAATGAAGAAGCAATATTAAGATCTATATCAAAATTTAAGTTATTAGATAGTGTGGCAGAAGACCCAAGGATCTTACCTATTGAAAAATTTAGTTGATTAACTTCTACATTGTTGAAAAGAGATAGATATATGCCTGAAGATAAATTTGACGAATCTTTGACGTTGGATCGGAATTTGGCTTTGGAAGCAGTCAGAGTAACAGAGGCTGCCGCGCTCGCAGCATCGAAACTAATGGGTCGGGGGGATGAAAAAGCTGCGGACCAAGCAGCGGTAGATGCCATGCGGAGAGCCCTGAACGCGTTGGATATTGATGGGACTGTCGTCATTGGAGAAGGCGAGAGAGACGAGGCCCCTATGCTTTATATTGGCGAGGAAGTAGGACGAGGCGGGCCAAAGATAGACATTGCTTTAGATCCCTTAGAAGGAACTACTATAACAGCTAAAGGGGGCCAAAATGCATTAGCAGTAATAGCAATGGCTTCGCATGGAGGGTTTTTAAATGCCCCTGATGTCTATATGGATAAAATAGCAGTAGGAGGTGGGCTACCTAATCAGGTAGTCGATATAGATAATTCTATCGAGAAAAATATTAAAAATTTAGCGGATGCAAAAAATGTCACACCGGCAGATATCGTTGTTTGTATTTTAGACCGACCTAGGCATAAAGATATTATCAGTGGTGTTAGAGAGTCTGGTGCACGGATAATGCTGATATCCGATGGGGATGTGTCCGGAGTTATTGCAACTGCACAGCCTGATGCCGGTGTTGATCTTTATCTTGGTTCTGGCGGGGCGCCTGAAGGAGTATTGGCTGCTGCTGCTTTGCGGTGCATAGGAGGGCAAATGCAAGGTCGTCTTATGTTTAGAAACGATGATGAAATCGCTAGAGCACGTCGCTGGGGTATAGAAGATTTAGAAAAAAAATATTGTCTCTCTGAACTAGCTAAAGGCGATGTAATGTTTGCTGCTACAGGAGTTACTGGCGGAACTATGCTTAAGGGTGTGAAGCGTTTTCCGGGTGGGGCCGATACGCATTCGATAATTATGAGATCGAGCACTGGTACGGTTAGAACGATTGAAGCACACCACGATTGGAGAAGAAAACCTATTTCATCTGACCTCAAAGTCTGACAGAGGTAATGGAATATGTTTTGGACGTTGCAGGTTCTTTAAGTAATAAAAAGTGGGTTCAAAGAGCCGAAAAGATTCCGCACTCTGAAAGATTAATAGAAACAGTTATTCAAAAATATGAGCTTCCAGAAATAATTGCTCGTGCTGTAATCGGACGTAATATCAGTCTTGAACAAATCGAACCATATTTATATCCTAAGCTAAAACAACTTCTTCCAGACCCTTTAATTTTAAAAGATATGCAAAAAGGTATTAGCCAATTAGCGGATGTGATTATGTCTGGTGGTAAGATAGGGTTGTTTGCTGACTATGATGTTGATGGTGCAACCTCTGCGGCTCTGTTTATTAACTTTTTAAAAAAGATAAATATTGAAACTACGCTTTATATACCTGATCGAATAGCAGAGGGTTACGGTCCAAATATCTTTGGACTTAAACAGTTAGCGAATGATGGGGCGGATTTAATTCTTACTCTTGACTGCGGTATTTCAGCTTTTAAAGTTTTGAATGAGGCAGCCGGCGCTGGATTAAGTATTATCGTAATTGATCATCATATGGCAGAAGTCGAATTACCTAGGGCTACGGCTGTTATTAATCCAAATAGAATAGATGATACATCGGGGCTTGGTTTTTTAGCTGCTGTTGGTGTCAGTTTTCTATTTATAGTCGCGCTCAATAGACAACTTCGTCAAGAAGGTTGGTACAAAGATAAGGAAGAGCCTGCGCTAATTCAATTATTGGATTTGGTTGCATTAGGAACCGTTTGTGACGTAGTCCCTTTAACTCAATTGAATAGAGCGTTTGTTTCTCAAGGATTAAAAGTTATTGCAAGCCGAGGGAATGTCGGGCTTAGAGTGTTATCCGAAGTAGCCAAAATTGATCAAAAAACCGACTCATATCAGCTAGGATTTGTTCTTGGCCCGCGAATAAATGCAGGTGGGAGAGTTGGTATGGCAGACATTGGGGCAAGGCTGCTTTCAACCAACGATCTATCTCTTGCCACAACCCTGGCGAAAACATTGGATGCCAATAACACTGTGAGAAAAGAGATTGAGGCTTCAGTTCTTAAGGAAGCTATCGAACAAGCTGAAGTTCGCATACAGGATGATGATGTCATTCTTGTTTATGGAGAGAAATGGCACCCTGGTGTCATTGGAATTATAGCTGCCCGATTAAAGGAAAAATTTAATAAACCGGCTTGCGTTGTTAGTTTTGATGGAGTGACAGGGAAGGGTTCTGGGAGATCAATCCCAAAGTGGGACTTGGGAGCATCTATAATCGCTGGTGTTCAATCGAACATTTTGACAGTAGGAGGGGGACACGGAATGGCTGCAGGTTTTAGTATTCAACGAGAGAGAATTGAAGAATTCAGAAGGTTTATTTGTAGTCGTTTCAATCTAAGCTCTCTTAATGAGGCTACGTCTGTGGAACTAAAACTAGATGGTGTTTTGTCTGTCGGTGGTATGGATAGAAACATTATAAATGTATTAAGTCTGCTTGAACCTTATGGCTCAGGTAATCCAGAGCCTATTTTTGCCATCCCGTCAGTAGAAATCACTTATTCGGCGATCGTTGGAGAAAATCATGTTCGTTGCAATTTTAGGTCACCAGAAGGATCAACGATAAAAGGGATAGCGTTCCGTTCGTCTGATAATGCTGTCGGTCGGACGTTAATGAACCATAAAGGTCGCAGGTTTAATTTGGCAGGCAAGGTGAAAGAAGATAACTGGCAAGGAAGAGAAGGGGTTCAGGTTATTATTGAAGATGTTGCGCTCGCCAATTAAGAATTTATCATAATAACGTTTCCTTTAATGCACCTAATTCTATACCCAAGTGATCTTGTTCAGTGGTTAATTAAAATTTAAAGTATTAACGCTAAATTATCTTACATTGTCTCTCTTGCTTTCCTTCCTCGCTTCTTGTAAAACGACGGTCATAGCGACCCCTTCGTCTAGAGGCCTAGGACACTGCCCTTTCACGGCGGCAACACGGGTTCGAATCCCGTAGGGGTCGCCACTTTCTAAGAAAAAGTAAAATTTATTTTCGAAAAATTAAGGTTTCGGCGGTTTTCGTTATGCCTCAGTTCACTAACTCGTATTATCTTCTGAGATTGCTTCTCGTCTTATGATCAAGATGTAGCATAGTACTCGGAGCGTCGATTATAAGTTCTCGAGGTTACATCGCTAAAGGTATCTCAAATATTATTAATAATTTTATACTTTTGTCTGGCTGTTTGTGATGGAGTATAGTTGAGTGTTTGCAGTATGAATATTTTTGTAGTATTGTCACTTCTAGAATATGTTTTCGTGCGAATATCATGACTGGAGTTTTGGATGACTAACATAATAGAGTCTCGGTTTGGTACCTTAGTTGATGCTCGGCGTGTTGCGTTGGGCGCCGCTTCAGGTGTTACGAAAAAAGGTTCCTTTTATGTATTTAGCATTCGTGTGGAAGCGGACGATGTTCGCGAATATAGTTTTACAAATCGGCAACGTGCAGTTAGTGCGCGGGAAGTATTAATAGGTCATCTAGAACAGAAAATTATGCACAACTTTAAGAAACAGGTTGGTTAACTTTTACGGCAATCTTTTTAAACTATTTTATGTTTATTATATCGTACTTACAATTAGTTAAGTTATGAGGTCGTGGTTTAGTGAGTGCTAGGTTAACTATTTTTTTTAGTGTTTTCTCATGTTACTAGATAATTAATTTTGTTCAGCCTTTAGATAAACATCATTCTAGCCATTAACTCACGGTTATTCTCGTAAATCGTAAGGGGCTGATGGTATGAAAATTAAAACTGTAAAATCCGATTGGATACATGTCCCAATCCCGATAGAACAGCAGCATCGCTCTGACTTTGGTGTAGTTTCGTCTTTTGATATGACCCTAATTAGAATAGAGACTGAAGATGGGCTCGTTGGACATGGTGAAGCAAAAGCGACTGTAGCAAGCGCAGGAGATAACCGGGCGCTTAGTATATTGATCGAAAAAGAATTAGGGCCATTGTTGATTGGACAAGACTGCCGCAGTATTTCCAAACATTGGGAAAACTTGTATAGCGGTGTGCGAGGTCAATATGCCCTAGATAGAGGGCATGTTTTTCCAATTTTGGGCCGAAGAGGAATAACTATTTCCGCTATAAGTGGAATTGATATGGCTCTATGGGATTTACTTGGTCAATCATTAAATACACCGGTTTGGCAGCTTCTAGGTGGTAGTCGACATGATGCTATGCCTGCTTATGCTTCAGGCGGTTGGGCCGATGTGAATAATATAGGTGACCAGTTAAATTCTTACATTGAGCGTGGCGGATTTGCCGCAGTCAAAATGAGAATAGGTGTAGCCGATGGAGAGGTTCGTCATTCAGTGGCAAGGGTAGCTGCAGCGCGCGAAGCGATAGGGCCAAATATTGAGCTTATGTGTGATGCACATGGGACATATACAGTTTCTGAGGCGAAACGATTTTGTAGGATGACCGAAGATTTTAATATTGCTTGGTTTGAGGAACCGGTCACGGCTGACGATAAAAGAGGTTTAAGTGAAATCCGTGCCTCAACGGACATTCCAATAGCAACTGGAGAAAATGAGTCTACACGTTTTGCATTTAGAGATTTAGCAGAATTAAGAGCGGCTGATATTTTTCAACCAGATTTAGCTATTTGTGGAGGGATTACGGAGGCGATGCGTATTTCTGCGATAGCAAGTGCTCACCATATACTTTTAGCTCCCCATTTATGGGGAGGGGCTCTAATGTTTGCTGCAGGTCTACATGTATGTGCCACGTCTCCAGCTGCGCATATCATAGAATACTCACTAGGCGCGAACCCCATATTATTCGAATTGGCAGAGGAGGCGCCTGTTCTAATTGATGGGATGGTGGAAATTCCAGATAGACCTGGCCTGGGAGTTAAAATTAATTACGATTTTGTAAAACACTATACGGTCGAGTAGCCAAACAATATCAACTTTGTGAAATCAAAGCCTTTTCTATACATTTCCATAGTGCTTTTACGTCTGCTTGGGGATTGGCTGCTACATGTCGGATCCAATATTTATCATTTAGCGTTACTAATGAGGCCGAGCCAATTGGCATTTTGGTGAATAATTCTTTCGTATCTATGTTGTCTTTGGGGCGCCATAAAATAACCCCTGTGACCGGTTGATCAAAAACGATCACGTTAGGGTTATTCTGAAGGCTAGTCCAAAGTTGGACAGACAGTTCCATCGTTTTTTCTAGCCTTCCAATTAAGCCTTGTTTACCCCAGGCCATTAATGTTGCTAACAGAGGAAGGCCGATGGCACCATGAGAACCAAGAAGTCCAACATTTGCGCTCGATAGGTAACCACTATTTGCACTTATTGTTTTATTAGCAGACTGTGTGTCTCGAAACAGTATTAAGCCAGATTCTTTAGGTTGAAAAAACCATTTATGGCCTGATATTGCTACGGAGTTTGCGTGTTCTACCCCTTTCAACAGATGGCCATGTTTATTTGAAATACGTAAAGGTCCTGCCCAGGCGGCATCTACATGAACCCAAGCAGCATTTTGTTCAAGATTTAAATTATCAATAGCTCCCGTAATCGTAGTTCCCGCTGTTAGGACTAATGCGCTTCTTGAGAGATCTTTGGGAATACTATTTAGATCCATTTCTCCCTTTGCATTTGTGTTTATCTTTTTTAAATTAAGTCCCAAAAGGTTTGCTGCTTTTTGGATTGATAAATGGGCTGCCTTCGATGCCACTATATCTTTTACACCCATTGAATCCCGCGCTACCCACAACGCCGTTAAGTTGGAAATTGTTGACCCAGGCGTCATATGGCCGCCATTCATGCCAAAGAGTGGGGAAAGCCATCTAATTACTTGTTTTTCAAATAGCATTGCCTTTGGAGAGACGTCTGGATGCAGTAAATTTTGATTCAGTGATGCATTCCACAACGTAGTCACCCATGTGATCCATGGGGTGGGGGGATCCATATGCGCGAAAGCATTTGGGCTGCCAAGATTAGCGGCATCACCGAAGACTACTGGTGCGAGTTTTTCAATTGTTATTCTTTCTCCGATACCGAACTCTGGCAACTTATCAGGAAAACTATCCTTAGCATTGTCCGTTAAACTCCTAAAAAGCGGAGTTATTCCAAAGTCCAAGTCGGATTTAGTCGGTGTAAAGCTCTCGTCTTTCATTTGCACTCACGAATTATTTTTGGCAATTCTTTCGCCTCTCAAAAGATATATACCGCTGAGAACTACTACCACAGAACCTATCAAAACTAAATAATTTGGTATATCACCCCACACAACAAAACCAATAATAATAGCCCAAATTAAACTGCTATATTTAAACGGGGATATCAACCCGACTTCACCCAGCCGAAAAGCTTCAATCATCAAATATTGAGCTAATCCAACTAAAACGCTTGAGCCTAAAAATAGCCAGAGATGTTTTATCTGAATTTCTGACCACCCTAAAGGATATGTCGCATATCCCGAAAGTGTTATTAAAAACATGCTAGTAATTAAGATAGTTAAAGAACTTTCTGAGTTGGTTATTTTTCGAGTTATAACATCGCGTATTGCTCCAAAAAAAGCTGCCCCAAGGGGAGCAAGTGCTGCTAATTTAAAAGCATCTCCAGTTGGTTGAACGATTATAATCACACCAACAAACCCGAAAAAAATAGCTACCCACCTATGCCAACCAACTCGCTCTTTTAGGAAAAATACTGCAAGGATGGTTGTCAATAGCGGGGCTGCAAACGCTATTGCAATAGCATCGGCAATTGGCAAGAGGCTAAGTCCGGTAATGAAGCAAAAAGTTGACCCTGTCATAGCCAAACCTCTGTAAAGATTGTTTCTCCAAGAGTTTATTTTTACAGTAATTCGATTTCTTGAAACCAGAATGAAAACTGCTAATAAAACCAAAATGCTGGTGCCTCTGATAGCCATAACCTGTCCTACAGGGTATGTCTCAGTTAAGTATTTTGCCATTCCATCATTAATGGTAAGAGCTAAAGCACCACCCATCATACAAAGTATACCGTTTAATGATGAGTTCGGCGTTTGAGTTTTTAAAAAAGCAAGCATCTTATCAGAATAAACAAGCAGTGCCTTTAAACCAAAAGAATTAAAAAATAATGGAGTTCAAAAACTCATCTTGGATATTGGATTTTCTATGTTGGGGTGTTATCACGTGCTATGATACGAATTCATGATATGACATATAGAGTTGCTGGCCGTATTTTATTTGAAGCTGCATCTGCAACGGTTCCAAAAGGACATAAAGTGGGTTTAATTGGCCGCAATGGTTGCGGGAAATCCACGTTATTAAAACTTTTGATTGGCGACGTTCAGCCTGATTCTGGGATGATAACAATAGATGGGGTAAAGGATACTTTAAACGGTATAGGCACTGTAAGTCAGGAAGCGCCTAGTGGTGAGCAGACCCCGTTGGAATTTGCATTATCTGCCGATAAAGAACGCACAGAGCTAATAAGGCGGTCCAAAACTGAAACGGACCCCGATACGATTGCTGAAATACAGACTAGGTTGTTTGACATAGGGGCACACTCCGCTCCCGCCAAAGCGGCTACAATTCTTGCTGGATTAGGATTCAATAATGATACCCAAAACCAGCCGCTCTCGAGCTTTTCTGGTGGTTGGAGAATGCGGGTCGCGATAGCAGCTCTTTTATTCGCTGAGCCTGAAATTTTATTGTTAGATGAACCAACTAATCATTTGGATCTAGAGGCCACCATTTGGCTGGAGACGCATTTAAAGGCTTATCCAAAAACTCTACTTATCGTAAGCCATGACCGGGGCTTGCTAAATAGAGCGGTTAACGGGATCTTACATGTGGAAGCACATAGAATAACGTTTTATAATGGCGGTTACGATAGGTTTGAAAAACTTCGTGAAGAAAAATTAGCCCTTCAGGAAGCTATTGCCAGAAAACAAGATGCCCAACGAAAACATATGGAGAAATTTGTTGAACGTTTCCGGTATACGGCAAGTAAGGCAAGGCAGGCTCAAAGTAGGTTGAAAGCTCTAGAAAAAATGGGTTCTGGCACCATAAAAATTGCTGAGGCGAATACTGTTTTCTTATTCCCTGAGCCGGCTCTGCTTCCGCCACCTTTAATAACATTAGACCAAGCTTCCGTAGGATACGCTGTTAATGAACCTGTCTTAACTGATATTAGTATTCGGTTAGACGCCGATGATAGAATAGGGTTCTTGGGGCAAAATGGTAATGGAAAATCCACATTAGCAAAACTAATCGCTAACAGATTGGAAAAAATGAGTGGTGATAGTCATAGAGCAGCCAAGCTAAAAGTTGGTTTTTTTGCTCAGCATCAGATAGAGGAATTAACTCTGGATGATAATGCTACGGAGCATATGGCAAGGTTGATGCCTTCAGCGCCACTTGATCGGGTTCGTGCTCGACTTGGAGGAGTTGGATTAATTCAGGATAAACAGACTACTAAAGTTAAATTCTTGTCCGGTGGAGAAAAAGCTAGATTAACGATTGCTCTCATTACTCATGATAATCCCCATGTTCTTATTTTAGATGAGCCGACCAATCACTTAGACATAGATGCACGAGATGCATTGGTTACCGCACTTAATAATTTTAAGGGAGCTGTAATTCTTATCAGCCATGATCGTCGTTTACTTGAATTGACAGTAGATCGATTATGGTTAATCGCGGACGGTACTGTTCAGCCTTTTAATGGTGATCTTGATGATTATTCATCTTGGCTTCGGGAAAGGGCTAAAGAACCTAAAGATCAACATTTTAAGATAGATCAAAAGAAGCAAATTCAAAAAAAGAATAAAAAAGAAATGAGACAGAATGCAGCTAATAAAAGGAAGGCGAATGCTGAGTTGCGTAAAAGGGTTCAACAATTAGAGAGGCGACTTCAGCAATTAACCTCAAAAAGGGAGCAGATCATATCCAGACTTGGTGATAATGATACGTATGAACTAAGTACGAGTGACCTCAAACAAATTATATTTGAAAAAGAGAAAGTAGATATAAAGATAACAGAAACTGAGGGCGACTGGTTACAAGCGTCAGAAATGCTTGAACTAGCTAAGTAACCAATATTAAACTTTCAATATTCTTGTGTAGTCAATAACAAGGCACTAGTTTGAGAGTCTTAATGATTACGGTCTGATATATCGGACTACGTATATTCAGATAGATTGGCGATCCATGGTAAAAAAAATATCTGCACAACAGTTGCATAAGCTAATAGAGGATTTGGAGGAGCTTGCTCTTATTGATACAAGAGAGGAGGGGGACTTTGGGCTCGCTCACATTTTATTGTGTGCTAATATTTCTTTGAGTCATTTAGAAATAAAAATCCCCGACCTTGTTCCTCGAAAATCAACACGTATTGTTCTTTGTGATGGTGATGGGGTTAATACCCATTTGGCAGCTGAAAAATTAGAGTATTTTGGCTATTCTGATGTGAGTATTCTTGACGGTGGCGTCACTGCATGGGGAGATGCAGGCCTAGAAATTTTTAGTGGTCTCAATGTTCCTAGCAAAGCCTTCGGGGAATTCGTAGAACATACCTATGATACTCCCTCTGTATCAGCCGAAGAACTGAAGGTAATGATGGACAAAAAAGAAGATATGATCGTCCTAGACTCTAGACCGATGGCAGAGTTTAACGTCATGAATATACCAACGGGTATCGATATGCCAGGAGCCGAACTGGTTCATAGGGTACAAGAAACAGGAATTTCTACCGATACTACAATCGTGGTGAACTGTGCAGGAAGAACGCGCAGTATAATTGGTGCGCAATCCCTTATAAACGCGGGGGTTCCTAATAAAGTTGTTGCTTTGAGAAATGGTACTATGGGTTGGCATTTAGCCGGGTTTAAATTGGAGCACGGGATGGATCGGCCTCCTCCTTCTGTCTCTAATGCTGGTCATAAAATAGCTATGGAAAGGGCGTTATATGCCGCTAAGCGATTTGGAGTAACCACTATAAACTCAAAAAAATTGACTGCCTGGAGGGAAGAGCAGGCGGAAAGAACGTTATGTATTTTAGATGTACGAACATTAGAAGAATTTGAAATTTCGCATATCTCAGATTCACGACATGCTCCCGGTGGGCAATTAGTTCAGGCAACAGATGTATATGTGGCCACACAGAAAGCTAGAGTTGTTCTCGTTGATGATTTAATGGTTCGTGCATTTATGACAGCAAGTTGGTTAAGACAGCTTGGTTGGTGTGAGGTTTATGTATTAGGCACTGGTTTTGACGGACAAGCTATGTCATCAGGAGAGAGAATCGCTCCATGTTTCGGTCTTGAAATGCAAAAACTTAATATAATAAGCCCCAAGGAGGCCTTGGCTGCGCAAGAAACTGGGGCAAATATGATTTGCTTGGATCGAAGCTTAAGTTGCAGAGAAAAGCATCCAAAAGGGTCATGGTTCAGTATCAGAAGTAAACTAACTAAGGATATAGTATCCAACAATATTGATGCGCCCCTAATTTTTATATCTACTGACGTAAGGGTCTCTGCATTAGCAGCCCTAGATATGGCAAAATACAAAAATGGAGTATCGATTGTTGAGGGTGGAGTAGCAGCTTGGGAGAAAGCTGGGCTGGCTTTAGAAGGTGGTTTAAATAATGTTTTATCCGTCCCCAACGACGTTTATTTGCGAGCATACGATCGTGAAGATCCAATTGAGGTTGAAAAAGCAATGAATGAGTATTTAACATGGGAATTGGGACTGGTTGAACAAATTAGCCGTCCAGGAGGGACAACTTTCGAGGTTTTCTTAGAATAAATCTCTACATATATCGGCAGGCTATTATCCTAAAACTTCAATGGCTGTCGACTTGATTAATGCGAAAACCTTTTGCCCGGGTGTTAATTGTAGGTTTGAGACACTTCGTCGTGTCAATCGAGACCAGATGATTGTGTCTTTAACCTTTAACTGTAGATCCATGAAATCCAAGTCATTTTTTTCAATAGAATGGATTCTCGTTTCAAAGATGTTAGCGATACTTATATCGCTTGGCTGTTTAAGAGCTATGGCTATATCTTGCGCTCGAATTTTGGCTCTTACTTTTGTTCCTATAGGTTTATCTATAAACTTAGTGGAAATACTACCTCCATTAAATTTTAAATTGCTTATCCTTGCCTCAGTTTCATGATTATCGACGGTGCAGGTTAGAAATGAACTTTTTACCCCAATGCCAAAATATGAAGAATTATTACCACCATTAATGACTTCACTAACAGGGCCTTGTGCAACGATTTCTCCATTATTGAGTAAAATTAGTGTGTCAGCGAGATGCATAATTTCATCTATTTGGTGAGAAACATATATGATTGGTATTTTTAAAATATCCTTTAAAGTTGATATGTACGGTAATAATTCTTGTTTACGAGCTACATCCAAGGCGGCGAGGGGTTCATCCATAAGTAATATTTTGGGGGAACAAAGAAGTGCTCGTCCAATACCGACCCTCTGACGCTCTCCCCCAGATAATGAAAGTGGCTTGCGATCGAGAAATTTTGCTAATCCCAAAATATTAATTACATCTTCTTTTGCTGGAATTGAGATGTTTGTTGATTTCATTCCATAAAAAAGATTTTCCTGAACCGTCATATGAGGGAAAAGTCGTCCCTCCTGAAAAACATAACCAAGGCCTCTCTTGCTAGTAGGGACGTTAATACCTTTATCTGAATCAAAAAGTGTATGACCGTTGATCCTAATAGTGCCAAGATCGGGTTTAACTAGGCCGCAGATAGCATTGATAGTTGTCGTCTTTCCAGAACCCGATTGGCCAAACAACGCTGTTACCCCTTTTTCCGGCATTTGGAAGTCGACAGTAAGCTTGAAATCGCTGCGTTCAACTATGAATTTTGCTTCAATCATCGAGCGCCCCCATTATTTACTCCAAGCCGTTTGTTCACTCGACGTGCTAAAACATCTGACGCGATGAGCGCGCTAAAAGCCAATACAAGTGAAATCAACAGCAGTCGAATAGCAGGTGTTTGATCTCCAGGTAATTGTGTAAAATTATATAGTGCCAAAGGAAGAGTTTGAGTTTCTCCAGGGATGTTTGAAACAAACGTAATCGTTGCACCAAATTCACCTAAACTGCGCGCGAATGCTAAGATTGTACCTGCTATTATTCCTGGTAGAGATAAGGGTAGTGTAATGGTAAGTAATATTCTAAGCCTGTTCGCCCCGAGAGTACTGGCAGCAGATTCCAATCCCTGATCTATTGAATCTATGGATAATCGGACGGCTCTTACCATAAGCGGAAAAGCCATTACAGCTGACGCTATCGCGGCTCCTGTCCATGAAAAAGCTACAGTGATGTTAAATGTTTCGTATAACCATTCCCCGATTACCCCCCGTTTCCCAAGTAATATAAGTAATAGATAGCCAACGACTACTGGGGGCATCACAAGGGGTAGGTGCACTATTCCATCTAACAACCATTTACCAGGAAACGAGGTTCTAGATAATATAAATGCAACCAAAATTCCGGTTGGTAAACATATGGCTATACTGAAAAGAGCTACTTTTAAAGTTAGGTATAAAGCATCAATCTCTACTGGTGTAAAATTAAGCAATAGTTAATCCGATTCAAATCCAAATTGTGAGAAAATTTTCTGACCCTTTGGAGAGCTAAAAAATGAAAAGAGTTGCTTCGCCTCTGGATTATTCTCAAAATTTTTATGAAGACCTATAGGGTATAGAATTCTATCATGTGCATGTTCAGGAATTTTCCATTCTAAATGTACATATGGTGAGGCTCTTGCGTCTGTTTGATAGACAAACCCAAGGGGAGTTTCTCCTCGCTCAACCAATGCCAGAGCGGCTCTGACGTTTGCTGATTGTGCCAATTTATCTCTGATCAAGGGCCAAATATTAAGTGTTTTCATGGCTTGTTGAGAATAGATCCCAGCGGGGACAGCAGATACCTCAGCAACTGCTAATCGTTCATCTTGTAAGACCCGAATAATATCGTCCCCAGAGGAGATTTTTAAATCGACCGAAAAGTCTTTTGAGGAAATGACAACTAAACGATTAGAAAAGGCAGTTTTGTGGCGCGCTATAAGCCCCATATTTACAATTTCTTTCATCCAAGCTTTATTTGCCGATAAAAAGAGGGCAGCAGGTGCTCCGTCGATAATTTGCCGGGCCAGTGCGGAAGTGGCACCGTAAACTGCTGCGACTTGAACATTTTTTTGAATTGGAAATTGTTTTATTAATGCATCTACAGCATTTCTGGTGCTCGCGGCCGCATAGATGTATAATTTGGTGTCTGCGCTGCACACGGATGATAATAGTAAACCGAGACAACTTAACATTATGATTGATCTTATTTTTACAGTGTAAAAGCGCAAAATATAATCCGGGAGTTTGGTGACAGAAGATATCTTACTATAATAATCATTAAGAAGGATATATGGAAGGGGGAGCTAAATGAGTTTTTACCATGAAGGCAATAGAGAGCTTCAAGATCGTTTTGATGGCCGAAATTTGGCAAATAGTCTCGAAAAAAATCGAAACCATCATGTGTTTACGGATAATGATTGCAAATTAATAGAAGAGGCATCTTTCTTTTTCTTAGCAACAACTTCTGGTGAGATTGTGGATTGTTCATTTAAGGGCGGGGTTCCTGGTTTCATAAAAATTACTGGGCCAAATAGTCTCTCTTTCCCGGACTACGACGGTAACTCCATGTATCGTAGTCTTGGTAATATTTTAGTAAATAATAATGTAGGTTTATTATTTATAAACTTTAATTCCTCAGCAGAAAGAATGAGAATCAATGGCGTAGCTAGTATTGATTATGACCTTGAAAGGCTACAAGAGTTCGAAGGGGCTAAACTTATCGTAGACGTGGTGGCTACTAATATTTTCCCTAATTGCCCTAGATATATACCAGAGGTGCAGAATTTGAAAATATCCGATCATGTGCCTCGAGCAGGCCACATTCCACCAGAAGCGGAGTGGAAGTTTAGAGACTATGCTAAGCCCCATCTTCCAGAATCAGAGCGAAAAAGACTGTTTGGCAAAGAAACCTAATTTGTTGAGCTTCCAAGATGCTGCTCAAACCAGACAAGGTCATCTGTTATACTTTCAGCAGCTATTTTTTCTATCAAACCATAGCGTCTGAGCATCTCTTTCCCTAATGGACTCAAAAATGTTCCACCACCACCTTTTCCTCCTGAAGATTTTGAAACTATCTCCGCATTAAAATCGTTGTTGAGGCTGTCGATTAATCTCCAAGCTTTTCTATATGACATTCCCATCTCTTTTGCTGCTGCCGATATTGATCCAGTTGTCGCAATCTTTTCTAATAGTAGTGCTTTACCTGGGCCAATCGCCACAGCGTCCCCTATCAATATTCGGATCCTTGGCGAAGTCATATAGTTAAAGCTCCGGTGACTTAGTGGATTTGATTTCTCAAATAGACGCAATTGCTGTAAGTCGATCTAGACCTGCACCTAGATCGGTTATTAGATCATCTATATCCTCCAAGCCTGCATGTACTCGAAGTAGTTGGCCTTTCTCATCCCAGCTAGTTGCCGTTCGGTAATCTTGTGGACCTGCTGGAATTATTAAACTTTCAAATCCACCCCAGCTAGCCCCCATACCATATAGCTCTAGCCCATCTAACATCGCCGCGAGTGCAGAGCGTGAATAGCCATCATTTAAAACAAATGAAAATAATCCACTTGCACCTTTAAAGTCTCTTTTCCAAATATGATAACCTGGATCTGATTTTAACGCGGGATGCAGAACTCTTTTAACTTCCGGACGACCTTCCAGCCAAGTTGCCAACTTAATGCCATTTTCTTGATTTTGCTCCATTCTAACAGCCATAGTCCGCAGGCCTCGTTGAGCTAAATACAAATCATCAGGCCCAGAGACATTTCCATGCATTTGCGCCATTTCCCGGGTCGCATCGGACCAGTCTTGGTTTGCTACAATCACCCCCATCATAACATCGGAATGTCCACAAATATATTTAGTAACCGCCTCAATAACAATATCGACCCCTTTGTTGAAAGCATCAAAATAGAGCGCGCTAGCCCAAGTGTTATCCATTAAAACAACTGCGCCAATTTCATGGGCAGCATCAGCGATCGCGGGAATATCTGAGACTTCAAAAGTTTGAGATCCAGGGGCTTCTGTATAAACAGCAACCGTATTGTCATTAAATAAAGTTTTAATATCCGAGCCAATCAGCGGATCGAAAAAAGTTGTTTCGATACCAAACTTATCTAAAAAACCATTAGCAAAGTTTCTAGCAGGTCCGTAAACATTATCAGTCATCAAAATATGGTCGCCGGGTTTAACACAAGCTAATATTCCGTTGGTCACTGCCGCTAAACCTGAAGAAACAGCAACACAACCATCTGCCCCGTATATTGCCGCGACAGCTTCTTCGAACGATCTTGTTGTTGGAGTGCCCCTACGGCCATACCTGTAACCGGTCCAATCTGGTTTTCGTGCAGCCTCGAAAGCATCTAATGAGGGTTGAAGAATTGTGGAAGCATGATAGACAGGAGGGTTTACTACGCCATGGTTATCGTGTGGATAGCGACCAGCATGCACAAGGTTCGTTTTCGGTTTTTTATTTGGTTTAACTGACATTTATTGTGCCCTGTTTCTTAAAAAAAGATGAAATAAATTATGAAATCTCAGACTAATGTAACTTAAACATAGTTAAAATGATAATTGTAATGTCTTTAATTCGAATTAAGGATAGCAACTTTAGAGTAGGTCTCGAACCAAATCAGACCATTAAGCTATTGAAAACAATTTATATTTTAATAAATAGCTGAAATAAAACATAAATTTAAGTCTCAACTATGCAGCGTGTTCGCTTTTGTCTAAATTTGTTTAGTTATAAATGCGATTGTGTGCTTGCCAAAAGGTGCTGCGGGATGTTTGAATGCAGTTAATTCCGAGTAGGGTTTTGTAACGCTTTCAATGATTGATTAAAAATCAGTTATGGAAAATGAAATTAAAAACAATTCTTGGGGTANGGGGGTTGTATGGCAAGTGTTTAGAGCTAACTAAATTGTTGTCGGTCAAAAACCGGTTTTCTGAAAACTTATTATGAATGGGTTGCAACATGAAGAAATTGAGCCTTTTAGGTCTGAGTGCAGGCCTGTTAGCTGCTCTATCTTTTTCACCCGCTCCAGCAGTTGCTGACGGGCATAAGATGAGCACGCTTGAAGTTGTTAAAAAACGTGGACACTTAAGGTGTCAAGTAGGTCAGCCTTCACCAGGGTTTTATAATCTGGAAGCTGATGGTACATGGGTTGGAAGTGATGTTTCGGTATGTCGAGCTGTCGCTGCTGCCATATTTGGAGACCCTAANAAGGTTGAGTTCCAATCAGTTACATCAACGGTTCGCTTCACAGCATTGGCCAACGGTGAGTCTGATATGTTGTCAAGAACAGCTACATGGACAATCTTCCGTGATACTCAGTTGGGTCTAAATTTCACGGCAACAAATTTTTATGACGGACAAGGTTTTATTGTCCGAAAGGATTCCGGCATAAAAAGCGCTATGGAATTAAAGGGTGCAACAGTTTGTGTCGCTACAGGAACAACAACTGAGTTGAACCTTACAGATTACAGCCGCATGAATAAATTAGACATTCAACCTGTTGTCTTTTCGGATAATAATGTTCGAAACGAAAGTTATCTTAAAGGCAATTGTGACGCGATGACTAATGATAAATCTGGCCTAGCTTCTAGCATGGCTGGTTTTCCTGACAAAAGTGCTCACGTGATTCTTCCAGAAACTATTTCTAAAGAGCCACTTGCTCCTGCTGTTAGAAAAGGCGACGACCAATGGCACGATATTGTCAAGTGGACTGTCTTCGCACTAATCGGTGCAGAAGAAATGGGTATTACGCAGGCTAATGTAGANGCAATGGCACAGAATCCGCCAAATCCTGAAGTTGCTCGTTTCTTAGGAGTAGAAAAAGAAATGAATAAGGGACTTGGGCTTGATAAAAAATGGGCTCATTGGATCATCAAAAGTGTTGGTAATTACGGCGAAATATACGAGAAGTATATGGGAGGCGGTCCTAAAGGCATTGGGATTGCGCGTAAAGGATCACCAAATGCTCTTTGGACTCGTGGCGGGCTAATGTACTCACCACCATTCCGTTAAAAAACNNTGTGCGAGCCTGGTCATAATNTGACTAGGCTCCACTTTTTTTACAGTTAATAATCAATAATTTTTAATACGGATTTCTATTTTGGCAAATCCGTTGGTAGGAAAGCGTTTACGATGTCGGAACGGAGCCCACAGAGTGCCAAGGGTTTTGATGCGTTTATCAATGATGAACGGTACAGATCAGTTTTCTATCAAATCTTAGTTTTCGGTTTGTTTATATGGGCAGTGTTATCACTTATAGATAACACGCAAACTAACATGGCTAGCCGAAAAATGGCGTCAGGCTTTGATTTTTTAAAGAATACGGCCGGCTTCGCCATAGCGTGGACTCCCTTAGATTATAAGCCGCAAGATTCGTATCTATTTGTTTACTGGGTTGGTGTCGTTAATACTTTGCTGCTGGCAGGTATATCGATTGTGCTTGCAACAATTGTCGGTTTTATCTTTGGCGTAATGCGGTTAGCTCAGAATTGGTTGGTGGCTCAGATTGCTGCCTGGTATGTGGAGGTCTTACGAAATACCCCATTGCTTCTGCAGATTATATTTTGGTACCTTGGCGCCTTTGCTAACCTTCCAAGACCCAAACAGTCGCTTGAGCTTTTTGGAATAGATTGGCTTATCCTTAACAATCGAGGCTTGTACGTACCAAAACCGGAAATGTTGGAATTTTTTTGGATGACAGGTGTTGCGCTTGTCGTTGGTATTATTTTAGCTCTATGGCTCAACAGGCGTGCAACGAAGAAACAGCAAGAAACCGGGGAATACGTTAAAACATTACTTCCGACCTTGTTAGCTGTGTTNGGTTTACCTATAATTACGTTTTTTATGACGGGTATGCCTTTGGACTGGGATTTACCTACTTTAAAAGGTTTTAATTACCGAGGAGGGGGATCTATTCTGCCGGCAATGCTGGCTGTCATGGTAGCGTTGGTCGTTTATCACTCTGCTTATGCTGCAGAAATGGTGCGGGCTGGTATAATGTCAGTCAACAAAGGTCAGACTGAAGCCGCCGCCTCACTGGGTTTAAAACAAAGCTTTGTTATGCGACTAGTTATAATTCCACAGGCTATGAGAGCTATTGTTCCACCAATGATTAGNTTGTGGATGAACGTGGTTAAGAATTCCTCGTTAGCGATAGCAATTGGCTTCCCCGATCTAGTTTCGGTATTTATGCAAACATCCTTAAACCAATCTGGACACGCGGTTGAGATAGTTGCGATGGTGATGGCCTTTTATATGACTGTTAGTTTAACCATCTCAGCATGTTTAAATGTTTATAATAATAAAATTCAAATCCAGGAGCGATAGATATGACCGACCTAGCTCCAGGCGATGGTGATTTTGAAAAATTCACACCAAAACCCGACTTACCACCACCCCCAAATACTACAGGAATAATTGGATGGCTTAGGTTTAACTTATTTAATGGCGTTTTTAATTCAGTATTAACGGTACTAAGTCTTATCGCTTTAATCTTTCTCATCCAGTCTTTTTATGAATGGGCTTTCGTGAGTGCCATTTGGGTAGGATCGAGTAGGGATGAATGTCGAATTAGTTCAAGTGAATTTGGCACATGNTGGGCGGGGGTAAATTTTTGGTTTACAAGGTTCATGTATGGCCGGTATGCCGACGCAGAAATTTGGCGCGTCAATGCAGCGGGCATAATTTTTGTCCTGTGGATGCTGCCTTTGTGGTTGCCTAGAGTTACGTCAAAAATTCTGATTGCGCTCAGCGCTGTGCTTATTTATCCATTTTTAGCTGGCTACATGTTCTCCGGAGGAGAGCGGGGTTGGTTCATGAGCATAATGGTATCTATTTCATTAACATGCTTCCTTTTTGTAATTTTGCACTCACTATTGTGTCTGGTTACAAACATTGGGATTTACACATGGGTAGTTAAAACTACCGGTTTCTCGACAAAAAATGAACATCAGCATAAGTATCCGGTTCTTCTCTGCAGTCTGGTGGCTATCATCATTGTTGCGTTTCTCATAGACGACATAACTTTTAAGCATATGTCAAATAACCTCTGGGGAGGGCTTTTTTTAACACTTGTTATATCGGGAATAGCAATAGCTTCGGCCTTGCCAGCCGGGATAATCCTGGCTTTGGGTCGCCGGTCAAAGATGACTGTTATAAGAGTTCTTTGTGTGGCTTTTATAGAACTATTTAGATCGGTGCCCTTAATCACTATATTATTCATGGCAACGACTATGTTTCCTCTTTTTCTTCCAGGCGGAATGGTAATTGATAAGTTAGCCAGCGCTATAGTTGCGGTTTGTCTATTCGCAGCAGCGTATATGGCGGAAGTTGTTAGAGGTGGATTACAAGCTATTCCAAAGGGGCAATATGAGGCAGCAGAGGCTGTAGGCCTTACATATTGGCAAGCGACTGTTCTTATTGTTATGCCTCAGGCGCTAAAGTTTATGATACCAAATATAGTTGGAAATTTTATGGGCTTGCTCAAGGATACAACACTNGTAAGTATAATTGGTTTGTATGATCTTTTAGGTATGATAAACGCGGTTAGTCACGACCCAAAATGGATCGGATTACATCACGAACCGTTATTTACCGCGGCTGTTATTTTCTTTATTGGTTGCTTTACAATGTCCAAATATAGTCAGCATCTGGAAAGAACTCTAGGTGCAGGTAATAATCGCTAGTAAGTGAATTGTAGTTTTTTTTGTGGAGTAAGGATACTTACAATGAGCCTCGAAGTTGAAAGTACGAACCAGCAGTTGAAATCAGTCGCTTCTGATGAGGTAGCTATCGCTATGTCAAAGGTNAATAAATGGTTTGGGGACTTTCATGTTCTCAAAGATATTGATCTCTCTGTTTATAAAGGGGAACGGATTGTGATCTGCGGCCCATCAGGATCCGGAAAATCAACACTTATCCGTTGTATTAATCGACTTGAAGAACACCAAAACGGTGATATTATCGTCAATGGTACCACCCTTGATAGCAATTTGAAGAATATTCATGCCATTCGCAGTGACGTCGGAATGGTATTCCAATCATTTAACTTATTTCCACATTTAACAGTACTCGAGAACTGTACGTTGGCCCCGATTTGGGTTAAGAATTTTACAAGGAGTGAAGCTGAGCAAACTGCTATGGAATATCTGGAAAGAGTTAAAATTCCAGAACAGGCGGCTAAATACCCGGGGCAATTGTCAGGGGGGCAGCAGCAGCGTGTTGCGATAGCCAGATCTCTATGTATGAATCCCCAAGTAATGCTATTTGATGAACCCACTTCCGCCCTAGACCCTGAGATGATTTCTGAAGTTTTGGAAGTGATGTTTGAACTGGCAGAAACAGGAATGACGATGCTTTGTGTAACACATGAGATGGGGTTTGCTAAACGAGTCGCGGACAGGGTTATTTTTATGGATTTTGGAGAAATTGTTGAACAGAATACACCAGGTGAATTCTTCGATAACCCGAAATTAGACAGAACTAAGTTATTTTTAAGTCAAATTTTATCACATTAACTCCGATTACTAACATACGCTTTAAAAATTGCCTGTCGTGCTTCATGAGGTGGAGGATGAGGGAGCCCGGCAGTTGTTGGATCCGGTAAGTGCTCAACAATTTGTTCTAAAATTTTAAAGCCGGACTTCTGATACACGGATAGTGCACTCGGGTGATCAAGGTCACAGGTGTTGACCCGCAAACGAATTGGGCTCCTTTTCCAAGCTATGTTGACAATATTATTGAGAAAGTATGACCCTAGGCCCTTTCCGATAAAATTTGGCATCAATCCAAAGTATTTTATTTCCGAACCATTAGTTTCCCTGTCCCATCCAATTTCACCAAACCCTGCTATAATNTTATCCACATAAAGAATATGGATTTCAACATAGGGAGAGGAAATCAACTCTTGAACCTGCTTGTCGTCCATTAACCTGCGTTCGATCCAGGTCCATTTCGCACCTACGGAGTTATATAGGTGCCTGTAATCTTCTACAGTAGGATTTTCTGATAATCGGATTTCCAGATTCAGGTTAGTTGGTGGGGATAGTTTTATATCATCTGGACAGGACAACATTTCCAAGTAAGTGACGGTTGTTCTCAATTCCATAAAAGTAAACCTTAGTGCATTTGTACCGAGTATTTAATTAATTATAGCAGTGTCGGCTAATGCACCCCACTCGCTCCAAGAGCCATCATAAACAGCTACATCGGTTTTCCCAATAAGAAATAAACCTAAAGACAATGCACATGCTGTCACCCCGGATCCACAGGTAGTTGTGATTGGCGCGTCTAGATCTACATTAAGTTCTTTAATGATGGCTTTTATGTCTTNACTACTTTTGTAAGTCCTGTCATTGGGGTTTAAAAATTTAGTGAAAGGCAAACTTATTGCTCCAGGCATATGTCCTGATCGCATGCCTGCTCTTGGTTCTGGTTCTGTGCCATTAAAACGCCCTGAAGAACGTGCATCTATGATTTGTCCTGTGGCTCCGTTAATAATATTTTTAATGCCATCAAGGTTCTTAACTAGAGTAGGTCTCCGATTGCATTTAAATGACGACGGAGAGGCCATGACAGGCGAGGAAGAAACTTTGTTTCCTGCCTTGATCCACTTGGGCAGGCCTCCATCTAAAACAGCGACATTATCGTGACCAAAAAACCGGAACATCCACCAAGTTCTCGCTGCACTCTGCATGCCATAAACATCATATACAATAATGCGTTTTGTNTTATTTACGCCTAAAGCGCCTACTTTTTCTGAAAATATCTCATCTGAGGGGAGCATATGCGATAGTTTGCTTTCGGGATCACAAATATCATCTATATCAAAGAAAACGGCGCCTTCAATATGCTTTGAATTAAATTCTTTGGCGGCATTTCTATTTGCTGTCGGTAAATGATAGGTTCCGTCTAAAACTATAATATCAGAGTTATGTAAATTTGAAGACAGCCATTCGGTTGTAACAATTGCTTGTGGATTTGTATAAGACATAATCTCTACCTTTTAATATTTAAGACAGCCAAGATGGTACTGGTAGCTTTTTTTCTTTCAAAAAACTAGGATTAAATATCTTACTTTGATATCTGTGTCCTAAATCGCAGAGTATTGTAACTATTGTATGTCCTGGCCCCATTTGTTTGGCCATTTTGATTGCCCCTGCAATATTTATCCCCGTTGATCCTCCCATGCATAACCCTTCGTTTTGCAATAAATCATAAATGATCGGCAATGCTTCATAATCAGTGACCTGAAAGCATTGATCTATGATCGCCTTTTCAAGATTTTTCGTTATCCTACCTTGACCAATCCCCTCCGAAATAGAGTTGCCATTGGCCTCTAATTTACCGTTTGTNTAGTAACTAAATAACGCTGAGCCCATTGGGTCCGCTAAACCAATTTGGATCCTAGAGTTTTTATTTTTTAGAGCATTACCAATCCCTGTTAACGTGCCTCCCGAGCCTACTGCACATATAAACCCGTCTATCGTCCCGTTTGTTTGCTGCCAAATCTCTGCGCCTGTGGTTGTTTCATGGACTTTNTAATTGGCTGTGTTATCAAATTGATTAGCCCACACCACATTACCACCTTTACTTTTAGATAGTTTATTGGCTAATTTTTCTGACTGGCGGATATAGTTATTTGGATCTTTGTAAGGAACTGCTGGAACCAATCTAAGATCTGCACCACAAAGTTTTAACATATCTTTTTTTTCTTGGCTTTGTGTTTCAGGCATTACGATCACAGATTTATAGCCTAAAACATTAGCGACTAGTGTTAATCCAATCCCTGTATTACCCGCAGTTCCTTCAACGATTACACCTCCTGAAGACAATTTACCTGATGTTTCTGCATCTCGTATGATCCCTAAGGCTGCTCGGTCTTTTACAGAGCCTCCAGGATTAAGAAATTCCGCTTTCCCAAGTATAGTACAACCGGTCAACTTTGAAGCTGCTTTAAGTTTGATTAACGGAGTATTTCCTATCGATTCTATAAAACCATCACGAATAGTCATTACATTCTTCCCAAAATAAATTGTGAGAAAACTTAGCAAAAANTAACTTAAATGAAAAATTAATAGAAAATAAATGTCAATAAAAGCATGAATTTATTAATATTTATTCATAATTTGGTTTAGACGTTCTTTATTCAGTCGATATAAAATCTTTTCTGTTTTAAGACTTGGAACAATATGTTCATAAAATGCTATCGCCTTACTATTCCATGCATCCGTTGTCCAATCAATTTGGGTNATATNATTAACCTTTGCAAAGTCAAATAATGCCTGCATTAAGGCTCGACCAGCGCCGGACTGNCTAACTTTTCTCGTTATGAATAAATCTTGGATGAATATACTTTTTTGACAATTCGCAAGCGCAAAAATTTCAGAGAAAGCTAGAAAACCTATAGGCTTTTGATTCCCAATGGCGAGTAGTATTTTCAAACCAGAATTCACACTAAACGCGCCTTTTTCGATAGCGTGAGCCATAAAGGATCGCTGATTACGAGCTGGTAACCCATAAAAAGTCAAAAGCTCCTGGTTCAACCATGCTAAGGCTTCAGCNTCGGTTTCATCGGCTAAACGTATCTCCAGCGCCGTGCCATGATTACCATCTAANTTACTGCTTGGCACTTTATATGTTTTTGTCAATTTGAAATCATGATTANTAAGCCGTCCTATTATCTGCAGAATTTTTGTCAGATATGATCATTATCTTTATAATCTATAGTATAGCTGTAACCATAGCTACTTGGAGAATTATTTGAGTTAAAATACAGAGATATAATTCGTTTAGCTGGGGCCTTCTGTGGATGTAATGATGTAATTTAACAAAAGAGATAATTTATTAGATAGGAGTNTATTAATTGGTAAATAGACCATTAGAAGGTATACGAGTGCTTGACTTAGGGCAGGGGGTGGCAGCGCCATACTGTGGGCTGTTATTGGCCCAATATGGTGCAGAAGTGATCAAGGTAGAGCCCTTAAATGGTGATTGGATGCGCGGCCTTGGAAAAAACTGCAGTGGACAAACTGCGTATTCAATTTCGTATAATCTTGGCAAAAAAGGAATAGCTGTTGATCTAAAAAAACCCAAGGGATTGGAGCTTGTCTTAAAAATAGCAAAGACATGTGATGTTNTTCTTGAAAACTTTCGACCTGGTGTTGTGGATCGGTTAGGTATAGGTTTCGAGGCTATCAAAGGGCTTAATGAAAAAATTCTGTACGTATCGGTGAGCGGATTTGGTCAATCCGGTCCCTATAAAAATCGACCTGGTTCGGATACGGTATTGCAGGCTTTCTCAGGTTTAATATCAATCAATAAAGGTAATGATGGGTCCCCTCATCGTGTTGGGACAACGATAGTGGACGCGTTAACTGGACTTTGTACTTTTCAAGCGACATCTATGGCTTTATTTGGGGGTGTAAAGGAGGCTCAGTTTTTGGACATTAGTCTTTTGCAATCCGCCGGTGTTTTGCTGATGCCCAACATAGCAGACTTTGATTTAAGCAAAGGCCCCGCGATTGCATTGAATCCCCCNGCGGGAACTTACAAGACTAAGGATGGATGGTTTGCCGTTGCTATTGTAAAAGAGCAAAATTTTGTTGACCTTTGTAAGTTGATTGGTGTGGAGGAAGTAGCAACCGATACTAGGTTTAATAGTTCAGAGAGGCGCGCAAAGCACTTAAACGATATTATGGATATTATCCAGGATAAGCTTAAATATAAAACTACCAATTATTGGGAATCAGCTTTCAAAGAGGCTGGNTTATTAGCCAATCCAGTTAACGACTTTGGAGATTGGTTAAACGATGAACATGTTAAAGAAATAAAAGGTTATGACATTAAACAACAACCTGAAGTAGGCGAANTTCCCATCACTCGATTGCCTGGAGGTCATAAAGTGGAGGGAGTGGCGCCCAACATTGGTACTGATACAAAAAGTGTTATGCTCGATTATGGATATTCTTCTGATGAGATAATCCAACTAAATAAAGAAAAAGTAATTTTTGTGCCGGAGGTAACGAAGGATAATGAANAAGGGATTTAATCCAAAAAACCATAAATTCCCGGTCAGTGCATATTTTGAGGATTTAAAACTTGGGGAAAAATATTATATACCATCGAGAACACTGTCGGATGCTAACTTTGCGGCATTTCAATTGGCATCAGCAGATAACCATCCCATCCATTATGATATTGAATATTGTAGAGGTCGCGGATACCCAGATCTTCTAGCGCACGGGTTTCAAGTCCTTATTCAAACAGCGGCAGGGGCTGGAAATTTTGCACATATTGTAGGTGATTCACTAGTCGCATTTGTTGAACAATCATCCAAGTTCTTAGGTCCAGTTTTTGCTGGCGACACGGTATACCCTGAATTAGAGATAGTAGAATTATTACCACAAAAAAATACAGGTTTAGTAAAGATAAAGTCCACTATACATAATCAAAGAGAAGAGCTAGTGCTTGAAGGGATGCAATCTTATGTCATTAAAAAACGCAAAAAGACGAACTCGTAAAACCCAGTTATTTTTCTGACAAGAATAAATTTAAAAAAATAGCGATAGAGTNGAATTTAGGCAGGAGAGATAAATGCGTATAGGTTTTATTGGTTTAGGAACAATGGGTGCGGGGATGGCTTCAAATCTCGCGAAAGCTGGATATGAATTAGTCGTTCATGATGAACGAAAAGAAGCGGCTGAACCATTTCTAAATAATAGGGCGATTTGGGCGGANTCGCCAAAAGAATTAGCGGAATTAGTAGATGTGATTTTTCTGTCTTTACCTGGCCCAACAGAAGTTCAAGGTGTTGCCAAGGGACAAAATGGTTTAATTGAAGGAATGAGGCCAGGAGCAGCTATATTTGATCTCTCTACCAACTCNCCTACAATTATCCGTGATCTTCACGCAGTTTTTTCCAAGCAAGGTTATCATGTTTTGGACGCTCCGGTTAGTGGTGGGCCTGCTGGTGCTCACTCTGGTAAGTTGGCGCTTTGGATCGGTGGTGAAAAAGAAATTTTTGACAAATACAAGCCGGTTTTAGATAGCATTGGAGACCAAGTCGCTTATATCGGTCCAATTGGAGCCGGATCAGTAGCTAAGCTGGTACATAATTGTGCAGGATATACTATACAAGCCGCTCTTGGAGAAGTTTTCACGATGGGAGTAAAAGCAGGAGTCGAACCCCTAGCATTGTGGGAGGCTGTTCGGCAAGGAGTATTAGGTCGGCGTCGAACATTTGATGGCCTTATAAACCAATTTTTACCCGGGGTTTATGATCCTCCTGCTTTTGCATTAAAATTGGCCCATAAAGATGTGNNCCTTGCAACTGCTTTAGGCAGAGAAAAGGGGGTTCCAATGCGTTTATCTAATTTAGCATTGGAAGAGATGACGGAAGCTCTAAACAGAGGGTGGGGGGGCTCGGACTCGCGATCATCCTTAAAATTGCAACTTGAAAGAGCGGGTGTAGAGGTCAAGGTAGACCCAGATCGCTTAAAAGCTGCTCTTGCAAAAGACCCAGAACTTTAATAACTCAAAATTATTTATTTGGCTGCCCACGCTTTTTTTAAAGCGGGGCGAGCCTCTAATCTGTCGATATATGCCGCAATGTTCGGCTTATCGCTAATATCAGCACCTAATCTTCCAGAAACGATACAAGCATGACCCGTCATTATATCAGCGCCTGAAAACTCTCCTGCGAGAAACTCACGATCTTGCATATGCAGATCTATGGCAGTTAACATGCGACCAAGGAGTTTTGTTGCTCTATCGACATTAGTTTGGTTTCGGCGTTCCTCTGGCAGGAATATAGTTTCTACGACAATGATATTTACTTGTGGCATNATCATGCCTTCAGCATAGTGNAGCCATTGAAGGTAGTTTGGGAAATCTGGTGAGCCTGTCTTTGGGACCATTATACCGTTTCCATACTTCTCAAGTGCATATTGAACTATGGCGCCAGATTCAAAGATGGTTACATCGCCATCTTCAAGCGCAGGAACGCGCCCCAGCGGATGGACCTTAAGATATTCGGGCGTTCGCATGCTCTTATCGCCTAGTGGGTAAATTTCTAAGTCATATGGAAGGCCTAGNTCATTAAATAACCATAGGGCACGGACTGATCTACTGTTTGGTGCGTGATGAATTTTCATAATTGAGCCTTTTAAGTTCGGATTTTCACCTTTTGAAACTAAATACTAAGATCTAAAAGATTATAGTCATGCATATTATTTTTCGCTTTTTCATCCCAATTAAATGTCTCGTTGTTTTCCTCAAATGGCATATAATGATAAGCGTTTTCGTTTGGAAATCTTTGTTTTCGTGCGGCTATAGCATGGCCAATTATTGAGGAGCGTTTTCTAATCCGTGCATCATCATAGGTCGCTGGAGCACCATGCAGACCTCCCCCTTTGACATTTAGAACTGATTTTCTTCTGTGAAACCCCTGATTGATTGTAACCCGCCAGTCAGGACTTGTATTTGCAAACGAACCGTGCACAACTTGACGATTACTCATGACAACATCACCTGGCTGACAAATCATCGGTACAGCCTCATTTATCCGTTCGCTACCAGAACGTTGAACCATGTCCTTAATATCCACTGATCTATGCTTATGGGTTCCAGGAACCACCCAAACACCGTTAGCGGGTGTACATCCATAGAGTTGAATCATAAAATTAAATCCATGAATTCCTTCGTCGAAGGCGGGATTGTCCCAATGTGTTGTGCCATCTCTATGCCAAGCGACGGAAGCCCCTATTCCAGGTTCTTTTATGAACAATGCCTCAGTAAAGGGTACGAAATCATCGCCATTTATTGCAGCAGCGACTCGTAATAATTTTGGATGACCGTAGGTTCGCATGCATGCCTCTGAGAACTGTAGGCTTCCCAAAATTAAATACACTGTCTCCTCGGGGCTACCTTTGGCTGGAATTGGTTCTGCCATCTTTACTGGATGTCGCCCATTGGCTAGTGCCGTTCCTCCAAATGGATCTCCTAATGGTTTTGACCAAAAAAATGTGGGGGCTTTGCAGTCAGCCCCAATNGCTTTTTTGCCACTTTTAGTTAATTCAGCCCCTTTTTTTTCTGGTAAATTCTCCAGGATTGAATCGAGATCCTGCGCGAGATCTTTCAATTCTTCAGAACTTATAACGTTCTCAAAAATATAAAACCCTATATTTGAATAAGACTCTCTTATATCCGCAGATAATCGACCATCTGANTCAAATTTTATAGGTCCNCNGTTACCTAGATCTATCGCCCGTTGTTCNCCTGCTTTGAGATAAGACTGTATATTTTCATCTATACTTGATTGCTTACCTTGGGTTTTGGGTGAGTCCTCCATATTCTGCTCCCATATTTATTCATATTATCGTTATATTACCCGCAAAATAATCACGAAACAATCAGTCATAAGTTAAGTTTTTAGAATTAAATAAGCAAATAGGAGGATTAAAATTGCCCAGTGAGGGTGGTGATGAACCTAATCCTTATTGGGGTCTAAAATCGTCTAAATTTCTATCAACCAGATACTCACCCTCTATGTTAAAATCAAATAAACTTGCAGAATGTGCGACAAGCGTTTTTATTTTTTGTGATCATATTCAAGGAACGATTATAAAAGCCTACAGCTGGATTTCTCGCGAGGAGTTTTTAGTTGTTAAAAGATGCAAGGCTACTGGGNTATAGAGGTAAAGCAGTCAAACAAGCAACGGGTTTGAATTCCGCAGGTAATATAAATGGATGGGAACACCCTGGGGACCACGTACGGGAAGAAAATTCATCTTAGTAATATTTTTTTCGGTTGCTTACGGACTATAAAATAAAGGTTTGGCTCCCCGGGACGGATTCGAACCGCCGACCAAGAGATTAACAATCTCCTGCTCTACCGCTGAGCTACCGGGGACCAATACGCTCGCGAGACAGCTATATAGCAATGACTCAACAATGATACAATTTATTTTTGCTATGAAAACATCAACTTTTAACATTAAATGTGATTTTAGATTAAAACTTTTTTTATCTTATGACTTCAACTAAAAAAATAAGGGTTTATCCTGCTTACCCTTTTCATGGCGTGAATTTTAGTAAAATAACCCTTACAACTCTCTTGCCAGAGCGCAAAGACAGATTTGGAGGCCCGGGCCGGAATCGAACCGACGTACAAGGATTTGCAATCCTCTGCATAACCACTCTGCTACCGGGCCAATTAGTTTTTTGTTTCGTCCGTAACTCTCAGTCACCGTGTAAGAACAAAAGTATTTATAGAAGTTATTTATATTAGTCCATTTATAAAGTGATATAATAAATAAAATGTAATACGTAAGCTGTTTTAAAAACGTGATTATCGTGATAATACATAAACTTAGGATAGTAATGGATTGTTTAACGGGATATTTTTAGTCGATTTGGCGCGTTAATTCGGCTATGCTCAAGGGTGTGGTTAAGAAAATGTATAGGCATAAATTTTAAGTTAAATGAATCAAACGATTAAAATATTACAAAAGAATGAGATGGCGCTTAATTGCCCATGAGTTGCCTGTTCAAGTAGTTAGGTTTTTGTGGGCTAACCACAGCTACTTTTAATCTTGGGGTATTAATAACATGTCAACCAAATTAGTTTTTTACTCTTAAAGTTTTGGTTGTGATAACAGATAGCTTTATTGGATGCATTTTTATACTGGTATGCAATTAGAAGATTTAATTATGGTTTTTGAAATGCTAGTTTTATTTAACGTGTACAAGAGTGATTTAAATAATCGAGGGTTTAATGGCAATGGTTAGCACTTTACAAATTACATACGAACCTCGGTTTATTCGAACTGCTTTTCTATTAGTGTTTTGCTCGTTTTTTTTAATAGTTTATGGAGCTAAATCTGAAACCCTTGAGGAAGCTTTGTCTAAGGCATATCTTGATAGTCCTGATTTAACCGCTGCCCGAATTAATTTGCGTAAGGTGAATGAGGGGGTAGCGAATGCTAAGGCTGGATGGAGACCTACTGTAAGTTCGAATGTTAGTTTAGGCTCATCCTACTCAGATACGGAAACCGATGGTGCGTCAACCGATAGTACTTCTGTTCCAGGCAGCTTAAGCGTATCGGTAACTCAACCGCTATATACTGGGGGTTCAACGAAGGCGTCCGTTAGGAAAGCTGAGAGTAACGTTCAGGCGGAAAGATCTCGCTTATTTTTAGCGGAACAAAAACTGCTATTAGACGGGGCGACTGCATATGTTGATGTAATCACCGCGCGTTCAGTTGTTCAACTACAATCCAACAATTTAGTTCGGATAGAAAAACAGTTGGAAGCCACCAGGGAGAGATTTAGGGTTGGTGAGGTCACAAGAACAGATGTGGCGCAATCAGAAGCTCGGGCTGATAGAGCAAAAGCGGACAGCATTAAAGCGAAGGGGGATCTTGAATCTTCTAGAGCAATTTATGAGAGAGTATTTGGTGAAAAACCAGGAGAGCTTAGTAGTCCAACTGAGCCAAACAAATTACCATTAAATATCGATGATGCGGTTGATATAGCTGTACAGAAAAACTTTAGTCTGGTGGCAGCCAAATTCACTGAAATGAGTGCACTAGATGATGTTGTTATCTCAAAAGCGGGCCTGTTGCCGACGATAAATCTTTCAAGCAATGCTGCTGTATCTAAAACTTCTGGTGATTTAGATACTAACGCAACAAGTTTGAGCGTGACAGCTAATGTTCGAATTCCGTTATATTCCGCTGGTGCAACATACTCATCTATTCGGTCTGCAAAAGAAGAGGCAAATAGACAAAGAATTTTGGTGGAGGCCTCAAGAAGATCCGTAATAGATAGTTCGTCGCGGGCATTTATTTCATGGAAAACTGCAAAGTCACAGGCTGAGGCTCTTTTAGCGGAGGTTTCATCGGCCGAAGTGGCTTTGGAGGGAGTAGAACAGGAGGCGCTGGTTGGAGCTAGAACAGTATTAGATGTTTTAGATGCAGAACAGGAGCGATTAAGTGCGCAAGTTAGTCTTGTTAGAGCGAATAGAGATGCTTTTGTTGCCTCTTATGCTTTATTGTCTGCACTAGGTAATCTGACCGCCGAATATATTTCACTACCGGTAAGTTTATACAATCTCGATAGACATTTCATGTCGGTAAAGGATCGGTATTATGGAGATCAACTGCTTAGAGAGCGTCCATAAATTACAATGTTAAGACCACTAGCGCTTTTTGTAGTTGTGAGCTAATCTGAGGTAAAGATATGACGCTGGCTGAGGCTTAGGTAATGAGTGAAACAGAGCAAGAACCTTCAATGGAGGAAATACTGGCGTCTATTCGCCGTATTATTTCTGATGATGATGATCAGTCCAAAACTGAAGAGACTCAGGTTGACCCTGATCCTGCAGAACCCGACGAATCAATAGAAGATCAAGAAACAAATCAGGCGCTTTCCCCGACGGATGCAGTTGACCCAGTTGCCGAGCTGGAGGTAGATGATGACGATGACGATGATGAAGTCCTTGATTTAACGGACATGGATGTTGCTGATCCAGAGCCATTATTTGAACAGCAGGCATATCAGGTCCCTGTGCCTCCGGTTGCCGCGCCAGAACCACCACCATCACCTGCACCACAACATAACCAGGACAAATTGGTGTCAACATCCCAGGCATCAGAGACCATAGATGAGTTCACAAAGTTAGGTAATAAGTTATATGAGGATGTTAAAGAACTGCCGATCGGGAATGGTGCTGTTACACTTGAAGAATTGACTAGAGAGCTTGTGCGGCCAATGTTGAAAGAATGGCTAGACCAGCACTTACCGATTACTGTAGAGCGTCTCGTTAGGGAAGAAATAGAGAGATTGGTTATGCAATCTCAGCGCAAAGATCCCTGGTAATTTTATTTGTAAGTGTCTAGTAAGGTCTAGTAAATTATTTGGATACTAGAAACTATTACTAGCATCCTTTTCCCTACGGTAGCTTCAAAATTCTAAACGCCTCTCTTGGAAACCCATATGCTTAATAAAACTTACAATCCTATGTTGCTCGAAGAAAAGTTTTATAAAATTTGGGAGGAGTCAGGAGAGTTTTCTGCTTCTACCAAATCCGCATCGAAACCCTTTACAATAATGATGCCGCCGCCAAATGTTACTGGCAGTCTGCATATGGGGCATGGTCTCACTTTTACATTACAAGACATCTTGGTACGATTTTATAGGAAACAAGGTCGCGATTGCCTTTGGCAACCAGGAACGGATCACGCAGGTATCGCAACGCAAATGGTTGTTGAACGCCAGTTAGCAGAAAACAATATAAATCGAAAAGATTTAGGGAGAGAAGAGTTTTTAAAAAGGGTTTGGGACTGGAAGGCTGAGTCTGGCGGTAAGATTATGACTCAACTGCGTGCTTTAGGAGCGACTGCAGATTGGGAGCGAGAGCGTTTTACGATGGACGCAGGTTTATCAAAAGCGGTTACAAAAGTTTTTGTGAAACTTTATAATGATGGATTAATTTATAGAGACAAGCGGCTAGTCAATTGGGATCCTAAACTACTAACCGCTGTCTCTGATTTAGAAGTTCAGCAAGTTGAGGTTAATGGCAATCTATGGCATTTTAAGTACCCCATCAAAGGAACTAAAAACAAGTATATTACTGTGGCTACCACTAGGCCGGAAACAATTTTTGGAGATACCGCCGTAGCTGTAAATCCAAATGATCCGCGTTACAAAAGTTTGATAGGAAAGTTCGTAAATTTGCCACTCATGGGGAGAGAAATACCTATTATTGCTGATGAATATAGTGATATGGAAAAAGGAAGTGGTGCTGTGAAAATCACACCTGCTCACGATTTCAACGACTTTGATGTGGGACGACGTCATAATTTGAAGATTATTAATATATTTAATGAATACGCGACGTTAAATGAAAATGTTCCTTTGGAATATCAACAATTAGATAGGTTTGAGGCAAGAAAAAAAGTTGTAAGCGCGATGGACGGGATTGGATTACTTTCAAATGTTGAGCAAAACCTTCACTTTGTTCCGCATGGTGATCGGTCTCAGGTGCCACTAGAGCCATGGTTAACTGACCAATGGTATTGTGATGCTAAAACCCTTGCGGAGCCTGCAATAAAAGCTGTGGAGGATGGTAGGACAAGTTTTGTCCCAAAAAATTGGGAAAATACATATTTCAACTGGATGAGGAATATTCAACCATGGTGTATATCTCGTCAATTGTGGTGGGGACACCAAATACCAGCATGGTTTGGACCTGATGGAAAAATATTTGTTGCCGAAACAGCTAAAGCTGCAGAGTTGGAGGCTTTCGTCTTTTATGGGGAAGAATGCACTTTAACTAGAGATGAGGACGTTTTAGATACCTGGTTTTCAAGTGCATTATGGCCATTCTCCACCATTGGTTGGCCAGAGCAAACCGAAGAGTTAAAGAGATATTATCCCAGTGATGTTTTGGTGACGGGCTTTGATATAATTTTCTTTTGGGTTGCTCGAATGATGATGATGGGGCTTCACTTTATGGACGACGTTCCGTTTCACACGATTTATATACATGCTCTTGTTCGGGACGAAAAAGGTCAAAAAATGTCAAAATCTAAGGGTAATGTTTTGGACCCTTTAGATTTAATAGAAAAATATGGGACTGATGCCTTACGATTTACATTAACGTCCATGGCCGCACAGGGGCGTGACCTAAAATTATCGGAATCTAGGATTGAAGGTTATCGAAATTTTGCAACAAAGTTGTGGAATGCGTCAAGATATACGCAAATAAAACAGTGCCGTTATGAAGCGACGTTTAATCCAAATCAATGTAATTTAGCAGTTAATAAATGGATTATTTTTGAAGTTACTAAGGCAGTAGAAAGTGTACAAAAATCTATAGAAAACTACCGGTTTAACGATGCTGCTAAATTTATATATCAGTTCTCTTGGGCCACATTTTGTGATTGGTACATAGAGTTTACCAAACCAATCTTGGCAGGAGAAAATGTCGAGGAGATCAATGAGACAAAAGCAACCACAATGTGGGTTTTGAAACAAATTTTGAATACTTTGAATCCAATTATGCCCTACTTGTCAGAGGAATTATGGGAAAATCTGGGCTATGAAGGATTACTTATAAACCAAGATTGGCCTTCTTTAGGCTCAATTAATTTAGATCTGCAAGCTGCTAAGGAAACCGAATGGATTGTTCATATAATAACTGCGATCCGCTCAATACGCGCCGAGGGCAGTGTCCCTCATAAGGTAAAGGTGCAACTTATACTAAAGGATCTCAGTGATGAACAAAGGGGCTATATAGACAGAAATCGCAGTGTTTTATCTAAATTAACAAACATTAACAATATTCTTTTTACATCTGAAACAATGCCAAAAGGTTCGATACAAAGCTTACTTGATGAAATAAGTATAGGTTTGATCGTTGCGGACGAAATTGATGTGAGTAAAGAAAAAGAAAGAATAAGACGTGACCTTAAAAAGACATTGGAAGACATTGAAAAAATTTCAAAAAAGATTTCCAATGAACAATTTATAAAAAATGCTCCAGAGAAGGTGATCTTAGAAAACAAGCAGCGCTTAACCGATGCAATGTATAAGAGATCAAAACTAGAGGATGCAAAAGCAAGATTAAAAGTCTAATGCTTAATAGCTGCGTTTAATCTTTTATGTGCGCCCATAGCCCTACTTTATTGACACGTGCCTTATGTTCAGCTTTTTTATATTCTTTTTTTTTCGTAATTGGAATTGCCCAACCAGCGGTTATTAAACTAACAGCAAGATCACGTCCGTTGAGGAAACATTTGACATTATTTGCCCCATACAAAGCGCATTTAAGAGTTTTTTCAGCGACTAGTTGTTGTAGAAACTTTTTTGCAGCAGCCCCACATAGCCAGGGTAATGAACCTTTTTTACATTTTTGTTTTGCGCCGGGCACTGAGATATCTGATATTTTAAAAGATTGCCCGTTTAGTAAAAGTGTACCACCATCTAAAACATTAAAGATTGCTTTAAGTTGTTTTGGAGGTGAGGCTAATGTGCCACTAGGAGATATAAAGTTAAGTGTTAATGCCTGAATAACAATAAATGTTAATCCCGTAAGTCGTTTAAGAGATTTAATTAACATTTCGTATCCCAACTACTTTGATTACAAGAGAATGTGATATCCATTATGTTGGATAAATTTTATAGAAAAAACGGTTTTTTTAAAGATAAAGTGTTTAGAGTAGAAACTATTTTTTTTATTGTATTATGCATCATGGGCTTTTCCATTTTACCGTTTTTCTATGAGGCCTTTCTTTTTCAACAAATCTGGAGTGCGATATGCTCTCCATTCATCAACGCGATAGATTAAGATATTCAAATAACGCTCTGTGAATTCGAGTTTGTTACTTCATATATTAATTGTTATCTACTTTTGATGGAGTTCAATACAAATAGGTGTATGATCAGAGGCTTTTGGTCGTCCGCGGGGACTGCTATCAATTTTGCAAAGGGTACAAATATCCGCCGCTTGCGCAGATAATAAAAAATGATCAATTCTGACCCCATAATCATTTTGCCATGCACCGCCTTGGTAATCCCAAAATGTATAGTTATTAGAGTTCGTATTAAAGATACGAAAAGCGTCCGTATATCCAAGATTGATAATTTCTCTAAATCTTTGTCTAGCCTCGTATAGGCAAAGTGCATCTTCCTTCCAAGCAAGTGGATCGTGAACATCTTCATCGGTTGGTATTATATTAAAATCGCCCCCAAGGATTACCGGTACTTCCTGCATGAGAAGATTTTGAGCATGTTTCCTCAATATCTCCATCCATCGCAATTTATACAAGAACTTTTCAGTATTGATTGGATTCCCATTGGGAAGATAAATACATCCAAAGACTATCCCCTCTATTTTTGCTTCGATATACCTCCGCTGAATGTCATGATCGTTTCCTGGTAGATTATAAATAACATTCTCAGGTGCTGACTTTGAGAGTATAGCCACACCGTTATAAGATTTTTGGCCGTTCACCAGAACGTTATATCCGATGTTTTCAAACTCAGAGAAGGGGAAATTATCTTCAACGCATTTTATTTCTTGAAGTAATAAAACGTCCAAGGGGTTTTCGTTCAACCAAGTTAAAACATTAGGTAATCTTGCTCGTATTGAATTTACATTCCAGGTTGCAACTTTCATATTGTTCTCTCATTTGTGAGCTCAGATTGAAAACGAAGTGCCGCAACCGCAAGATGAAGATGCATTTGGATTAGCTATTTGAAAATAAGAACCGATAAGCTCCTCGACATAGTCGAGTCTTCCCCCGGTCACTAATTCGAGAGATGTTTCGTCAACTACGACTTCAACACCATTTTTCTCAAATACAAGGTCATCATTATTTCTTTCGGTGTCAAATTTGAAAATATATTGAAAACCAGAACAACCACCCCCTTCTACGGCTACTCTCATGAACTTTTTTTCAGACTCTTCTTCCATGAGAAGTAATTTACTAATTTGAACCGCTGCAGATTCTGTAAGCCCAAAAGGTTTTGTTTCCACATCGTTATTCACAAGCAAATCATTAGGCATAAAAAATTCCTCAATTTATGTGTTCTAAGATATACCATATACTTTAAGAGTATCTGAATACAGTTAATTGTAATATAGTTGTTTTTCCAAAAAAATCTGACACCTAACGTTTGTCGAGGGGAAAAATTGCAGATTTAAAATCCTTGTGAGGGGCAGGATGAATGCTCGTTTTTAAGAAAAATGACCTTGAGGCTAGTTTCGCACCATACGCTTGTTTTTCAAAAAAAAGCAGAGGAAGGGCGCACAAAGAAGAAGAAGCTGTTGGACGTTCTGTCTATCAGCGCGACCGAGATAGGATCCTTCATTCTGGCGCCTTTCGTAAATTGAAATATAAGACACAAGTATTTGTTTATCATGAAGGGGATTACTATAGAACACGTTTAACACATAGTTTAGAGGTCGCGCAGATAGCGCGTTCATTGAGTCGGGCTTTGGGCCTGAATGAGGATTTAGCAGAGGCGTTAGCTCTAGCCCATGATTTTGGACATACTCCTTTTGGGCACGCAGGTGAGGATGCCCTTGATAAATTGATGAGACCTTATGGGGGTTTTGATCACAATGATCAAACTTTGCGAATTATTACACATCTAGAACAAAGATATGCCGAGTTTGATGGCCTTAATCTAACATGGGAAACTATAGAAGGCATATGTAAACATAATGGACCAGTACCTGAAAATAGCTCTCAAACAATCCAGGAGATAGATTCACTGATGGGATTAGAATTAAGCCTTTTTGGTAGCTTGGAATCTCAAATAGCTGCTTTAGCTGATGATGTTGCTTATAACGCTCATGATCTTGATGATGGTCTCCGAGCAGGTTTGTTTTCGTTTCAAGATTTATCTGATGTTACAATTATAAAGCCTATCATCACAATGTTATCCGATAGATACCCTGGGATCAGTAAAGGTAGGATGATACATGAGCTGTCTCGACGTACGGTCAACCTTTTGGTAACAGACCTGCTCACGGAAACACATTCACGGCTTCTAAGAATTAAACCCTCTTCGAGTCAGGATGTTAGGGCAGCTAACATCCCGATGGTATGTTTTAGCGGCCCACTTCAGGAGCAGATTGAGGAATTGAAGTGTTTTCTTTTTCAAAGTATGTATCGTCATTATAAGGTTAATCGAATGGCTAGTAAGGCACAACGAATTATTAAAGGGCTATTCGAATTATTTATGTCTGAACCAAACTGTCTTCCAGTTGAATGGCAAAATAATCATCAGACGAATAGTAACCTAATGCAGGCAAGAAGGGTATCAGATTACATAGCCGGCATGACAGATCGCTATGCCCTTTTAGAATATGACCGTTTGTTTGATTACAAGGCGAAAGTATAAATGAATATTTTTAAAGATATTGAATTGGTATTGTTAGAGGCTCTTAAAGAGGTGATTACGCCAAATTGTCTCATTGATATTAATGAAAAACTGGTGGTGGCGGAACTGCCGCGGGATAGAAGCCACGGTGATATTGCAACAAATATTGCTATGATTTTTGCAAAAAAAATAGGGGTTAAACCTCAAGACTTAGCCGATAAAATATGTAAAAAAATAGTGAATAAAAAAAATATTATTTCTGCTGAAACAGCTGGTCCGGGATTTATTAATATAACGTTTGTGAATGACGTTTGGTTTAATTCTCTGAAATTTATTTTGGAAACAGGATTAGACTATGGGGCTACAAGTTATGGTGAGGGGAAAAAAATAAATATCGAGTATGTTTCTGCGAATCCAACAGGTCCTCTACATGCAGCTCATGCTCGCGGTGCGATTGTTGGAGACTCATTGGCCAATTTATTTCAAAAAGTAGGATATGATGTATGCAAAGAATACTACATTAATGATGCGGGCAGTCAGATAGATATATTAGCTAAATCAACTTACCTGAGATACCAAGAGGCTTTGGGAGATGACACAATAGTTATACCAGAAGGTCACTATCCCGGGGTTTATTTGAAAAAAGTGGCAGAAGAAATAGCACATAATGATGGAGATAAATGGTTATCAAAAACTGAACTAGAAATCATAGAGGCGTTTAAGGGGTATGCAACTCATATGATGATGAACAAAGTTAAAATGGACCTTAAACGGTTGGGAATCACAATGGATGTATATTCCTCTGAAAAAGCTTTAATTCAAGAGGGTGGGGTAGACGCCGCTATAAATTTGCTCGATCAAAAAGGTTTGATTTACGAAGGCATCTTGGAAGCTCCAAAAGGCAAAGCATCCAAGGAGTGGAAAGCACGACCTCAACGTCTCTTCAAGTCAACTTTATTTGGGGATGATGTTGACCGAGCGATACAAAAGAGTGATGGAACATGGACCTATTTCGCTTCGGATATAGCGTACCATTATAGTAAATATAAACGCGGTTTTTCAGAGATGATTGATGTTTGGGGAGCGGATCACGGCGGATATGTTAAACGAATGGTTTCTGCTGTAAGCGCCATATCCGAAAACTGTGCTACCCTCGATGTGAAGATTTGTCAGATAGTCCATATGCTAAGAGATGGTCAACCGGTGCGGATGTCTAAGAGATCTGGAGATTTCGTAACCATTGAAGATGTTGTTAACGCGGTTGGTAAGGATGTCGTTAGGTTTATAATGCTTACCAGAAAAAACGACCAAGTGTTAGAGTTTGATTTTAATAAGGTTGTAGAGCAAAGTAGAGATAACCCAGTTTTTTACGTTCAGTATGCTCATGCTCGGTGTTGTTCCGTATTGCGCAACGCGTCTGAAGGTTTGGAGCAACTAGATATCAACCCCACTATTCTTGCAAAGCAAATGCTTTGCCGATTGAACGATACAAATGAGCTTTCGGTCATAAAGGAACTAGCAAACTGGCCAAAGGTCGTTGAAGGAGCTGCAAAGGCGCACGAGCCGCATCGCATTGCCTTTTATCTGTCTGATTTGGCAAGCGAATTTCATTCTCTCTGGAACAAAGGGAAAGAGGACCCTGAACTACGGTTTATCGTTGAAGATGATAAAGAACTGACCTTAGCGCGTCTTGCGTTAGTTAAAGCAATTGCAATAACCATAGCTTCGGGATTAGGAATAATGGGCATTGAACCGGTGAAGGAGTTGAGATCGTGACAGCAGTCTCACCAGGTTCACCCTCGACGCCTCCTATACTAGATGAGAAAGATCGTCCAGCCCCCCCCCCGTTACTCACGGAAAAGCAATTGCGACCTGGTCCAGGCTTATCCTTATTTATAGGGCTGTTTGCTGTCCTTTCGTTTGTTGCGATCGTTTGGTTTAGTCTAGACCAAAATAATATTATTGGTGCTCAAGATGGTTTACCTGTGGTCGTTGCAGACGTAACTCCAATACGCGTCAGCCCTATTGAACCGGGTGGAATGATGATACCGCATCAAGATAAACTAATTTTAAAAGATTTAGTTGATCAAGCAGGGGTTGAAAACGTCACAGAACGCCTTATTCCAGCATTAGAGGTACCAATCGGAAAACGGAGCGTCGAGAAAGAGAAAACCGCAAGTATCGGAAATGAAGGCATAACAATCAATAAAAAACAAAAAAAAGAAGAAAAAAATGATCCAGTTATAAATACAAAGAAAACCAATGACATAAAATCGCTACAAAAACGTGTAAAGCTGGAAAATCAGCAAAATAAGCAAAAAACTAAATTGGTCGTTATGAAAGAACCAACTGATGTAAGTATTAAACAATATCGGATACAATTAGCCTCCGTTAAGAGTAACATTTCAGCTGAATCAGTTTGGCGGAAATATAAGAAAAAATATAATCCTCAACTCGATGATTTAAATTTAAATATTGAAAGAGTTAGTTTAAAGAACAAAGGAGTATTCTACAGGGTACAAGGCGGGCTCCTTGGTAGAGCGGATGCGAACAAAATTTGTAAAGGCTTAAGCAGACAAAAACAACCATGCATCATCGTATTTGTAAAAAGAAAGAGTACTGATTAATGTCTCTGCCATATATCTTCGGTTGTCAGTCAACAAGTTTGAGCAGGGAAGAAAGGAAGTTTTTTACTGATACTCAACCACTCGGCTTTATCTTATTTAAGCGAAATTGTGTTAATAAGAGGCAGGTAAAAGACCTAGTAAAAAACTTGAGATCTTGCATTAAACATTGGGCACCCGTCCTTATCGACCAAGAAGGCGGTCGAGTTCAACGGCTTACAGCACCTATTTGGCGTAGTGCTCCTGCTGCCGCAATTTTTGAGGAAGTTTGGCAATTAAAACCAGAAGTTGCTAAAGAATTGGTATTCCTAAACGCAAGGCTTATAGCCGATGAGCTATTCGAGTTAGGGATTGATGTTAATTGTGCCCCTGTTGTTGATTTAAAGGAACCCAATGCCAGTTGTATTATTGGCGATAGGGCTTTCTCCTCAGACCCGGAAATCGCAGCTATTTTGGGGAGGTCCGCTATTGATGGTTTTGAAAATGGTGGCGTAGCACCAATCTTAAAGCATATACCTGGTCATGGGCGGGCAGATGTTGACAGCCATTTCGCTTTACCACGAATTAGTAGTGAAATAAGCGCTTTAATAAAACGTGATTTTAAAACATTTTTGGCGCTCAACGATTGCAAAGCTGCGATGACTGGACACTTATTGTTTTCCGAAATAGACCAAATAAATCCAGTTACCACGTCATCTATTATTATTAACAAATTTATAAGGATGCATATAAATTTTCAAGGACTTTTAATAAGTGATGATTTGTCAATGGAGGCATTATCAGGCTCTTTGTCACAAAGAGCTACCGAGGCGCTCTCCGCCGGATGCGATATTGGCCTTCACTGTAGTGGTAGGTTAGACGAGATGGTTGAAATTGCATGTGCAAATCTGCAATTTAATGAAAGCTCAGAAATGCGAATAGATACGTTTTTATCACAAATTAAAAGATTGAAAAAAAATAGAGAAAATATTAATTACGAAACAACCATGCTTATGTTTAACGAAAAGCTAGCAAGGGCTCGCGCAGGGCATTAATAATTTTGTAAATATTTGGTTTGAAATATTATTGTGATTTANCCCATAGTTTTGCTCCATTTCGGCGCATATGATGTACGATGTGATATCTTGGTACTTCCTGTCTTTTAGACTGGTCATAAGCCAAACAGGGGCGCCAAATAATCGATTCTGTAAAATCCCTAAAAATAAAACAATTCTAATGGTGATAAATTGGCTGTTATTATCTTTCAGGTTTATATTTAATTTTGCNAAGCCTATTCCAACATAAGCCGACTTAGTCACAAACCTCGGAANAGGTAACCCTTTGGCAGCAGCAGTTGTTCCTTGGACTATCNCATTATACTAATAATTTTATAGTTTTGACATGTGCAGCGAGTATGCTCTTTAAATTACTAAAGAATTGGTTTGNGGAATTAGTAGAGTGGTTNGTGTTGAAAAAATATGGTGTTAAAAAGTTTTAATCTGATGTTATATAACCGTTAGATGGTAGTTGATTACTTTTTCTGTACCNNGGTTCTCAAAAGGTTTTAGAAAACCTAATAATGCAGATTAATAATTGTGATGTCTGTGGTATTTGTGCTACCAGCCCTTAGTTATTGGATGAACCTTGATCCAGATTTATTTTAGTAGTTATTGTTTAAGTTAATTTACTTCATAAATAATCTTTTTTTAGAGATTGATGGAACACCCTAATCATATGTGCTCAGATAGTACCCCATTTGAAGATGAACAGTTAGCAGACAAGGCCCAGAGGCAACCGGTGCAACTGTCATTGTTTTTAACACTGGACGGTTTTGAGGGACCTATTGATGTCTTGCTCTCGCTAGCCAGAGATCAAAAAGTTGATTTGATTCATATATCTATCCTTGAATTGGCCGAACAATATTTGCAGTTCGTTCAACAAGCTCAATTATTAAACTTAGAAATAGCGGCAGATTATCTTGTTATGGCGGCGTGGCTTGCCTATCTAAAATCGCGCTTATTATTACCAAAGACGGAGGTTGAGGAATCACTGTCTTCTGAAGAAATGGCAGAAGCATTGCGGTTTCAACTTCAAAGACTTGAATCTATGAGAGAAGTTGGCAAACAACTCTTTCATCTCCCGCAACTTGGTAATGAACGCTATAAACGAGGCATGTCTGAAGTTGTAACGGACCAATTATTTCCAATATANGATCTCACTCTNTTTGAGTTGCTGAAAGTTTATGGAAATATAAAATTGCGATCTACAGAAATGTCGCTACATATCGTCCCTACAAAGTTATTTGCGGTGGACGAAGCACTAGACCGGCTCAGATCTATGATTGATTCAATGCCAGAATGGAAAGCTTTGGTAGAGTTTTTGCCTAAGGGCTTGCATAGCGCGTTGCTAGCTCGCTCGGCGGTTGCATCAACTTTCGTTGCTAGCCTTGAGTTGGCAAAAGAAGGTTATGTAGAATTGAGACAAGATAAATTGTTTGGGCCAATATTTTTGCGCAGTAGAGAGTAAAATGAATACAGCAAATGAGATTCCTAATTTGAGTAAGCAACACTTTGATGAAAAAACAAAGTTGTTTGAGAGTACCCGGTTGATAGAGGCACTCTTATTTGCCAGCCCAAGTCCGTTAAAACGGACACTTCTTCAGTCTAGGATCCCAGCAACTATCTCGATTGGTGACGTCCTGGAGGAGCTGCGTAAAACTTATTCTGGAAGAGGGATTAACTTGCAAAATATTGGTGATGCTGTTGCATTTCGTACGGCAAGCGATTTGATCGATGATCTTCGTTTATCGGTTGCTGTGAAAAGACGGTTATCTGCAGCAGCAGTAGAAACAATGTCTATTATCGCATATCATCAACCGGTTACTCGTGGAGATATTGAGTCCATAAGGGGAGTTGCGGTTAGTAAAGGCACACTAGACACATTACTAGAGGCGGGCTGGATTAAACCAANAGGCCGACGTAAGGTACCCGGTCGGCCTCTCCAATGGGGAACGACAGATGGATTTTTAGACCATTTTGGAATTGAGCACTTACAGGACTTGCCAGGGTTAGAGGAATTAAAAGCAGCTGGTCTTTTAGAAAAACGACAAAGCCTTACCTCTCTTATTTTACCAGACGATTTATTAAATGAGGAAGAAGAAGTAGAGGAGGATGAGGACGATCAAAATGAACTATTCACAACATCTGACGATGCCCTTAGTTAGAGTAAACAGAGATCACCGTATGATAGAATTTATTTGATAGTTTTTACTTTCTTAATAAAATCAAACAGGAACAGATTTTGCAAAAATATGCTTTAGAACTGGATAATATTACTCATCAATATGGACCATATACAGCACTCAACAATCTTAATATTTTTGTGAAACCAGGTGAGGTTGTTTGTCTATTAGGACCCTCAGGTTGTGGTAAATCTACAGCACTCCGATTAGCCGCGGGCTTAGAGCGGTTGCAGTCGGGGCAAATACTGTTAAACGGTCAACTTATTTCTAACATTGCATTTCAAATGCCACCAGAGCAGCGAAATGTTGGTCTAGTATTTCAAGACTACGCTCTTTTTCCTCACCTGACAGTCATGGAAAATGTAAAATTTGGTTTAAAAAGAATTGGAAAAAGTGCCGCTACCAATCGAGCTAAAGAAGCACTGATAATGGTGAATATGGATAACTATAAAGATAACTATCCACACACATTATCAGGTGGAGAACAGCAGCGCGTGGCGTTAGCCCGAGCTTTAGCTCCTGAACCGTCAATAATGCTCTTAGATGAACCTTATTCTGGACTTGACTCTCGTCTAAGAGACCGCGTGAGGGATCAAGTTTTGCATCTTTTAAAGGCAAACAACTGCGCAACACTAATGGTGACTCACGATTCTGAGGAAGCGATGTTCATGGCTGACCGTATTGTTGTCATGCGAAAAGGAGAAGTTGTTCAGACTGGGACCCCAGAAGAGTTATACTGTCATCCCACTAATGCTTTTGTAGCTGGATTTTTTGGTGAATTAAATTTTGTTGAAGGAGTAGTTGAGGAAGATGGGGTAAAAAGTGAGTTAGGATTATTCCCATCCAACAGCCTGGCGCTAGGGACGTCGGTGCAAATAGTTGTTAGACCAGAAGCTTTAAGCATAACGAATAAAGTTACTCTAAAAGAAGCACAAAAGGCCCTTGTTGTGGAGTCAAGATTATTAGGCCGAACTAGTTTAGTTCACCTATCTTTTCCTTATCCTGCAAAGGCTAAAAATAAACAAAAACATTTACACGCTAGAATCCCAGGCG
>PANE01000010.1 GCA_002708305.1 Rhodospirillaceae bacterium
AGGATGGCCATCCACCACCTGTCACAGGAGCGCCGCCATAACCAAACGCGTGAACAGCCACAGGGAGGTTTACCCTACAGGCCGCCTCAAATATTGGCCAATATTTTCTTTGTCCAAGTGGTTCCGCTGTTCGGCTTAATAAAAGAATTTGAGCAAAGTTTTGGTTGCCGCCCCATAAGTCTATCTCTTTAACTGAAGCGAGGGGGTCTTCATAGGGAACCATCAAGGATGCCTTCAGTCTTGATTCCTTTGAGGTCCATTCTGCGATCTGCCATTGATTGACTGCATGGCAATATGCAGCAGAAAAGTCCTGGTTCTGAACACCTTGCCCGCAACTTAATGGATTTAGTATACCTAGTTGAACATTATTAGGATCCAGATGCTGGCTTTGCATAAAGCTCAAATCGCTCCCTGGTTTACCTCCCGCAGGAGGGTATGCGTCTCGTCGGGCTGCATTCGGTTGGCCTTTTGGAAAAGCGGGGCCGGTTGGAAAGCCTTGGCGGTAAATCATCCCATAGGACTCCATATAGTCTTGCCACTGTTTCGAGAGATATGGATAGATCTCAACGGGTATTGACTTGGGTGTTGGATGTATATCGCAGTCAGCTATAGCTAATTTGACTTTTTCATTTTCAGTGACGCGGTTCATTACTTGGATATTCATATTATTCTCCCGATATCGAGATATTACTGCAATCTAGGATACGTGTTTTTAGGGTTATCTACCATTATTTTCCTGGCTAAATTTGGAGAAATCCCCTCTGGGATAACGTCGACACCATCAAATTGCCAATGAGGGTAGTCAGTTGAGAAAAGAATCATCTCATCTGAGCCCATATGATCGATAATCCGCTCTAGTTGTTCTGCAGTTGGCGGTGCATCCACAGGTTGTAGTGTCAAACGAATGTGATCACGCGCTATTTCTGTCGGTGTGCGATCGACCCATGGAATTTCTGCTCGTAAACCGCGCCAAAACTTAGTAAGTCTCCATAGGTGAGCTGGTAGCCATGTGACCCCAGATTCGGCTAGAACAATTTTTAATCCTGGGTATTCTGAGAATACGCCCTCACAAATGAAACTTGAAACCATGTTGTGGAATGCTGGCGACTGCGATGCATAATCCTCTACATAATAAGAGGGCCATCCAACAGAGGTCACTGGATGTTTGTAAGCGCTGCCAGCGTGAACGCAGATTGGCATGTTATGCCGTTCTGCAGCGGCATAGATGGGCCAATACGATCTTTTTCCTAATGGCTTTTCATCCATTACCAGCATTAGTATAGATACAAAACGGGGGTCCGAAGCTACCCTCTCAATTTCAGCGACAGCCATTTCAGGATTTTGGGTTGGGATCACAACTGAAGCTCTGAGCCTTGGGTCTTTATTGAGGAATTCTGCAACCATCCAGTCGTTTACGGCTGATGCAAAGGCTGCGGCCATATCTTCGCTCATTAGTAATTGGACACCATATAAACAGTTGCATATAGCTATGCTACTTTGGAACGCATCTAGTGCTTGGATTGAGACGACAGCCGCATCTGTTGCAGGCATTCCCGATCTGGGTCTCCAGTCGGGCCTGACTGTTAATGGGGCATTTTTTGGATAGGCAATTGTTTGAAGGTCATGAACGCCACGTTGTGATATGGTATCGCGCCAATGATCATTTAAATAAGGCAGAAGAGCCTCAATATTTGGAACTGAGGGATGTATATCGCAATCTATAGCGTCCTTCGTACTGATTGACGATCGCATGACTTTTTTAATCCTAATATATGACCTGTTTTGAGAAGATATTCATCTTCATGGATAGTTTTGTCAAATAGTGAATTTAACATTTTTCACCAAAATCAATTATTATCTTAATTGGTTAAGCTTTGTTTCTTATAGTCGCACTCTCTTAATAGGGGCTATCTCCCTTAACGACTACTCTATGGACGGATCTTTTCTCTTTTGCCGCATCGTATGGCTCGACACAGTGCATCGTGCACCTATTATCCCACATCAAGACATCATCTACTTGCCATTTGTGACGATATATTAGATCAGGGCGGGTGGCATGGGCTTCAAGATCAGCCAACATGGCTTCGCCTTCAGATCTCTCCATATCAACGATATGGCTGGAATGATTTCCTATGTAAAGAGCTTTTTGTCCCGTTTCGGGATGAGTTCTGACGATCGGATGCTGAACTGGTGGTGCTGCTCTGAGCTCCTCAGGTGTAGCGGGTCTTTCGTTGGATTTTTCTCTACTGCGGGCCCAGTCATGAACAGCAAAAAGACTTTGTATTGTGGTTTTTACTTCGTTTGGAAGTGTTTCATACGCACTAGTCATGTTAGCAAACAAAGTGTCACCACCTATTTTAGCAATTTCTGGTGATCTTAAGATAGTCGTCAAAGAGGGAGTGGCGGTGTATGATTTGTCCGTATGCCAAACTTGTGTGCCTTTTTCTGGATGTATCCCTGTCGTTTCTCCATTAGCTTTTACGTTAGAAAATATCTGTACAGATGGTAGTTGCTTATGTCGTGTTGATTTGTTGATATGCCCATCGAGCTCTCCAAAAAGTGTACCAAAGTTTTGATGAGCCTCATCGTTTAAGGGTTGCTTTCGGAATACTAGTATTTTGTGCTTTAGAAATGCTTTGTGGATCTGGGAAAATTGCTCACTGGTTATGCCTCTTTGTATATTAATACCAGTTATTTCGGCTGCGAAAGAATTACCAAAGGGGGTTAACGTTATCGGCATGTCCTAACCTTTTTTATATTTATACGTTGCAAGAAAATCATTAACTAGATGATTGAACTTCCAGAATTAATCATATTTTCTAATGTTACAGTATCAGCAACTTGATTTATGAAATCTTCAACAAGATTTTCTTGTTGATGGTTTTCTTGTAACCTTACAAAGTAAAGATTTCAAATTTGTCTGTTCCGAAATAGGGTCTCGCTGTGTTTTATCAGTCAAAAAATTAACTGGACGCCAAGGATTAAACGGTTGTCTTTCTCCCCAGCCAATCGGCAAAAAAACAGCTTTTCTTCTAATTCCAGAGAATAGCCATGCCTTAGCCTCAACCAGGCCATATTTACTTTCTACTTCAACTAAATCACCGTCCAATATAGAGAGTTCGGCTGCTGTAATGGGATGGATTTGGGCATATAAGTCTGGCCACATTTCTTGAGCCTGCCATGAATAGTGGGTCCAACTATGAAAATGTGGTGCTGCGGGTCTGCCGGTTAATAGCTCTAAGTTAAACCCTGCGGAACGAACTTGAAGGCCAGGTTGGGACTCTTCTGGTTGCACAATCCTTCCTGTTAGAGCAAGTCCCCCAGACGCGAAGGGCCCCATAATTCCATCCGATCCATCATCGTCGAGGAGTTCCATATGTGCCATATCTATTAAACTTTCACGTTCACCGTAAAATTCAGGAAGGGCCGTAAGCCCATACGGTTTAAATTTTTCATTTAATTCCTCTGTCCAAAACTCTAGTTTTCCACTTTTGGTTGGAAATCGATATCCGTTTGGTGCACCTGCTGCAGTTGTTCCTTTTAAATATAAGGTTGGGAGTTCGAGCGCATCTTCAGTTGAAACCGGGAACCTTACCCAACGGTATGGGGTTGAATGTAATCGTTTCTGCGTTACTCCGCGGAGTTGAACGTTACTGATTAAGGCCTCGTCCCAGAACTTACTTGAATCTTTCCATTCTTCACGCAGAACATCCTCGAACCCAAAACGCTTTCCAAGTTCGATCCATATCCAGCCGTCAGGCTTGGCTTCGCCAGGTGCATCTATCATTTTGTCTATCCAGACAATACGACGGTCTTCGCATGCTCGACCTACCTCGCCTTTTTCGATGCCCGTCGCAGCGGGTAAAATATAGTCTGCCCACGCACTGGTTTCATTTGGAAAAATATCTATGTGGACGAGGAGGTCCAATGCGGCCAATGCTTCCCGAGTTTTAGTTTGATCTGGCCAAAGCGCCATAGGGTTATTATTAACAATCATTGCCTTTAAGTTGTAGGGCCTCCCCTCTAGGATCGCTGTTGTCCATCCTACAGGGCTGGTCCTCAGCTTCGGCTTGGTGATATGGCCTAGACGTTTCTCTGGAATTTTTAGGTCGATGGGGAGGGATGCAGACATATTGAAATATGCACCTCCAGGACGGCCCCAGTTTCCTGTGATAGCGGCCAAAAACATTAAGACACGGTTGGATTGTGTCGAATTCATGTGTTGGTTTATCCCGCGGCTCCCATAAATAATACATCCGTCTGCAGTGGCTATTTCTTCGGCAAGTTTGCGGATGTCTCTTGGCTCAATATCTGCGATTTCAGATGCCCATTCAGGGGTATATTCTTTTTCTAAAATAAAGTTGCGCCAATGTTGCCAACCTAAAACCCAGTGGTCGCAAAAATCTTTGTCATGTAAATCATTCGAGAGAATATGATAGGCAATTGCTAGGCTTAATGCCATATCCCCACCTGGGCGAACAGGAATATGCCAATCTGCTTTAGATGCTGTAACAGTTTTTCGCGGATCTATTACAATCATTTTTGCCTGACGTTTGAGCCTCCAATCATTAATCATTCCAAAGTGAACAGGTCTAGTCTCTGCTTGGTTATCTCCCCAATAAATATGCAGTGATGCCGAACCCATATCATTCTCTGTATATGTATTCCCCGGACCTCCATATCCTTGAGTCATTGAGTAAGCAAGGTTCTTCCCTGATGAACAAAACGGTTCAGTAGTTACGAAGTTTGGTGTTCCCCATAGTTTAGCGAACATCCGTATATAACCACGGTTGGTGAGTGTACCGGTTCTAGTGCCTGAGAAGAGCCCGAGAGCCTCACTGCCAAATTCAGACTTTATAGATTTCAGTTTTGTTGAAATTTCTTCTAATGCTTGTTCCCAACTAATTGGTTCAAATTGGTTGGTTCCGCGTTTTCCAACCCGTTTTAGGGGGTGTGTAAGTCTTTCTTTGCTCGAGTAAAGTTGAAGTGATAGCTGAGATTTTGGACAAACCTTTCCTTTAAGTATTGGATCCTCTTCATTCCCACTAATCTTAACTAATTTATCGTTATGGAAATGAAATTTAGTCGTGCAACTATTGAAGCATATATTACAACCACCAGGTTCTATCCTGTTTACTTTTCGTTGTTCTCGCGGAAATCCATATGGATAACTTGTTGTCTTGGATGAAATTTTATAACCAGTGTCTAATACACTTGGCACGGATCTCTCACTAGCATCAAAGTTGTCAGATAAGTTCTTGTCTCGATCTAAATAAATCGTAGCTGGGCCTAATAAAAAGGGGTCATTATTTATTTTATTTCGGTCAATCGATTCTGCTTTTGTTAAAAGTTCATCTCGGTTTCCAAAGGTTATTGCATTCGTTGGACAAACTGAAGCACAGGCTGTCGTTATCCCGCCTTCCTCTCTATATTCAAAACATAAATCACATTTTACAGCGTGATGTCCTTCGGCGTCGTACCCCATGGCGCCATAGGGGCAGGCAGTCACGCATTCCCCGCATCCGACACACATATCTTCATTAATGCGAACTATTCCTGTATCTGGATCTTTGGTGATAGCTTTTGGATTCACTGGGCATGCCCTTATACAGGCGGGTCTTTCGCATTGTTGACAGGCTAAAGCAAGGAAATCCAGAGGTGGTGAGCTATCACTTTCTCTCGTTTTTTCCCCAGATCCGAACCAGATTACTCTATTACGACGTTCTCCTGGCCCCAAACCATTTTCGGTTTTGCATGCAACTTCACAGCTTTTGCACCCTGTACATCTTTCAAGGTCAATCATAAGCGCTAGACGTGTCATGATCCCCACTCTGTTATATGCCACCAGTAAATACTGCGCCCGTCTGCTACATAACCAGCAAAAAATGTTGTGGTTATGACATGCAATAAAAGTCCAAACAAAAAAACTATAGATAGAAGCCTATGTAAGCTGCGATAATGGGCTTGACCGTAGGAAACTGATTTTTTTGTTTCCAAAAGACGATTTTCTTTTTCTACAGTTTGTTGATATCGGTAACATAATAGGGGGGTTTTAATCCAGTTTTTTGCCTGAATAGAGAAAATAGCTTCATCCGTCGTTGGATCAATATCTTTTAATAATTCCCTTTTACGTTGAATTAATTTTGCTAATTCAGCTCTTTTTACTTCGTTTGTAGTGGAAAAAGCGGCTAATTTACTTCCAAAGGTATTCATCATTTTTTGAGATAAAATTAAACGGGCCCAAAGTCCTAAAAGTGTTATGAATAGAAGTAAAATAAGTAATATTCCAGGAATACTGAATATTGAAAGTCCGGAATGCACTATAACTAATATTGCGCCAATACTAGCAAACCAAACATGTCCTTTAAAACCACTTTTCCCGTTTCTTCCAAAACGTTTCGCCATTATCAATAAAAAAGACAGTATGAGTAGTATTGACCCAACAATAGCAGCACTTTGAAGTAATGGGCTTCCGGGTTGGTGTATTTTAGTGGGGAAAATATCAATAATAATTAGCGCTGTTAAACTAATTAGCGTGGCGCAAACGACAATAGCGGTGAGATGAAAGTTACTTAAGTCTTTTGGTTTTGAGCCGTTCGAGGACTTGATCAACGCGGTGTACATCCTTCTATCGTTATGCGTTGCATATGCCGACGTTTTTTCTGGTAATCATTAATCGCGTTATGGAGGGTTGTTCGATTGTCCCAAATAGCAAGTGATCCCTCTCTCCATCTAAACCTACATGTAAATTCTGGCTTTATCATATGATCGCAAAGATAGTTTATTAATGGTGTACTCTCTTCTTCAGACATATTTTTGAACCGGTAGGTGTGAGATTTATTGATATATAAAGATTTCTTCCCCGTATCCGGATGGGTTCTTATAACAGGGTGTTCTGACTCGAAACTTTTGGCTTCTTTTTTATATGTACCTTTCATTGCGTTGAGCTTATTCATTCCAGTAGCTCGCCCGCCTTGATAACCTTTTTCTGACGAGTTCACGCCGCTTAAGTCACTTAATAATTTTTTCATCCCTTCGGAGAGTTGTTCGTACGCCATATTGGTATTGCAGAAGAGGGTATCTCCTCCGAAGTCAGGTACCTCTTTGGCGTATAATAATGTAGCTTTTGCAGGACGGTGCATGTAGCTGGTATCCGAATGCCAAGATCCCCCAAAATTGCTTTCATCGGTTTCTGTTTTGATTATTTCTATTACCTCTGGTACCTCAGGTAATCCTTGTATGAACGGATAGATAGCAGGGGCCCCGAATGTCTTGGAAAATTCTAAAACCTGGGTTGCGGAGAGGGAGTGTTCTCGAAAAAAAAGGACACAGTATTTTAGAAAAGCGTCGTAAAGCTTGCCGGTTTGGTTGTTTGAAAGTCTAACGGATAAATCTATTTCCGAAATTTCAGCACCCAAGGCGTTAGAAATAGGGGTTATTATCATTTTAAAGCGAACCTAGTAGTATAAATTAATAATTTCATTAATATTTTGTATCGCAATCTATCTTAACCTATTTATCTGTATTTTCGCGAGAGTAATTTTCAGTTAAAATTTTTGAAATGTTCGGTTCTTCATTCAATCAATATGAAAATTTGTAGAGTTTCAATATTTGTGATTTTATTACTTAAATCGAGATATGTACTAAGACGACTAAGGGGAAATTATGCTGTACCAAAGTTATGTTCATGGGGTTAGCAAGAAACCGTTACTTGGCGAGACATTAGGAGCTAATTTTGATGCTGCCGTTGAGAAATGGGGCGACCAAGATGCTCTTATCGTACGCCATCAAAATATACGATGGACTTATCTGGAACTTCAAAACAAGGTCAATGCGTTTGCAGCAGGCTTAGTAAGTTTAGGATTGCAACCTGGAGATCGAGTAGGCATTTGGTCTCCTAATAATAGTGAATGGGTTGTCACTCAGTACGCTACCGCTAAAGCAGGTATAATTTTGGTGAATATTAACCCTGCTTATCGGATTGCGGAGCTTGAATATGCAATAAATAAAGTTGGCTGTAAGGCATTGATTTTGGCCGAAAGCTTTAAATCTAGCAATTATATAGCAATGGTAGAGGAGTTGGTGCCAGAAATTAGTAAAAGTAAGTCAGGCGAAATTAACTCAGCTCGCTTACCAACGCTTAAGACTGTGATCCAGATAGGAGGTGAAACGAATGACGGCTATTTTGATTTTGAACAAATACCCACGCTTGCCTCAACTAAAGATCATCAACAAATAGAGAGTTTATCAGATCAATTGCAATTCGATGACCCAATAAATATTCAGTTTACCAGTGGAACAACTGGTTTTCCCAAAGGTGCAACCCTCACCCATTTCAACGTATTGAATAATGGCTATTTCACGGGTGAGGGTTTAAAGCTGTCTTCCAATGATAAACTCTGTGTTCCTGTTCCTCTTTATCATTGTTTTGGCATGGTCCTAAGTAATGTGGCGGCTCTTACCCACGGAACGGCTTTAGTTTATCCTGCGGAAGCATTTGATCCTCTAACGGTTCTTGAGAGCATTGAGGCTGAGCGATGTACAGCACTTCACGGGGTCCCGACAATGTTTATTGCTGAGTTGGGGCATCCACGTTTTAAAGAGTTTGATCTTTCTTCTTTAAGGACGGGTATTATGGCAGGATCCCCATGCCCTATCGAAGTTATGCGCCGTGTGGTTGAAGAAATGCACTGTAACGAAATGATCATAGCTTATGGCATGACAGAAACAAGCCCTATAATCACGTTGTCTGAAACGGATGATCCAATGGAGAAACAGGTGACAACAGTTGGCCGTATATTCCCTCATGTGGAAGTGAAAATTGTAGATGATACAGGACGGATCGTAGCACCTGGAGAAACGGGAGAATTGTTGGCTCGTGGTTATAATGTTATGCAAGGTTATTGGGACGACCCTGAGCTCACGGCTGATAGTATTGATGTTGCAGGCTGGATGCATACCGGCGATTTGGCGACGATGGATGTAGAGGGATTTTGCAATATTGTAGGTCGCGTAAAAGATATGGTAATTCGCGGTGGCGAAAATATTTATCCTCGAGAAATAGAGGAGTATTTGTATAGATACATTAAAATAAATGATGTTCAGGTATTTGGTGTACCGGATGTCAAATTTGTAGAAGAGCTTTGCGCCTGGATAATATTGAAGCCAGGAGAAACAGCAACAGAAGATGATATAAGAGATTTTTGTCAAGGGCAGATTGCACATTATAAAATACCACGATATATCCGTTTCGTGGATGCTTTTCCTATGACCATCACGGGTAAAGTGCAAAAATTTGCAATGCGTGATGCGATGATTGAGGAATTGGGAATAGATCAGGTTAAAACTGCTTAAGGTTCTGTTTTTTCTTTACATGTTAACCCTGTTAGGATCTTTTAGTTCAGTACTCTAAAATCTGGTGATTTATCAGCAATGCTGACCGAGCTAGATGATAGCTAAAAACTATTTGAAAAGGTGCAAGAGATGGCTATCAAAACTAATTATAAATTTGAAAAAATGGAGCGCGATCGTCTCAAAGCAGAGAAGAAAAAAAAGCGACTTGAAGAAAAAAGAATGAATCAGTCCAATAATGAGAACGGGTTAGAGGACAGTAGTTCGGAATCTCAGCCCTCTGATGAATTAGAAAACGAAACCTCTAACGGTTAAATTTTTTTTTACTTTCGTTTTAAAACCTAAAAGCTAATCTATATAAGAGTATCCTATGCATTTAGAACTTCGTTTATGGCGTTTTACAAAAGGCGTTAGGTCTCGAATCTTTTTATCTATGGTCATTGGCCTATTATCTTCGGGGTTTGGGGTTGCGCGCTTGGCTTTGCTTGGCTGGTTAATAGGCCGAGTGTTTAATGGAGCCACATCAGTAGATTTGATTATCCCCTCTTTGTTAATAGTTTCGGTAATGATGCTGCGGGGCATCCTTGAGCATGGTCGCACTATGATAGCGCATAAAACTGCTGCCCAGGTTCAAAAACGATTGCGTAGAAACTTATTTGATCACATCGCAACACTTGGACCTGCCTATGCTGGCAGCCAGCGTTCTGGTGCGCTTACTCTTTCTGTGGTGGAAGGGGTCGAACAATTAGAAACATATTTTGGCCAATATCTGCCACAGTTATTAATATCCTTTTTTACACCAATTTTGATATTTATCTTCGTTGCGTATATAGATCTACCAGTGGCAGCAATTCTGGTATGTTTTGCTTTACTCGCTCTATTCCTGCCCGCTTTTTGGCACAGTTACGATGTGAAAAACTCTAAGATTAGACAGCACTCATATGCTGTTTTTGCGTCAGAGTTTTTGGATTCTATTCAAGGTTTAGCAACTTTGAAGGCTTTTGGTCAGAGTTCGCAACGGGCTGACTCTTTAGAATTTAAGGCACGTGATTTATTTAGAAAAACTATGTGGGTTTTAGGAACCAATGTTCTTTCTAGAGGAATTACTGACTGTTCAATTACTATTGGAGCTGCTGCCGCACTAGCTTTGGGAGCTAGCAGAGTTGTTAGTGGTCAGTTGGAATTAACTGGTTTGCTAATTATTTTATTAATGGGTGTTGAAATATTCCGCCCAATGAGAGATTTACGAAGTGTTTTACATCAAGGAATGGTCGGTATGTCGGCTGCTCAAGGTATCTACGATATCTTGGATGCTAAACCACAGGTTGAGGATAAAACCCGAAAGGTACTTAAGGAAAGTATAGTTCCTTCAATATCATTTAAAAACGTAACATTCGGCTATCCAGGTTCATTAAGGTCTATACACAAAAATTTGAGTTTTGAAATTTCTGCTGGGGAGCGTGTGGGCGTGGTTGGACCAAGTGGCTGTGGAAAATCATCAATTGTAAAAATGGTTTTGCGTTTTTTTGATCCCCAAAAGGGACAGATCACTCTTGGGGGTACAGACCTTAAAGATATGAGTTTTTCTCAAATTAGAGAAAATATAGCAGTCGTTAATCAGGATACTTTCTTATTCCATGGAAGTGTTGGGGATAATATTAGAATGGGACGGCCAGAGGCGAGTGACGAGGAGATCAAATCTGCTGCAAAAGCTGCCAATATAGATGGATTCATCGGAACCTTGTCGGAGGAATACGACACAATTGTTGGAGAAAAGGGTATTAAATTATCAGGAGGCCAACGGCAGAGAGTTGCTATTGCACGAGCTATTTTACGGGATTCGCCAATTCTTATTTTGGATGAAGCTCTATCGGCGGTAGATGCAGAAAATGAAGCGATAATTCAGGATGCGTTGAATAAATTGATGGTTGGCCGAACTACTATAATTTTAGCGCATCGACTATCAAGTATAATTGAGTGTGACAGAATAATTGTTATTGATGAGGGGCACGTCGTCGAGACGGGCGTCCATAGTGACTTAATTTTGGGAAACAATATTTATTCAGCTTTGATGCGTGACCAGGCGATGCAAGCTGACTTATCGAGAGAAATGATACAGTATCCTTTTAAATGCGATATTCCTAAAATAGATAAACTGGACAACATCTCTGGTGGCTCAAAGATTCTTGATACCGAGGGGGTTATAAAAGCAGAGGGTTTGAGCTGGTATCAGGTCATACAATCTCTGATGGGTGTGATAATGCCCTGGAAGGGCCGATTGGCGTTAACGTTTTGTTTTGGCGTAGCACGAGTACTTGCGTACATAGGAGTTGGTGTGGCTAGTGCTCTAATCGTCTTAAGCTTAAAGAACGGTGCTGAGTATGATCACTATTTAATTTGGCTTTGGATATTTGCGCCATTGGCTGGCATAACGCATTGGTTGGAGTCCTGGGTCGCCCATGACATGGCATTCAGGTTGCTGGCAGAGATGCGAATTGATGCCTTTAGAAAACTTGATGCGTTAGCCCCCGCTTACCTAGTGCGTAGGCGGACTGGTGATCTTATGAATCTGGCTACTCATGATATTGAACTCATAGAGTACTTTTTTGCTCATACTGTCGCCCCTGCCTTTGTTGCTCTCTTAATCCCTACAATTGTGTTGATAGTACTTGGATCTCAAAGTTTATGGATTGCGGGAGCACTTTTACCCTTTTTAGTTGCTGTTGGTTTAAGTCCATTTTTAATGCGTGGTAGTGTTGATCGGCTTGGATCTAAAGCGCGGGAAGCGTCAGGTGAGCTCGGCGCTTATGCGATAGATTCTATACAAGGACTAGGGGAAATAATCACATTTCAAGGTGAAGGTCGGCGGGCCGATGGATTTGATAAGCTTGCTGATACCCATATAGCTCTTCGAATACCGTTTTTCCGCCAATTAACCTTTCAGCATAGTTTACTTGAGGTTTTGACAGGTTTTGGTGGACTGGCTGTTGTAGTGGTAGGTGCTCTTATGGTGCAAAATGGTCAAGTCGAATCAGGGGTATTGCCTCTTTTAACATTGCTAGCAATGTCCGCTTTTTTACCTGTATCAGAAATAGCACAGATAGGGAGACAGCTGGCCGATACGCTTGGATCTACACGGAGGTACTATGCCTTGGAAAATGAACCTGTACCTGTTGTCGATGGCCCTGGGGCCTCTACTTTTGACAAACCTGAGGCAAGTTTGGAGATAAAAGGATTAACATTTTCGTATCCAGGACAGACGCGTCACGCACTGAAGGATATTAATTTAAAAATATTAAGTGGAGAAACAGTTGCTTTAGTGGGGACGTCTGGGGCAGGAAAAACAACGACAGCTCAGATGTTGATGCGGTTTTGGGATCCGGACTTTGGGTCAATCGAATTAAATGGGATCAATTTACGGGAGTATACATTAGAGGATTTGCGTAGTCGAATAGCTCTGGTTGCTCAGGATACCTACTTATTTAATGACACGCTCAAAGAAAATATTTTGATAGCTAGACCAGATGCAAGTGAAACAGACTTTGCAAATGCTATCGAAGGCGCCGCTCTAGGAAACCTAATTAGAGCAATGCCAGATGGTTTGAATACTCAAGTAGGAGAGAGGGGTACAAGTCTATCAGGAGGGCAAAGACAACGAGTGGCTATAGCGAGAGCATTTTTAAAGAATGCACCAATATTAATTCTGGATGAGGCGACTAGTCACCTTGACGCAGTCAATGAGGCTGAAATTCGTCGTCAATTAGATAAGTTAAAAATAAATAGAACGACAATTATTATTGCTCATCGTCTATCTACCATCAAGGATGCGGATCAAATCGTCGTCCTCGAAGAAGGTAGGTTAGTTGAAACTGGAACTCACCATGATCTAATTAGATTAGGAGGTTTTTATGCGAAACTGATATCCCGTCAGGTGGCTAGTGTTACCGCACTATGAGTATTGTGGTGATCATTTAAACGAATTTATATTTCATCGAGGGGATGAGTGGGGCGGTGAAGTTTTTTATAATCCACCTTGGTAATATTGACGCAGGTGGGCCCCGGAGTATCGGCTGTAAAAATCTCTGTAGCGTATGGACCGAAGGTCGCTCGAAAATGAGAAGGAGACTTAACAAAGACAAGCTTTGCATGCGCTAAATCAAGACCCACGGAAGTAAATTGCCCGGTATCCCATTCCAGGCCTCCTATAGAGCGAACTGCAATTCTTATAGAGCCAATGGCTAACAGAGCTGTAAGCCCAAAATTCATTTCGGCACCTTCTAATCCAGCTGCCATTGTGAAAACACCGTCAGTTATAGTTTTGACGGTGGCTGTGACCTCTAGAGGGACACCATCGTTGTGAGATAACGAATGCCCTAGTTTAACTCTAATTGTTGACCCCACTCCATGCTTTTCAGCTAAACTGGCAGCGGATTGGTCTACCAATGTTAGATATGTAAGTCCATTATGACTATCAGCATTTAGCTCCAAGAGCCTTCTCAATACAGCTATATTATCTCCACCAGCACCACCACTCGTTGCATCTCCACAGTCTCCAACTACTACCGTCCCAGGGACCTTTAAGCCATCTCTGATTGCGTCATCTAATTCTGTTAAGCTGGGCATTAAGGCGTTTCTTAACCTCCAGGTCATATCACTTAGCTTATTGGCTTGCACCTGACCTTTGTTGATATCACCATCTGTGCATACTAAGCTTGCGAAGCCTAAGTCCTTGAAGTCAAGCCATGGTTGTACCATAAAATATGAGGCGGCTAAGACTTCATTGGATCTTTCCATCCGTCGCGCTTCTGTCACAATTTCGCTCATTGGCCCTTCTGAAGTTCTACTATTTACTGGACTAATTATCATTGGTTTTTTGGATAATGCCATGACGGGTTTAATTTTACCTAAGACAGTATCTATAAGAATCTGTGCAGTTTTTTCTCCAGTCTCATACATATCAATATGTGGGTAACTGCCATAACCCACAAAAAAAACATTTGGTTGAAGCATCCGTGGCGTTACATGAGCATGTAAATCTAGCGAAACTCCGATGGGGGTTCTATTTGGCAGTAAATGACGCACTGTCTCTAGTATTTCACTTTCGCAGTCTTCTTGATCCTCGGCAACCATACTACCGTGCAGGGCTAATAATAAGCCATCAAGCTTAGGAGCTGATTTTATTTCCTGTGAGAGTAACCTCAAAAGAGTATCAAAACATGTACGCGTCAACGGCCCCCCGCACGATCCATGAGTCGCTAGTAGTGGAATTGGTGTTACCTTATTTTTTTCTAATATATTTTTCATGCCTGTTAATTCAATTTTAACAGAGCGGATCTCTGTTAGAACCGTTTGTCCAAGACGGATATATTGAGCTGAGAAATGGTCAAGGTTTGTGGTAAATGGCACAAATGTGTTTGATTCCTGGATGATTTGTGCAAGGCCAATTCGCATTCTTTAGTCCCTTAATAGAAAATGCAATTGTATCTTTAAAGTTTAAAACGCCTTGTATAGTTACCTTTGTTTTAGCTGAGCCAGCGCTTTTTACGACGATAATGCTTAACATCTTTAAAGCTCTTTTGGTCACCATGTGAAATGCCTAGATAAAATTCTTTAACGTCATCATTTTCTGCCAACGCTTTAGCTTCACCTTCCATAACGATACGCCCGTTTTCAAGAATATAGCCCGTTTTTGCATAACGCAGAGCGATGGAAGCGTTCTGTTCTGCTAGTAAAATCGATACCTGTTTTTCTCTATTTAAAAGTGCTACAATTTCAAAAATCTCTTCAACTAATTGTGGGGCTAATCCCATCGATGGTTCATCGAGTAACATTAATTTAGGCCGGGCCATTAATGCTCGTCCTATAGCAACCATTTGTTGCTCTCCGCCAGATATATATCCAGCTAAGGATTTGAATCTTTCCTTTAGTCTTGGGAAGTATCCATAGACCATTTCAAGGTCTTCTGAGATACCTTTTCTATCGGCACCCCGCGTATAAGCACCGGTCATAAGATTTTCTTCTACGGTTAGGTGTTCAAAACAATGCCGGCCTTCCATCACTTGTATCACACCACGTTTTACTAGGTCACTTGGCGTGAGTGCTTGAATTTCTTGGGATTCATAATGGATAGATCCTTTAGTAACCTCGCCTCTCTCTGAGTTTAAGAGATTTGATATGGACTTAAGTGTAGTGGTTTTTCCTGCCCCGTTGGCACCAAGGAGGGCGACGATGCCGCCCTCTGGTACCTCGAGAGATACGCCTTTTAATACGAGGATCACGTGGTTATAGATAACCTCGATATTATTAACAGATAGAAGGTTCACTTTATCGTTCACTTCGTTCCTCGCTTATCGTTTAAAACTGAGCATTACTGACTCCGTGAACCCAATAACTATTAACTGCAAGACTTTGGAGTAATGTTGTTTTCCTTCGCAAACTTAGCTGCGTCGGCCTCCATTAATGGGCGAACTAAATCTTTCATCACTGGCACCCAATCACTGACTACTTTCCAGGTTTTGGCACTAGCATTCCATTGTTGGAAAAGAACCGGATGACCACCTTCGTGATCATTACAACTTACTTTTATCGGAGGATAACCGGGTAATCCAATACGTTCCCAATCGGCTGAGGTAACATTAGTATTTTCATAACCCCACTGCATTTGTGCACCATTTGGAACTTTCACATTGAAGTGTTTTTGAGCATTCCGTACGGCTTCAACAACAAACACATGGTTCAACATCCCACGAATATAAAGCACTTCCCCAGTTCTGCTAAGGTCGCCGCCCCCAAGGCCCTTGTCATACACATACTTTTTTATATCAGCGTGAAGTTTTGTACCACCGCCAGGAGTATGGAATGTTGCAGCAATATAGCCGTCTGCTTTACTTCCAGCAGGAATCACATCGTTTTCTGAACCTGACCACCAGTTGCCAATAAATTTATCCATAGGGAAACCTTGAGCCGCAGCCTCTTTTACCGCTACTTGGTTCATAACACCCCAACCTGACATAAAAATCCAATCTGGCTTCTTGCGTCGTATCTGGAGCCATGTTGCTTTCTGTTCTTGCCCCGGATGGTCGACTGCTAACAGAGTGAGATTAAATCCAAACTTCTCAGCCATTACCTTTAATGTTGGGTTAGCTTCTTTACCATACGCAGAGTTGTGGTAAATATGAACGATCTTTTTACCCTTTAGAGACGCAAGCCCACCTTCTTTTCCGGCTATATAGCTTATCACTGCAGTTGCTTGGGACCAGTAGGTTGCTGGAAAATTGAAAACCCAAGGAAAAACAGATCCTACTGCTGCCGAAGTTCGACCATAACCCATTGTTAAGAGGGGGATATTGTCTTTGTAGCTTTTTGGTATCAATTGGTAGGTGATCCCAGTTGAATTTGGGATAACGGTTACAGGTTTTTTTGATTTCAACTTCTCATAACACTCTACACCAACTTTTGTATTATAGCCGGTCTCACATTCTTCATGAACAATTTTAACCCCGTTTATCCCTCCATCACGCTCATTGATAAGTGTTAAGTAGTCCTGCATACCATTTGCAAACGGTATTCCATTTGGGGCATATGGACCTGTTCTGTACACTAGGCCCGGCACGAAGATCTGATCGGCAGCTATCGCGATCTCAGTTGCTACCATCGTGGTAAGACCCAGACCTGTCAAAACGCCAATACCAAGTCGTTTGATATTCATTTTTTTCTCCCTGTTAGTTTTTATATTATTATATTTATTTTTTTTAACGTAGGTACTCTAAACTACCGTACACCAAGTTCTATCAATGTGGGAACGGCCAAATTCTTAGTTTCTCCTTTGCTATTTGCCAAAGACGCGCTATGCCATGAGGTTCAACGATTAAAAAGAAAATAATCAACCCACCAAAGAACATAAATTCAAAGTGTTTAGCAGTAACGGCCTGCATTCCCAGTGCCCCTACCATCACATTGGTTAACACAATTGGCATCAAGATGATAAAGGCAGCTCCAACGAATGAGCCCATCATACTACCAAGTCCCCCAATTATAATAATAAATAAGACTTGGAAGGAGACGTTGATATCAAAAGCTTCGGCTGTTTCTACACTTCCGAGCCACAAGCTTAAAGCCATTGCTCCAGCAACGCCAACGTAAAATGAGCTGACAGAAAATGCCATCAATTTAGTTTGAAAAGGCCTAAATCCAATCAATTCTGCTGCAATATCCATGTCACGGATTGCCATCCAAGACCTTCCTATAGGACCTCGAACAAGATTTTTAGCCGCCATAGCAAGGATTAAAACAAAAACGAGACAGAATAGGTAACGATCCATTGCATCCGCATTTGCGCCTGTAACTGCAATACCAAACACCTCCCTGGGCGGCATAGTAATTGTCCCTGATGGGGTGTAGTTTTGGAACCAAGCAACCTTATTAAATAACCAGCTAAGAAAAAATTGAGCTGCCAAGGTAGCAACAGCCAAATAAAACCCTTTAATTCTGAGTGAAGGAATTCCAAATAGGAGACCAACGCCGGCTGTAATAATTCCAGAAAGCAGCAAAACTAGGACAAAATTCATTTCTGGGAACCCAGTAGTCAACTTATAGCAAGCAACCGCTCCTACTGCCATAAACCCACCCGTCCCCAGCGAGAGTTGACCGCAATAACCAGTGAGAATATTCAGTCCAGTGGCTGCCAGGGCAAAAATAAGTACCGGGATCATGATCGCTTGAAAGAAGTATTCTGTTCCAAAATATGGAACAGCAATAAAGGCTACCAATAAGAATACAACCATAGCCCAGTTATCCTGGCGGATAGGGAAAATCGCCTGATCTGCGGAATAACTTGTCTTGAATTGACCTGACTCACGATAAAGCATAGTGTTCAGACCCTCTCTATAATCTTATCGCCAAATAGGCCTTGTGGGCGGAATAGCAAAAATACTAGTGCTAATACATAAGCAAACCAGTTCTCAATCGCACCATCAACTAGAGGCCCCCAATAAACCTCGGCTACTTTTTCACCAACACCGATTATTAAGCCCCCAACGATAGCGCCTGGTACGGAAGTAAATCCGCCTAAAATTAAAACTGGCAACGCTTTTAGGGCAATAAGGGAAAGGCTGAATTGGACGCCTGATTTAGATCCCCACATTATCCCAGCTACCAGTGCTACAAGCCCTGCTACTGACCATACAATAATCCAAATATTTTTTAATGGTATACCGACAGATAGTGCCGCTTGATGATCGTCTGCAACTGCTCGTAGGGCTCGCCCCGTACGTGTATATTGAAAGAAAACTGCCAGGACAACAACTAGAAAAGCAGCTATGCCGGCGGCCCAAAGATCAAAGATCTGTATTTGTATCTCACCGATAAGAAAATTACCTGTCGGGATTCCAACGTCAAGTGCCTTGACTTCACTGCCCCATATTGTGTCACCTAATCCTTCGAGCACGAAGGCTAAGCCGATGGTAGACATAAACATTATGATATGATCTTGGTTTACCAGGGGCCGTAGTACAATACGCTCAACCGCAATAGCAAGGCCTATCATTACGATAAACGTCAAGATTATTGCTACCCATGCGGGTAATTCGGGTAAGGATTTATTAAGCGTAAAGGGTACTGTCCCTGTCATTAGGCCGACTAAAGTAAGTGCAGCAAATAAAGCAAAAACACCCTGTGAAAAATTAAAAACACCAGAGGCCTTAAATATCAGCACAAAACCTAGAGCAACTAGCGAGTACATAACCCCGGACATAAGACCACCAAACACCACTTCAATGAAAAAGGATGGGTATTCAATCATGTCCACAATTGGTGCGACTAGGACTAGATTCAAAAATTCCATCAAATTTTCTCTTTCTCAATCTCAAGAGCGCGTTTTGGATAATAATGTTTCAATGTGCAACTCCAAGATAAGCATCTATTACATTTTGGTTGGCTTTTACCTCTGCGGGTGTCCCATCAGCTATTTTCTCCCCATGATCTAGAACAACGACCCGGTCAGAAAGATCCATAACAACACCCATATCGTGCTCTATAAGAGCAATCGTTGTACCGAATTCCGCATTAACATCTAAAATAAAGCGGCACATATCTTCTTTTTCTTCTAAATTCATTCCCGCCATGGGCTCATCTAAAAGCAACAAATCGGGTTCTGCAGCTAAAGCTCTGCCGAGTTCTACGCGTTTCTGCAGTCCATAAGGAAGTCGGCCTACAGGCGTTTTTCTGATGGCTTCTATTTCTAAGAAGCTTATGATTTTTTCTACGAATTGCCGATGCAAAATTTCTTCTTTTTGAGTGGGCCCGTAGTAAAACATCGCAGCTAAAAGGCTTACATTCCATTTATTCATCTTAAGGTTACGCCCGGTCATGATATTATCCAGGGTGGACATACCTTTAAAAAGTGCAACATTTTGGAAGGTACGAGCTATACCTCCACCCGCAGCCTCATGCGGACGCATCCGTTTTCTTACCATTCCGCGAAAAAGAATTTGTCCTTGTTGTGGATGATAAAAACCATTGATTACGTTGAGCATGGAGGTTTTTCCTGCTCCATTGGGACCAATAATTGCTCTGATTTCGCCCTTTTTAATATCAAAACTGACGTCACGTATTGCCCTAACAGCCCCAAAAGACAATGTGATATTTTCGACCGAAAGTATAGCTTCAGGGATGCTTTGTTCGCTTAACGCCATATTAATTTCCCAACCCGTTGTCTTCTGTGTGCCTCGCGTTGCGGATCTTAAGTAGCACCATACTACTTTTTGTTCTCGACTGTCCTGGATCCTGGGTAGAAGGTAACTCTATGCTGTTTTTATTAGAGTGAAGAGCCTCTATTAATTTTTTCAGGCGCTTACTTACCTGGTTTCGTCTTAATTTCCCCGTTTGCGTTAGCTCTCCATCTATTGGATCAAGTTGTTTATGGAGGATGGTAAAACGTTTAATTTGAAGACCCGCTAGATCTTGTGTCTTTGCGAGCTCTTCATTCAACGTTTTAATATTGTTTTGTATTAAATCAAAAACCATTTCATGTTGAGATAACTCGGTATATCCTGAGAAGCCAATGCCAGCTTTCTCGAGATAATTCCCTGTGGCTTCAGCATCTACGACTATAATTGCTGCCACAAAGTCCTTACCACTACCAGTTGCAATTGCATCTTGGATAAATGGGGAGTCTTTCAATTTATTTTCTATATTTTGCGGAGCGAACTGCAGCGATGAGGCAATTTTTCCTGTATCAATAAGCCTATCAATTACCCTCACATGACCTGCGCCATTGATGGTTCCGAAATCACCACTTCTAATCCATCCATCTTTGTCTAAAGTCTTTTTTGTCGCATTCTCATTTTTGTAGTATCCGAGGAAATTGCCGGGGCTTCGATAAATTATTTCCCCCTTGTTATCTATTTTAACTTCCACTCCGGGGCCTGCGGGCCCCACAGAGTTTTCTAAAACACTGTCATTAGATTGCAAAAAAGCATACCCCGAACTCTCTGTTTGAGTATAAATTTGTTTTAAGTTAACTCCTATTTTTCGATAAAAAGAAAAAACTTCATCACTGATAGGTGCACCACCTGTGTAGGCTACTTTAATATGGTTGAACCCAAGATTATTTTTTATAGGGCCAAAAATTATCAAGTTTCCTAATGCATAAGAAAATCTGTCTGTTAGACCAACGGACTGGCCTTCAAGTATTTTTGCTCCCACACGATCAGCTAAAGTCATAAAATAGTGGTATAACGAATTTATTATTCCCGAAGCATTTTCTATTCGATTTTTGGTTTGCGTTACCAGCCGCTCAAAAATCCTTGGCGGAGCCATGAAATAATTTGGGCCGATATCCTTTAGATCAGAAAATAGAGTATCGGGGCTCTCTGGACAATTTACAGTAAAACCGATCACATAGTGCTGTGCATAGGAGACAAAATGATCTCCTATCCACGCCAAGGGGAGATAGGCCAAGATATTCTCTTTTGAGCTGATATTATCTTGATCAGCGGCAAGCCGAGCAGATTTTTGAAGCCCATCGTGCGATAACATTACCCCTTTTGGAGTTCCTGTTGTTCCGGGCGTATAAATGATTATAGCCAGATCACTACCTTTACCTTGATCCACTAGACTGGCGAATGATTTTGGATCTTTAGACTTAAAATCTTTTCCAATCTGCGACAGCGTCTCTATCGACTGAAGATGTTTGTGATCATATTGGCGCATTCCGCGGAGTTCTTCATAAACGATGAACTCTATTGATTTGACTTCACTTGTTAGAGATTCAATCTTATCAACTTGCTCTTGATCCTGACAGATAGCCCCTTTTATTTCAGCTTCCTTTAAGATATCTGACATCTCTGTGGCACTGCTATCCGGATAGAGTGGTACCGGGATAGCCCCAATAGCTTGGACCGCGGAAAAGGATAAATACAACGATGTGGTGTTCTGTCCTACGATTGCCACTTTATCGTTTGGTTTTAAGCCAAGTGAATGCAAGCCTAGCGCCATAAGTTCCACCCGGGCAGCCGCTTCAGCCCAAGTGAGTGTTTGCCATATACCGAGATGTTTTTGTCGATATGCCGCACTAGTTGGGTTTACCTTGGCGTGATGCAAAAGCAATTTAGGAAAGGTATCGTTTTTGTTAAGAGAATTTGCAACATCATTCATGCGTTTGCCGTTAGCCTCGCTTAAACGCCTTTTAGCTATAATAAGTCAGCTTGAAGGCTCTCCCAATATAATAACTTCGACGCCATTTTTTATTTTTTTATTTGGCGACAATCCCTGTAGCGCATTAATTGATTCTCTTTGCACGAGAGTCAACAGTGATATTTCAATTCGAAGAAACTTTGATTTAAAATTAGTTAAAAAAATACTAGAGCACGCATTTCTATACTCTGCTTAGGCAACGAGTCTTTTGTACTTGAGGGGTCATCGAAAGCGGTATGCGCCGTAGATTTGACCCCAACATTTTTATCTGTATCAAATACTTTAAATACCAATACTTCTGAAGGTTCCATTTTCGGAAAGTAATACCATCGGTGAGAAGAATGATGGCTAATATGGTAGGTCTCTGCTGTTCTATCCCTATACCGTCTTTGATTACGAATAAACCCTTTCGTTGGTATTGTTCTTCCATCACATAGAGCGAGCGGCTCTGATTCTATTGTGGAGGAAATTGAACGCCAGGTTTGGATAATCGCGAAACGTTTTTTTAATAATGCGTCTGCTTGGTTGGGGGAAAATCCCTTACTCTTTGGGGTGCTGACAGTTCAGTGTAATCGTTATGAACATAACGAACCGGTTCCCTAACCCAGCCGTTCCTGTGTTTGTCATTAAGAGGTGTTCGAACCGTATGATCAAAAATATATACTTGTTTTCCTCTACTTTTTGTCTTTATCAAGTTTGCTGTTTCAGAATAATAAACGTCTTTTATCTCTTTTTCATCGTAGAAATTATTCATTTTTGTGGGATTGTTCGTCAATAAAAAACCATGCTGATTCAAGCAAAACTCTTCTTTTGATGCTCTTCCATCATGTATTGTAGTCATTTTTTTTTCATATAAAGCTATGTGCGATTTGTGAGATTCTTCGGGCCAATCTACATAACGAATAGACGGCTGACCATCATCTACGATATAGTTAAGATAGGCTGTTATTTCTTTTGTCATTTTTTGGCCTTTTCGGGATAGTTACTCGCGGGTCATTTTAAATTATATCACCCAGTTCAGTGCGAATTACTGTATATTATTTAAGCAAAGACTATATCACCAGCTGGGTTTTGTCCGAGTTTTGACAGTCTCCATTTGACGTTTTATTCAATTAGGGCGAGTTTCCGCGTCATGCCTAATTGAGCCTTAAACATTGTTTTTTTTGGATGCCCATCGTTATGCAAGTAAGACGGTTTATTTTGAGAGTGGTATCGATATTTTTTGTTCTTTTGGGGGCGACTTTCGCTTGTTATGAATTATTCCATTGGATGACACATGTCTATGAGTTTGATGCTCGGATAAAATCAGATCTCACCAGAGTATCTAGCAAGGTTAACGGAACAATTGATAAAATACTTGTAAACGAAGGTGATCAGGTCAAGGTCGGCGATTTACTAATTATTATGAATGGTGAGGGCATAAATCATCAGATTAATGCGTTGGATGCCGAACTGAATGGTCAAAAGGCTAAAACCAAAAAATTCAAAGCACAAAAGCTCAATCTCGACGTTGAATTGAACGCTCAAATATCAACTAAGAATGAAGAAATAAAATCATTAAAGGTTGAATTGAAAGCTTTACTGACCAGAGAAACCCTTGCGATAAAAAAACTTGAGAGAACTAAATACCTTGTTAGTAAAAATTTAACATCAAAGAAAAACTTAGATATTGACCAAGACTATTTATTAAATTTATCGGGCCAAGTTTACGTTTCTGAGGCAGAGATAAAAGTGGCTCAGATGGAATTAATGGAAATTATAGCTAAGCGAAGTAAAATCAATATCTTGGACCAAGATATAATAATTTCAGACATAGCGGTGCGGAGGTTAGTTGCTCAGTTGCAGGAATTGGAAGTGGAGCTGGAAGAGCGGCGGATAAGGAGCCCAGTCAACGGTATTGTCGATATAGTTTTTAAAAATCAGGGGGAATACATTGAAGATGCTAGTGAAATATTAGTTCTACATGACCCCGAAAATATTTGGATTGAAGCAAATATAGAGGAAAATCAGATACGACACCTGCAACTTGGTCAGCCGGTTAAAATTGATTTTAATGCATACCCATTTAATTCGTTTAAAGGAGAAGTAATCTATATAGGCCGGGTTACGCTATCTGACTTAGCTATGCCAAAAGCAGATTTAGGGGATAGCCGTAGTCGTAAACTAGTCCAACGAATTCCGGTTAAAATTAAATTAATAGATAAGCCAGAGATAACTGCTCCAGGTATGTTGGCCGAAGTAAATATTCAAATCCAGGATAAGGGTTTTCTTAAGTGAATTTATCAAAGTTGGATTGGCGGATTATATTAGCGCTGGCTACGTCGTCTATGCTGATGCAACAAGCTTTTTCATATGTATGCCAAATTGTGTTACCTTTTCTGGCAGATCGAGTTGCTGAAGACTTCGGAATTTCTAGGGCTTGGCTGGGACTTTATCTCTTTATTCAGAATGTTACCTCTATTGCAGCTGCGATGGGATGCGGCGCCATCATAATACGGGTAGGGGCGTTACGGATCAGCCAGGCTTGTCTTATCTTCATGGGAGGGAGCTTGTTTGTGATAGCGACCGGAGTGCTCTGGTTGTACCCAATAGCGGCAATAATGCTAGGAGCAGCATCAGTTTCAACTCCAGCTAGCTCCCATATTCTTGCTAAGTACTGTCCCCCTAGACTAGCACCTATTATTTTTTCAATAAAACAAACAGGGGTGCCTGTTGGGAGTCTTATTGCCGGAATTTTAATTCCAGTGTTACTTGGAATGGGTTTTTATGTTGGAAGCTTCGGCATCTCAATTCATCTCGATGCTTATAGTACGTGTTTTGTTATAGGGCTGATGGTTTATGGAATTGCTCTTCTCCTAGAACCGTTGAGAGAACATTTTGATTCGGATCGACGATCGGATGTTAAATTTTCGTTTTCTGGCGCTATTGAAACGATGCGAATTGTAATATCCGATGCTAATTTGCGGGATTTGGCACTGTGCGCATTTGCATTAGGAGGTCTCCAATCCATCTTTGCGGGCTTCTTTATTCTTTTCATGATCGATGGGCTCAATTACAGCGAATTAGAGGCTGGATCAGCATTTGCGATAGCAAGTTTTACTGCAATTGGAGCAAGAATTTTATGGGGTTGGTTGGGAAGCACTTATTTATCGGCTCGCTTAGTAATGGGAAGTATAAGTCTTTTTGCTGCTGTTGGTGGCGTTTTAATAGGGATTTTTGATGCGACTTGGAGTTATAATGCAATATTAACAGTAGCGATACTTTACAATGTAACTTCGTTAAGCTGGCATGGTATTCTTTTAGCGGAGACTGCCAGATTGGCGCCAGAGGGTAATGTTGGTGGGATTACAGGAGGTGTCCTTGCTTTCACGTCTATATCAATGATGCTTTACCCCGCATTTTATGGCGGGTTATTGGCGGTTACTGGCTCTTATGGTGTTGGCTTTACGTTAGCAGCAGCGCCTGCTTTATTTTGCGCGGTTGTTTTTTTTAAACCACCTTTAGAGGGCTCTTGGATTGCCGAAGGATACAGAGTTGTGGTTTGGGTTTTCAAACCACAACGACTTTTGATAATGCTTTTAGGAGGAGGTGTGACAGCCTTTGGTGCGGCTACTCTTTTGTACGTAAATTTAATTTAAATCTTGAGTTAAATATGTCTGGCAATAAAGTGGGGGATTAAGCTTTTTATGAAACCACAATTAGGGCCTTTTAACTCCTTGAATTTTGGAAGGATCGGGAATGACTGGTGTATTAATAGTCTCAGGAGGTAGCAGAGGTATTGGAGCCGCAACCGCTATATGTGCTGCAAGAGAGGGATGGGATGTTGCAATTAACTATGCACGGGATAAAACTGCTGCTTCTTCTGTAGCGAACCAAGTAAGGGCCCTGGGACAGAGGGCTATTATAGTAAAAGCCGATATGTCTAATGAATCAGATATTCAACGATTGTTCGATGAGACAGAAAAAGAGTTGGGCTCATTGAAAGGATTGGTAACGAGTGCTGGGACTACAGGTAAAACTGCGAGGGTCGAAGATATAACGTTGGAAGCTATCAACGAAGTGATGCAATTAAATGTGATAGGCTTGATGCTTTGTTGCAGAGAGGCGGTGAAAAGAATGTCGACAAAGAATGGTGGTGAGGGTGGAAATATTGTCAACCTTGGTTCTGCTGCTTCAAGGCTAGGAGGGCCAAACGAATTTGTCCATTATGCCACATCAAAAGGGGCTGTGGACTCATTCACGCTGGGGCTTGCGCGGGAAGTTGCGGCAGAGGGTGTTATCGTGAACGCTGTTTCACCAGGAATGATAGATACCGAAATACATGCATCTGCTGGCCTGCCCAATAGGGCTGTTGAGGCTGTTCCGGGCATACCAATTCGACGTGTTGGGCAACCGGAAGAGGTCGCCGAGACGATCGTTTGGTTATTAAGTAAAGGGGCCAGCTATTGTGCCGGAGCGATTATACCGGTTACAGGCGGCAGATAAAGAAAAGAACATGGATCTAAGTGAAGGACCGTCTGCCAGTTATCAGAAATTAATATCAAATGGGCCGTTTATTCAAGATAGTGCTCAGTTGTTCGCAGCAAACCAATTGCAGTTATTGCATGACTGCTTAGATGGTTATGAACTAGATGATTTCGCTATACCCTGGATTAAAAAAATCCTATTTAAATCGTCCATATCTAAGAAGCAGCCCAAGGGTTTATACATTTATGGCGGTGTGGGTAGAGGTAAATCTATGCTGATGGATCTCTTTTTTGGTAATGTAGGAGTTAAGAAAAAAAGACGAATTCATTTTCATGAATTTATGCAAGAGGCCCATGAGCTTATTCATATTTGGCGAAAAAATAATAACGCCGAAAAGCAAGCTGAACCCATACGTCCCGTAGCGTTGCAATTGGCTAAAAAAACAGCTTTAATTTGTTTTGATGAATTTGAGGTTCGCGATATTGCCGACGCAATGATAGTGTCCCGGCTCTTCACGGTTTTATTGGAGCTCGGTGTTGTAGTAGTCGCTACTTCAAATCGTCATCCTGATGATCTGTACAAAAATGGTCTTCAACGCGAATTGTTTATGCCCTTTATTGACTTAATAAAAACAAAAATGAATGTTCTATGTTTGCAGGGTGGTAAAGATTACAGACTCGATCGTTTGAAAAAAATAGATGCATATATCCACCCAGCTGGTGACGAGGCAACTAGTCTATTAAACCAAACATATAGCGATTTAACTGATGGCAATTTAGGAAAGCCTGAAACGATTGAATTTAAGGGAAGGCAGATCAATGTCCCGAGAGCTTTTGGGTCAGTAGCCTTTTTTGGATTTCAAGATCTCTGTTCAGTGCCGCTGGGGGCAGGCGATTATTTGTTACTGGCAAAGAGGTTCAGATCAATAATTGTTTCTGACATCCCAGCTATGACAGATCAAAATAAGGACCTGGCCAGACGATTTATGGTTTTAATTGATGCTCTTTATGAAAATAGGACCCATGTAATTTTTTCTGCAGCTACCGAGCCGAATAATTTATATCAAGGTAGTGACTGGGGTTTTGAATTCGACCGTACCGTCTCGCGTTTATTAGAAATGCAGTCTGTCGAGTACATAGAAGCGGCGAGACAATAGGCCTAATTGTCATGATAAATTATATGCCTCTCTTAACTTCTTGGTGCTTTAAACAATTTTTGGTGTAGCTTTTCTTGCCCCATCAAAAGATTCGCGCTAAACCCCTCCCGATGTAACTTTATTTATAACTATATGATAAAAATTAAATTTGGCTTTGGAGATATTGAATGGCTCGGAACAAAATTGCCCTGGTAGGTGCTGGAAACATTGGTGGAACTCTAGCCTTGTTAGCAGGATTAAAGGAGTTAGGCGATGTAATTCTTTTTGACATCGTTGAGGGTATCCCACAAGGGAAGGCGTTAGATATAGCCGAGGCCTCACCTGTTGAAGGGTTTGATGCTTCTGTATTGGGTGCTAATGATTATAGTGAAATAGCTGGTGCCGATGTGGTCATTGTGACTGCAGGGATTGCCCGTAAGCCAGGAATGAGCCGTGATGATTTGATTGGAACTAATACCAAAGTGATGCATTCGGTTGGTGAAGGCATTAAAAACAATTGCCCTGATGCTTTTGTAATATGTATTACTAATCCTCTGGATGTCATGGTTGGGGTCTTACAAAAGGCGTGTGGGCTCCCAACTAATAAGGTAGTCGGTATGGCTGGGGTGCTAGATAGTGCTCGGTTCCGTTATTTTCTAGCTGAAGAGTTTAATGTGTCTGTAGAAGATGTGACGGCTTTCGTGCTTGGTGGTCATGGTGACACAATGGTCCCTCTAGAACGTTATTCAACGGTGGCGGGGATCCCTGTTCCTGATCTCATAAAAATGGGTTGGAGTACCCAAGAGAAGTTAGACGAGATCATACAACGTACCAGAGATGGTGGTGCAGAAATTGTCAAACTTTTGAAAACGGGTTCAGCATTTTATGCACCAGCCTCTTCTGCGATAGAAATGGCGGAGGCTTATATCCGGGATAAAAAGCGTGTACTTCCTTGTGCTGCTTATTGCGATGGTGTTTATGGTCTTGACGGTTTGTATGTGGGGGTTCCGGCAGTTTTGGGTGCTGGGGGAGTTGAGCGTATTGTAGAAATAGAGATGAACGCAGATGAACGTGCAATGTTCGATCACTCTATTGCCGCAGTTAAAGAATTAAATGCGGCAGCCACCAATATATCAAAATAACATTTTCAAACTACACTAGCTTGTTCCGCTTATCTGTTGTTGACTAATTGTTCGTTTGGGAACATATCAGGGGGAAGCTACAGCTTATATTCAAAGTTCTTGGAGAGACTGATTGTGGAATGTGGATATTTGCGAAGCTTATCATCTTATTTCTGAGTGAAAATGGATTAAAATGAATATTCATGAGCATCAAGCTAAAAGTCTTCTGGCTAAGTTTGGCGTGCCCGTTCCCCGTGGTTATGTGGCGTATTCAATTGCCGAGTCTATTTCTGCTGCCGAGAGGTTAGATGGTTCGGTCTACGTAATTAAATCTCAGATCCATGCAGGAGGAAGAGGGGCTGGGCATTTTGCGGGTAGCTCAACAAAAAAAGGTGGTGTCCGTGTCGTAAAAACACTCTCAGAAGTTGGTAGCGCTGCTGAAGATATGTTGGGGAAGGTTTTGGTAACAAAACAAACGGGTCCCGAAGGTAAGTTGGTTCAGCGTCTTTATATTGAAGAAGGCTGTGAGATAGAATCCGAATTCTATCTCTCATTTATTGTGGATAGGAATAATAGCTGTGTAACCTTGATCGCCTCGGCTGAGGGTGGGGTGGAAATTGAAGATGTTGCGGAGCGTGCGCCAGAAAAAATAATAAATATACCTATAGATTTAATCACAGGTTTGCAGCCGTATCATGCAAGAAAGGCCGCTTTGCAACTCGGATTAAAGGATAGGCAGATTGGAGAAGCTGTAAAGTTTCTTGAGGCGATATATGAGGCATTTACAGAACTTGATGCTTCGACAATAGAAATAAATCCATTAGTATTGGATAAGTCCGGAGCCTTGATTGCTCTAGATGCTAAAATCAACTTTGACCCTAACGCTTTGTACCGTCAGCCAGATATAGAAAAATTACGGGATTTAGACGAAGAGGAACCTGCGGAAGTCGAGGCAGCTAAATACGAACTCAATTATGTAAAACTAGATGGGGATATCGGCTGTATGGTCAATGGAGCCGGTCTTGCAATGGCCACAATGGATATAATTAAGCTACACGGCGGGGAACCAGCTAATTTCCTAGATGTTGGGGGTGGTGCGACAAAAGAAAGGGTGGCCGCTGCCTTTAAGATAATAATATCTGACCCTAACGTTAGGGGAATACTAGTTAATATTTTCGGTGGCATCATGAAATGTGATATTATAGCAGAAGGGGTGGTAGCCGCTGCAAATGAATTAGACTTAAAAATTCCTTTGGTAGTGCGTCTAGAGGGAACAAATGTAGAAGTCGGACAAAAAATTATGACCGAAAGTGGCCTCTCCATAATATCAGCAGATAATCTTGGTGATGCAGCAGAGAAAATAGTTAACTCTGTTAGAGGGCTCAAGTGATGGCAGTGCTTATTGATGAGAATACAAGAGTTATCTGCCAAGGTTTTACAGGTAGTCAAGGAACCTTTCATTCTGAGCAGGCGATCGGGTATGGAACAAAAATGGTTGGTGGTGTTACACCGGGTAAAGGCGGTGGAAAACATTTAAATTTGCCCATTTTTGATACCGTTCAATCTGCAGTGGACGTTACTAAACCAGACGTGTCTGTCATTTATGTTCCTCCACCCTTTGCAGCAGATTCAATCTTGGAAGCAATTGAAGCTGAAATTCCTCTAGTTATCTGCATAACAGAGGGAATTCCTGTTCTTGACATGGTCATGGTCAAAAGGCGGTTGCAAGGTTCCAGCACTCGCCTAATTGGGCCGAATTGTCCCGGGGTGATTACTCCAGGGAAATGTAAAATAGGCATTATGCCGGGTCATATTCATTTGCCTGGATCAGTTGGCATCGTCTCAAGATCGGGAACACTAACCTACGAAGCAGTGGCTCAAACAACGTCTGTGGGTTTAGGGCAGTCGACATGCATTGGTATTGGTGGCGATCCTGTAAATGGAACAGATTTTATTGATTGTTTAGATTTATTTCTTAAAGATGATCAAACAGAGTCTATAATAATGATTGGTGAGATTGGTGGTTCTGCAGAGGAAGAAGCGGCTGATTTTATTAGGACAAATAAAATAAAAAAACCAATGGTTGGTTTTATAGCGGGTGTTACGGCTCCGCCTGGGCGGCGGATGGGCCACGCTGGTGCTATAATTGCGGGCGGTAAAGGTGCTGCCAGCGATAAGATGGAGGCCATGCGATTAGCCGGGATACAGGTCGCCGCGTCTCCAGCAGCTTTGGGTTCTACTATGTTAGAAGTTATCAAGGGTTAAATAGATTTTTTTTAAAATGATTTGAAGACTTGATTGACTTTGTTGTGAAAAATGAAAGCAACCAAAAGATGAGCATTAACCCAGATATGACAACCATCCTAAGTGCGCACAATGCACAATTCATCGGTGAGCTGTATGAGCTCTATTTAAGTAATCCTGATGCTGTCGATAAGAAGTGGCAGGTTTTCTTTGATGATATTTGCTCAGAACTGGATCAAGGGGCAGAAAACTTCGGCGGTCCAAGTTGGGATAAAGGGACAGCAAAAGTTATTGTTGGAGCCGATCTAAACGAACAATTAACCGATTTAAATCATAGCTTGAAGCGGGACGCTGATCCGGACATTCGTAGAGCTACCTTAGATTCACTGCGCGCTATTATGCTGATAAGGGCGTATCGTATTAGGGGGCATTTGAAAGCTAATTTAGATCCACTGCAATTAGCTGAACCTAACCCACACCCAGAGTTAGACCCGAGCCATTATGGTTTTGGTCCCGATGATTGGAATAGATCCATCTTTATAGATAACGCTCTGGGTCTAGAAACTGCCACTCTATTCGAAATTATGGAGGTTTTAGAGCAAACCTACTGCGGGAGCATAGGCGTTGAATATATGCATATGCAGGACCCAGCCCAGAAAATTTGGATACAAAATAGAATTGAGCAGGTTAAGAATAATACAGATTTTACGATTTTGGGTAAAAAAACTATTTTAGAGAGAATAACGGCGGCTGAATGTTTTGAGAAATTTCTAGCGGTCAAATATGTGGGAACTAAGAGATTTGGTCTTGATGGAACAGAATCAGTTATTCCAGCACTTGAACAAATATTAAAACGTGGCAGCCAACTTGGCCTTGAGGAAGTGGTGGTTGGTATGGCTCACCGTGGCCGTTTAAATGTTTTATGTAACTTCATGGAGAAACCCTTTCGGGCAATAATCTCTGAATTTTTAGGGAATCCGGCAAATCCGGAAGATGCGGGCGGATCTGGGGACGTCAAATACCATATGGGATCCTCCGCCGATCGGCAATTTGATGACAAGATGGTCCATCTAACTCTTAACGCTAACCCTTCGCACTTAGAAGTTGTAAATCCGGTGGTAGTGGGCCGCGTTAGAGCTAAACAGGCTCAAAGAGAAGATATGGAACGAAAAAAAGTGCTTGGGATCTTGATGCATGGAGATGCGGCTTTTGCTGGTCAGGGTATTGTCGCCGAGGTGTTTGATTTTTCCGAGCTGCGAGGTTACCGCACAGGGGGTACGATCCATGTCATAATAAACAATCAGATAGGGTTTACTACCAGCCCCGCGTATTCCCGTTCATCCCCTTATTCTACTGATGTTGCAAAAATGGTTATGGCCCCAATTTTTCATGTAAATGCAGATGATGCTGAGGCTGTAGTTCATGTTGCAAGGATTGCGACAGAATTCAGACAAGAGTTTGGCGTCGATGTCGTTTTTGATATTATAGGCTACCGTCGTTTTGGTCACAATGAGGGTGATGAACCAATGTTCACTCAGCCCAAAATGTATAAAAAAATTAAAACTCATCCCACGACTCGAGAAATTTATGCCCAGCGTTTGGAAGAAGAGGGTGTGATTGCGTCAGGAGTGGGGGGGCTTATGGTAAGTGATGAAAATGAACGGTTAAGTCGTGAATTTGAGGCTGGGGTCAACTACAAACCTAATAAAGCTGATACATTAGATGGTCGCTGGTCTGGTTTCACAGTTGCGCATGGCGACGTTCGAAGGGGTGATACTTCGGTAGAATTGAATACTCTTAAAGAGATTGGTAAGGTTCTGTTTACAGTTCCAACCGGTTACAACTTGAACCAAAAACTGCGGCGTAATTTGGATCAAAAAAAATCAATGTTTGAAACAGGGATTGGAGTTGATTGGGCTACAGCAGAGGCATTAGCTTTTGGATCCCTTTTGATCCAAGGGAATGGAGTAAGGTTAAGTGGTCAAGATAGTGGCAGGGGTACCTTCTCTCACCGTCATTCTGTTTGGACCCACCAAGAAAGTGAAGAGCGGTATATCCCACTAAATAATTTGGGAGAACAGCAAAAAACATTTGAAGTTATAGATAGTCCACTATCGGAAGCATCAGTTTTAGGGTTTGAATATGGTTTTAGTCAGGCAGAACCTAATGCTCTTATATTATGGGAGGCACAATTTGGGGATTTTGCTAATGGTGCACAAGTTATTGTCGATCAATTTATTAGTTCGGGTGAGGATAAGTGGCTACGCATGTCTGGATTAGTGATGCTGTTGCCTCACGGATATGAAGGGCAGGGGCCAGATCATTCTTCGGCGCGGTTAGAAAGATATCTTCAACTCTGTGGTGATGATAATATGCAAGTAGTTAACTGCACTACACCCGCAAATTACTTTCATGTTTTACGCAGACAACTGCGGCGCGATTTTAGAAAACCATTGATCATTATGACGCCAAAGTCATTATTGAGGCATAAATTATGTGTTTCGACATTAGAGGCTATGGGGCCAGGTACAAGTTTTCATCGTGTGATGCATGACATGAAACCTCTATGCGATGATAATAAAGTTGAAAAGGTTATTTTATGCTCTGGAAAAATTTATTATGAGCTGTTTCAGGAGCGGGCTCGAATAGGGTCGCAGAATGTTTTTCTTTTGAGGCTTGAACAACTCTATCCTTTCCCACGTGCGGCGCTTCTAGAGCAATTATCACGTTTTCCTCAAGCAGAAGTAGTCTGGTGTCAGGAAGAACCAGAAAATATGGGTGCCTGGACTTATGTCGACCGTCGAATAGAAAATGTTTTGCTTGAACTGGATGGGTTTTCAAAAAGACCCATTTACATGGGGCGACCCGAAGCCGCATCGCCTGCTACTGGTAATTTTAATCGCCATACAGTTGAACAGGGAAAACTTATTAGCCAGGCTTTGAACATTGATAGAACTAATAAGAAAAAGTCAGTAACCATGTCAAAACATGCTGCAGAATGAGTTAATAGGTAGATAAACTTAAAAAAATGGTTGGAAAAACTAATGTCAACTGAAGTGCCTGTCCCAATCTTGGGAGAATCTATAAGCGAGGCTACGGTCGCAACCTGGTTTAAAAACCTGGGCGATATGGTGCTCTTGGATGAACCGCTAGTCGAGCTTGAAACCGACAAAGTAACACTTGAGGTAAATAGTCCGATAAGTGGAGTGTTAACATCTATTTTATGTGAAACTGGCGCGAATGTAGAAGTGGGTGCTTTATTGTGTGTAGTTAGTGAGACTACTAATTCTGAAGCAACGATTTTAGAGAAAACTCCAAAACAAGTAAGGCCGATAGTTGCTGAGGCTAAGCAGGAAGAATTTATACCCCCTCCCCGTTCTTCGTCTTCCGATTTAAAGACGCTTTCCCCTGCAGTTCGGAAGCTTGTTGACGACAACAACATGGATCCAACACGGATAAAACCTTCTGGCAAAGATGGTAGAATATTAAAGGCAGATGTACTGGCTGCTATTCAAGCAAAAACTGCCGATGCATTCCCTGGAAACTTTAAATCAGCAATTGAGCAAAAGGTAACAGTAGCAGGAGCGACCCGTTCAGTTGACCCAAGGGAAGAACGTGTCAAAATGAATCGATTACGGCAGGTTATCGCCCGTAGGTTAAAGGAAGCTCAAAATACAGCAGCGATGTTGACCACATATAATGAGGTCGATATGGGAGCAGTAATGGAACTAAGGTCTCGGTATCGCGAAACTTTTGAGAAAAAGCATGGAGTTCGCCTTGGCTTTATGTCTTTCTTTATTAAAGCATGCGTTAATGCATTAAAGGAGCTACCGGCTGTAAATGCAGAAGTAAAAGAGGNTGAAATTATTTACAAAAATTTTTACGATATCGGGGTTGCTGTTGGAACCCCGCAGGGACTGGTGGTTCCAATTGTAAGAGACTCGGATGCCCTGGGTTTCGCTGAATTAGAAAAATCGATCAATGATTTTGGTGTGCGGGCCAGGGATGGAAAATTATCTATAGATGAAATGGAGGGAGGGACCTTCACTATTTCGAACGGTGGGGTCTACGGTTCTTTAATGTCGTCTCCAATTTTAAACCCACCCCAATCTGGAATTCTTGGAATGCATAAAATTCAATCGCGTCCGATGGCTGTTGATGGTGTTGTTGAAATTAGACCGATGATGTATCTAGCGCTCTCTTACGATCATCGGATAGTTGATGGACGTGAGGCTGTGACTTTTTTGGTGAAGGTTAAAGAAGCAATAGAGGACCCTCGTCGTTTGCTTATCGATATGTAACGTATAATGCTTTATGATAAATAGTTTTTCGGGATGGATGGGTTAAGATAAAATTTCTTAAACAGGTTCGCGGGACTAATTTATAATGCCTTCTCTTTTTAGGAAGTAAATATGCCAAATAAATTTGATCTTATCGTCATAGGTGCTGGGCCTGGAGGTTATGTGGCAGCCATTCGTGCGGCTCAGTTAGGATTGAAGGTGGCGTGTGTGGATAAACGCACAACTTTAGGTGGAACTTGTTTAAATGTGGGTTGTATTCCTTCAAAGGCACTTCTGTCCGCATCAAAGAAGTTTGCCGATGCTTCAACCAACTTATCTGAGTATGGCATAGAAGTTAGTAGTGTGAGTCTAAACTTAAAAAAAATGCTGGCGAAAAAAGATAGCATAGTAAAAGAGCTGACCAAGGGGATTGAATTCCTACTTAAAAAAAATAAGGTGACGTGGATTGCGGGAAAGGCGAAAATCTATTCGTCGTCTAAAGTGGAAGTAACCGCTGAAGATGGCTCACAGTCCATGTTTGAGACGTCAAAAACTTTGATTGCGACAGGGTCTGTATCCGTCCCATTACCAAATGTAAAATTTGATGAAAAACAAGTTCTTTCCTCCACTGGGGCGTTGGAAATAGACAAGATTCCTAAGCATCTTGTTGTCGTAGGGGGAGGCTATATTGGCTTGGAGATGGCGTCTATTTGGTCGCGGTTAGGATCCAAAGTCACTGTAGTTGAGTATTTAGACAGAATAGTACCTCAGATGGATTTAGAAATAGGACGGCGTTTTCAACGTATTTTGCAAACGCAAGGTATTGATTTTAAATTGCAGACAAAAGTTATGAAAGTGGAACTAGTTTCCAATGGTGTCCTGCTACAAACGGAACCGTCAAAAGGCGGAGAGATCCAACCTTTGAAATGTGATGCAGTGCTTGTTGCTATCGGGCGTAAGCCTTTTTTAGAAGATTTAGGTATAGAGGAGCTAGGTATAACTCGTAATGAGAATGGCTTTATTTTAATTGATGATGATTTTGAAACATCAGTACCAGGTATATTTGCTATTGGTGATTGCGTTCCTGGTCCAATGTTGGCTCATAAAGCCGAAGAGGATGGAATTGCTGCGGTAGAAATAATGGCCGGTCAAGCTGGCCATGTGGACTATGATTTAGTTCCTGGTATTGTATACACTCATCCAGAAGCTGCGTCCGTTGGCAAGACAGAAGAAGAACTGAAGTTATCTGGAATTCAATATTCAAAGGGAAGTTTTCCATTTTCAGCAAATAGTAGGGCAAAAGCCGTGAATGAAACAGAGGGTTTCGTAAAGATCCTAGCTGATGCCGTCTCAGATAGGATTCTAGGCGTGCATATTATCGGCCCAGACGCTGGAACTGTAATCCACGAATGCGTAACGGCAATGGTGTACGGTGCGTCTACAGAAGATATAGCTAGAACCTGCCATGCCCACCCTACACTAAACGAGGCGGTTAAAGAGGCTGCGTTGGCAGTAGATGGAAGAACTATACACATGTAGTTGTGGTCTAAAACTTAAATAATACTGTTTATAGTTTAAGTTATATTTACGATCGCGGGTGAGACTTTTTATGAATTTCCATTAAGTGGGTTGGATCCACTTCTGTATACCTCTGAGTAGTTGACAGTGAGGCATGACCAAGCAGTTCTTGTATTGCGCGCAAATCCGCTCCGTTTGCGAGCAAATGTGTTCCAAAAGAGTGGCGCAAAGCATGGGGGGTTGCTGTCGCAGGTAAGTTTAAGGCTCCCTGTATTATTCTCATGGCTTTTTGAATGATGGCTGGGTTAAGTCGTTTTCCTCGGGCGCCAAAGAATAATGGGCCATCTGGAATTATTTGAAAGGGACAAATGTCAAGATATCTATCTATCGCATCTTTAACAGAGGGTAAAACCGGGATTAACCGCTGTTTGCCGCCCTTGCCAATAATCGTAATTGTTTCTGAAATTGGAATGTTATCTCCATTCATGCTAAGTGCTTCGTTAATCCGCAAGCCGCAACCGTATAAAAGGTGTAGGACTGCAATGTCCCTAACCCCTACCCAATGATTTCTAGCCAATTTCCCTGCCATATTTATGCTATTTTTTGCATCAGGTATGTTTAGCGCTTTGGGCAGGGGGCGTCCCAGCTTAGGAGACTTAATTAGGCCAATACTGTTATTTGTAATACCTGACTCTCGTTCGAGGTACTTGAAAAAGTTGCGGATTGTTGAGATGGTTCTAGCGGCAGAAGGCTTTGATAATCCAGAAATTTGGATTTGTGTTAGAAACCCTCTGAAATCACTTAAATTTACATTCTCCAAATCAGTTAATTGGATTTCATGTCCAAAATGCTTGGATAAAAAACTTAAAAATACCTCAAGGTCGTGCAAATAAGCAATTTTGGTGTTTTTACTCAAACGACGCTCATCAATCAACCAGTTAAGCCAGCGCGAGATTGCTTCTTTACTGTCTGCCTTAATGAGATGATCTAAAAAGTCTAGAGAGTTTAGCATGGTGTATATTTAAACTCCCTAAAACGTTCTCTAATCAATCTCTAAAAATTTTATATACAGTAAAATAAATGTGAGGGTTAACAAATCATTGGTGCACTGTTTAGGAGTGCTTTTATCATTCACATTATGACTTTTTAGACTTTAGGATCGACTGCCCTGTTTTCGCCCAATCTGCTAAAAAAGCCTCGAGTCCACTGTCTGTTAGAGGGTGCTTGTATAAAGCTTTTATCACTGACGAAGGAAGAGTAGCTATATCAGCACCTAATAAGGCCGCTTCAATGACGTGTTGGGGGCCTCGAACTGAGGCAACTAAAACTTCAGTGCCAAAATTATAGTTTGAATAAATTTGTACAATATTGGCGATTAATTCCATACCAACGCCACCCATGTCGTCCACACGTCCCGCAAACGGAGAAATAAAAGTAGCGCCTGCCTTAGCTGCCAATAAAGCTTGAGCGGCAGAAAAACAAAGCGTTACGTTAACAGACCCTCCTTCGTCTGATAAAGTTTTACAGGTTTTTAGACCATCGAAGGTTAGAGGAACCTTTACTGTAATATTTTTTGCAATGCTTTGCAGCATTCTACCTTCTGCTAACATTGTATCGAAATCAGTTGCTGTAACTTCGGCACTCACTGGGCCTTCTACGATGTCACAAATTTCTGATATTACTTCCACAATCTCTCGACCGGACGCCGCAATAAGTGAGGGGTTGGTGGTGACGCCATCGATAAGACCTGTTGGCAACAAGTCTTTAATTTCCGAAACGTTTGCAGTATCTAAAAAAAATTTCATCTGAGAACTCTCTATCTTCGTGAATACATTTTAGTAACCTTATCGGATGGTGAGTGTTATTGCTAGTTTATGAAATATTTAATTACTGCTGTTCAAAGTCTGATATTATTTTGTCTTCCTACGTCGAACAATTAATCTTCGATCCACAATCTAGAATTAGTAAATTTCATGGATAACAAATACGAAAATAAGATAAATTCTGCAAAATTGCCGTTTGGTCGTATAAGTGTGCTTTTGCCGATACCTGTTTATAAGCACTATGACTATCTAAATGAGGAGTTATCATTACATATAGGCGATTTTGTCGAGGTGCCATTCAGGAAAAGATGTTTGCCCGCATTAGTGATGGGAGTCGGTAAAGGAGACATTGTATCCACAAAATTGAAACCTGTTTTAAGCAAATTTGATTGCCGGGCTTTGACAAAAGAAATGATCGATTTCATAAACTGGGTATCTGCTTATAACATGGCTCCGGCGGGGGCTATCTTAAAAATGGTGTTGAGTGCCCCAGACGCCTTGCACCCACCTAAGCCTGTCACAGTTTTTTTTAAGGTGTTAAAAAAAAATATTCAAACCCTTCGGATTACTAGCAGTAGGAAGCGAGTTTTAGATTATCTTTCAGACTGTAAGTCGCGAACGATGAAAGATATTACTCGTAATACAAATGTCTCTTCGGCGATCGTAAAAGGATTACACGGTTTAGGAGTAATAGGCGACGCTAGTGTAAATCAAAAATTTCCTTCGGCAATAGCAGTTTCAAAAGAACCTATTGCCCCAATCCTTAACAGGGAACAAATTGAAGCAGCAGACAAATTAATTAGTTCCGTGAATGAAGAAACTTTCAATGTCTGTTTAATAGATGGGGTGACTGGATCTGGAAAAACAGAAGTTTACTTTGAAGCTATAGCAGCAGTGCTACCTATGAAAAGGCAGGTTTTAATTTTGGTGCCTGAGATAGCTTTGTCACAACCATTATTAGATAGGTTTGAGGCACGCTTCGGGTTTAAACCAACTCAATGGCATTCCGATTTATCCAATGCAACACGAAGGCAGACTTGGAGAGCAGTAGGAGAAGGTGATGTGGCCGTTATTATCGGCGCAAGGTCAGCTTTATTTTTGCCTTTTTTAAACTTGGGTTTAATCGTTGTTGACGAGGAGCATGAAGCTGCATTTAAGCAAACTGAAGGGGTTAAATACCAATGCCGTGACATGGCTGTGGTTCGAGCTCGAACTGCTCAAATTAGTGCTGTTTTAGTTTCTGCCACTCCTTCTTTGGAATCACTAACAAATTTCGAATTGGGGCGTTATAAGCGTATCTCTCTTAGATCTCGTTATGGCACTGCTAAACTACCAGCGGTTCATGCAATAGATCTGGGTAAGGCTAAATTAGGCAGAGGAAAGTGGATAGCCGATAATTTAGTGCATGAGATATCAGAGACGTTGAAACGTGGCGAACAAGTTATTTTATTCTTAAATCGACGGGGTTATGCACCCCTTAATCTATGCCGTTCTTGTGGGCACAAATTAGAATGTCCAAATTGTTCAGCGTGGCTTGTGGAACATAAAGCTAAGTCAAGGCTGCAATGTCACCATTGTGATTATACGATACGATTTGATCCAAATTGTATTAAATGTGGTGGAACCGACACCCTTGCCTCTATTGGTCCCGGGGTTGAACGTTTAGAAGAGGAAGTTCGCTCACGGTTTCCAACTGCCAGTGTGTTGGTGGCTTCAAGCGACACTTTATCAGGACCTTTATTGCTGAAAAAATTCATTGATGCGGTTAAAGAAGTTAAAGTAGACATCATAATAGGAACTCAAGTTATTGCTAAAGGGCACCATTTCCCATTGGTGACATGTGTTGGTGTTATAGATGCAGACTTGGGTATGGCAGGTGGGGATTTACGCGCGGGAGAAAGAACTTATCAACTATTACATCAGGTTGCTGGTAGAGCAGGTCGCGAAACTCGGCCTGGGCGCGTTTGGATCCAAACTTTGCAGCCTGAACACCCATTGATTAGGGCTTTGATTGACTGGGATCGAGATGGCTTTCTGCAAGAAGAAAAGAATGGGCGGGTTGAAGCGGGAATGCCGCCATTTGGTAAATTAGCTGCACTTATTATAAGTTCCAAAGACGAAAGTCTGGTAGACGATCTAGCACGTTTGATAGCTGCATCAGCTCCATTTTCACTGGACTTACAAATTCTAGGTCCTGCTCCCGCTCCAATAGCCGTACTGCGCGGTCGTCATCGGCGCAGGTTTTTGCTTAAAGGATCCAAAAGCATCAATATGCAAAAAATAATTAAGGTTTGGCTCCAAAATATTAGGATACCTTCAAAAGCAAAACTGGAAATAGATATTGACCCTTATAACTTTATGTAGGCACCATGTTTTTAGCCCATGGTTGTTCAGTTTAAACCATAACTAAAATCCCTAGCCCCCCCAACGTTTTAAATAGAGCATGAGTTTTAAAGTATGATAAATTCAAAGTATGATAAATTCATGTCCTAGAACGGCTTGCATGGCTCTAATCTCTATGCTAACACACCCCCAATGACCTCTTAGAGCGTTGCCTATCGTACTATTATTTTGGTATGCGATAGGGGCTCTTAAATTTTTTGTGGGGCGATCCGGAGTGGTTTCTAAATCTCAAAGTCTAGCTGGACGTTACGCGTCCGCTCTTTACGAACTGGCAGAACAGGAGAAAAATCTTGACGATGTCGCTGGTGATTTGGTTGGTTTTAAACAATTGATGGTTGATAGCGAATTATTAACTCGTCTAATAAAATCGCCTATAATTAGTAGGGAAGATCAGAGGGCCAGTATGGATGCAGTGCTCGTAAAGGCAAAGGCGAACGAATTAACCAAGAAGTTTATTGGGGCTATTATAATGAATCGCCGCTTTTTCGTGATAGCTGATATAATTGAGGCTTTTTTATCGGAACTTGCGGAGCGACGAGGTGAAGTTAACGCCATCATTACTTCAGCTGTAAAACTGACAGCCGAGCAAAAAAAGAATTTAAATGTCGCTTTGAATAAAACGTTAGGACAAAAGGTTTCTATCAACGTAGATGTTGATGAAACTTTAATCGGCGGACTGATAGTGCGCGTGGGATCGCGCATGGTCGATAGTTCAATCCGTACTAAACTACAACGATTACAAACTGCCATGAAGGGTGCCAGCTGATGGATATCAGAGCTGCGGAAATTTCTACAATTTTGAAGGATCAAATAGCTAATTTTGGGTCTGAAGCAGAAGTTGCTGAGGTGGGGCAAGTTCTCTCAGTTGGAGATGGGATAGCTCGTGTTTATGGTCTTGATGAAGTTCAAGCTGGAGAAATGGTAGAGTTCCCAAATGGTGTCCAGGGCATGGCGTTGAACCTCGAAACTGATAATGTCGGCATTGTTATTTTTGGAGATGACAGACAAATAAAAGAGGGTGATACAGTAAAACGTACTGGGAGCATCGTGGATGTGCCAGTAGGCAAAGGGTTACTGGGACGTGTTGTTGATCCATTAGGCAATCCCATAGACGGTAAAGGCCCAATAGACTCGACCGAAAGACGACGGGTTGAAGTTAAGGCGCCTGGTATTATGCCAAGAAAAGGTGTTCATGAACCGATGCAAACTGGATTAAAAGCGATTGATAGCTTGATTCCGGTGGGGCGAGGCCAGCGGGAATTGATTATTGGAGACCGTCAAACTGGTAAGACAGCAATAGCAATTGACTCCTTCATAAATCAAAAATCAGTGAATGATGCTGCCGGAGATGACGATACAAAGAAGCTTTTCTGTATTTATGTGGCTATTGGTCAGAAGCGTTCTACGGTAGCGCAGATTGTTAAAACGCTCGAAGACTATGGTGCCATGGAGTACTCTATTGTTATCGCTTCGACAGCTTCAGAACCAGCCCCGATGCAATTTCTTGCTCCTTATGCCGGTTGTACAATGGGTGAATTTTTTCGTGATAATGGTATGCATGGTTTAATTGTGTACGATGACCTCTCAAAACAAGCAGTGGCATATCGCCAAATGTCTCTTCTACTGCGTCGGCCCCCTGGCCGTGAGGCTTACCCGGGTGACGTGTTTTATATCCATTCTCGGTTACTTGAACGTGCCGCAAAAATGAATGACGAAAATGGAGCGGGCTCTTTAACCGCCCTGCCAGTTATTGAGACTCAAGGTGGCGATGTCTCTGCTTACATTCCTACTAATGTAATTTCCATCACCGATGGGCAGATCTTTCTCGAGACAGAATTATTTTACAGAGGTATCCGGCCGGCCGTCAATGTGGGTTTATCGGTGAGTCGCGTTGGCTCTGCGGCTCAAATAAAAGCGATGAAACAAGTGGCGGGACGAATAAAGCTTGAGCTTGCCCAATACCGTGAGATGGCAGCATTTGCTCAATTTGCATCTGACCTTGACCCTGCAACCCAACGGTTACTGGCAAGGGGAGAACGGTTAACTGAACTCCTGAAGCAAGGGCAGTATGCCCCTCTTCCTGTGGAGGAGCAGGTCGTATCGATTTTTGCTGGCGTAAGAGGATACCTTGACAAAATTAGCGTTAGTGATGTCACTCGATTTGAACAGGGACTTTTATCAGAAATCAAAGCAAATGGTTCCGAGCTACTCACAAAAATTAGAGATGAACAAGAATTGAGCGAATCCACTGATAAGGAACTCGTATCTTTTGTTGAAGCATATGCAAATAAGTTTGTTTAATTATTCGTGCCGTTGAAAATTTAGAGTAGCTGCTGATATGCCAAACTTAAAAGACTTAAAAGTCCGAATAAATAGTGTAAAGTCGACGCAGAAAATTACTTCTGCCATGAAAATGGTTGCGGCAGCTAAATTACGCCGAGCTCAAGAATACGCAGAGGAAGCCCGTCCTTACTCGGCCCGGATGGATCGTATGATTGCGGCCTTAGCAGGGAAGATGAGTGATGTAGGGGGGCCTAAATTATTAGCTGGAACTGGAAGAGATGATTGTTACTTATTAGTTGTGATGACTGCTGATAGAGGGCTCTGCGGTGGATTTAATTCGACTATTGTCCGAGCTAGCCGAAAACGTATCCGCCAATTACAGGAAAATGGTAAGCAAGTTAAATTGCTATGCGTGGGACGCAAAGGTAACGATCAACTACAAAGGGAATGGGGAAGCCTAATAACTGACTCATTAGAAGGAATTACTAGAGGTAAAATAGAATTTTCAACTGTTGCAGATATTGGATCACGATTAATCAGTATGTTTGAGGCTGGTGAATTCGACATATGTTCAATCATCTTCAACCGATTTCAGTCAGCAATGACTCAAATTGTTACTGAACAGCAAATAATACCGGCCAGTATACCGGAAACGCAGAATGAAGAAGAAACTCTAGGGATGTATGAGTATGAGCCTGATGAAACTGCTATTTTAGCAGAGTTGTTGCCTCGAAATGTCTCGACCCAGTTATTTTCGGCTTTGCTAGAGAATACAGCAAGTGAACATGGCGCTCGTATGACAGCTATGGACAGTGCTACCCGCAATGCGGGCGAAATGATTGATAAATTGACGTTAACATATAACAGGACGCGACAAGCATTTATCACTAAAGAGTTAATAGAGATTATCTCAGGTGCTGAGGCATTATGAGTAAATGGGTAGCTAAATCTAATTGTAAGATGATTCTAGAGAATTGGATCAGAAGGAGTAACAAATGACTACTAATGCGACAGGCAAGATTACCCAGGTCATTGGGGCCGTTGTGGACGTACAATTTGATGGAGAATTGCCAGCAATTCTGAATGCGTTGCATGCCCAGAATGGTGACAACCGGCTGGTGTTAGAGGTGGCGCAGCATCTTGGTGAAAATATGGTCCGAACGATAGCTATGGATAGTACTGAAGGTTTGGTGCGAGGATCAGATGTTAGTGATACGGGAGAAGCTATAACCGTTCCGGTTGGGCCAGAGACGCTAGGGCGGCTTATCAATGTTATTGGGGAGACAATTGATGACGGTAAGCCTATCAAATCAAAGTTGTCGTGGCCGATCCATAGACCGGCACCGGAATATGTCGATCAATCGACAGAAGCAGAGATCCTTGTAACTGGCATCAAGGTCGTTGATCTACTCGCACCATATGCGAAAGGTGGAAAGATCGGCTTGTTCGGGGGCGCCGGGGTAGGAAAAACGGTTATCATTATGGAACTTATAAATAATATAGCCAAGGCTCACGGAGGATATTCTGTTTTTGCTGGTGTCGGTGAAAGGACGCGAGAGGGTAACGATCTTTATCACGAGATGGTAGAATCGGGCGTAATAAAAGAAAACGGGGAAGCGGGGTCAAAAGCAGCGCTTGTTTATGGTCAAATGAATGAGCCACCAGGGGCAAGATCTAGGGTCGCTCTTACAGGATTAACATTAGCTGAATATTTTAGAGACGAAGAGGGACAAGATGTGCTGTTTTTCGTTGACAATATTTTCCGGTTCACTCAGGCAGGCTCCGAGGTTTCTGCGCTTTTAGGGCGAATCCCATCGGCCGTTGGATATCAACCGACACTAGCAACCGATATGGGTAATTTACAAGAGCGAATTACCTCGACAAATAAAGGATCGATAACGTCAGTTCAGGCTATTTATGTGCCTGCAGATGATTTAACTGATCCAGCCCCAGCTACATCTTTCTCGCACCTTGATGCTACGACGGTGCTAAGTAGACAAATCGCAGAACTTGGTATTTACCCAGCTGTGGATCCACTTGATTCTACGTCTCGTATGCTTGACCCTAGAATTATTGGGGATGAACACTACGGAGTTGCGCGACAAGTTCAAGAGGTTTTGCAAACATATAAATCACTGCAGGATATAATTGCAATTTTAGGTATGGACGAACTTTCTGAAGAGGATAGATTGACAGTTGCTCGGGCGCGTAAAATACAGCGGTTCATGTCTCAACCGTTCTTTGTGGCAGAAATCTTTACGGGCACGCCAGGAGTTTTAGTCCCACTGGAAGAAACAATTCGTGGCTTTAAAGAGATTGTGGAAGGTAAGCATGATGAGCTGCCAGAGGCTGCGTTTTATATGGTAGGTACTATCGATGAAGCCATCGAAAAAGGTAAGCAATTGGCTGCTGAAGCAGCTTAAATAGACCGCTTTGAATAGAGAGTTTTCAAATGGCTGAAACAACACTTTTTGAATTGGTTTCTCCTGAACGTCTTATCATATCAAAAGATGTCAGCATGGTCGTAGTTCCTGGCACAGAGGGCTTATTTGGTGTGCTTCCTAGGCATACTAGTATGCTCTCGGCACTTGCTCCCGGAGTTATTGATATTTATGAGGAAGATGTAATAACCGAGCGTGTCTTTGTTATAAATGGATTTGCTGAAGTTACTGGAGAAAGATGTACTGTATTGGCGGAAGATGTAATTCCAGTAGATAAACTAAACCCTGAAGAATTAGAAGAAACTATAGTAAAGATCAGGGCGGAAGTTGATAATGCAGATCAAGCTGATGCCGACAGACTTAACAAACTTATCGTTCAAAAGGAAGCCGTGCTTCAGGCTATGCGTTCGGTAAAACTTTAAGGATTATAATAAATTAAGGTTATAAATATTGATAATAGTGCTGGTTTATCAGTATAGACCGAAGACTGTTATTCGTTTACCTTATGTTTGTTTCCATAGCCTCCATATAGTTTTTCTCCTAAAAACCTTGATAGTGCGCTCTTGTAGACACATTTGTTCAGATTTAATGCAACTGTTGTGGCACCTTTTAAGAATATCGTCAGTGATACACGATGTGATTAAATACAAATGGTTATCTGTTTCCTTTTTGATATTTACTGTTTAGTTATGAAATAATTACTGTCAGTAAAATATTGTCTATTAGGTGTATTTAGTAAATTTGTAAATCAATCTGGAGATACTATAAAATGGTAAGTAGGATAGTTGTGACCGGCGCTGCTAGTGGAATTGGTGCGGCTATTTGCAGAAAACTAGCCGATGACAACACACATTTCCTCGTGCACACCCGATCTAATAAGGCGGGTCTTGATAAAACGGCTGAGTATATAAGAAGTGCAGGAGGGAGGGTTGAAAAAAAATTCTCTGACCTTTCAATCAAAGGCGAGGGTAGAAAGTTAATAAAAGAAGCTATTCGATATTATGGTGGCTTGGATGTGGTTATAGCAAATGCTGGATATGGAGATAATACACCGATTAGCGAAATTACAGATGTCGATCTCGAAAAGGCTCATAATACCATAACGCGCAGCTTTGTTGAATTAACTACTACAGCAATCCCATTCTTAAAAAAATCGGCTAATGCGCGTATCATAGGTGTCAGTGCTTTTGGTCCACACGTGTGGCGTACTCAAGTAATGCCGTTTGCTGCTACTGCGGCGGCAAAAAGTGCTCTGGAGAGCATAGCGAAAGCTTTAGCCCTTCAATTAGCACCTGCTGCTATTACTGTTAATATTATTGCACCCGGTTTTATAAAGAAGGATACCGGCGCGCATGTTGCAATAGAACCAAAAGCCCTCGAGCAGGTTCGTAGTCAAATTCCCATGGGAAGAGTTGGTGAAGCACACGAAATAGCATCAGTGGTTGCTTTTTGTGCATCTAAAGAGAGTTCTTATTTAACTGGTCAAGTGATACACGTTAATGGCGGTCTTGTCTGATGTTTTGATTTTATATTTATATCAATAAAGGAAGAAAAGAAAAATGACGTCTATTCAGTCGTGGGTTGGTTCGGAATTAGACACTCAATCTGGCAAATGTCACTTGTCTGAGAAATGCTTGAAGGAAATAAATAATACATTAGAAATACTTGACTATAATTCTTTACCTTTTTTAGCCTTGTCACCGGCAGATGTTGATATGCCGTGCTTAAAGTCACTTGCTCACCAGATCCATGAGACACTTACAAAAGGGTTGGGTTTTTGCATAGTCGATCGTTTGCCTCTAAATGATATGAGTAATTGTCAGGCAAAGACTATCTATTGGTTGCTTGCACAAATGGTTGGCCGTCCTGTCGCTCAAAAATGGTCAGATGGTCGTTTGATTTATTCCGTAACTGATTTAGGAAAACCATCGGGGAATGGAGTTCGACCGGATGTCACTAATGAAGAACAAAGTTTTCATACTGATAATTCTTATAATATTTCTCCACCTGACCACGTGGGTCTTTTATGTTTGCAAATAGCGGCTAAGGGTGGCTTGAGCCGGATAGTTAATATGGTTTCGGTCATCGAATGCATGAAAGAGAGATACCCTGACCTTGTCTCAAGGCTTTTTTCACCATATTTTTTTGATCGTCAAAATGAACACTCGGTTCTTGATAATAAAACAATATCTACTCCACTCTTATCTGAGAATGAAGATGGGTTCCGTGTAAGAGTTTCTAGAAACCTTATCTACCAGGGTTACAAGCTTCAAGATACGATAGTTGATGAAATTAGCGAGTCTGCTCTTGAAGCTTTTTTTTCAATCGTAGATGATCCAAAGATGTATCTGGAGTTTCACTTTGAACCGGGCCAGATTCAATTCCTCAATAATCGACTTATAGGCCATAAGCGCACTAGTTTTAAAGATCACCCAGATTTGGAAAAGAAACGAAAATTACTAAGGGTGTGGCTTCGTGAAAAAGGCAAACGTTTCTATAACGGTTGATTGATGGAGAAGATATTTTTTATCTCTATTTATTTGTAACTAGATTTTGGTTTTCTATTTTGACGTTAGTTAAAACAATTCACATTAAAAAAACTGATTCAATTGTTGACGATATTAAATGATGACTAGATAGTGGATACCTCGTATTTTATTTTTTCTTTTGGGGGACATGCCATGAAAGCTTCAGATTTACTAGTGAAATGTTTAGAAGCGGAAGGCGTAGAGCGCATTTTTGGTGTTCCTGGTGAAGAAAACGCAGACACTATGATTTCTTTAATGGACAGCAAAATTGAATTTGTCTTATGCCGGCATGAACAGTCGGCTGCATTCATGGCAGACGCCTATGGTAGGTTGACTGGCAAGTCGGGTGTTTGTTTGGCGACCCTAGGGCCTGGAGTTACTAACCTTGTCACAGGGCTCGCTGATGCAAATATGGATAGGGCGCCAACAGTTGCGATAATTGGTCAAGGTAGTACACGAAGATTACATAAAGAAAGTCATCAAAATATGGATTCGCTCTCCATGTTGCGTCCAATCAGTAAGTGGGTGACGTCAGTTGTTAATGCTGAAAGTATACCAGAGATTGTAAGGAAGGCATTTAAAGTAGCAGAAGCGGAAAAGCCTGGTGTAACGGTGATAGAGTTACCTGAAGATATTGCGGAAGATGATGTTGATCTGTTGCCGATGAATGTTACTAAAACGCGGCGACCAGCAGCAGATCATAAAGCGATAAAAGCAGCTGTAGACCTCGTCGCAGCTGCAAAAAACCCTATAATTATTGCTGGTAATGGTGCAGTAAGAAAAAGGGCATCAGATCAACTTAAGCGGTTTGCCCATAAATCGGGAATTGCCGTCGTAAGCACCTTTATGGGCAAAGGAGCTGTTGCTCGTTCAGACGAGCATTGCCTGTTTACTATGGGACTTCAAGGGGGTGATTACGTTAACTTAGCAGTGGATGAAGCCGATTTGGTAATCGCTGCTGGATATGACCTAGTAGAGTATGCCCCATCATTATGGAACAAGACCCCTGGGAAGAAATTAATATCCCTTGATTTTGAGCCCGCTGAGATAGATTCAGATTTCCCTGTGGATGTTGATGTAGTAG
>PANE01000011.1 GCA_002708305.1 Rhodospirillaceae bacterium
AATAAATCCGCCTCAGCATTACGTGCGACATTCGCACATTCGATCACTGCATTACGCGGAGAATGTGCAGGCATATTATCATGAAGACCATAAAACTTGGATCCAAGTGCGTCCACAATTTTTTGAACTTCGTCAGTTTCTCTGTTTAGTGTTCCTCCAACTAAAAGAAAAACCTTTTTAGCCCCAATACGGTTCGCTTCACTTGTGATTGCCGTAGCTGTTGGCTCACCAAAGATTACACGTTCCATTATTCCAAAATTTATTATTCCGGTTTTCATGAGCTTCTATCCTTGGATGAGATTATTTTTTGATCACGGGTTTTTTTTGGGAGAAATATTTGAGTTATCGGTGGCATTTTGAGTTTTCGATATTGGGAGCTCGCCTGGTTTTGGTAAAATCTCTTGATCTGGGTCTAGGGCTTCAGGACAAGCGTATTGGGCGAACCATGTAGCTAACAAAAAAGATGCAAACCCCATTACAAGGATCCCTTTTAGCATGTCTGGGGACCAAGAAACCCAGAGTAACAAGGGGGTAATTAGCGCAACTAGCCCGCACATAGCCATTCCCACCTCAGCTCGTTTTTGGGTTAAGAAACGTCGTAATATAGCCTTCACAAACGCAATTATATCAGCCATTTTTTTTTCTCTCGTGGCTCTGTAATTGTTTGAGATATCGAGCGGTTTTAAGTCCCATGTAGTTCCCCCGTGTCAAGCTTCTTATTTCGAGTATCATGATAACGGAAGCTATGTATCACGCATACTCTTTAGTGTGAATGTGTTATAGGATATCTTCATGTAGCGTAATATACTACTCCAGAATACTGGAACGCCTCGACAATGAAAATATTTAACCTAAGTTGCAAAATAATAATGGATAAAATTAAATGGCTAATCGATATAATATTGAGGAATTAATACTTTATATTGAAGCCCTTTTTTTGGCGGCCGGAATGGATGCCGATAAATCGGCGATTGTTGCCCAGTTGCTAGTAGAAGCAGATTTGATGGGACATACTACGCATGGGATAGCACAAGCTCCAGCCTACTTATCAGGCCTTGAGAATGGGCTTATGCTGGGCACGGGTGATCCCATAATTGTTTCGGACAGAGGTGCTACAATAACATGGGATGGTCAACGAATTTCTGGTGTGTGGTTAACAGCCATGGCTATAGATCTCTCAGTGGACAGGGCTAAAAAATATGGTACAGCGACAATGGCGATCAGACGAAGCGGTCATATCGCCTGCCTAGCTGCATTTTTGACCCGCGCAACTGAAAACGGTTGTATGATAGAGCTTGCCTCTTCCGACCCCTCAATTGCCAGTGTTGCTCCCTATGGGGGGACAAAGCCGGCCTTTACACCTAATCCAATAGCAATAGGAATACCAACCAACGAAAACCCTATTCTTATCGATATTAGTGCCTCTATTACAACAAACGGTTTAACAGGGCGTTTATTCTCCGAAGGGAAAAAATTACCCGGAGATTGGGTGCAGGATAAGTCTGGGCGAGCAACTAATGACCCGGCTGTTTTATTTACTGAACCACCTGGAACAATTTTGCCGATAGGAGGCAAAGAGTATGGTCATAAAGGTTTTGGTTTGGCGTTGATGATTGAAGCTTTAACACAGGGGTTATCGGGACTGGGGCGTGCAGATCCGCCCGAGGGTTGGGGAGCTGCTGTCTATCTAAAAGTTACGGACCCCAGTGCTTTTGGAGGAATGGATGAGTTTACACGACAAACTTCATGGTTAGCAGAAAGTTGCAGGAATAACCCTCCAGCAGAAGGAGTAGATAACGTAAGGTTGCCTGGCGATAATGCTATTTTGAATAAAGCAGAAGCCATAGCAAATGGATTAGAATTATATCCGGGTTTGTTAGATGGCCTTAAGACTTTTTCTGATAATTATAACATCCGTGTGCCAGGAGCCATCTGAGGTAAAACGGTTTGTTTAGTAAAAATGTCATCGAGGGGCTCTAATGATTGCTTTTTCAACACTCGTTTTGCTTTTTCGCTACTGATTCTCGATGTGCTATATAAGTTGCACTCCCGATAATTACAGCTGATCCGAGCCATGTCCAGATTGCGGGTGCTTCTGAAAAAACAAAAAAGCCGATTAGAGCTGCCCAAAATAATTGGAGAAATTTAATCGGTTGGAGTGCTGATAATTCTGCAACCTTTACACCCTTAATCATACAAAGGTGCCCTATTGTGGCTAATCCTGCCGTTAAAAGCATCCACGCCCATTCGTTTAGAGTAGGCCATTGCCAGACGTATAATGCTGGCCCCANAATAGCTAAAGTAACAAACACTGACAGGTAGGCTACGAGGGCAGATGGACTTTCCTCCCGGGTTAAGACTTTTGACAGTAAATCAGACGCGGCAAAAACTGGTGCTGCAACTAGCATTAACAATGCGCCTAGCTCAATTTCAGCAAAACCTGGGCGTAGTATTATTATGGCTCCCAATAATCCAATTAATACGGCTAAAATTCTTCTTATCCTCACCTTCTCACCNAGAAAAAGAGCTGCGCCTATTGTAGCGAAAACAGGNCCNGTAAAACCAATAGCCGTTACATCNGCTATTGGGATCCNGCTCATTGCGTAAAACCAACACATCACACCNATAGAATGAATTATTCCGCGCGTCGCATGTAACGAAAGCCGGGCACTTCTTATATCGATTAGGGATAATTGGAGGAAAAATGGAAGCATAAAAACTAGACCCAAACCGTAGCGTAAAAATGCGACCTGTACTGGATTTAAAGAGGTTCCCACATGCCGAACAATTCCCATAAATGATGCAAAGATAAACCCAGCCAGGCCCATCCAAATTATTCCTTGAATATTAGGGGGTAATTGAGCCATTTTAATTCGAATCTTTTCGAAAATTAGCATATTATAATCTTACCTGGTACGCGTTTTGTTAAATAAATCTAAAACCCAAACTGGACAACGGAATGACCAATAATAATAACTTTACACACCCTCAGTACTTAGTAACTTCAGAGTGGTTAGTAGAAAAATTGCAAGATAATAACCTTCGAATATATGACTGCACTGCCCATCTCCTCTCTCATCCTACAGAAACATATACTATTGGAAGTGGCCGGAGTGATTATGATAAGGCACATATACCAGGCGCTGATTTTTTAGATTTACAAGAAGAGCTTTCAGATAGAGATAGCAGATTTCGTTTTACCTTCCCTAAGGCAGAGGATTTTGCGGCAGCTGTTGGAAAAAAAGGATTAGGAAATAATAATACCATCATTTTGTATAGCACGACATCTCCCCAATGGGCGACTAGAATTTGGTGGATGTTAAGGGCTTTCGGCTTCTACAATGCCAAGGTACTCGATGGTGGACTTGTACGTTGGAAGCAACAAGGTTATCCAACCTCAACAGAGCCCGCACAATACNCCCATACAACTTTTATNGCGAATTTACAGGACGGCTTAATCGCAGATAAAGATGAGGTGCAAAATGCTGTTAATGACCANACTGTTTGTACTGTCAATGCACTATCTAGGGCACAACATACTGCCTCCGGTGGCGCAGTGTATGGTCGTCCAGGTCGAATCTCCAATAGTGAAAACGTTCCAACTTCGAGCCTAGTTAATCCGGACACCCACATGTTTTTATCGCCTCGCGAAATTTCTCAAAAATTCTCGGAGATTGGGGCGGATAAAGCAGATCGCGTCTTGACTTATTGCGGGGGTGGAATCGCGGCGAGTGCGACTGCTATGTTGCTCGTTATGTTGGGTTATGAAAACGTTGGTTTATACGATAACTCTATGTCTGAATGGGCAAATAACCCAGATTTACCAATGGAAACAGGCTAATCCCTGCTTCGCCATAGTATTCACCAATAGTTATATGCGGTAACTATGCAATTAGTTATTCAGCAGCAGAACGTTGCTCTCCGATAGCGGCGCGTCCTGCTGCCTCTCCTGCTATTTTCCCGAATACTGCTCCATTGATTAACCCGCTTCCACCAGGATAATTGAAATAGAAAATACCACCGACCATTTCACCTGCAGCGAATAGCCCATCAATTGGTTGATAATCAGTATTTTGAACTTGCGCATTGCTATCAATGCGGACACCTCCAAACGTAAAGGTTATACCACAGGTAATTTGGTATGCNTCAAAGGGACCTTCATCTATNGTATTTGCCCAGTTGGACTTTGGTATCTCTAGTCCTTTTGTATTTCGTCCATCTTTAACATTTGGATTGAAAGGAACGTCTTTTTGAACTGAAGCATTCCATTGATTAATCTCGGCGATAAAAGCTCCAGCATCAACGCCTTCAAGTTTAGCTGCCAATTCTTCTATTGTATTACCAGTTACCTTTGTAACCTGTTTAATTCGATACTCGTCTCTCAAGAGATGGGTGACTTTCTGATCAAAGATTTGCCATGCAAATTGATTGGGTTGGTTAAGAATGACACGGCCATATTTTGCGTACGTGTAATTCCGAAAGTCTGCTCCCTCATCAACAAAGCGCTTTCCTGTGGCATTTACCATTATGCCGAAGGGGTAACTATGCTTCTGAAATGCATCACCAACAGCTAGATCACCAAACTCTGGCGCATTTCTTTCCCACCCTACAGCATGGCACCCTGACCAGTTTCCTTTTGTGCTTGCGCCAATATCGGTTGCCATCCGAATACCATCTCCAACGTTGTAGGGCGTTCCGCGAACTTTTGCCAAATCCCACCCNGGACCNAGATAGCGNGTTCGCCATTCGGTGTTAGCTTGAAATCCGCCAGAGGCAAGGACAACTGATTTGGCTTTTATCTCCTGAACCTTACCGTGATGTCNGATCTTTACCCCTTGNACTTGGTTNCCGTCAGTTATNAGATCTAGTGCCCGAGCNTCAAATAAGATTTCTATTCCTCGCTTCTTTCCAGCTTCCCAGAGNGCTTCACAAAGGCCAGGGCCGCCGCCATATGCTTCNACNGTTANCCCGCCCCAGAACACAAATCGTCCATCNACTTTAAATGCCTGACGCCCCCAAATTGGNGCGAACCTNACGCCTTTTCCACGCATCCATTTGAGTGTATCGAAACTATTTTTAACCAGTATCTCAACCAGTTCTGGATCNGTTCTATATTCNGTCACACGAAACATGTCGTCGAAAAACTGATCCTCTGTATATGTACCGAAGTCCGTTATTNCGCANTCNGNATCCGTNANGTCNGGCATTAATTCTCTTANGTCNTCAACGCCATTNTANACAGTGCGAATAGCGCCNGCTGTATAACGGGTATTGCCNCCACCTAANTCTTCTGTNGCCGCCTCCAANACTAGNACCTTTGCACCNACCTCCTCCGCGGCTAAAGCAGAACACATAGCGGCATTCCCAGCACCTACTACAACGACATCGTAATCCATATTATTTTCCTTTAGGNCTCAAAANATTTTACTTTATATTTACCTTAAAATTCAAAATAGCGAAATAGTTTGGACAGAATTATTACAATTCTGTAATNCAAAACTGTACCTCTGAGCTGNACATAGTTCAATTTTAACGGATTTCACTATCAGTTATCAGATAATAAGTAATTGTTTGTTTTTTAAACTGGACGATTTTCCTTTATCGACAGAGCATTAAATCGGATTTTTAAAAGATACTTTTATTTGAGGCTTATTATTTATGAAAATAGANGATTTAACTCTAACGTTATTCAGATGGNATGATATTCCCATAACAAAATATGCTGCAGGCTCCCAAAACATTACCGGGGAAAGCGCCCTTGGCTTATTNAAGATAAGAACTGACGATGGAATTGAAGGATATGCTTTTCTTGGCTCTGCTACTTTCAGTGCGGAACTCGATTGTAAGGGGTTAATCCATTTCTTAAAGCCTATTGTCATGGGAGAAAACCCGCTTAATCGGGANAAAATATATCAGGCCATGTGGAAACAAAACAGGAAGGTGACAATGAGATCTATCGGCGCTATCGATGTTGCTTTGTACGACATAGCTGCCAAAGCTGCGGGTCTGCCACTTTATAAATTCTTGGGCGGTTTCAGAGAGGAAATCCCGGCTTATGCTTCGTCTGCGATACTTTCTGAGCCCGAGGCATACGCTGAGGAGGCGTTACAGTATAAAGAGGCGGGTTGGGCGGCTTATAAAATACACCCCCCAACAATTTGGAAAAAGGATATAGAAGTTTGTAAGGCCGTGCGCAAATCTGTCGGTGAAGACTTTGATATTATGCTCGATTCGACATGGGCTTATACCTATGATCACGCTATAAAAGTCGGCCGAGCTATAGAAGAACTTAACTTCTTTTGGTATGAAGACCCGTTGGCGGATGATGATCTTATGGGGTGTATTAAACTGCGAGAAAAACTCTCAATTCCTTTGATGGCAACTGAATATTCTCCTGGGGGTTTCACTCATTATGTTCCCTGGATCATCAATAAAGCTACAGATTATCTCAGAGGTGACGTTGCAGTTAAGGGAGGTATTACTGCTTTAATGAAGACAGCTCATTTAGCGGAAGCATTCGGAATGAATTATGAAATCCACCATGGCGGGAATTCACTAAACAACTGGGCAAATCTTCATGTTATTTTAGCTATTAAAAACACAACATTTTTCGAGGTGCTTCTGCCATCTGGAGCTCAAAAGTATGGGATACTTGATGACCTCAATCCAGATTCTAATGGAATGATAAAAGCTCCTGATAAGCCTGGTCTTGGCGCGAATATTGACTTTGACTTGATAGAATCCAAGGCATTTGAAACACTTCGGTAGCTGCGTCGATGCAATTAAAGGCTAATTCCTTTCCTTAGAGCTTAGAGTGCACTAGTTGAAATATGTTTAGCGGATTAAATAACAACTAACCAATGGAGAAGAAATGGATACCAAAGACCTATTTGATCAAGGCCTTGAGACAAGAAAAACCGTTCTAGGTGCCGATTATGTAAATAACTCGATTAATAATGCTGATGAATTCAGTATGAAATTACAAGAATTTATAACTACTCATGCTTGGGGTGCGATTTGGGGTAGAGACGGGTTACCACTCAAAACGCGCAGTATGATAAATATTGCTATGTTGGCCGCGTTGGGGCGACCGCATGAATTCAGACTGCATTTGGAAGGTGCTATAAATAATGGAGTTACAAAAGATGAGATAGCAGAAATTCTAATTCAGGTTGGTGGCTACGCCGGATTTCCGTGTGCTGTTGATGGTTTTCGTCAGGCACGGGAAGTCTTTAAAGAAAAAGAAATTTGAGTAACCGTTTTCAATAATTTTGGTGGGTTTATATTTGTGCTGACTACTATTTTAAGTCTCGTTTGTTTTATTGACGATGGAGATGCAACTGTTAAACTCGTGCGTGTGTAATAAATGTGGTGATAAGCGCCGTGTATGTTCGACCTCAAAAGCTTGAAGAAGCCGTAGAATTAATGTCCACAGATACTTGGCGTATTTTGGCAGGAGGAACGGATATTTACCCATCCATTGGAGAAAACGAACTAAAAACGTCGTTTATGGATTTGACAAATGTGTCTAGTCTAAAGGGGATCACAGAGGATCAGTTTTTTTGGAGAATAGGTGCGCTTGCCACTTGGGCAGACCTATTGAAAACGAAACTACCTCCAGCCTTTGATGCGCTGAAACAAGCGGCTCGAGAGATTGGTTCTATTCAAATACAAAATAGGGCGACAATCGTTGGCAATATTTGTAATGCAAGCCCGGCAGCTGATGGTGTCCCGCCATTAATGATACTGGACGCAGGTATCGAACTTACTTCAATAAATGGTTTAAGAGAAGTAGCCCTGAAAGACTTTATAACAGGCAATCGAGAAATAGCACGCGACAAGAACGAGATTGTTTCTTGTATAAAGGTTCCAAAAATTGATTTAGGCTCTCGTTCTGTCTTCAAAAAACTAGGAGTCAGGAAATATTTAGTGATATCAATAACGATGGTTGCTCTTAAACTAAGCATTGGGGAAAGTGGAACAATTAAGAGGGCTACATTAGCTGTAGGGGCATGTTCTGCCGTTGCTAAGCGATTACTTGAACTGGAATACTTGCTTGAAGGGAAAACCACTGCTGAAGCAGGGGACTTAATAAATGATACATATCTTGCTGACTTAACGCCTATCACTGATGTAAGAGCAACAGCAAATTATCGGAAAGTTGCGACTAAAATTTTGATTCAACGATCTATTTCCTCATTCGAGAATAGAAATCAGGACGGATGATTGTTTTCAATTTAAATGGAAAGGAAGCACATGTAGAGTGTGATCCCATGGATCGCCTGAGTAATATTTTGAGATATCAACTCGGGTTGACTGGTACTAAAGAAGGCTGCAATGCGGGCGACTGTGGTTCTTGCACAATTATTCTTGACGAGAATTTGTGTTGCTCATGCTTGATCCCGATGGGGCAGATCGAAGGAAGCGATGTTACGACCATAGAGGGCTTGGGAGATGGCAACGTGCTCTCAACTATGCAACAAGCTTTTTTAGATTATGGTGCCAGTCAATGTGGAATATGTATTCCAGGAATGGTCGTCAGCGCGGAATGGTTATACAGGAATACTGTTAATCCAAAGGAAAAAGACATAGAGGACACTTTAGGGGGAGTTCTATGCCGCTGTACGGGGTATAAAAAAATAATCAAGTGTATCGCAGATGTTACAAGTCAAAAATATAAAAGAACAGCTGCAACGAATAGCCCTAAAAAAGTAATCGGATCAAGAATCAATCGTCTTGATGGAGCTCCAAAAGTTACTGGAGCTGAAGTATTCGGGGCCGATAAAATTCCAATGGATGCGTTACGTATCCGTGTTGTAAGGTCTCCATTTAATTCCGCTAATTTTATCATTAATAAAACTCCTGAATTCCTAGAAAAAAATCCTGGCATTATTGACATTCTAACAGCAGACGATATTCCAGGAGAAAATTACTTTGGTGTTATACCCGAATTTTCCGATCAACCCGTTTTTGCTCAAAATGCGACTAGATTTGTTGGTGAAGCAGTTGCCGCCATAGTGGGGGAAGCAAAAGCGATAAATGAGTTTGATTTAGAAAGTTTTCCAATTCAATGGGAAGCTCAACCTGCTGTCTTATATCCGAAGGTAGCTACTGCGATAGGTGCGCCGAGGTTACATGTGCAAAGAACTGACAATATTTTAATAAAAGGTTATGTGGCGAGCGGCGATACGGCAGGTGCATTTATTGATTCAGTGCATACAATCGAAAATAATTATGAAACTCCTTTTATTGAGCATGCTTATATCGAACCAGAGGCGGGGTACGCTATCCGTGACGGAAATAGAATTATTATTCACGGGTGTACACAGGCACCTTTTATGAATCGGGACTCTTTATCTAAAATACTTGGCTTAGAACCAGAGAGTGTAAGGGTAATACCGACAGGGTGTGGTGGTGGGTTTGGGTCCAAATTAGATCTTTCTTACCAACCATATATTGCTTTGGCTGCCTGGAAGCTCGACCGGCCAGTTGGGATCGTCTATTCGAGAAATGAATCAATGAAAACGACTACAAAACGTCACCCTTCGGAGATTTCGATTAAAGTTGGATGTGATGAAAACTCAAGAATCACTGCAATTGATTTTCATGGGACTTTTAATACTGGCGCATATGCAAGTTGGGGGCCAACGGTCGCTAATCGAGTACCGGTGCATGCATCTGGTCCCTATAAAGTCCCTAACTATTTGGCAAAAAGTATTGCCGTGCATACTAATAACTCGCCGTCTGGTGCATTCAGAGGTTTCGGGGTGCCACAAGCAGCAATAGCACTTGAAACATCCTTATCTGAATTAGCCCAAAAAGCGAACGTTGATGAACTTGATTTTCGAATGTTAAATGTGTTGAGAAATGGTGACCCAACGGTTACTGGACAAGTCTTTGATTCAGGAGTTGGCATAAGTAAATGCCTGCAGGCAGTCAGACCAGCTTGGGAGCGAGCTCTGAGACAAAGCAAAAAACATAACGATAAGCCTGAAAATTATATCCACAAAAAAGGGGTTGGTATCGCAACCTGTTGGTACGGGTGTGGAAATACGTCGATGGCTAATCCGTCCACAATTAAGCTAGGCGTGAAGCCAAGTGGCCAAATTGTTCTGCATCAGGGGGCAACTGATATAGGACAAGGTTCCAACACAGTTATCACGCAAATCGCTGCAGATGCATTGCAAACGAATATCAGCTCGATTGAGTTGGTAGGGCCAGACACAGACTTAACCCCAGATGCGGGTAAGACATCTGCGTCAAGGCAGACTTTTATATCGGGAGGAGCGGCATTGCTAGCAGGAGAAGCGTTACGAGAGAAAATTCTTCGTCACGCTAATGTTGGAGAGAATGCTCAGTTAAAGTCTAGCCCAACAGGCCTATATATTGAAGATAATGGACGAGCTCATAAAGTTGACCTTTCCCGTTTAATCTTGGATGAGTTTGGTTATGTGCTCAGCGTGCAAGAAAGTTATGACCCTTTAACAACACCTTTGGACTCAAATGGTCAAGGCAACCCATATGCATTGTACGGTTATGGAGCCCAAATAGCTGAAGTCACCGTTGATATAGAATTAGGAACTGTATTAATAGATCGTATGACTGCAGCTCATGATGTTGGTAAAGCAGTCAACCCTACGTTGATAGAAGGGCAGATTGAAGGAGGGATTGCGCAGGGAATTGGACTTGCTTTAATGGAGGAATACCAGCCGGGGTTGACAGATAACTTGCATGATTATCTCATCCCAACCGTTGGAGACATGCCAGAAATAGATATTTTAATTGTGGAAGACCCGGACTGCACAGCACCAAACGGTATAAAAGGTCTTGGTGAACATGTATTAATTCCCACAGCGCCAGCAATTTTAAATGGAATAAGGAATGCAACCGGAGCTAAAATCAACCAACTGCCCGCAACACCTGTTAGGGTGTTAACCGCCATAAAAGATGTGAAATTGAAAAGTGTCTGAAAAACTTTCAAGCCCAACGAAGATACGTTGTGATGCATGTCCTGTCATGTGCTACATCGCAGAAAATAAATCGGGAGCCTGTGATAGATACGCTAATGAAAACGGCGATTTAATTCGAGTGGATCCACTAACCGTCATTGAATACCGTGATAAAGGTAGTGTGGTGCCATTTTTAAAAGACGGGTTTGCTTGGAATGGCGATGTTGTGCCCACAGAAGATTTATTCATCAGTGCTGTTGGTGCAGGCACCACTTATCCAGATTATAAACCTGCGCCATTCATAGTCAGTAGCAATATTAACGATGTCGATATGGTCACTGTGGTTACTGAAGGAATTTATAGTTATTGCGGAGTTAAGATTAAGATTGATACTGATAGGCACATCGGTCCAGAGAGATCAGTCGTAAGGTCCAATGGTGAGCCTGTTGGCCATGTAACAACTGGAGAATATGGTTCGCAAATGTTGTCAATAGGCGGTGTTAATCACTTAACAGGTGGGACGAAAAAGGAAGGCAGGACGACTTGTTCGACCATGCTTAATCTTTGCAACAGCGAAGCAGTAGAACTTTCAATTGACGAAGGTAGCCACATCGTTGTTCAGGCAGGAAGACCTCCCATAATTGATGGAGTTGCTGAAAAACATATGCGTGTTGGCTGTGGGTCTGCAACAATTGGTATGTTTGCAACTCAATGGAAGGGGTTGGTTGATGAAGTTGTTATAGTTGATGACCATATTACAGGAGTGGTATCAGAACATCAGGCAGGGAAAGTCATTGATTGGCCCGAGACAGGTATACGAATTAATGGTCGAAGATCAACACCAGGGAGGTACTTCCAGGTTGCGGAACCGGGAAATGGCTGGGGTGGAACTAACATTGAGGACCCCTTGGAGATTTTGGATGATTTTAATCCAAAAATAGCCTTCCCAGGGCAATCTCTTCTGATGGTATCCACAACAGGCGATCAGTTTGCATATTTCGAACTCGATGAAAACTTAACACCTATTCCCCAGGCAATACCAAGCACGCTTGAAAAACCAATATCTATAATAACTGACAATTGTGAACCGGCGCTTTGCACTGTTTTATTTGTTGGCGGTGCTGGTGGTTCTCTTAGAGCTGGTGTTACAGAGAATCCTGTGCTCTTAACACGGTCAGTTAAAAATATGTTAACACATGTTACCTGTGGTGGTGCTCCAACATATATCTGGCCAGGAGGAGGGATAACGCTCATGGTTGATGTAACAAAAATGCCCAAAAATGCGTTTGGCTATGTGCCAACACCTGCGTTAGTGGCGCCAATAGAATTCTCTATGCGCTTAGATGATTATGAGTCTCTGGGAGGACATATCGATTACATCCAACCGATTGAAGATGCTCTTAAAGGTATTCTAGGACCCCAAAATGATCATATTTTGAGTTCTGATATACTGAAAACTTTTGACTCAGAGAATCCCTCGCCAATGGATCCAAAACACTTTAGTTGGATATCTAAAGAAAAGACCTAATGCTTAATACTGTTCAATCAAATTTACTATCTGATGGAAGCCGGTTGCATTTAAACCATGGGCCGATCGATTTAATAATTGAGGCTTTTGGGGAAACTGAAACTGTCCAGTGCGCCTATGAGAGGGCAACAAATAAATTTAATAATGTTTTAACTGATCTAGTTCGTGAACTTCCTGCACTACGTTCTCCAATATCACAAAACAGAGATACACTCAAAAGCCCTGTTGGTTTGAGGATGCAGAATGCGGTTCAGCCTTTTTATCCTACTTTTGTAACGCCAATGGCTGCGGTGGCAGGATCTGTTGCAGATTATGTGCTGAAAATTCTTTGCGAAGGAGATAAGTTGCGTAAGGCTTATGTTAATAATGGTGGTGATATCGCAATACATCTTGATCAGCACGAGGTTTTTAATATTGGTATTATTACAAACCTAAAAACGAGAGCTGTCGCAGGGACAGTTTCTATTGGTAAGAAAGATGCAATCAATGGGATCGCCACGAGTGGATGGCATGGACGAAGTCATTCACTTGGGATCGCCGATGCTGTCACTGTGCTCGCTCCAAACGCTGCTCAAGCAGATACGGCGGCAACACTGATTGCAAACGCTGTAGATTTACCTGGCTCAACGTTAATAAAAAAAGTGCCTGCAAAAGAACTTTTTCCCGACACGGATCTAGGGGATAAACTGGTTACCACTGGTGTTGCTTTATTACCTAAACACCTGGCAGTGATGGCAGTGGAGAAGGGATGTAAACGTGCTAATGAATATATTAGTCGAGGGCTAATAACCGCTGCAACTATTAGCCTTCAAGGTGTTATTAAGGTCGTTGGTCCTAACCGTATTTTAACGCAATATTAAAATGGATAAATAAAATTCTGAACCTTAAATTTAGACACTTTATAAAGAAGGATTAATTATGGCTAATGCAAATATTAGGAAATTAGTAACCATTGTTGACGAAATACATTCGGAAATGGGAAAAACGATCAATCCTCCAACAAGAAGAGCCGCAGCAATAGCAGTGATTGAAAACCCATTTGCTGGATTCTATCAGGAAGATTTAGAGGATTTGATGAGTATTGGGGAAGAGTTGGGAAGTTTATTGGGGAAACGATGTATTGAGGCATTGGGAATAAAACCCTCTGAAGCTGAGAGCTATGGGAAAGCTGCATTGATAGGAGAAAATGGCGAATTAGAACATGGTGCAGCTCTATTACATCCCCGAATGGGGACGCCACTTCGTTCGGAAGTAGAAAAAGGCGCCGCGCTGGTGCCTTCATCAAAAAAACGAGGCCCTATGGGAGACGCCTTGGATATTCCTCTGGGACATAAGGATGCTGCTTATGTTAGGAGCCATTTTGATGGTATGGAAGTGAGAGTCAACGATGCTCCAAAGGCAAATGAAATTTTAGTTGCAATAGCCGTTACGGATTCTGGACGGCCCTTGCCTAGGGTAGGGGGATTAAAGGCTGAGGATGCCGAGGGTGAAGACGGTCTGCGGTAAATTGTTAATGTGATCGCATCATGTTTTTTCTTCTTTGATCTCAGCAAAGACACGCTTTGCAACAATCATTGCACCTCTCACTGAAGGGACGCCAATATATCCGGATAAGTGGAGCATAGTTTCAAGTAATTCATCTTCAGTCCAGCCTTGACCAATAGCAAAACGCAAATGGATTGCTAATTCCTCTTCTCGTGCGGTCGCAATATCCGAAACCACGCAGATTAATGCACGTGTTTTGGTATCCAGACCTGGTCGGGTCCATAGCGCACCAAAAACTGTTTCAGTCGCTACATCCAGGAACTTTCGCATAATAGGATCATCATAAACGGTATTATTTGAGTTTTCATAGGCAGCATCTCCATACATCTTTCTGCGCATGGCATCGCCTTTTTTGTATAAATCACTCTTAGTCATATTACTGCTCCATTCAAAATATTAATCTCCTATACTAAACCACCAGAAACATCGATAGTTTGGCCTGTTACGTAATCTGCATCTGTAGATGCAAGAAAGCAGATAACTTTGGCTTGGTCTATTGGCTCAGCCATTCGTCGAAGAGGAATTTTTTCAATCTGTTCAGCTTGGTCTTGGGGACTTTGTTGCTCCCAGCGGGGACGAATTCTCTCGCTTAGAGTTGTATTGGGAGCTATCGCGTTGACAGTAATACCAAATGGGCCAAGTTCCCGCGCTGTTTTTTTTGTAAAGGCGATAACTCCTCCCTTAGCAGCAGCATAAGCACTACTGCTTACATCACTAAAGCCACGGCCTGCGATAGATGCTAAGTTTACTATTTTTCCGCCTCCCTGAGACTTCATTGACGGTACGATCAACGTTGTAAAAATAAACATACTGTCCAAGTTAAAGTTTATGATCTTTTGCCAGTCAGCTAATACTAATTCATCTACCCTGGCTTTTGGGTTATCGATAATGGTACTTCCGCCGACAGCATTTATTAAGATATCAATTTTTTTATTATTTTCTGAAATTTGCGACAGGGTGCGCTTCACAACCTTTTCGTCCGTTGCGTCTATGCAATAGGTTAACACTTGGCCTGCAGATCTGGAAAATTCGGAACTCATATTCTCTAAACGCTGTTCGTCAGTATCGACGGCAATCACTGTCCCCCCCTCCTGTGCAATGATACCAGCTGATGCTCGCCCAATACCACTTGCCGCAGCAGTTATAATAGCGACTTTTTGGATAAATCTCATTCTGAGCTCCATAATGCATTTCGGGTAGTTATATCTGAAACCCTAGTCAAATAGCTGATAACTTTACAATCATACTTCGTTACAAATCACCCTTTAGATGACTTAATATTATATCTTTCCGCCTCGATCTTCTGTCTATGTGTAATATAGATTCGACTCATATGAGTATATTCATATATATTGTGTTTGTTGAGTGTTAGAGACCTAGATGTAGATGAGCGCATGGCCCTATTAGATGATAATGACAACCAAACGTTGACCGGCACAATACGACGGTTACCAGAAGGGCTCGTTAATAGAATAGCGGCCGGGGAGGTAATAGAGAGACCCGCAAGTGCTATTAAAGAGTTAGTTGAAAATTCTATAGATGCCGGTGCGACACGTATTGATGTAGTTATGCGAGAAGGTGGGCGCACTCTAATGACCGTAACCGATAATGGATACGGTATGTCTAAAAATGAGCTGATACTCTCGATTGAGCGGCATGCAACGTCTAAACTACCGGACGATAATCTTACCCGAATCAATACACTGGGTTTTAGGGGCGAAGCACTGCCGTCGATCGCGTCCGTTAGTAGGATGGAAATTTCCTCTCGATCGGTAAATAAAGAGGACGCCTGGAAAATTAGTATTGAAGGAGGACTGACTGCTAAACCGGTGCCAGCAGCGATAAAATTAGGTACTAAAGTAGAAATTAGAGATCTATTTTATGCTACACCGGCAAGATTAAAATTTCTAAAAACTGTTCGGACTGAGTTTAATCTCACCGCCGAGGTTATTCGAAAGTTGGCTATGGCAAATCCTCAAATAGCATTTACGCTTGGTGATGGAGATCGAACTAATATACGACTTAATGTTGCACAGGGTGATTTTCTCAAAACAAAGCTTGCGCGGTTGACGGACGTTATGGGGCAGGAGTTCGAAAGTAATGCATTAGCAATACATTCTGAGAGAGAAGGGTTTGTTCTTACAGGATTTATTGGACTACCAACTATGAATAGAAGAACTTCGAGCCATCAGTTTCTTTTTATAGATGGCCGCCCCGTGCGCGATAAGTTGCTATACGGTTCAGTGCGTGGGGCTTATTCTGATTTCGTTGCTTATGATAGACATCCTATTGTTGCTTTGTTTCTTGAAACGCCTGCAGGAGCTGTAGATGTTAATGTTCATCCCGCCAAAACAGAAGTACGATTTCAAGAGCCTGGATTAGTCCGTGGTCTTATTGTTGGGAGTTTAAAGAGTGCTTTGGCTGAAGCAGGTCATCGGGCTTCTACAACTGTGTCGACGGCAGCTCTTGGGGCGCTGAATAAATCCATGAACAACCCTTCACCCAGACAAACGTCCCAATATACAAGTAGAGATATTTTTAAACTACCGCCTAATGCCAAATACTTAAAAACAAATTTTTATGAGTATCAAAAGCCTAGTGAAACCGCATCACTAGCAAATACCAACGGTTTAATGTCGAGTGACGAGTTTGATCCAAATACTGGTGTAATAGATGATTTAGCTCACTTTCCTCTCGGAGCAGCAAAGACACAATTGCATTCGACGTATATTGTTTCACAAAATAAAACTGGTATTATCATAACTGATCAACATGCTGCCCACGAACGTATCGTTTATGAAAAAATGAAGAACGCTTTAATGAATGGTGGGATTAAAAGACAAATTTTACTTATACCTGAAGTTGTTGAATTAGAGGCAAGTAAGTTAACGCGATTGCTGGAGCAACAAATAGATTTCTCAAAATTTGGATTTATCATAGAAGAGTTTGGTTCTGGGGCGTTAATAGTAAGAGAAGTGCCTAGTCTCATAGGTGAGGCAGACATACAGACTTTAATAAAAGATCTTGCTGATGATCTAGAAGAGATAGGGTCGACAACAATTTTGGAGGATAAGCTTGGACATATCTGCGGCACACTGGCGTGTTATGGTTCTGTTAGGGCTGGTAGATCATTGAATATTGAAGAAATGAATGCTCTTCTTCGAGAAATGGAAAATACACCACATTCAGGGCAGTGTAATCACGGCAGGCCGACCTATGTTGAGCTTAACTTGACAGATGTTGAGCGACTGTTTGGACGGAGGTAAGGTTAATGATTGCACTTATCTACTAAAGCCTCATCTTGACGATTTAATGTACTATCATTATCATCCTTTTCATGATGAAACTAGAAATAGAACAATTGGGTCGACAGCATATTTGCCCGGTTCTTAATTAGAGCCGGGTGACTTAGACGTAGAATAGTCGAACCACTTTCTTGGAAGAACTCACGATTAAAGTTTATAATTATAAAAGTACTATTCTTCCAACTTTAGTTCCCAAAAAAAAACCAAGTGAAATAATATGGAAAACTTAGAAATAAAAACTTGTGTTGCAAATGAAGCCATAGCTAGTGTGCGCTTCCTGATTCCACGACATGGGGGTGAGTTCCGATGAAACGTATGCCAATTGAAAAATATCAAGCATACCCAGAGATTCCAATAAACGACCGGCAATGGCCAAATCGATCAATTACTTCGGCTCCCATATGGTGCAGTGTAGACCTTCGCGATGGGAACCAGTCTCTTGTCGACCCTATGGATGCGGGGCGTAAACACCGAATGTTTAAGGCGTTGGTGGAAATGGGGTTCAAAGAAATAGAAGTTGGATTTCCTGCCGCGTCTGATACGGACTTTAATTTTGTGCGTGAGATAATTGAGCAAGGATTAATACCAGACGATGTATCCATACAAGTGCTCACTCAAGCACGAGAAGAGCTAATTCAACGTACATTTGAAAGTCTTATTGGTTCTAAAAACTGTATTGTTCATTTGTACAACTCGACGAGTACTTTGCAGCGAAGAGTGGTTTTTGAATCGGATCGAGCAGGTGTAAAACAAATTGCAGTTGATGGCGCAATGATGGTTCGTGATAGAATGCATATGCTAGAAAAATCAGGAACAAAGGCTCGATTGGAATATAGTCCCGAAAGCTTCACAGGAACCGAACTTGATTATGCATTAGAAGTTAGCGAAGCCGTCATGGAAGTTTGGAAACCTACAGCCGATAATCCGACAATTATCAATTTGCCTTCAACAGTTGAAATGGCAACACCAAATATTTTTGCAGATCAGATTGAATGGATGCATCGAAACTTTAGCAAACGCAGGCAAGTCATTCTCTCTGTCCATCCTCACAATGATCGAGGGACGGGAATTGCTGCTGCAGAGTTGGCCCAAATGGCTGGCGCAGATAGAGTAGAGGGTTGTCTGTTTGGTAATGGAGAGAGAACAGGGAATGTTGACATAGTAACACTTGGCCTAAATTTATTTACTCAGGGCGTCAACCCAAACTTAGACTTCTCTGATATTAACTCAATAATGGAAACAGCCATTCATTGTAATCAATTACCAATACACCCGCGCCACCCTTATGCTGGTGAGCTTGTGCACACAGCTTTTTCTGGATCGCATCAAGATGCGATAAATAAAGGAATGAAAGCTATGGAAACTGCTAACAGTCCGTTATTTGAGGTTCCCTATTTACCAATAGATCCAAAAGATATCGGTCGAGATTATGAGGCTATTATTAGGGTTAATAGTCAGTCGGGCAAAGGTGGTGTGTCTTATATATTGGAAAACGACTACTCCATAAGGTTACCCAAGGCCGCTCAAGCACAATTTAGTCAAGTTATTCAAAAAATTACAGATGCTACCAGTCAAGAGATAAGCCCTATAAAAATATGGGAAACATTTGAGAAAACGTTCATAAATCAAAATGGGCCCTTTAAACTCGTCTCTTTTACATCCGAAAGAGCTTCTCGATCTAACGATTTAGAGAGAATGAAAGCAACTGTTCAGATTGATGGTAAAAGTCATAAGCTAGAAGCAACTGGGAATGGACCTATTGCTGCATTCATAAAAGGTATGCGAGACGAATTTGATTTAGCTTTTAGATTGAAAGATTATACTGAACACACACGAACTGCCGGTTCAGAATCCGAAGCAGCAGCTTATATAGAATTAACGGTACCAGACGAGAATGGTCAAAGCGTATTTGGTGTAGGTATAGACACATCAATTACTCTGGCGCCTATCAAAGCGGTGATAAGCGCAATAAATCGCATCAATTCTGATTAAATTAGTTGCTAGGTTTGCTACTTCCAATCGTGTCAATAGCATTCGCTTTTTTTGAGAGAGTTAACAAAGCTTGGACACTTTTATTTTGGATGAATGATGGCATTCTTACATCAAGGTAATCAATAGCACATACAGTTGTGATATCGGCTAGTGTAATCTTATCCCCATGTAACCAATTAGATGAATTTAAAGCAAGACCCTCAAGAGAAGCTATTCCGCGCGCGAGTTGCTCTTCTAGATAACTTAGCCATTCAGGATAAATTTTTTCTTTTGGACGTCGGTTTTGTTCATAGGAGATAGCTACACCTTTCTCCATTATACCGTGAGCTAACATTGTGGTCTGCAGCACTGCCCGGCGCTCACTTCCAGAAATAGCTAATAGCTGACGGTTTGTATCATACTCATCGATTACATAATCGATTATAGCGTTACTATCAATTAAAGCTTCTCCATTTGGCAGTATAAGCGATGGGACCCGTCCAATAGGGTTAGAGGCTCTGATCTCTAATTGATCTTCTGCCGTAGATAACGTTCTTTGTTCATATTCAACATTCAATATATTCAGTACCGTCGCTGTTCGTCTAACAAACGGGGAGAGATTACGACCAATTAGTATCATTTTTAATCCAGTTACAAGAGCGAAGAGAGAGGCATTGAAAAGATCAATTACGTTCAAATTAAACAAAATTTTGCCTTTTAATGTCAACAGTGGAACTTTATTTATTTTTTTGATATACTAAGCTACCAAATATCGGAGATTGATTGATGTCGGATAGTAACCTAGTAGATCCAGATATAAAGCAAGGCTTGCGTATCCTTGCTGATAGTACAAAGCTCAAAGGTACAGAGGGTGTAGCAAGGCGTTTGTCTAAGGCAGCAGATAGTGGCATGATTGAAGACTATAATCAGGCTGAAACTATTTTTGACTCCTTGCCCCTTGAAAAAAGAGCAACAATAAAAACTACGGCGGAAAGTAAAGCTGAGACTATAAGATTGACGAACCAAAAGAGACAATCAGTAAGCTCTAATATAGTGGAAGAAAAGCAGACTTCGGGGGACGAAGGAGGCTGGGATCTCGGCGACCCGAATAGTGATGAGGGAATTTTTAGTAACAATGGCTTGTCGGCCAATAAATCGACAACGGCAACTGAAAATGGATTAGATACTAAAAATGAACTAGATGCTCTGAAAGAGGAAATGCAGCAGGCGCTTAAAGGGTAGTTTTACTCTAATTAGTAGATTTGAATATGAGCAGTGCGGCTATTATCTGACTAAAAGCAATACCAAGTAGCCCAAAAACGTAAGAATTAGTTGATGCATAAGCTAAGCCCACTAACCACGGACTCACACCGGCAAATGTGTACAAAATGACATTTGTCATTGCATAGTTCTTACCATAGGACACCGATCCAAAAGCATTTCGTATCAAGATTGGTGGTAACATTACAATGCCTCCTACCACAAACCCGGTAATTGAACATGCGATGATTACCATAGGAAAAGTTTCAGCAAAACTAATAGAGGCAACACCTACACCTTGAACAAAATAACTCGCCGCTGCCAATCGATTAACAGAGATAGATCGACTGGCGACAGCGATTAAAATTCGCCCTATTGCGGCTGAAATAGCTACAACGGATACAGTGAGTGCTGCACTTAATTCGTCAACTTTTCCAGCTATGATTGGAATCTGATGTGCTAAGAAACCTACCTGCCCACCCAACCCCAATGCCGCAGCAATAGTTATTTTCCAAAAAAGGGATGTGCGAAGGATATCAAGTGAAAAGCTTTTATTTTTAAACTTGAGTATTCTTTTTGATGAACCTTGTAAGCTTTGGTATTTAAAGAAAAGTGCGAGACAAAATAAAATCACCGATACTAACAACCCTAGAACAAAAGTTGTGGTCTTGAATCCATACACTCCTATAAACAAAAGTGTACAAACCGGAATTACTGCCCCGCCTAAGCTAGCTCCTGTCAGTGCAAGACCTAGAGCGAAACCAAAGTTCTTTGAGAAACACTGAGCCAGAATAGCGCTGATCCCGGCGGCTCCAATCGCCGGGTATGCGAATCCCATGAGGCCGTAACATATGAATATTTTCCATAGTTTATCTGCTTGGCCCAACCCAATTAAACCCAGACCAATGCATATGCCTCCTAGCAACACAACACTACTAGGACCTTTACTATCTATTAAATAGCCAACAAATAGAGTGCCCGGCAAGCTCGAAATCCAAAAGATTAGAATAGCGCTTGCTATTTGTTGCGTGGTCCATGTGCCAAATCTAGTGAAAGACTCTAAGTAAACGCTGTGGCCATAAAAAACTGCACCCCAGGCTACCGTTGCCATTACAAAGCAGGCAATTACGATCTTGAGGTCTAGGCCTTTTATCTTTACCTTTGAAGCCATACTTTCATTCTGAAGTTTTATTTGAACGTTTGTCTGAATTTACAATTGACTGATTATTTCAAACCTTTTGCGAATTTTAACTATTGCTCCTTGGTAAGCCTGGAATATGACTATACAAAGAGCCGACGAAACCGCCATCAATTAATAGGTTTTGCCCAGTCATATATTCTGCCTCTGGTGATAGTAAAAAGCCTATTGTATTGGCAATATCCATAGGTTCGCCCACTCTACCTAAAGGAATTAATGCCGATCTATCCTTTGCCATTTTATTATTTTCATATACTTCGTATGTCAGAGGTGTATGGATCATACCTGGAGACACAGTATTGACATTAATCCCATCAGCAGCCCATTCCTGAGCTAGGACCTGACACAAAGATATCAGAGCCGCTTTGCTGGGGCTATAAGCACCCATCCCTGGATGCGCACCCATACCAGACATTGAAGCCACAGCAACCAAGCTACCTTTTGATTTTTTTAAACTGCTATATGCCGCTTGTGCCAGTAGAAGGGTGGCGCGGGTATTTATCGCTATCAGCTTATCCCATTGATCTATTTTCAGATCGTTCAATGGAGCTGGACTAGTAATTCCTGCGTTACTTACAACAGAATCCAAGCCACCAAACTCATCAATTGTTCTTTCTACAAGTGATTTAGGGATATTTGGGTCACCGAGGTCCCCTGTTAAGATAAGTACTTCGGCACCTAGTTCTCGTAGTTCATTTGCTAATATGACTATAGTATCCGTTTCAGTAATATCACAGGCTGCTAATTTGAAGTGCTCCCCCTTAAGCAGAGCTAATTCTGCAAGGCGGCGGCAAGTGGCCCCGCCTATCCCTGGACTGGCTCCAGTAACTAATACACGCATTATAGTCTCCTGAACCTTACTAGAGATGAAAGGATACTTAATAGATTCCCTTAATAAAATATTACAGTAGTTTCAGTCATACTTGCAAAACCATGGTTAATAAAGTTTTTACACCCCCGTGATAAAAAACATTATTAGCCAAGATAATTTCCAATTCTTCACAACTGTGGCTAAAGTTTTAATAACGAGCAAGCGATAGGGAGTATGTACATGACGATATCCAGTCTCAATGAGCATGATGCTAATTCAAATAAGTACTTGCGAGGAAAATATTCTATCTGTGGTGTAGGGGAAACTACTTATCTCCGTGGTTCGACACAATCTACTCGCTCTCTTGCGACTTGGGCTATTTCTAATGCGATGGAAGATGCTGGTATGAAGTCAGACGATGTCGATGGTATGCTTAGCTATTCGGGAAATGATTCAACTTTTGCTCCATCGGTAGCTGGCGACTTAGGCATTAGGCTTAATTTTTACATGGATGTTCATGGTGGGGGATCTTCCATAGAAGCACTCATTGGTATCGCTATGGGCGTAATAGAAGCTGGTATGTGTAAAACTGTAGCTATTTATAGGGCCATGAATGGATACTCAGCAGTGCGTATCGGGGGGACTGGAGCACGTTCCGCAGCTCCAATCCTTGGAGATCAAATCCATCATCGTGCATATGGCTGGCAAAGTGCGGGACAAATGTTTGCGCCAACGTTTTTGCGTCATATGTATGATTATGGAACAACGCCCGAACAAGTAGCTGCTGTAAAGGTAGCGCACTCAAAGCATGCGTCTAATAATCACAAAGCCTATTACAAGAAACGTTACACGGTAGAAGAAGTGGTTTCTTCCCGTATAATCTGTAAGCCTTTACATCTGTTGGATTGCTGTGTTGAAACGGATAATGCCACTTGTATCATAGTAACAAGGACTGAACGTGCACGAGATTGCCTAAATCCACCGGCAGTGATTCAATCTGTTGTAGGGCGGTGCTGTAAACCTAGATCAGATATGCATTACCAACACGGCCCTATTTCTACGGTAGCGGGCCACTATGCCCGAGACATTTTGTGGCCTAATGCAGGGCTTGGCCCAGAAGATGTCGATATTACTGGTTCATATGATGCTTTCACCTTCACCACAATGCTACAACTAGAAGACTATGGGTTCTGTAAGAAAGGTGAAGGTGGTGAATATGTGTCTAATGGTACTATTGAGCTTGGCGGTCGGCGCCCAAATAATACGTCCGGGGGACATCTGTGTGAGGGTTACACGCATGGTATGAACATGGTAATTGAGAATACGAGACAATTGAGAGGTAATGTGGATTGTTCTTGTCCCATTGATAAAAACGGTCGAAGGCAGCACACCTATAATTATAAAGAGGGTGGTTGTAGGCAAGTTAAAAATGCTGAAGTTACTGCGAATCTTGGATGGGCAATGCCTGGAACAGGCTCTGCGATGGTGATGGCTAAAGACCATAGATAAGGGGAGATAGAAAATGCCGATCGAAGGTGATTATATGGGAATGATTTTGACAATAGAGGATCTTGATTCAGAAAATAGGGACTTTTTCAGATATTGTTCAAAAAAAGAATTTAGACTTCAGCGTGGAAAACAAAGTGGGTTGTTACGTTATCCTCCTACTACGGCATGTCCTTGGACTAGAGATAGAGAATCGGAATGGATCCCGGTTGAGGGAAAAGGTACTGTCCATTCATACGTTGAAGTTCATCACCCAATTCAGCCCTCATTTAAGGATAAAGTTCCGTACATGATTATTTTAGCAGATCTGGATACTCAAAAAGGACAACCCACCGAGCATGAGGCATTAAGAGTTGCGGGTAATTTAATGACTGAAGATGGCGAGTTTGTATCACCAGAAATAATTAAAACAGTAGGTATTGGAACTCGGGTCAAACTAATTTACGTTCGGGTCACAAATGAATTTGCACTACCTCATTGGACTATCGATGAGTCAGCCGAACAGCCCTTTGAACCTTGGCGGTATCCCCAAGAGTGATCCAACTTAATTAATTTTCGAAAACTAGATATGTCCTCGTCTCTATGCTTTCTCGAGGCTTAGATTTTTGCGTTTGCTGCGGATGATCAAAGGCACCATGGGGTGTGAATCGTGCCCTCCCGTCATCTAAGCTGTCCCAACCTTTAATAAGAATAACTTCTTCTGGCGTCATATGGGAGGCGTAGTACCATCGATGCTTTTGCCCATGGGCTAAGGAATAAATTTCACCAATTCTCGAGGGAAACCTCTGGTCTGTGGCGATGAGGTCACCTTGAGGGATACTTGAAGAATCTGCTAGTGCTAGAGGAGCACTCTCTACAGGCCCGGTGATAGGACGCCAGACATTAATTTGCATGACCCGTCCCCCTTCTGCCAGAATTTTATTAAATTTTGCTTTGCCTAGCGTATCAATTGCCCTTTGTGGACCCGACTTGATTGTATAATCTGCATGAACACGGACAGCAGGGCCTCTCTTTCCATCAGGATTATTGGCGCCATCTATGGAATTAGAACGCCTTGTATGATCAAATATCACTACGTGATCAGCACCGGTTTTGTCTTTTAATAAGAGTTCAAGTTCTTTATTATATTGCATCTCGATTAAATGATCATCATACAGGTCGGTTACTTCGCTAATATGAGGTAATAATTCAAAACCATTGGTGTCAATTGATAATGATTTAGATATGTTCCGCATATCGCCTATGGCAGTAGGGCGTTTTTCAGTGGAAAAAAAAATTTTTGGTTCGCCACCGGTACTCAATGAACTCTCGAAATATGGTTTTTCTTTTTGCCGGACCATATAGGTGAGCTCACCAATAATATGGTCGCCTATAATTTTATGGTCTCTATTCACTATTTGATTCATAACATCNCCANTACTTCCNCTATANGTTTTCTATATCATATTTTGAATAACTGACTAGGATATAGTGTCGATCTTTAGTGGCAATAATAGAACTATTTGACCAAACCNATAAAATTTANAACAATTCAATAANCCAAATATTTTTGAGAAGTTTAATGCTTAGTCAAAATGACAATCGGAAGTTAACAGAAACTGGACCGAGTACTCCCATGGGGAATCTTTTCAGAAATTTCTGGCTTCCTGCTTTATTGGTAGAAGAATTACCTGCCCCAGATTGCCCACCAAAACATATAGATATACTTGGAGAACCTCTTTTAGCATTTAGGGACAGTAACAATAAGGTTGGGATTATAGACCGGCGCTGTCCACACAGAGGCGCTGATCTATATTATGGGCGGAATGAAGAATGTGGNCTTCGATGCGTTTACCATGGTTGGAAATTCGATGTTAATGGCAATTGCATTGAGTTACCTACGGCACCTGAAGGCAGCGTTTTTAAAGAAAAGATTAAATTAACAGCATACAAAACAAGGGAGCTGGCCGGATTTATATGGGTTTATATGGGCTCTCTTGTTCAGAAATTACCCGAAATACCCAAACAAGAATTTACCCTTTTACCTAACTCACATGTTTTTGTTTCTAAAAAATGGCAGGAATGCAACTGGGCTCAATCCTTGGAAGGTGGTATTGATACCGCCCATCTCTCTTTCCTTCATATGCCTGCTCCTAACTATAACAAAGAAAATGTAACTGCTGATGTAATATCTGGTGCAGCTCTGAGNGATCAAGATGGNGATGACCGGATCAGGTGGGTTCGTGATGACCCTTGCCCCAAGTTTACAGTTTTACAACANCCTGCTGGACTTTTACTTGGTGCTGCAAGGAAAGCAGATAATGAAGATATTTATTGGAGAACCACTCAATACCTTATGCCGAATTATGCCTACGCACCAAACGCTTTCCCGGGAGAAACGCAACATGGGCAATGTTGGGTTCCTATAGATGATAAGAGCTGCTGGATTTTTTGTTTNAGTTGGAACACCGATAGACCTTTAGCAGATCAGGAGCGCAAAAAATTTAAGGAGGGGTTCTCTATTCATGCAGAAGTAGANGCAAATTTCCTCCCAATTCGCCGACAAAGTAATGATTACTTCCTGGACCGCAACGAGCAACTTCTAAACAGTTATACAGGAATTCGTGGTGTGTCTGAGCAAGATGCGGCTATTCAAAATAGCCAAGGTCAAATTGTTGATAGGTCTCGCGAACACCTTGGCCAAACGGATGTGGGGATAATCGAATTCCGTAAGCTAATACTTGCCGCAGCCGATAAATTACAAACTGGTCAAGTTCCATGTTCAGCTGAAGCTGAGGATTTTGCAGTTCAATGCGGTGGGGCTGTTGCGCACAAAGACATTCCTCTTGAAAAAGTGATGAAACAGAGGTTTGACCACCCCACCGGTTACATTGGTAAAAAATACGGTTTAAAATCAGCGGCTTACTAGAGGTATTTTGATNGCGTTATTTTTTTTCATCTTNTTACTGAATACGGCTAAGATCACATACTCTTGCCTGCGGTCCANCCNCCATCAATTACTAAATTATGTCCTGTACAAAAACTAGCTTCGTCACTAGCAAGAAATAAAACTGCCCTGGCTATTTCAGACGGAAGNCCTGTGCGATTCATAGCATGGATCTGCTTAATTTTTTCTGCCATTTCTGCATCTTGAAAATATGGTTCAGTTAATGGAGTGCGAATTACGCCTGGTCCCACAGCATTTACGCGAATATCGTAAGCTGCAAGATCCATTGCTAAAGATTTTGTCATTCCAACAACTGCATGTTTAGAAGTTGAATAAGCGCAGCGGGCTGTAGACCCCATAACACCCAAAGTTGAAGCAGTATTGACTATGGCGCCAGGTTTTGAGTTTGAGATGCAGTGTTTTGCAAACGTCTGTGCAGATATAAAAACGCCAGTNACATTTACATCGATAACGTTTTTCCATTCTTCTATTGAGAGTTCGTNTGCTGGAGCGATTTCCCTAATNCCAGCATTACAAAAAATTATATCTAGGGACCCCATATCTTGGGCAGATGCCTCGATGACGGACTCTGTTTGCTCTTGGTTAGTAACATTTAATTCATACGCATAGGCTGTTCCTCCTTTGTCTTTGATCTCCTCAACAACCCTTTCAGCTAGGTCTAAGTCTAAATCTGTAACAGCGATAGTCGCACCCTCTTCAGCAAAATGAAAACACGTCTCACGTCCTATTCCTCCTGTTGCTCCCGTTATTAATACACCTTTATTTTTAAACCGCATCCTTGCCTCCCAAGTCGTTTTGATACTGTAGATATAAAAATAGCATTGAATTATTTGTTTTAGTCAATGTTAGTCGGCCATTGTTAAGCCTCCGCTAACGCTTAGAACTTGACCCGTTATATAATTAGACATACCAGAAACAAAGAAAAGTACAGCTTCAGCAACCTCTTCTGGTTCCCCAATACGTTTAAAGGGAATTGCTTTAGCGAGCTTTTCACGCATTGATTGGGGTTGAGACATCAATAAGGGAGTATTGGTGGGGCCTGGGCAAACACAGTTAACATTAATACTGTGCCGCGCAGTTTCACGGGCCAGAGATTTTGTGAAAGCTATTATCCCCCCTTTAGCGCCAGAGTAGATCGTTTCTCCCATAGAACCTACTCTGCCGGCATCGCTCGAAATATTTACTATTTTACCCTGATTTACGGCAATCATTTCTGGCAGAAAATATCGGATTATATTGATAGGACCCGCTAGATTAATTGATAGGACCTTGTCCATAAAATCAGGTGTTGCATCTAAGAAGGGTTGTATTTTGTCCCACCCTGCGACATTGACAATAATATCGACAGGTTTTCTCCCTCCAAGTTTTTGATCCATGACACTCGAGGCAAATGATTCGATACTATCATTATTTGTAATATCTAACTCCAAGGCATGAACAATACCGTTCTTATCATTTGCTATCTTAGCAGTTTCCTTGTTCCCGATAGTGTCAACGTCTCCTGAAAAAATGATTGCCCCCTTGCTTGCTAACTTAAGTGCGGTCTCTCTTCCAATTCCTGAGGCACCACCAGTGACAATAGCTATCTTTCCAGTCAAATCTAACATTGTCTGATCCTTTCATATTTGTAGTTATAAACTGAGTATAAACGTTTTCTGACATTCAACCATCAGCAGACTGTTCATTTGGAAGTCTTTGATGGAGTCCACTTGACTCTAGAAATCTAATGCCGTGGTATGATTGAAGTGCCGTTAAATAAATAATAAAACGTTAGGATGCGATAACTATGCGGTAGAGTTGGTGAGTTACCGTCTCCAAAAAAATAATAAAATAAATAATGCACGAAATCGTAATGCAATACAGGGAGGAATAAGATGATTTCAGTTTTCCGAAGTGCAGCAGCAGCAGTTATTCTCGCCTCAACAGCAGTCTCAGCGAATGCGGAGATTAAAATAGGTGTCCTTTATCCAATTGCCGGAACCGGTGCCGTTTACGGTACGCCAGCCATGCATGGCCATAATATGGGCGTGGATGAAGTAAATGCCGCAGGCGGTATTATGGGACAAAAAGTGGTAACCTTTGCTCGTGATACTAAACTAAAACCGGCAGCGGCAGCAGCAGCGGCCAAGGAATTAATCACAAAGGAGGGAGTAGATGTTCTGATTGGCGGTTTGAGTTCTTCAGTAGGATTAGCAATATCTGAAGTGGCTCGCCAAGAAGGAGTGGTTTACATAGCAACTATTCCCAAGACCATTCAAATGACGACAAAAAAATTGCATAAGCACGTGTTTAGAACTTCTTCTCATACGGATTTTGAAGGGGACGCAATTGCCCAAATAGTGAAAAAATTAGGTAAGACATCTGTTTGTGATATCCAACTTGATTATGCTTATGGCCACGATCTAGCTGCAGGTATAGAGAAAGGGTTAGCAAAACATGCACCTTCAGTGAAAAAAGTCATAGACCTTAGGTCGAAATTAGGCGCCACAGACTATAATGCTCAAATTACCCAAATACTTGGCGCTGGGTGCGAAATCGTCACCAGTGGACTATGGGGCTCTCATTTTGTTAACTTTGCGCAGCAAGCGAAACCATTTGGGCTTTTTGATCGTGTTACCTATATTTCAGGTGGAGAGATTGCTAGTCATGAGATCGCTGGTAAAATGGGAAAGGATTATCCAAATAACGTAATATCAAACACTTATGAGTTATGGTATGATCATAGTTTTCCTGGGCATAAGAAATTTCAGTCGGACCTAGCTAAACGGTCGGGAAAAAACGAAACCGCAATGTGGCCTGTTTTGGCTTATATCGGTGTTAAATTTATAGAGGCTGCTGGTAATAAAGCAGGTACTATGGATGCAGATAAATTTGCAGCTGCGTTGGAAGGCATGACAATTAAAACACCGGTTGGTGACAGAACAATCGATCCAAAGACACATCAAGCTAATACAGGACAATTCTGGGGGCCAATGGTCAAAAAAAGTGGCGTGGATTATAGGGTAATGAGCCCTGTCACTTTTTATCCAGCCACACTCGACTAATAAGAGAGCAGAACTAAACCAGACCCTCAACGAAAGTTGAGGGTCGTCAACTGAAACAAGAAAAGGGTCTTTATAATGGACATGCTACTGTCCAGCCCATCGTTTGCGTTTATGCAGGTGCTCAATTCTATTTCATTGGGTATGAATTTATTTATAATAGCAGCTGGGTTGTCGCTTATTTTTGGTGTTTTGCGTGTAATAAACTTTGCTCATGGCGTGTTTTATATGTTTGGCGCCTACATAATGTATACCGTTTCCAAAGATCTCCAATTAGGTTTTGTAACGGGGATAATTGCAGCTGCGGCGGGTTTATCTCTAATAGCAATAATTATTGAAAGAGGTTTGTTCCAATGGCTCTACGATAAAGAGCATTTGATGCAGCTGTTATTAACCTTTGCTATAGTATTAATAATGGGCGACTTAGCAAAAATAATATGGGGCACTGATCAATTGAGTGTGTCATATCCTGAAGGGTTAGCTGGCGCAACCAATTTGGGGTTCACGTTTTACCCCACGTATAGGTTAATGCTATGCGTCGTAGGTCCCCTCATATTCTTAGGGCTTTGGCTTCTTGTAGAAAAAACTCGTTGGGGTCGGCTTACAAGAGCGGCTACCCAAGATATGGAAATGTTATCCGCGTTGGGTATTAATGTGCCGTTAATATACGTTACTATTTTTATAATTGGCTCTGCCCTAGCTGGTGTGGGCGGTTCCCTAGCAGCACCAATTAATAGTCCTACTCCTGGGATGGACGCGACGATCATAGTCGAGTGCTTTGTGATTGTCATTATCGGTGGACTAGGATCGCTTTGGGGAAGTTTTGTTGGCGCGTTAATTTATGGCTTTGTATTTAATTTTGGTTCGGTGATTGTCCCAAATTGGCAAGATGTATTTGCCTTCCTTCTGTTAATGATTGTTCTTTTAATACGACCTTGGGGGCTTTTTGGTAAACCCGAGAGAGAAGGACATTAAGTCATGTCTTGGAATATATCTCGAGGTGTTTCAATAACATGCTTTATAGTAGTGTTGCTACTAGTGTGTGTTCCCCTAGCAGAATCTCGTTATTTGATCGATCTTTCAACAGAAATAATGGTTTATGCGCTATTCGCCCTCAGTTTAAACGTTATTATCGGATTTTCCGGAAATGTTTCTTTTGGCCATGCTGCGTATTTTGCGATTGGGGGCTATGCCAATGCTATTCTTTTAACAACTTATGGCTGGCCATTGATTTTCTCTTTCCCAGCAGCCATCATTTTGTCCGCAGTGGCAGCAGCGTTTGTAGCTTATTTTTGTACACGGCTTACTGACATATACTTTGCGATGCTAACGTTGGCATTTTCAATGTTGGTTTGGGCCATAGCCTTTAAATGGCGTTCTGTAACTGGTGGAGATGATGGTTTTGTTGGCGTTGACGTTCCAAGTTTCATAGATGGTAGGGTCCCATTTTTCTACTTTACTCTTACGGTAGTTACAATTAGTTGTGCCATGCTCTGGTTAATCTGCCATTCGGCTTTTGGGCAAACACTAATTGCTGTAAGAGAAAACTTAACGAGAGCAGGTTTTATTGGTGTTAATACCAGAATGATGCGAGGTGTCGCTTTTGTCATAGCCGGCGCGTTTGCAGGCGTGGCGGGGGCAATTTTTGCGATGTATAATCGCGGCGTCTATACAGAATCGGCTTTTTGGGCAGAGTCGGCACAAGTACTTATAATGACACTTCTGGGAGGAATGTACTCGTTTTTTGGTCCAGCAATTGGAGCAGCGGCTCTATATCTTTTGGAACGATTTTCAAATGAATACACGGAGTATTGGCCAACAGTATTAGGGGGAATACTCTTGATTATTGTACTAGTACTACCTGACGGGCTTGTGGGATTAGCAAAACGTATTAAAACCAGGTTTGGGAGGGTGAATAATCAATGAACATCCTAGACACAAATAATCTGACAATTGATTTTGGTGGTTTTATAGCAATTAATAACGTTGATTTTGCTCTAAAAAAAGGAGAAAAGCATGCGATTATTGGTCCCAATGGTGCAGGGAAAACAACCTTTTTTAACCTGATAACTGGTCATCTTCCACCCACTAAAGGGGATGTTAAGTTCGATGGCAATCCTATAACAGGGCTTGCACCCCATAAAATTGTCAAACTAGGTCTAGCTAGATCGTTTCAGAGAATAAATATATTTCCTAGAATGACCGTTTTTGAAAATATCCAAACTGCGCTTATTGCTAGAGATAATAAAAGCTTTAAACTTTTTGTCCCTGCTGCGGCACAAAACCGCCAGGAGACCGAGGAATTATTGGCACTCGTTGGGCTACATGGGGAAGCGCTAGAAATTGCAGGGGAATTGTCATATGGGAAACAGAAACAACTTGAATTGGCAATCTCTTTAGCCGAAAATCCAAGTGTGCTATTACTGGATGAGCCGACAGCAGGTATGTCTCCACAAGAAACGGCTGTAGCAATAGCATTAGTGGATGATGTAGCTAAATCGCGAGAGCTCACTCTTCTATTTACCGAGCATGATATGAGTGTTGTTTTTGGGATTTCAGATAGAATTTCAGTTTTACATCATGGAGAGATTATTGCTTCTGGTTCCCCAGATGAAGTCCGTAATAATTCAGAGGTAAGGCGGGTATATCTAGGGGAGTCCGATGATGCCGCAACTTGAAGTTAATTCAATTCACACATCTTATGGGCTTAGCCAAGTCTTATTTGGTATCAGCTTATCCGTAGAACCAGGGCAAGTGATTTCACTCATAGGGCGCAATGGAGTAGGAAAAACAACAACCATGCGATCCATCATTGGATTAACCCCAACTTCATCAGGAAAGATTATTTTTCAAGGAACTGATATAACAAAGTTACCTGCATATAAAATCTCACGACTAGGAGTTGGGTTTGTTCCCGAAGAACGTAGGATTTTCCCCCAACTATCTGTATGGGAAAATTTAGATATAGCTAGAAGACCGGCGATTAGTGGAGAGGGATGGGACGAGGAGCGTGTTTTTACATTATTTCCTGATCTGAAGGATATACAAGCGCGGCCTGGCGGCGTTCTTAGTGGAGGGCAACAACAAATGTTGACAATAGCACGCACTCTTATGAATAATCCCTCTATTTTGCTGCTCGATGAACCGTCTGAGGGATTAGCGCCAAAAGTAGTCGAGGACCTAAGAGATCAAGTGAAACTGTTAAAAGATACTGGTTTATCAATTATACTAGCGGAACAGAATTTAAAATTTGTTCTATATTTAAGTGACTATTGCCACATTTTAGAAAAAGGCGAAATAAAATATTCTGGTAGCCCGGAAGACCTTCGTGCGAAACCTGAAATATTGGAACAGTATTTAACCCTATAACCAGTCTTGTGACTTACTGTCGATATACAAGGGTTTAGAAGAATGTTCGTTGTGAATTTCTATTTTGGGAAAATCTAACGTAGATTTATAAAAAAAATGCACTAATAATATCTGCTGGCTGATTGCTCTCCAATACAGACATAGATAGATTGACCGCTCTAACCTGACAAGGCAGTATTATTGCCAATCAGATAGTCGATGGGGACACGGGGTGAGAATAAAACTTCCACAATGTGAGTTAATTTTAGAAAACTTTTATTAATAGTATCGGCGGTTAGCATACATTTGTCTTTAAGTCTGTTTGAGTAAATATAGGGATATAAGCTAAAGCTATAAACTTCAAAAGAAAGAATGCTTTAGAGAAAAGGAATGGGAATGGTTACTATTGTTCGTCTGATTGAACGAATATCGGGAGTTGTTGGTTTTATTGGCGCATGGGTGATGCTGCCTTTAATAGTTTCAATGGTTTATGAGGTGTTCGCGCGAAAATTTTTCGATGCCCCTACTTTTTGGGCGTATGAGGTTGGTTATATGCTGGCAGGTACGTGCTATATGTTTGGGATGGGATATTGCTTAAAACAAGGAGGCCATATCAGGGTCGACTTTCTTTATGATAATATGTCCAATAAACGTAAAGCACTGGTTAATTTTTTAGGATATCTGATTCTATTACTACCTGGTGCGATTTGGGTAACTCTTGGCCTTTATGATTATGCAATTGAAGCTTATGTCTCAAACGAGGTTTCCGGAGAGTCCTCTTGGAACCCAATTATCTGGCCGTTTAGGGTAGTTTGGGTTATTGGCTATGGATCGCTTACCTTGCAGGCAATATCAGAATTGATAAAGAATTACATGATTTTGAGAGGTATAGATATTGAACAATATGGTTTTGTAGCATTGAAGGAGAGCACAGGATGACCTTAAGTATTGGCCTTCTTATGTTTCCCGCATTAATGATTTGTATCTTTATCGGGTTCCCAGTTGCTTTCTCATTAATGGGGGTTGCCGTCTTCTTTGGTTATTATCGTTTTGGCGATGCACTTGTGCATCAACTTGTCGCTAAAGTTGACGATGTAGCATCATATTATGTCCTGGCAGCTGTTCCTCTATTCATATTCATGGGCACAATGTTAGAGCGAGCGGGTATTGCTGAAAAACTTTTTGAAGCCATTCATTTATGGACACGGCGATTACCTGGTGGTTTAGCTGTTGGTACAGTTTTGTTATGCGTTGTTTTTGCTGCTGCCAGTGGGGTGGTGGGAGCTACAGAATCAGTAGTGGGGTTATTAGCTATTCCAGTAATGCTTCGGTATGCATACGATAAAGGGCTTATTTCAGGAACTATTTGTGCAGGAGGATCTCTGGGCACTATTATTCCTCCATCGGTTGTTGTTGTTATTCTTGGTCCTGTTGCAGATGTGTCAGTAGGTGACCTTTTTGTAGGAATGCTCATTCCAGGCTTAATGCTGGCGGGTCTTTATATTATTTATATCATCGTAAGATGTATGTTACGGCCCCAAGATGGCCCTAGTCTCCCTCCAGATGAAAATGACCCGTCTTTTATACAAAAACTTATAATAACAGGCACTGCTCTTATACCTCCATTAATTTTGATTTTTTCTGTATTAGGAACCATCATGTTAGGCTGGGCAACACCAACAGAAGCAGCTGCTATGGGTGCTATAGGAACAGTGTTAATGACCATATTCTATGGCTCATTTAACCTCGGAATTATGCAAGAAGCTTTTCTCAAAACACTCCAGATAACGGCAATGATCCTAACTATACTATTAGGTGGGGTGATGTTTGCTGGTGTGTTTGTTGCCTTGGGTGGAATAAGTGCAGTTCAGAATCTTCTAGAAGCAGCGCAACTCGGCCCTTGGGCAACGATGCTTATATTGATGCTCATTGCATTTATTGCAGGTTTTGTGCTGGACCTTATCTCAATTATTCTGATCATTATTCCAGTTTCTGTAGCAGTTTTAAGATCAATGGGTGTAGATGACGTTTGGTTCTGTATTATGTTTTTGGTTGTTATCCAAACCAGCTATCTTACTCCTCCAATGGCTCCGGCGATCTTCTACCTTCGGGGAATTAGTCCGCCAGAAATACGTTTAATGGATATGTATAAAGGGGTCTTACCGTTCATTGCATTAGAGTTTATATGCTTGGGCTTAATAATGGCTTTTCCAGATTTAGCCTTAAAACTTCCAGAACTCTTATTTGAACGGGTCGCGAAAGGTACCCCTTACTGATAAATAATTAGAGAGTAAATGCTCTGTAGAAAGCGCCTGCTTGGCGCTTTCTGTTTATCTAGATGGTTTAAAGGATGAGGAATAAAAAATTAGGAATATATAGTCGATAATATGATTAAATAACTTAGGTCAGTATAGGCGCTAACCGTTAGTTAATTGTTGACGAGTTGTAGAAAGAAAATTTATATTTTTGTAAAGCGAAGGGTAATCTGCGAGATTACGATCTAGCGGGAACGTTCATAATAAGGAGATCTCACATAATGATGGGTGAACAGCAGACCTTATTCCGAAATGACTACCGGGCTAAGATTGATGGTTGGTATAATGGCTATGTTCATATAGCCGTTGTTTATGCAATTGGGGTAACAGCGCTCTGGGTTTATATCCAGCACATTGCATCAGTCCATTGGTATGAGTGGTTAACTATTCCAGTCACTATTTTGCTGGCAAATATATTTGAATGGTTTTTGCATAAATATGTAATGCATAACCGGATCAACTTCTTCGGTCTGCGTGCTATTTATGAGCGTCATACACTTAACCACCATAAATTTTTTACTGATGATGAAATACGCTTCCGCGGTCAAGAGGACTGGCGGGTAACTGTTTTTCCTCCCTATGCATTAGTAATTTTTATAATGATGTCATTACCTGGTGTGGCAGTATTAGGATATCTGTTGGGAGCCAACGTAGGGTGGTTATTCATTTGTTCTACCACTGGTATGTATTTAACGTATGAGTTTATGCACTTCTGCTGCCATGTAGATGAAAATAGATTTGTAAGGCATATGCCATTCATAAATACTTTAAGACGCCACCATACAGCGCACCACAATAGATCGCTGATGATGGAAGTGAATATGAACCTCACATTTCCTATCGCTGATTGGCTATTTGGGACGTCTGATTTAAAAAGAGGATTGATTGGGCATATTTTTAATGGTTACGAAACGAAGTATTTAAAAGAAAACTTGCGTGCTAAGCCTCGCACCCCACCGGAGGCGTCAGCTGGACCGGTACCAAAAGAATGAATCCGGAACACATAAAATGATATGGAATGCCANANTGTATTCCTTTTTGGGTTTTTTTGATGTGTTTTCGCGCTATCTACTAGGCAAATAGTGCTTTCCTGAGGGAGTAAAACATGTCTGATATTAGACCTTACAATGGATTTATCATAGATGGGGCGCAATATGCAAAATGGGACCGTGCAATTTTTCAGGAGATGCGTGACGGAGGGGTAAGCTGTGTCAATGTGACAATAGTTTATTGGGAGACTGCTCGGGAAACACTCTCAGAAATAGGGAAATGGAATAGANTATTCGAACAAAATAGTGATCTGATCATGCAAGCTAAAACAGCAGATGATGTACGTTTAGCANAAACTATGAATAAAACAGCAATTACATTCGCATTTCAACATTGTTCTCCAATAGAAGAAGACATTGATCTAGTAGAGATAATGTATGATCTTGGGGTACGGTTCATGCAACTCACTTATAATAACCAAAGCGTTTGTGCAACTGGCTGTTATGAAGAAGTGGACTCGGGCGTAACACGTTTTGGCTGTCAAGTTATCAAAGAAATGAATAGAGTTGGGATGGTTGTCGACATGTCTCACTCTGGAGAAAAGTCTACCTTTGATGCTATAGAAATCTCGGAACGTCCTATCACGGTGACACATGCAAACCCCAAGTCATGGCATCCGGCACTGAGAAATAAGTCAGACGAACTAATGAAGGCCTTGGCCNAAAGTGGTGGTATGTTAGGTTTTTCAATGTATCCNTTNCANCTNAAAAATGGGCCTGATTGCACTATTAGTGAGTTTTGTAAGATGATAGCAGGNGCAGCTGAAATAATGGGCGTTGANAAAGTGGGAATTGGCTCTGATCTTGTTCAAGGCCANGGTAATGAAGTTGTTGAGTGGATGCGCAATGGTCGGTGGAGTAAAGAAATGGATTTTGGTGAAGGCTCTTCGGCGAATGCAGGCTGGCCGGACCCGGTTGATTGGTTCACGGGAAATCGTGATTTTTCCAATATAGCCAGTGGTCTAAATGATTTTGGTTTCAATGACAGGGAGATATCCCAGGTTATGGGGCTAAATTGGCTTCAATTTTTTGAGTCTTCTTTTAAATCACAATGACCTGCTGTCTAATTGCAAAAAACCAGCTGGATGGAAAGCCACGTCGTTCATCGAAAGATGTTATGACGCTTGATAGACTTGGAGCACTTTTCCCCAACCGGTTGAGTTTCTCGCGCACACTAGTAAGGCGTATGAGTCGGGAGAAATGGAGTATAAAGAGGATTAGNTTTAACTTGAATGAAAAAGGTATTGGAACGGCNATCTACAAAATCAATACCAACCTGTCACCNCTTTGGTTTGTTGTATTTGCTCAACATTTATCGGCAGAAGATCGAACTGATAGGGTAATAGCTGAGAAGTGGGACGCTACTTTTACCCTTACTTGTGAGGAGCCTACAGATACTCAATTAAAACGACTTGAAGCTAATGTGCCTTTACAAGAAATGGGGCGATACACACCAAAGGAACTTGTTTTAAGTCGCGCCAATAAAAGTGTTCGACTTTTCGAATATGTATCCGACAAACTAGCATCTGGTGTTCAACCAGAGCCTTCCGAGCTTATGGACGTAGGGTATCTAATCAGAACAACTGCGGTATATGGAAACGGAAAATTTGGACTTTCTGATTTAGAGAATATTAAAGATAAAAAACTTTTTGAACTGCCATTTCAAGCTGAAATGTTATGCGTATACTTGGCGCGATGTTTTAGTTTTGATTGGGTTGAGCATGTGGCTTTTTTTAAAAGCCCTGGTTCATACAAACCATTAGACGATCACTTTAAGCAAGCATTAGGTGTTGGAAATGCAACTGGATTAGGAATGGCACCATTCCTAATAAATCATCCTAAATTAATTTGCCATTGGATGACCGCTCGTGAAAACGCCCTGGCGGAAGTCAATGGTATAGAAAAGGTCTCTAATGATAATAGGAAAAANTTTGTTGAACTTTTAGATGAAGCACAAATGCATTTAATCGAATGGCCAACGACAGATGAAGAGCAACAAGCTAAACTCCTAAAGCTAAAAGAAGAACTGTTGCAGATCGCAAAAGTAGTCCAGAGCTTAGATGACCATAAATTCTGGGAAACTCTTACTTCTTGGGCAAGTAACAGTTTAAGTTTAGAAGGACAAGAATTACTAAACTCTCTAGTAATAGAAATTAACCCAAATGTNGTTGACCATTTTGAACTTGAGACAGCATCTGATGAACTGATGTCCATAGAAGCAGACATGCCATTAATCTCTATAGTGAAAATAATTGAGTCGAGATATTCATGGGTTTTAAAANTGAATTTGGAACATGAAGGGTCAAACGCTCGATTCTGGTATCGTTCGGAAGAAAAAGAAGAGCCAAGGTTGGGATGGCGCTTCAGAGAGCCTGGCGCGGATAAGGAAATGCGATTGGGAATAGCTCAAAATGTAAAAAAACTCTATGAACAACTTTTGGCGGAAGATCTACCACTTGAATCAATGACTGTGTCTGAGTTTCTTATAACGGCACCAATCTGGCGGGAGACTATTCAAAGGATACAAAGTCTAAGAAATTGTCATTATGCTGAAATTGAAGATAATGTGCTGGAAGAAAACTGTCGCCCAGTTAATCTTTTGAGGTGTAAGCTAGCAATGTTTGGTGCAACAAAATTTGATCCTAAGTCTGATTTGTGGATACGGATTGCTCTCTTCCAAGGAGCTCCATTAAGTAAAAATTTAAATTTAAATGATCCAGAATGGTCAAGTTTCAGCCCTCTTAATAAAAAAATATCCAATGAACCAAACTATTTCGTTTAATGAGATAATTACAACAGTAACCAAAGCATTATTTGCATTAGGTGTGCCACCCGGTGTTGATTCAGAAACCGGAAAAAATATTGCTTGGCTAGAGGCTCATAAGTTTCCTGGTGTAAAAATTTTAGCGAGAGAAATTAGTAAAGTTAATGTTTTAGGAGAATGGCCCGATTTCATCGTTTCTGAAGTAGATGATGTTGTAACCATAGATTCTTCAATTCCATCTGCCCTTATATTTTCTCAAACAGGTCTTGATATCGCCGCTACTGGTAAAGTACTTCACATTAAGGCATGCAGTGCACCTTTGATTCTTTTCGCGGAAGCGGTGAGAAGGGCGAGTGAATTGGAAAGTTATAAACTAAACTGGGCTGTAGATGGATTGATAGTCAATGCTGACTGTTCGCATAAGCATCATTCCCTGAGCGGGGACCATAATGGTTTTAGTGTAGCTAAATACGTGACAATCCAAAAAATAAAGTCTGCAATTTCCAACGATACTCNGACAGCGAATCAAGTCTACCAAAAATACTTGGCGGAGGGAGTTATGGTGGATAAATCGTCGTGGGAAATAATCCTCAAGGTTGCAAAAAAGAGCTTAGTTACAAGCACCTCCCAAAGCCGCGCAAGCGCCGGNGCAGAAGTTGATGATAGCAACTAAAAANTNCGCCCAACTNATGTTGAATTGCTAAATNCCAGATTGTTTTCTANTGGAACTTAAGAGCTTAAAAAAATNAAGCTCGCTTAACAACGANTCTCATAGATGCAGGGAATTTTNTTCNAAATAATTTTAAAGTTTTCCTATAAGAGCTTTGGCGATCTTTTTTGATTTCCCGAAATACTTCACTTTTTTAATCGCATCAATGTTATCTGTGTTTTTTCCAACTACCACGAAACCGATCATGCCCATAGATTTGTGAGGAGTGCACCAATAGGCGTAAATCCCAGGAACAGTGAAATTATAACTAACGTCTTTGCTCAACTTACTTTTAAACCTTTTTACGCCGGCAGGAACACCATTTTTCATTATAAATTCAACGTTATGCCCCTTACTACGTGCTTTCCAAGTGACAGTGTCACCAGTGCTAACCCGAATAATTTTTTCAGAAAAAAGCATGCGCTCCTTTCCTTTTTTATTAAGCATTTCAACCGCGGTATCGCCAGC
>PANE01000012.1 GCA_002708305.1 Rhodospirillaceae bacterium
TTTGGTCATTACTAAAAGTTAGTTCAGTTACGCCAACACTTCCCTCGTCTTTACACATTTTAGCGACCGTATTAGCGACTGTTGTCGCTTACCAGAATTCGGTTTTAGCGAAACGATTTCATTAGACTGAAAAAAAATGCTTTAGTACATCTAGTTTGAAAAACCTCTGTCAAATTAGAGCCTTTTTAGTTACATACACAGAAGCTGATAAACTTCCTTATGTATAGAGCGCAACAAAGTGACGATTTCCGTTTTGTTAAAAAAAGGCCTTTGGTAATGCTTACATCTTTGTATCCCCCGATTACACCTTATAATTCCGGGTTTCTTAAGGTCTCATGCTTGCACGATATCTATTGGGAGGAATGTGGCAACCCGCAAGGGGTTCCAATTCTGTTTATCCACGGCGGTCCTGGTGCTGGTATATCTCCTATTCATCGTTGTTTTTTTGATCCACAATTTTACAGAATAATTTTGTTCGATCAGAGGGGGGCAGGACGGTCAAAGCCGATAGCAGAGTGTCGAGAAAACACCACTAACGATCTTATCGATGATATAGAAAGCCTGAGAGTTACTCTCAATGTAGATAGATGGTTGATATTCGGTGGATCGTGGGGAAGTACCTTAGCGCTTGCGTATGGTCAGACGTATCCCAACCATTGTGCAGGGTTTATTTTGCGTGGCATTTTTCTCGGCTCACAATGGGAGATTGATTGGTTCTTAAATGGTATGGGAACATTCTTTCCTGAGGCTAAGAGAAAATTTCTAGGACTATTATCCGAAGATGAAAGTAAAAACCCTTTAGTAGCATATTTGGCACGCTTAAACGACCCTAGCCCGACGGTACATAATGAGGCAGCTCATCATTGGAGTGCTTATGAGCAAGCATGTTCAACGCTAAAGCCCTTCAAATCTGGACCAGATTTGAAGGGCTCAGCGAATGAAAGTTTAGCTCTTGCTCGTATTGAAGCTCATTATTTCGCTCACCACAATTTTCTGAAAACAAACGCCTTATTAGAGGGTATCAATAAAATAAACAGTAAGCCTGCTTTTATTATCCAGGGCAGATATGATGTGGTTTGTCCGATATACTCTGCGGATAAACTGGCGAACCAATGGCCAGTAGCGAAATATGAAGTGATTGAAGATGCTGGCCACTCTGCTTTAGAACCAGGAATTAGGTTGGCCCTGTTGAATGCTACGGAAAATATGAAAACCTTAGGTAATTTTTAATGCTAATCTTATGGTGCAACTCTTACGGACCATTTTGGGAAGAAAGTAGATTTATATGTCGTTTATAATAAGAGGTGGCCTCTTCATTTTATTATTTTTACTTCCATCTCCGGCGAGCATGGCGGAGGAACCTAGCTTTGTTACTGTTGGGTTTGGTGTATATGATATGTTTGATGATGAAACGACTGGCGAATTTAGAATAGAGTATGTTTTCTCTGAAAGTGATAAAATTGATCTATTTACACCGTTCATCGGTTTCACTGGCACTGCAGAAGGTGGCACATATGGATATGCTGGAATCGGGGTGGACTTATTCTTTGATGACAAGTTAGTTTTGACGCCTAATTTCGCTGCTGGGGCCTACGGAAATGGTGCTGGTAAGGATTTAGGTTATGCTGTGGAGTTTCGATCTGGTTTTAATTTTATGTTTCGTTTAGATGATAACTCGAGAGTTGGTTTTTCATTTCATCATATCTCAAACGCAGGTTTAGACGATAGAAACCCCGGTGAGGAATCTCTGCTCGTCATTTACTCAGTGCCATTCAATCGCTTGTTTGCCCGCTAAAATACCCACGATATCTCTATTCCTAGATTTCTCAGCCTAAAGTGGCCTGATAGGGGTATTCATTTGCCATCACTACATCTGAAGTTGGGTCTGTTCCTCGTAAAGGCTAACTGGTGGGTCATTTAAGGTTTGAGGGAAGGCTTCCAGGGTCTTGGTAGCATCCTCTATTAGCCCTGCATTGTGCGTCCATCTCTCGAATATTTTATTTCCAGTCTCATTTAATGAAAATAAAATAGTATTTGAATAAATTAAATCTGTGGCATAGTCCACTTCGCCAATAGGCAAATTTGTTTCAGAATTCAGCTCGTTACGAATGAGAGCTTCTGCTCTAAAAGTGACTTCCCATCCATCAGCGCCATTCTTACCGAATATTCCTCGACATACCTGTTTAATTTCATTTTTCAAAACTTTTATACTACTCTCACATTTCACAATGTCTTCAAATTCCTTGGTGTAGTACATTGCCTGGTATCCCATTACATTCATCGAGAATTTGTAATGGTTAGAGCTATTATTATGAACATAATGTCCAAGCCTATCAATAAAATTAGGATCAGCAAGAAATGCTATATCCTCAGAATTCCATGTAAAACCCATAAGTAAAATCCGTTCGAAAAGTTAATTTGAATACATGTAGTTTCTACGAACATGTAATAATGTTATTAGATAAAGCAAAGTTTGTGCCAATTGGTCTAAAATTTGCTAAGAGGTTTAAAAGTAGAATTTTTATTTTAGATGGAACATAAAATGTTGCGAGCAACTTTCTTAGTTATTTTGTTATGTGTATCAGCGTGTTCAATTCCTCCAGTAGCAACTATTAGTTCTGGCTGGCTGGTTAGTGAGTATTTATACGATAGGTCACCAATTAGTTTAGCAGCGGAATTTTTCTCTAAAAATTGTGATAACTATTCACTTTATGAAATGCCCGCGAAGTGCAGACCGCAGTAGATAAGTATATTGAAACTCTATGCGCTTTGGGTTTAGGTTGTTGTGATATATTGTTTGTCTATCATGAGCTTTTAAATGAAGAAGTAAGATGGTTGTCAGTCTACGATATGGGAGAGATGAAGTTTCGGTGGATGTACCTAAATCCGCAGAAGTAACATTAATAAGAAAGCCAAAGATGCCTATCATCGATAATACGTCGATGGAGATCGATAAAATACTATCGAATGCAGTTGGAGCGGGAGTGTTGGGAGAGCTTATAAATGGCGCAAAAACCGCCTGCATTTTAATTTGCGATATCACGCGACCGGTTCCAAATAATCTTTTTTTAAGACCGCTTATTAACAAGTTGGTAAATTTAGGAATTGCTTTGGGTAATATCACAATTCTTATCGCCACAGGATTACATCGACCGAATGAAGGAAAGGAATTAGAAGATTTAATTGGAGACCCGTGGGTATTAAAAACAGTTAAGGTCCAAAATCATTTTGCCCGCGATGATGGTGCTCACGTAGAAGTTGGAATAACTAAAAAGGGAAATCGTGTTCTTTTAGATCAAAGATTTGTTTCTGCGGATCTAAAGATTGTCACAGGACTAGTAGAACCTCATTTTATGGCGGGATATTCCGGGGGGAGAAAAGTTATAGCGCCTGGAATTGCTCATGCCGAAACTATAACAACCTTTCACTCATCGCGTTACATGGAGGATCCGTTATCTGCAAATTGTAACCTACAAGGAAATCCTTTACATGAGGATCAATTAGAGATTGTTGAGATGGTTGGCGGTGCACTAGCCATTAACGTGGTAATTGATGAACACAGAAACTTATCATTCATCAATTTTGGTGAAATAGTATCTAGTCATCTGGAAGCTGTTGATTTTATAAGAAAATATGCCGAAGTGACCGTTCAGCAGCGTTTCAAGACAGTTTTAACAAGTTGTGCTGGGTATCCACTTGATCTTACTTACTACCAGACAATAAAGGGAATGGTAGGCCCAATCGATATACTCGAAAAAGGTGGTGACCTAATTATCGTTTCAAATTGTAAAGAGGGTATGGGGTCAGAGGAATTTATTTCCGCCCAACAACGTCTTGTAAAAATGGGTGCTACTGGTTTTCTCAAGTCAATCTTAAATAAAAAATATGCAGATATTGATGAATGGCAAACAGAGATGCAGCTTAAACCGATGCGAATTGGTTCAATTTACCTATATTCAGAGGGTCTTAGCGAGAAGGATTGGGCGTACACTGGAGTGAATAGAGTGACTGATCTAGAAGCGTGTATAAAACAGAGCCTAATACGGCATAATGATAAAAGGATCGCGATCATACCAGAGGGCCCTTATGTTATCCCGGTTTTGTCTAATGGTTTGTAGGTCACTTTAGTGTTTATTCATCTTGATCTTGTTGGTGGAATTGCTGGCGACATGTTTATTGCGGCTGTTTTAGATGCATGGCCTAATTTGACGCCGAAAGTGTTTGAGGCAATGCATCAGGTTGGGCTGCCATCAGAATGGTCTGTGGAGTTAATTTCCGCCACCTCTGCGGGTATTTTAGGGAAACGCTTGATTATTGCTGGTGATGTAGATGATGCGAATTTCTCAACAGGAACATTCAGGGATATCCGCAGTAGGCTTTTGGAAAGTTGTCTGCCTGAGCCTATCATTCAAAGAGCGGTAGATATTTTCTATAGACTTGCTGAAGCAGAGGGGGTTGTGCATGGTAAACTGATTGACGCTGTACATTTTCATGAAATAGCAGATTGGGACTCAGTTTGCGATATTGTAGGAGCTGCTGTTGCTTTGGAAGAAATAAATTGCTCGAAGTGGAGTGTTAGTAATATCCCAATGGGTTCTGGAACTGTTAATACTGCGCACGGGTTGATGCCTGTTCCTGCACCAGCCACGAGTAAATTACTAGAAGGTTTTATTATGGTGGATGACGGGATCCCTGGTGAGCGAGTTACACCTACTGGGGCTGCTATTCTCTCCCATATTTCCGCTTCCCAGCATTCTAAAAGAGATACTGGTCGTATAATTGTTAGTGGGCATGGCCTCGGCACACGCGAAATAACTGGGGCACCAAACATGCTTAGACTTATAGCATTCGAGGAAAATGTTGTAAGCTCCACGTCCCATGACGAAGTCGGCAATATTACTTTTGAAGTTGACGATCAGACTGGTGAAGATTTAGCTGTAGCACTTGATATCTTGAGAGATTTCGAAGGTGTATTAGATGTTGTGCAATATATGGTGTCTGGTAAGAAAGGCCGACTAGCAAATTCAGTGCGTATTTTGTGTGATGTAAAGTTTATTGATGATGTGATCAAAGAGGTTTTTCTTCAAACAACAACTATTGGATTAAGGACAACCATTTCAAAACGAAGGGTTTTAAGCCGTGAAGACGTTATTATTGGCGATGTTGGGGCAAAGAAAACTCTTAGGCCGGATGGTTTAACTACAGTAAAAGTAAACATGGATGAATTAAAATTAAAAACAACTAAGCATTCAGAGAGATCTCAACAGAGAAATGTACTTGAAGGCGGGGTTCGAGATGAAAGAACCTGATCTTCAAAGTGAACTTGAAGTAATTATAAAACAAATGGGATCAGTAGCCGTCGCGGTCAGTGGTGGCATTGATAGTATGACCTTGGCTCATATCGTCCAGAGAAAATTAGGTAAAACGGCTTTAATGTTTCATGCTTTATCTCCTGCTGTACCAAAAGAAGCTACGGAAAGGGTAAAGGCGCATGCCAAAGATGGTGGGTGGAGCCTTCAACTTATCAATGCAAATGAAATGCAAGATCCAAGTTACCTCGAAAACCCAGTGAATAGATGCTTTTTCTGTAAAACTAATCTTTATTCTCGAATAGCTCATTTTACGTCTGATTGGATTGTTTCTGGAACGAATTCAGATGATTTAAATGATTTTCGACCCGGCTTAGAAGCAGCGAAAACTTTTCAAGTACGCCACCCATTTGTAGAGGTTGGTATTAATAAGAAAGATATTAGAACTATTGCCGCTGGATTGGGTTTAAATGATATAAAATCTTTACCTGCCGCGCCGTGTCTTTCTAGTCGGATAGAGACAGGTTTGTGGGTTACAAACGAAAAATTGGTATTAATAGATGACGTTGAAAGGCTATTAACAATGGAACTGGGCACCGGAACAATCCGTTGTCGTATAACGCATCATGGCGTTGTGATCGAACTAGAAGAGGCATTATTGCAAAAAGTGAGTCGCAATTTGCAGTTTAAAGTAGATGGTGCTTTGAGATTACATGGATACCCTGGGGGCACGAGGTATGTTCTTTACCGACAGGGAAGTGCTTTTTTAAGAGACCAACTATGACGGAAGACCAAAAACTAGTTCGTTTCGATACAAAAAGATACGAGAGAATTGGTTTGGCGGAGGCAATCATGGCCGATGTTAAAACTCCAGAACAAGTCGCTGAAGCGTTTGGGCAAGCACACCAGTTAACAGGAAGGGCATTCATAACGAGACTCGAGTCCGGGAAATATAATGCCCTGTCAAAGAACGATCAAGACTTATTGGATTATGATCCAATATCTAAAACTGCAATGTCCGGGTTTCCCGAAGTATTTGACGACAAAGCAAAGGTACTCATATTAACTGGAGGAACTTCGGATTTTGCAGTGGCAAAAGAGGCGGCACGCACACTTGAATTTCACGGTGTCGCTTGTAAAGAGCTAATCGATGTTGGCGTAGCTGGGTTATGGCGACTGCTGGATCACAAAGAAATGATTCAAAATGCCCCAATTTTAATTGTTTGCGCAGGTATGGAAGGTGCTTTGTTTAGTGTAATTGGAGGTTTGGCGCGGGGCGTGATTATTGCTGTAGCAACATCGAACGGTTATGGGGTTTCTGAAGGGGGGCGTGTCGCTTTGGAGTCAGCTCTATCAAGCTGTGCCCCGGGAGTTGCCGTCACAAACATAGACAATGGATATGGAGCTGCTTGTATTGCTCTGCGTGTTTTAGCAATATAGCCATTAGGTATTTTTGAAAATGTTGCCTTACGTTTATAACATATTATTATTGATGAGAGTACTAACTATTACCCATATTATTGCGCTGTGACCTTCTTATGCTTTTCAAACTCTTGAGGCTGTTTCGCTATAAACTTATAATTCCAATTCTTAGGAGTAAATCGCCTCCCGTTGAAACCGCAAGAGGAGTATTAGTTGGTCTCGTGTCAGCAATGAATCCATTTGTCGGAATACAGATGGTATTAGTGGCTAGTTTTTGGGCCTGTCAGCGGTTTTTATTTCCTAAATGGAAATTTAATATTGTTCCTGCTTTGGCTTGGACGTGGGTTACTAATGTTTTCACTGTCCCCTTTGTATACTATGTCTTCTTGATAACTGGGCGATTGATGCTTGGAAAATGGGATCAATCACTGGGCTTCAGTGAATTTTCTTTGAATTTGGAGGAAACGCTTATCGTTAGTGGCGGCGGCCTTACTGCCATTTGGGATATTACTCTAACAATGATTGAATTATGGGGGCTTCCGTTGTTTATTGGATGTATACCCTGGGCTCTAGTAACTGGTTGGGTGGGGTATAACTGGGCGTTAAAATTTCAACAAAACCGTCAATCTAAGTTACGAAAGATAGTAAATTATAAATAATAATTAATTAATAGGGGATAAGTGACTTAATAAATTTCTAAAAGTTTAATAGTAAGATGAAGTGTTGGGGTTAATTATGGGGGTTGAAATCAAACCACTATCAAGTGCTTTGGGAGCTCGAATTAGTAATCTAAATTTAGAAAATGAGATCTCCAATTCAGATTTAATTATCTTGAGGGATGCATTTTTAAAATATCATTTGCTGTGTGTTGAAGGCTTGCCACTCAATAGCTCAGATTTTGCGAGGTTTGCAAGACTATTTGGCGAGCCGCAGATTCAATTATTGAGAAATAGATGGGATAAGGAAAATCCAGAAGTATCGATATTAGAGAGCACTTATAAAAATATGAATGACAAGCCAAAAGACTTAACAATGGTTCGTTTGTCTGGGTGGCACACTGACGATTCTTATTTCGAGAATCCAGCCAAAGCAACTGTTTTACAATCATTAGCAATACCGTCCTCAGGAGGACAAACACGGTTTTCTAATACAAGGAAGGCATTTGAAAAGATGCCGGAATCCGTTAAGTTGAATATAGAAGGGTTATTTGCTATTCATTCCTATGATACCGTTAGAGCAAATGCTCGTGCGCAGAAACTTACTATAGATGAGTTCAATGAAACAAAGGATGTTGAGCATCCGTTAGTAAGAACTCACGAAGATACGCATTTAAAGTCAATCTATTTTAATCCAAATAGAACCGACAGAATAGTTGGAATGGCGCGCGCCGAGAGTGATAGTCTATTAGATGTTATTTATGCTTGGGTTACTCGAGAAGAGTTTCAATATCACCACGATTGGCGCCTAGGGGACATTCTTCTCTGGGACAATAGGTGCTTATTACACTCGGTCAATGTTGATTATCCTGTAGGAGAAGAACGCAGACATCAAAGAATTTTGTTGAAAGGTGCGCGCCCCGCATAGTTATATTTGATGCAGAAAAGAACGTCTAGTTTGGTAACCCTTTATCAAGTCTCAATTTATTCAGCTTCGTATTACTTTCCCCCGGGCTTTTGTTGATGTTTGTCAATCTCAGACTGAACGGCCGCAGCTGCTTGTCCAACAAACACCTCCCTGTTTCTAAAACTATAGTCATAGCTAGATTTTCGAAGGTCGTTTAAATTTTGAAAATGGGGAGCAACATGCCGAGACATTAATTCATAGTGACGTTTTGTTGCATCCCAGTCTGCCCAATTGTGTGCAAGTTCAAGATAAGCCCCAAAACCACCTGTGCCTTTCTGTAATTTTTCTATATGTTGAATTGCATCGTCAGGTGTACCTATACAAGCCATATTATTTTCCATTAGAAATTCAACTGCATTCTCAATTCCGTCAGGTACTATAGGGAAGGTTGCTATTTCTCGAAAATATCGGGCCCATTTCTCTATGCCAAATTTAACATTTTCTAACGCTTGCTTTTTTGTATCAGCAATGTGAGCTAGCGTTACGACACGCCAATTATCTCGGCTTACTATTTTTCCATTCTCAGCGGCGGTCTGTTCGCATATTTTCCAGTTATTAGCGTGGTGTTGCAGTGCTTCATCAGATGTACCACCAATTGACAACATGCCGAGGCCATGTTTTCCAGCAGCTAGGGCTCCAGAGGGAGACCGAGCGCAAGCAACCGCCATCTCCATATGTGGCCGTGTATAACAAGGAAGTTGCATTTGAGTCTCTCGCATCTCAAACCAATCAGTTTTAGAGTCAACTACCTTACCATTTAATAATGGCATTATCGCGTCTAATGCTTCGTTCATACGCTGTCGTTGTTTGGCAGGGTCAATTCCCATTCTGAAAGCATCACCTACCAAAGCCCCTGGTCCAACTCCAAACATAACACGTCCCCTCGATTGATGATCTAATTGAACCATTCGATCTGCTGTCATAAAAGGATGATGATAGGGTAGAGAGACTACCCCGGTGCCTAGTCGAAGGTGTTTTGTTTTTTCTACTGCTGCCGCAATGAAGACTTCTGGGGACGCAATAATTTCAAACCCACCGGAGTGGTGTTCTCCGATCCAAGCCTCATCGTATCCTAGATTATCTAGATGCTCGACTAACTCGAAATCGCGCTCAATAGCATTGGTTGGATTTTCCTCAANTGCGTGAAACGGTGCCAAAAAAATACCAAAACGCATACGTTTATTGATCATTAGGAAACCCTTAATTTAAGTTGGTGGTAACAAAAGATATCACACAGTAGCTTGACTTNAGAAAATTAGAAAGTTTTGATATGAAGTGTATTAATGGNAACTACGAACGACTGCTATTTAAGATCAGGATGTTTTTAAATTTAATGCAAGGGCTGAAACGATAAGTCCTAAAGCAATCAATTCATGTGCACCAATTATTTCCCCTAATATTAAGGCACTTGCTATTATTCCTACTATTGGAACCGCCAGGGTTCCAAGCCCAGAAACTGAGGCAGGAAAGATCTGAAGAATACGAAACCATAAAAAATAGGCTAAAACATTAGCGATTATAATTAAGAATATGAAATTTCCCCACGTTACTAATCTAAGATCAGTCCAGGGAGTTTCAGTTCCCATTAGCATCCAAAAAGGTATCAATGGAATAGTTCCAATAATGAGTTGCCAACCTGCTATAACGGTCGGATCATTTTCCCAAACCCTTCGTTTCATCCAAACAGTCCCTAGCCCAAATGATATTGCTCCAATTATTGTGCATAAAGCACCAAGACCTGGGCNGTNAAGATGGNTAAAATCCTGGCTAAGCAATACCGCAAGGCCAGAAACTCCCATAATAAGTGCTATTAATCTGGATAAAGGTGGTGATTCATCCAAAAGGAGCCAAGCAAATAGTATAGCCCAAAGTGGCATCGTATAGACGATGACGACGGTANGGCCCGCACTAAAGAAATGTACACCAAGCGTCATACATATCTGAAAAATCGTCATATTTAAAAAAGCAGCAATTATGAGATCAGAGTAGTATTTTTTTGGTACTTTGAGAGCTTTTTTAGTAACGAAAGCCAGTATTAATAATAAGATACCGGCTGCGCCCATAATTAGCGTTCTACTTGTCCAAATATCAAGCTCACGCAATATTATTTTAGTTGCAGGATAACTAAANCCCCAGCAAAACCAAAGTCCAACTAGGAAGANAATACCAGTTTTACGTGNTGTGNTTGGGGTCATTTAGAGTATAATTGAAACGGTTGTCGCAAGCCCACTTGTTCCATTAGAGGTATAACCTGTTCGATCCACTGTTGTGCTTCTTTTAGATAATCTACCCANGATAATAATATCCCATTCACCCCCATTTTTGATAACCTTTGTATATCAGCAACAATCTGTTCTGGAGTTCCAATTAAGGGATAGCCACCGTGACCAGCTTTGAAATGAAACTTAAAATTATCTAGTACCTCTGGTTCGAGCGTCTTTGATTGTAAACCAAAAATATCTAGCATGTTGTTTACGGCCGTATTGTCCCCTTTTTCAATAACATAGTGATGAAGGTAATCTTTTGCTTCTTTTTCCGTTTCTCTGCAAACAACATAAGCGTGGATCCAACACTGTGAACGCCTTTCTAGGTTAGTTGCTAAAGTTTTCAAAACTTGGATTTGACGCTTGTCACTTCCTTCACTCTTCTGACGCAACATGACAAAATTCATGTCAGCATGCGTTGCTGAAAACAATTGGCCTTGNGATGACGATCCAGCATTCATTATTGGNGGCCTAGGTTTTTGAACAGGCTTTGGTTGGCTCCACAAGTCCTTCCCCTGAAAAAAATCCCCGTGAAAATCAAATTCATTTTCTTCTGTCCANAAACGTTTTACTAATTCGATCCATTCAGAAGCATATTCATACCGCTGGTCATGTTCTCTCCAGGTATTATCAAACATTTCAAATTCATTTTTGAACCAACCCGCAACTAGATTTATAGCAAATCTTCCATTTGAAATATGGTCTATAGTTGCGGCCATCTTTGCCGCGGCTACAGGATGAATAAGTGGAGCATGAACTGTAGCAAAAACGGTGCAGTTTTCTGTGATGGCGCTGATACCAGATGCCCACGTGAAACTCTCAAAAGTAGAGTTGTTAAAGTTAGTTTCTCCCCCATATCCTTTCCATCTTCCAACAGGTAAGAGTACCTCCATTCCAGACTTATCGACCATTTTAGCTAATGCAGCGTTATCAGACCAGGTCATAGGCCAAACACCGTCTGCTGTGGTTACCGTAGAACCATGAGAACAGTTAAACGCCATAACGCCAAGTTTCATGATATTATTGTTAAAAAGCTGGTTTTCCATTAAGGTTATTTATTCCGATAAATACTTTTATTCTAATCAAAAATATTCTTAACCCTGTTACATAATATAGTGCAAATCAAGATATGTTCAGAGTTGGCGATCTATGAGGTGAGATATTGGCTATAGAAAAAAGACCATTTGGACGAACNGGACATATGAGTTCTGCTGTTATTTTTGGAGCGGCGGCACTTGGGCAGGTTGACCAATACACTGCAGATAAGACGCTAGAACTACTTTTGGAATATGACGTTAACCACCTTGATACAGCACCCGCTTATGGAGATGCCGAAATTCGCATGGGGCCGTGGATGGATCAATACCGAGATAGTTTCTTTCTAGCAACAAAAACTCGGGATAGAGATTATAAGGCAGCAAAAGATAGCATTCAAAGATCCTTAGAACGCTTACGAGTGGATACAATCGATCTACTGCAACTGCATGCTTTAATTCATCCTGACGAATGGGATTTAGCGATGAGNGATGATGGNGCTCTANGAGCNCTAGTTGAAGCTCGNGAGNNGGGACANGTAAAGTTTATTGGNGTGACNGGGCATGGATGGAATGTNGCAGCAATGCANCGNCGNTCANTNNCNNANTTTGATTTTGANTCNGTTTTGATGCCNTACAANTGGGTNACNTCNCATCATGTGACGTANGNNAAGGATTTTGANNAGACNNTNAANTTNTGTAANGANCGGGNNNTCGCNGTNCANACTATNAAAAGTCTTGCNCGTGGNCCNTGGGCTGCAGGGGTATCGAAACGCAGGGCTACATGGTACGAGCCTTTGGAGGCAGATGAAGATATACGAACGGCAGTGAATTTTGTGCTTGCGCGTTCGGGTGTCTTTCTTAATTCAGTCGGAGATGTTGGTCTGCTTCCTTCTCTTCTGAGAGCTGCAAGCGAAAGGATAGAGCTACCGGATGAAGCTGTGATGGAAGCGCATAGCCAGAGAACTGGTTTATCTTCAATCTTTGGAATTTGACGATTATGGAGTTTAACACAAAGATAGCGATAGTTCTAAGAGACGATCTAGCTGTCTGGCAAAAGCTTAATGTAACCAGTTTCCTTACGTCCGGAATATTGGGCGCAAACCCATCGTTGCTTGGCCAGGAGTATAAAGATTCTGCAGGCAATATTTATTTACCTCTTCTCATTCAACCGGTGATTATTTTATCGTGTGATGATCAGAAGCTGCGAACTATTCATCATCGGGGTATTGATAGAGGAGTTCGATTTTGCTTGTATATTGAAGATATGTTCTCTACTAGCCATGATGACGCAAACAGAGCAACAGTGTCTGATAAAGAACCCGATAATTTACCCATTGTGGGGCTCGCTCTTAGGGAAGAAAGAAAGTTAGTTGATAAGATAACCAAAGGGGCCAAGATGCACCCTTAAGAAGAAATAAAGGGATGTGAAATATGAGCGCGGAGAAACGACTAAAAGAATTAAATATTATTCTACCTGAATCAACGGCACCCGCTGGCTCATATGCTAAAGTTGTGATCCTTGATGGGATAGCCCATTTATCTGGCCAAGGCCCTCGTAATTCTGATGGCTCACCAATTACCGGCCAAGTTCCATCTGCCTGTAGTCTTGAGGAAGCTATTGCTGCGGCGCGCAATGTAGGGTTGTACAGTCTATCTGCTTTGCAGACAGAATTGGGGTCTTTAGACAGAGTGCAGCAAATAATTCGCACTTTTGGTATGGTAAATTCAGCTCCTGGTTTTTCCGAACATCCAAAAGTTATTGATGGTTTTTCTAATTTAATGATTGATATTTTTGGAGAGGCTGGACGCGGGGCACGATCTGCTGTTGGAATGAGCTCTTTGCCTTTTAATATTTCAGTAGAAGTAGAGATGACAGTAAAGTTGTTTGACTAGAAAGACTTTAGTTCAAGAAGTATCGTTTGCATTTCAATATAGATTGGGTGGGTCAGGTTTTTTGGTTGTGAGTGAAATTATTGTTGGAACGGGTTTTTTCTCTATATAAAACGTAGAGACCAGCTCCTAAAATTAGTGTCATACCTGCGAAACCACTAGAGGTAGGAAAATCACGCCAGAGCAGATATCCAAGCAATATAGACAACGGAAGTGACACGTACTCAAACGGGGCGATGAGGTTTGCCTCTCCTAAACGATAAGCTTGACTGAGAAGGTAACTTCCAAAACCGCTTGTGATACCCAAAATCATGAAAATCCACAGATGATCTTTGTCAGGGACTACCCACGCCTTAAATAAAAAGTCTAGGCTGGCGTGACCCATATTAGAGAATTTTCCATCACCGATAATAACACCAATAATAAGGCTTACGGCAAACAGGGTACTTTGATTATAGAATGTCATTGTTGACGCCTGGTCAGTTGCCCCTAGTTTGCGTGTGAGCATTTGCATTAACGCATAAGCCAACGCAGCAACTAACGGTAATAATGCTGCCCAATCAACTATTTTTTCCGTAGGATTCATCATCACAATAACGCCTAATAAGCCAACAATGACAGCTATCCAACGCCTTGGTCCTACTCTTTCTTTAAGAATAGGTATTGAGAGAATAGTTATAAAAAGTGGCGCAACAAAAAAAATCGCTATAGCTTCTGCTATAGGCATAGCGGCTACGGCCATAAAGAGTGCCATGTTGGCTATGATTAACAAACCGCCTCTTATCAGTTGCAACCACAAATTCTGTGTTTTTATAAGATGAAAGCCGCCACCAAACTTAATGACAAATAGCGCTATAAGTAGACCGATACAACTTCGAACAAACATAATTTGATGAAGAGAGTAATCCGGGCTTAGCCATTTGACCGTGCTATCTTGAATAGTCACAACGACCATTCCGATTAAAATACAATATATACCGTTTAAACTATGATTTTCGGCAGATTCGAAGGGGTTTTTCATAATTTAACCAGATGTTGATTTCTCAATAAAGACATAAATCTGATATTACTATTAGTTTTACAAAAAATTGAAATTGTATTACCGCCCCGATCAATTTCTCTATTAACAATAGTATTTTGTTTACTTTTAAAGAGGATTGTAATTATGGAAAAAATACGCTTGAAAGGTCGAAAACTATTAGCAGAGGCCCTGGGGGATCAATATCTAGAAAAACGGGACGAAACAACAAACGATTTTAATCGACCATTGCGAGAATTTTCTGAAGCAGCAGCATTTGGTATGATTTGGAGCCGTCCAGGACTTGAAAAAAAATTCCGAAGTATGCTGTGTTTGGCAATGTTAACTGCGCTAAATCGGCCACATGAGCTAGAGTTACATTTGACCAGTGCCATCAATAATGGTTGTTCTATAGAAGAAATAAGAGAAACTTTACTGCATACAGTTCCATACTGTGGGATACCTGCAACATTGGATGCGATAAAGGTGGCTGAGCGGGTTCTCTCAGAAAAAGGTTTGTTACCTATGAATGCGGACGGTTAAGATGTGTGGGTTAGTTTAAATATAACTCATAGACACACCAGCCTCAAATAAATGGAGATAGTATGACCTGGCGTTTAGGTATTGATATTGGCGGTACGTTTACGGATTTTGCGTTACTTGATCAAGCTGGACACAAGCTTGCTATACACAAGCAACTTACAACCCCTTCTGATCCCTCGATAGCTGTTGTTGATGGAATAAAAGAGATTTTGAGAAAAAACTACGTATCAATTTCAGATATCTCTGTGATTGCCCACGGTACCACTTTAGTAACAAACGCCGTTATTGAGCGGAAAGGGGTAGCAACCGGAATGCTCGTTACGAGCGGGTTTGAAGACATTCTGGATACTGGTATGGAACAGCGTTATGAACTATTTGATCTACGCATTACATATCCAGAACCAATTATTCCACGCGATTTACGGAAGGGGATTTCTGAACGGGTTCATTTTAATAGTAGTGTAGAGACGAGCATTGATCTGGAGGAGGTGCGGAGGCACACTAAGGAGCTTGTAGAGACTAAAAATATAAAGGCGCTTGCTGTTTGTTTTCTGCATAGTTACATCAATCCGTCACATGAAAGTGCTGTTGTCAACTTAGTTCAAAATGAATTCCCAAATCTATATGTTTCTTCGTCATCAGATGTATATCCCAATATGCGTGAGTTCGAACGTTGGACAACAACGGCGATCAACGCCTACACCAGACCCATGATTGATCAATACCTTGCAAAACTTGAAAAAGATTTAGAGGGATTAGGTTTCAAGGGACAGCTTTATATCATGACTTCTAGTGGTGGAATGTTGTCACCAATAACCGCAAGGAGATTTCCTGTTCGTTTGCTTGAATCCGGACCTGCTGCNGGNATGCTTATGTCTGCGGTTCAGGGGCGAACACTAAAACTGCCAAATATNTTATCATTTGANTTGGGAGGAACCACTGCAAAAGGAGCANTGGTGCGNAANTNTAAACCACTCAAAAGTGAACAAATNGANGTTGATCGAGTTANTGAGGCCCGAAAAGGTAGTGGTTTTCCTCTTAGAATACCTGTTCTAGANATGATCGAAATTGGNTCTGGAGGCGGTTCAATAGCTGGTATTGACGATCGTGGTTTACTTAANGTTGGGCCACGTAGCGCGGGAGCAAACCCGGGGCCAGCTTCATATGGAAAAAATGGAACAAGTGCTGCACTTACAGATGCGAACTTAATGCTTGGTTATCTTGATCCAGATTTCTTTTTAGGTGGTGAAATGAAATTAGATAAGCAGGCGGCGGAAGTGGTTATACAGGAAACCGTTGGGGCCCCGTTGGGATTATCTCCGTTAAGAACCTCGTGGGGTATACACGATAGTGCAAGTGAAGATATTGCTCGTGCTTTTCGTATACATGCGGCAGAACGAGGGTTTGACTATAGAAGCGCTACAATGGTCGCATTTGGTGGCTCTGGACCTTTACACGCGATGGGTGTTGCAGAAAAACTCAAGATACCACGTGTTGTTTTTCCTATTGGAGCAGGTGTTTATTCGGCCCTTGGTCTTCTCGCGAGCCCACTATCATTCGAATTGTCTCGATCCCGACGTGTAATTACTGACGATATTGATGCCAAGACATTTTTCGATTTGTTTGAGCCCCTAGTTAAAGAAACAACTAAGTCGTTAAAAGAGGCTGGGGTTTGTGATCAGGAAATTCGAATCAGTAGGCAAATCGAAGCACGGTATTTTGGTCAAACGCATGAGATACAAGTTCAGTTGCCAGACGAAGAGCCCCTTGATGAGATATTTTCTGCGTTTCGTAAGCTCTTTGAAGAAAGATATGCAGAAGTTTACTCATTTGCTGTTATTGACGCACCGATTGAGATTATCAATTGGAAAGTTATTGCGTCGGGACCAGAACCGGAATTTAAGATGGGCTATGCGATAACTTCTGGGCAAACGGGAAAAATAGAAACAGCTTTAAAAGGAACTCGAGATGTGTATTTTGAAGAGGGTGGGTTTCAAGAAACACCTATTTATGATCGATATTTATTAGCCGAGGGAATGGAAATCTTTGGTCCAGCTTTAATTGAAGAACGTGAGTCTACCTGCTTGATCACTGTTGGTGCACGAGCATTTATTGATCCATTTTTTAATATAATTGCTGAGTTGGGAGCTTAAACATGGGAAGTGACGAAAAACAGTTTGACCCAGTTTCTCTCGGTATATTATGGAACCGATTGGTTTCAATAACTGATGAGATAGAGTCAACATTGGTTCGAACGTCTTTTTCGACTATTGTTTCTGAGAGTTTTGATCTCACTGTCGTTATTTTAGATCGTCAGGGTCGACTAGTAGCCCAGGGTAGTCATTCAATACCCGTTTTTATTGGAACGGCGCCGCGTACCCTTGGCTATATGCTTCAGAAATTTCCACCTGAGTTATTATCGCCAGGTGATGTTATTTGTACGAATGACCCTTGGATGGGCACAGGACATCTTTTTGATATAAACGTGATGCGGCCAGTATTTAAGTCTAATGGAGAATTAGTTGGTTATACTATGTCGATTACACACCTTCCAGATATTGGTGGGATGGGATTTGGAGCGGCAGCCACCCAAATTTATCATGAAGGATTGCGATTGCCGATTGTCAAACTCGTAGACCAGGGGAAGACTAACGCATTTATACTAGATCTTCTTCAGGCAAACGTACGAACGCCAGAATCCACGATTGGGGATTTAATTGCGAATGTAACATGCAATGAAGTAGGGGGACGACAATTACTAGAGTTTATGGATGAATATAGTATCCATGATTTAACTCCACTAAGCAATGCAATACGTTCCCAATCAGAAGTAGCTATGCGCAAAAAAATTAGAGAAATAAAAAATGGGTTATATCAAAATAAAATAATGATTGAGGCCATAGACGAAGCAATCCCACTAGAATGCTTTATAGAGGTCAAAGATGAATCTATAGATATAGATTTTCAAGGTACTGGGGGATGTGTGAATAGGGGGATAAATGTTCCCTTTTGCTATACAAACGCTATGTCGTTGTATTCAATAAAATGTATTACGATTCCAAGCCTACCAAACAATGAGGGAGCTTCTCGACCCATAAGTGTCTCTGCTCCGGAAGGATGCTTGCTAAATGCCCAACCGCCTTACCCAACTGGTGGAAGGCACGCTATAGGTCACTTTGTACCAGGCCTTATTTTTGGAGCTTTAGCCGAAGCGGCGGCTGATAAAATTCAAGCAGATAATGGAATGATAGATCTGGTAACTGTACAAGGTACGCATCCTGATGGCAGACCAATTTCGACTATTCATTTTACCGCAGGAGGCTTTGGAGCTTTGGAGGGCCTGGACGGTCGAGATTGTTTGCCAGGGCCTTCCAATATGGCGACAGTTCCGGTTGAAATATGGGAAACAATAACAGGTATGACAGTAGTTAGTAAAAAAACAATTCCGGACAGTGGTGGTCCTGGCACTTTCAGAGGAGGTCTTGGTCAGGAAGTCACTCTGAGAAATGATAGTGGTAACCCAATGACTGTTTTATCAATGGCAAACCGTACCGAATTTCCTGCACCTGGATATAATAATGGCCGCCCTGGGACACTTCGTGAGCATAGGATTAATGGCGATATCATCCATCCAAAGGGTGCGCATACACTTGAGCCTCTTGACACGATGACCCTCGTACAGGCAGGAGGCGGCGGCATAGGGGACCCTGCTAACCGCCCAGCAGAAAAGATACAGCGGGATTTATCGTTAGGATTAATTTCGAAGGAAGGTGCTTTACGGGACTACGGATATGAGACATGAAAAAATGTTTGATTGATAACGGGTCTTTGTGATTTTTAACTAGAAATAAGGATTAGAGATATTTGATTTGGATTAAAACTGGAATATATGTAACCAATATAGTTTTTTAATGTGAATCTAATGGATCACGAATAAAGTAAAGTTTTGAGTTATTTCGATTTTGTTATAATCTTCCAGGAAAACTTTCAACTTTTGGATAGGAGTTAAACTTTGTTTGAGGTAGACCAATTTTGCGCAGATTGCAGACTTGCTATGAATGAAACAGATAAGGAACGGGCTGTTCGAGATGTTGTAGCCCGTGCTGTCTCAGACCCATCGGCTCTTATGCTTGCTATTGGGGAACCTCAAAAAGCAGGAGTTAATACTTTATATCGTTCGGACGATTTAACTGTCCTCAATCTTATTTGGGGGCCAGAAATGAATTTAATGCCACATGACCATAGTATGTGGGCGGTGATTGGAATTTATCAGGGCCGTGAGGAAAATACTTTCTACCGCCGTTCTGAGGAAGATGGTTTGACTAAATTAGGATTAAAAATAATGAATGATAAAGATTGCAGCTTTCTTGGCGAAACAGCAATTCATGGAGTATATAATCCTCTTACCAAGTTAACGGGTGGCTTACACGTTTATGGGGGAGATTTTTTTGGGACCCCCCGGAGTGAGTGGGATCCAGAATCTTTCAAGGAATCGCCATATGATGTGGAAAAAAATGTAGGTCTTTTTGACCTATCAAATAAACGTATGGAAGAATTAGGGAAGCAATAATAAGATATACTTTTTGTAAGGTTAGAGGATATTGTCGTGCCAATAATTAATCGTATTGCAGATTACCAAGATGAACTGACAGAATGGCGAAGGTACCTGCACAAGAATCCGGAACTTGGCTTTGAAGAGTTCAAAACTTCCGATTTTGTAGCAAATAAATTGGAAGGTATGGGCTTATCTGTCCATAGAGGTCTAGCTGGAACGGGAGTAGTTGCAACCTTGTCTTCTGGCGATGGAAGTGGAAAGGCAATAGCTTTAAGAGCTGATATGGATGCTCTGCCTTTACAAGAAAAAGGATCGGTTAAGCATCGCTCTGAAAACCCTGGGAAAATGCATGCATGTGGCCATGATGGTCACACTACTATGCTATTAGGTGCTGCGAAGTACTTGACTGAAACGCAGAATTTTAATGGAACGGTACAATTTGTCTTCCAGCCTGCGGAGGAGGGCAAAGGCGGTGGAAAAAAAATGATCGACGATGGTCTTTTTAATCTGTTTCCAGCCGAGGAAGTCTATGGAATGCACAATATGCCCGGCATGAATGTTGGCGAGTTTGCTGTCGCGCCTGGCCCCATGATGGCTGCTAGAGATAATTTCCAAATACTGGTGCAAGGTAGGGGGGGGCATGCAGCTATGCCCCACCAAGGTGTGGATCCTGTTGTCGTAGGGTCCCATATCGTTTTGGCTCTTCAAACAATTACCAGTCGAAACATAAACCCCCAGGAATCCTTAGTGGTTAGTGTTACGCAGTTCCATGCTGGTGAAGCATTCAATATTATCCCTGATACTGTTCTGCTTAAGGGAACTTGCCGCGTATTTGATAAGGAACTTCAAGAAACGCTTCCAGAACGAATTCGACTTATAACCGATGGGGTTGCATTGACCTTTGGTGCTAAATCAGAACTAACTTACCATTCAGGGTATCCAGCAACAATTAATACAAAGAGCCAAAGCGAATTTTGTGCTGAGATAGCCCAAGAAATAGCAGGGTCTGCAAACGGTGTAGACCTAAATCCTGTTCCATCCATGGGAGCTGAAGACTTCTCGTATATGTTACAAGAACGCCCGGGTTGCTATATCTGGGCAGGTAATGGAGATAGCGCAGGTTTACACCACCCTGAATATGATTTTAATGATCAGCTTCTAGCTGTTGGCGCTAGCTATTGGTCTAAGCTAGTAGAGCAAAGGCTCTCTAAAGCGAGTTAAAAAACACCTAATTATCGGGGTATTAATCCTTTAAGTTCATCACCTTAGGTATATCCATAGCGTTAAGAAAAGATTGAGCGCGCTCGATTTTATCTTGATTACTATCTCTTTGAACTATGCGCAATAAAGTATCTCGCGCTAATAGATCTCCTTTTTTTGCCATTTCAAACGCCATTTGGTCTCCAGCTTCGTAATATCTTTTATCAAAAAATCTGGTCAAGCCAATAGAACAAGTTAATGTTGTTTAACATCATGTTAATAAAAGTAATTCTGATAGAAAAAATATTTGACGATCTAGTAGTATTAAATATTGGTTAAGTCAAAAATACATGAGGCGCTTTAGGAGACCCATTATGTCTTTGCAGATAGGTATTATGCTACGCGGTCAATACTCGTTTGATGTCAATATGGTAACTATGGCAGATGAATTGATAGAACAGGCATGTTTAGCGGATCGCTTGGGCTTTGCCTCTATCACTAAAGGTTCGCATTATTCAACACCGGATTATCAAGCGTTACAACAATTACCGATACTAGCAAGGCTCACCGGGGAAGTAAAAAATGCTCGATTAAATGCAGGCATAATTATTTTACCACTCCATAAACCACTGGATATTGCAGAACAAATGGCAACTTTAGATATCTTGTCAAATGGACGCATGATTTTTGGAGTAGGGATTGGTTACAGAGAAGTAGAGTTTAATGCATTTGGAACAACGCACAAAGAACGAGGGAAACGCACCGACGAAAATTTAATAGCGATTAGGCGGCTTTGGAATGAAAATAGCGTCAGTATGAAAGGCTCTCACTTCGAACTAAAGGAAGCGGTTTGTTGGCCTAAGCCTATTCAAAAACCAAATCCACCAATTTGGATTGGTGCTAACGCTGATGTAGCTTTGAATAGAGCGGCAGAACACGGTGATTGCTGGTATATAAATCCTCATACCACGATAGAGACTTTGACTAGACAAGTTGAAATTTATAAAGGTTTATTAGATAAATTCAAAAAGCCATTTCCCAAGGAATTTCCAATGAGGAGGGAGGCATTTGTGGCAAGGACGAAAACTGAGGCGATGCGATTAGCGGGCCCGTTTGTGGCACGAAAATACGCCTCTTATCATGCAGCTGGTCAAAGTGATCAGCTGCCTGAAGGAGAAAGTTTATCTGGAGATTTTGAGAGCCTTATTGGTGATCGTTTCTTGATAGGATCACCGGATGAAGTTGCAGATCAAATGATTACCATTAATAGAAAACTGGGAGTTAACCATTTAATTGTTTCAATGGAGTGGGCTGGAATGGCTAAATCCACGGCAATAGATTGTATGCAAATGATGGCTGAAGAAGTTCTTCCAAAAGTTAGCCAGGCGACTTAATTCACGTTTCTTCATTTGATCAAAATAAATTCAATAAAACGATCTAGTTGGTGTTTATCGATTTAAAATTTTTAAATTTATAACATCCGGGAATGAATGAATACGCTCCTGATAAATTATCTCGTCGACGGGTGATCGGGAATAGCCATAAGTGCAAAATATAAAATAGACCTGCGCATCTCTTGCCATAACAGCGTCATGCTCGTTATCGCCAATCATAATAGTCTTTTCGGGAACCCCTTCCATTTCATTTATAAGGTTTAAAATATGCTGTTTATTAGGTTTTCGTACTGGGTAGTAATCCCCACCAACTATTTTTTCAAAAAAATGGTCGATATTAAGCTTTGCTAAAAGGCTCTCACTTGCTTGCTGAGGCTTATTTGTGCATACGCCCAATCTGTAACCAGCTTGTCTAAGTTTCTCTAGTGTTTGTTTCACCCCAGGGTAAAGTTTTGATAGCTCTGCTGAACGGTCTTGATAGTCGTTTAAAAATAATTTTTCGATTTCATCGATCTTGAGGGAACTCGTTGCGTAATCAGCAGAATGTAGTGTTTTTTCTATAAAAATACGCACTCCATCCCCAATGAAGGTTTTACTTTTTTCCAAGTTAATTGGATGGCGCCCTACTATTTTAAGCATTCTATTGCCGCAGGCATTGAGATCTGGAGCACTATCCACAAGAGTTCCATCTAAATCGAAAATGATTAGGGAGGGTTTCATTGGCACCACTAACTGGTAAAAATTTAAAGGGTCGACATTTTTTATTACATTAGCAATACACTATAATAAAACAGACTCATCTTAATTCTGTCATTTTTAGTAATAAATATTTATTTCTTCTAATCTCTAGCCTGTGGCATATTGTAGCAGTATTTTAATTTATTTTGTTTGATTAGTCCGTATGCCACATTCGTTATCTGTTCTTGTTCTTGCTGCAGGCAAGGGCACAAGAATGAATTCGCAAAAACCTAAGGTACTCCATGAAATAGCGGGGTTGCCGCTTGTATGCCATGTTATAGAAGCGATTAAACCTTTAGAGCCGGATAATCTTGTAGTAGTGATTGCCCCCGATCAAGAAGAAATCCGGGGAGTCGTAAGTCCAGCTAGCATAAGAATTCAGGAAAAATCTCTAGGGACTGGAGATGCGGTTAAAGCAGGGTTAAGTAATCTAAAAAACTTATGCGGAACTGTCCTAGTCGCTTTTGGCGCAGACCCGATGATTACGACATCAACATTAAAACGTTTAATCTCAGCTAGAGAAGTTGTGAACCCCCCTGATGTTGTTGTTCTAGGTTTTAGGACAGAAAATCCAGATAGATATGGGCGCCTTGTCCTTGATACGCATGGAAAACTAGAAAGAATCGTAGAGGTATCTGAAGCTCATACTATCGATAAACCGGTCGAATTATACAATGCGGGTGTGATGGCTGTTAATGGTGCCAAAATAATAGAATTTTTGGAGGCGCTTTCTCCTGAAAATGGCAAAAAAGAATACTATCTGACAGATATAGTCCGAATTGCATTGAAAAAAGGTGGTTATGCAAAGGTTGTTGAAGGGGAGGAAGAAGAAACATTAGGAGTAGATTCTCGAGCGGATCTTGCGAAAGCGGAGGCTATGATGCAAGTACGTCTGCGAATGAAGATGTTGAACAATGGAGTGACATTAGTTTCGCCTGAAACAACTTTTCTTTCTCATGATACGAGAATAGGGCGAGATACAACGATACATCCAAATGTGGTGATAGGGAAGAACGTAGATATAGGAGAATCGGTTGAGATAAAAAGTTTTTCGCATCTGGAAGGGGCCACAGTTTCTGACGAAGTAGTTGTTGGTCCCTACGCTCGATTGAGGCCAGGTACTGAAATTGAGAGAGGGGCTAAAGTAGGAAACTTTGTAGAAATCAAAAAAGCAAAAATAGGTAAAGGTACTAAAGTTAATCACTTGTCATATGTCGGCGATGCAAACGTTGGACAAGAAGTAAATATTGGTGCTGGTACAATCACTTGTAATTTCGATGGATTTAAAAAGCACCTTACTGTCATCGGTGATAGAGCATTTATTGGCTCAAATACCTCTCTTATAGCCCCCGTGGAGGTTGGCGAAAATGCTATTATCGGTGCTGGAAGCACCGTCACGACGTCTGTTGATGATAATGCTATAAGTGTAGTGCGAGGTGAGTTGAAGGAAATACCAAACGGGGCGGCACGATTTCGTACCAAACGGCAACGGGCTTGGAAGAAAAATTAGGATATGTGTGGTATCATTGGAATGATAGGAGCTAATTCCGTTGTGCCTTATATTCTTGAGGGGTTGCGAAGGCTCGAGTATAGAGGTTACGACTCTGCTGGTATATCTACACTGGTTAAAGGAGTTGTGAATAGGAGGAGGGCAGAGGGAAAGTTAGCAAAGTTAGAGAAAAAATTAAAAGACAAACCTCTAACTGGAAATATTGGAATAGGACATACCCGATGGGCGACCCATGGGGCTCCAAATTTAATAAATGCCCATCCACACGTCTCTGGTCCTGTTTCTGTTGTTCATAATGGTATTATTGAAAATCACAAAAAATTAAGAACGGACCTTGTCGCATCAGGTTTCGTGATGGAAACGGACACCGATACCGAGGTGGTGGCGCATTTGGTAAAATATTATCATGACCAAGGTTTATCACCTGAGGAAATAATGCGCTCCATTATTGAACGATTGAATGGTGCTTATGCACTGGTGATCATGATAGCAGATTACCCAGGTACCCTAATGGCAGCCCGTAAATCGTCACCATTGGCTATAGGCTATGGAAATGAAGCAATGTTTATTGGTTCTGATGCGTTGGCATTAGCGCCTATGACCCGTCGCATCAGTTATTTGGAAGATGGGGACTGGGCCATAGTCGGTCAGGATTATTCAAATATCTATAATGCTGAAAATAAGCAAGTCGAACGGCCAATCAATCTAACAGAGGTATCTGGTGCGCTTATAGGTAAAGGAAAATACCGACATTTTATGGACAAAGAAATCCATGAGCAACCAGAGGTGATAGGGTACACATTATCAGCTTTTTATGATCCTAATTCAGGTCGAATGAAAATGCCAGAACTTCCATTTGACCCCACCTTGCTGCCTAAGCTTACAATAATAGCTGCAGGCACTAGCTATTATGCCGGAATGGTAGCTAAATATTGGCTGGAGGGTTTGGCAAGGTTACCGGTAGAAGTAGATATTGCTTCTGAATTTCGTTACCGTAATTCGGTTTTACCAAAGGGAGGGGCTGCCCTGTTTATCTCACAGTCGGGAGAAAGCTTAGACACCTTGATGGCTTTAAGGCATGCTCGGGAGGTGGAACAGCATATTATCAGTCTGGTAAATGTTAGTGAAAGCACCATCGCCCGTGAGTCCGACATTGTTCTGAAAACGTTGGCTGGCCCGGAAATTTCTGTAGCCTCTACTAAAGCATTCACAACGCAGTTGGTTGTGTTGCTCAGTCTTGCGGTTGATTGGGCCCATAAGCGTAATTTTTTAAATAAGAAAGTATCTGCAACAATAATGACTGAACTGAGCCGTTTGCCGATAACAATGGCAGAAGTTTTGGCCGACCAGGGTCGCTGGAAAGCTTGTGCGCATGAACTGGCTTTAGCGAAAGATGTTATCTATCTTGGAAGAGGGCTCAATTTCCCTATAGCTCTAGAAGGGGCGTTAAAGCTTAAAGAGTTGAGTTACATCCATGCTGAGGGATATGCAGCCGGAGAGATGAAGCACGGTCCCATAGCGCTACTTGAGGAAGGAATGCCGGTAGTAATGGTAGCTCCTTATGACGAATGGTTCGAAAAAACGGCATCTAATCTAAAGGAAGCTCTAGCTCGAGGTGCAAGGGTTATCTTACTCTCAGACAAGGAGGGAATTAAACGTTTAGACGATGAACCCGCTTGGGTTTTCGAGATGCCTAAAGTTCATCCACTGATTGCACCGATACTGTACTCGTTACCAGTTCAATTGATTGCGTATCACACAGCTAATGAAAAGGGTACAGACGTGGATCAACCGCGTAATTTAGCCAAAAGTGTGACGGTGGAGTAATTTTCGTTATCTAAATTCACTTTAAAACACGTCCCGTGTATTTTAGATGAAAATTAAAATGATAAAACTCAATCAAAAAATTTGTGATGAAGCGGTGATTTCAAGTCGAGTGTATACTAGGTTCTTCATTGTCCTTTTTAGATTCACATTTGGTATCCATAGTAATTACAGGCAGTGAGAATTTGAATGTCTTTGCAGATTTCTCGCAAGTCTCTTTGTTTTCCTGTGGGATTCGAAGTTCAAATGTGTTTTGTTTATCACCGATCACTGGTGAACCCATCGTGATAATGACTACCAACATAAACTTCATAGTTACTCCGTTATGATGAAATAAATAGATTTAAGCCTGGGCTATACCAAGACTGTAAGTCAATCGAATTCCATCGAGAATGGTAGGTTCAGCGGAGATTTATCTAATAAATTTTAAATTCGTTACCATCTGGTATTGTACCTAAGAGAACGAGAAATGCGCCTAAATCTTTTCGGACGCCGAGGGTCCAACATAAATTTGGTGCAGGTAAATAGAGCAGATATTTAAAAGGCGTCTTTAGGGCCCCATTTCGTAAGAAATTCTAGAAGTTGATTTTTCTCTTTTTCAAGAAATTCTAATTCTATCTTATAGGTAGCATCGTTATCAGTATCTTCCCCAAGCCGGTCTATTTTTTTGTTAGTTAAGTCAAGTCTATTTTTCGCCTCATCAGTGATATACATGTCAGTGTATAGCTTGTTTTGACTGACCTCTTTTTCAGAACCCGTCGCTAACAAGCCATCCTCTACATCGAGTATTTTAAATTGATGCACTAATTCATCACATTGAAACGCATCTCTTATAAGTTGACGAACAGCCATTTCTTTTAGTCCATTATCATAAATTTTTAATTTACTGGTTCTATAAAAATGTAGCGTTACCGTCAACGGAAGTAGTAGCCTGAAGATGATAATTCTACAAATCTCTTCGTTTAATGCAAAACATATTTACTTCAATTAGTAAATATTGGACTGTTGAAAGTGCTTAATCAAATTTTCACTGATATTGCTGGTTTTTATTATGAAAAATGAACTAATTCAGCTGACGGCGATTGAAGCTGTCTCAAGACTAAACTCCGGAGATATTTCGCCTTTAGAAATGATATCTGCTGCTGAAGCAAGGATTATGGAAGTGGAGCCACTAATTAATGCGCTTCCAACGCTTTGTTTTGAGCGTGCTCGTGAGCGCGCTAGTCTACTTATGGCAGGAAAAAATAGAAATAATAGTAATAAACCGGGCTGGTTGGCTGGGTTACCTGTAGCGATTAAAGATTTAACAGATGTGGAGGGTGTTAGAACAACTTACGGTTCTCCTATATACGCAAATCATATTCCTAAAGTGTCGCATCCAATAGTCAAAAGAATAGAAGATATGGGTGGTATTGTGATAGCCAAGTCAAATACTCCCGAGTTTGGTGCAGGTGGTTCAACCTTTAATGAAGTTTTTGGAAAAACAAAGAACCCATGGAATACTTCTCTTACGCCAGCAGGCTCGACCGGTGGTGGAGCCGCCGCGTTAGCCGCTGGAGAAATTTGGTTGGCGCATGGCAGTGATCATGGGGGCAGTCTCAGACGGCCAGCGACTTACTGTTCAGTAGTAGGTTTACGACCGTCGCCTGGAAGAATTACTAGAGGAACAGTAGATACTTTATTTTCTCCCTTGTCGGTTCAAGGCCCCATGGCCAGAAACGTTAGGGATTTAGCTTTATTTCTAGATACTATGTCAGGTTTTTGTCCGTTAGATCCTATGACGTTCGAAGCGCCGAGTGTACCTTATAGTGCAGCTCTGGATGAATTACCGCCCCCAACAAGGGTTGCTTATGCTCAAACGATAGGAGGAGCTCCTGTCGATAAGGAAACAATAGAAATTACTAGAGCGGCGATGAAAAATTTTGAAAATTGTGGAATGAAGGTGGACGAGATAACCATCGATTTAGATGATTTAGAGGGTACTTTTCTTTCTCTGCGATCTCAGCAGTTTGTAATTGATCGTGAACTGCAATTACAAAAATACCCATCACAAATAAAAAAAGATATAATTTGGAATACAGAATTAGGCCTGGACCAAACTACATCAAATTTAGCTAAGGCAGAAAGAGCAAGGGGGGGGCTTTATGCTCGCTTTGCCGAACTGTTTAAGATTTATGATATCATTATTACACCAGGTGCAAACACGCCTGCCTTCGATGTCAATTTAAGACATCCCACGTCAATAGCTGGAGAAGAATTAGAGCACTATATGGCTGCGTCCATGCTCACAGGAGCGATTACCCTTTGCGCTTCACCAGCCTTGTCATTACCGTGCGGATTTGATCAATACGGTCGACCTATCGGATTACAACTGGTTGGCCGTCCACGAGGAGAAGCAGAGTTACTAAGGGCTGGCTTGTTGTACGAGGAAATAAGTGGTTGGAATCATAAATTACCGATCTTTCCTCAGCAGGGTGAGGTGCCTCCTGTTGAGTGACGTATTAAAATTTATTCGTTATCGTTGGATTGTCTTGCTTATAATATTATTAGCCTTTGGAGTAATAATTTTATTTTTATTAAGTGATGTCACAATCGAGCAAATTATTAAATCTATCGAGTTTATTTCGGGGTACCCAGGATTGAGTGGGCTGCTTATTTTGGCTGTTTCACCAATAATATTTTTGATTCTGGCTGGTAGTCTAGTATTTTTTATTGGGATTTTGAGAAAAAAACTCAGTTGATATTTTAAAACCGGTTATTCAAAATAAGGGTGTGAATTTAAGTTAAAAGCAGCAATTACCCGGTAGCTATTAGTGTTAGTTTGTAGGGAAAAAATATTTAGGCCGGGAGGGTTTTTTCGGTTACCATTGTATTTTAGGGTAATTTAGTTATAGTTTGTATAAATTAGAGTTGTTATGGAGTTAGAGCATGCGTTATTCGCAATATCTTGCACAGACAAATGTAAGACATAAAACTGTCAGTTATAATTTACTGACACCAAAACCGGTAGATGGCGATCCGGATGCTTTAAAGCCAAAAAAGATCGAGATGACGCTTAAAAGTGCGGGTAATCTATTAGGGCCTTACAGTTATGTCAGAATTATGGATCAAATTAAGGCGGTGGTCCCGTTAGCCGTTTACTTGATACTATTTCAGGTGTTAGTTTTAAGGCAACCAATTGACCAAGCTGTGTCGTTGTGTATTGGATTAGCGGCAGTTATTCTGGGACTAGCTGTTTTTATGGAAGGCCTGAGTACAGGGCTTATGCCGTTTGGTAAGATCATAGGTGACAACCTTCCAAAAAAGGCTTCGATGACAGTTGTTTACATTATCATCGGTATTCTTGGGGTGGGAGTGACCTTTGCAGAACCAGCTATTGGGGCATTACAAGCATTTGGTGCTTCAGTAGATGTTAGGAAAGCACCTTATCTATTTGAACTTCTGAATAATTGGACCCTTCCGCTAGTTTTGATGGTTGGTGCGGGCGTAGGGCTAGCCGCAATATTAGGAACTGTCCGGTTTGTCCGAGGCTGGTCTCTTAAACCGATGATTTACGCGGCATTAATTCCTGTAGCGTTATTGTCATTTTATGCGTGGAATGATCCTAATTTAATTAGTATACTTGGTTTAGCATGGGATTGNGGGGCGGTTACAACGGGTCCAGTTACAGTTCCATTAGTACTNTCTNTAGGGATCGGTATTGCGAANGCTGCAGGGAANGGAAATTCATCCTTGTCAGGCTTTGGTGTTGTTACTTTAGCGTCGCTATTTCCAATACTAGCGGTTTTAATTTTATCAGTCTTTGTCTCTTTTCAGATCAGCCCAGAGCAAATTATCGCCGCATCGCAGACAGCATCTTCGGCTGCACAGGTGGAGCTGACAGCATGGGATAAAACTCCATTAGTTGAAATCTTATTGGGGGTACGGGCTATTTTGCCGCTCGTGCTATTTCTCATGTTTGTTCTATTCATTATTCTTAAAGCGACATTACCTAATAGAATGGTTACCTTTTATGGCTTAACATTGTCTATCGTTGGGATGTGTATTTTTAATGTTGGATTAACTTATGGATTGGGAGCCATTGGTACTCAAACAGGCGAAGCATTGCCGGCAGCTTTTATGCCATTAGACATTGTGGAGCACTCCCCGCATTATCCTGAATTGATAGGATTTGTTATTTGTGTTGGATTTGCATTCCTCCTAGGCTTTGGGTCTACTCTAGCCGAACCAGCATTAAATGCGCTTGGTCTAACGGTTCAGGAATTGACAAACGGAGCTTTTAAGAAATCTATGTTGATGTATAGTGTTGCCATTGGAGTTGCTGTTGGTATTGCGCTTGGTGTAGCAAAACTGATTTTTCATCTTGACCTGATGATGATGTTGTTACCGCTTTACGCGATTGGAATCACGATGACGGTTCTTTCTACCGAAGAGTTTGTTAACGTTGCATGGGATAGTGCTGGAGTTACCACTGGACCAGTTACTGTCCCCTTAGTTCTTGCTATGGGATTGGGGCTTGGTAATGCGGTATCAGCAGTAGAGGGCTTTGGCATTTTATCACTTGCTAGTATTTGCCCAATTGTTGCTGTCTTAACCATGGGCTTAGTAATTCAATTCACTCAAGGATCAAAGTCTACAAACGAGAGCTAAATAGCACTCAAAAATAAGGATATTAATTATGGCCGGAAGAAACGTTACATATTTATCTGAAGCAAACATGATAACTTGTGTGTTGCAAACAGGGCTTGCCGAAGATGTGCTAGACGCAGCAAAGAACTGTGGAGCTCAAGGAGCGACTATAAGCTATGGCCGAGGAACTGGTATCAGAGAAAGAATGGGACTTCTTGGGGTAACAATAGATGAACAAAAAGAAGTTATTAGGATTATCGTCTCTGAGGAGCAGGCTGATCGTGTGTTTGAAGCAATGTATCTGGCTGGTGGGTTGGATACACCAGGAAAGGGTATCATGTTCATGACTAAGCTCGATAGAGTGGCAACATATATACCAGAGTCAGTTCTCAAAGAGATTGCTTAAGGAATAAATGATATGACAGTAGAGATAGGAGCGCTTCTCCNAAAGGATTTTGGCCAGAAAGTTTTAGAGGCTATGAACAAATTTGAGGGGGTTAAGAGCGTAACCGTAGAGANGGGGCGGTCAAGCGACTTGTTTGACGAAAAGCAATTTGGAGATTTTGGTGAAGCAGCTATTCTAAGTATTGTCGCCGAAAAGAAAGCTAAAGACAAAGTTTTTGATGCAGTTTATGAGTTATGTGAGTTACATGGTCATCAAAGTGGCCTTGTTTTTATGACCCCTGAGATTATTAGGTCGGCCTAAATAAGAAAAAAAGGAGCTAATAAAAATTACTCCTTTTTTGAAGCAAAACTACTTTGNTGAAACAGGTTATTTTTCGGTCATTACCCATTCCCCACTCCATCCCGCCGGTGGTGGGTTTTCTTTAAATAAATTACAGCGTTCTATGTAAAGTTTACTGGGAATATCAGATGCGTTAGCTGCCAAAGCAGCTGTAAATGATTTTATAGCTTCATCGAAGCTTGTTGCCCGATAGTGATTCAANCCTTCTAAAAAGTGACCAACAACGTCCATCCGCGCTGGGAAGGTTTCATCGTCATGAAAGTCCAAGACTTCAAAAATAGATACTGGCTCTGTTTTCCCCTTTACGACAATCCGATCTAGTTCCCGGAGCGCATAAATACCTTTTAATTTACTTTGTGTAAATTCAGAGATAATAATTTGTGCGCCATATGTCTTACAACTACCTTCTAAGCGGGCGGCTAAATTAACGCCATCACCGATCATCGTAAAGTCCATCCTTTTAGAAGAACCTATATTTCCTGTTACCACGTTATCTGTGTTGACGCCTACTCCCATATTTATTGCAGGTTTCTCAGCAGCAAGTCTGCCAGCATTCCAAACTCTGAGTTGAGAAATCATTGCAATTGCAGATTTCACAGCAGCATCCGGGGCATCATCGCTGGGCAAAGGAACCCCAAACCCAGCCATTAAAGCATCCCCAATGAACTTATCTAACATGCCACCAGCATCAGAAATACATGCAACCATTATTTCAAAATATTCGTTCAGCATTGCAACGGTGGCTTGTGGGCCGAGAGATTCTGCAATGGTCGTAAAGCTTCTTATATCGGTAAATAAAACAGTTGCTTCTGCTGCTTGTCCACCAAGCATAGCCTGCCCATCACCTCCTTCTAGAAGTTGATTAGCTAATTGAGGGTCCATGTATCTTGACATTGTAGATCTTACGCGTTTTTCACTAGAAATATCTTCGACCAGCATTAATGCACCGATCGTTTCACCTTCACCAGATATCATGGGTTGTAGGGCTATATTGGCTGAGACTAATTCGCCTTCACCGGTATAAAGATCAGCGTCTTCCAAGTTTTCTGTCGATCCGGTCTCTCTAACCTTGGTAATTTCGTCAACTAACCACTGGTTCTTTTCTCCAAAAACTTCCGCCAGTGATTTTCCTAGGTTCTCATCAGCCCCTATTTTAATTATATCTTCCGCTGATTTATTTAAACTCTTTAAACTCCCTGTCTCATCTACTGTGATTACACCATTAGACATACTTTGCAGCATTGCTTCGTTATAATTTTTAACAGCCTGCATATCATTGAACATTTTTGCATTTTCTAAACCCACAGATATTTGTGCAGTAAACGCCTGAATTCTTCCTTCATCTTCCTCCGTGAATGGGCCCCCAATTTTATTTAAAGCTTGCGTTACTCCTATTCGCTTACCATGTTTATTTAAAATTGGAACGCATAGAACTGATCTAGTAAAAAAACCAGTTTGCTTATCAAACCCTGGGTTGAAACGTAGGTCTGCATATGCATGAGGAATATTTACATTATCTCCAGATTGAAAAACTGCACCGGATATACCTGCACTATTCGGCAGACGAATTTCAAAAGCACCTAACCCAGCGCCAACCATCGAAAATAATTCATCAGTTTTTTCATCATTTAGGAATACTGTAGCTCGCTCACAATTGAGCATTTCCGTCGCAGCATCTACGACATGGCTTAAAAGACGTGATAAATCTAACTCTGTTGTCAATTTAGACACCAATGTCATGAATTCAGCTTCACGTCGTTTTTGAGTTTCCATTCTCTCTGTAAGAGCATAGGTGTTTAAGGTTGAAGCACATTGGGAAGCAACTAATTGAATTGCATCAATGTCATCGTCTGTAAACTTGCCATCTATCTTGTTAAGAACCTGTAATACGCCAATAGGGGTTTCCCCGTATGTGAATATTGGTACACATGCTAAACTGTCGGTTGTGTATCCAGTTCTCTCGTCCACTTCTTGATTGAACCGTTCATCGTCGTATGGATTATTTACAATCAGGGCCTCACCATTTTTGAAAACCCAACCAGCAACACCAGATTGCTCGTCAATTCTAATTTCTCGGGAGAGGTTGCCTAGGGCGACCCGGGTATAGAGTTGGTGAGCGGCAGGGTCATGCAAAAATAGACTGCCTCGTTCTGCATTTATAGTTTTTGTAACATGGGTGATTAAATATTCTAAAATTTCGTCGAACGAACCAAGGCGCGATAGATCGCTGGCTATATCAACACGTTTAGTTTTTCCTGATGCTGTGGTGGTACTTTTTGAAGATGTTTTTTCGCCTCGGGCGGTCATTCTCTAATTCCTTTTAATCCATCAGTACTCTTAGGNTAATACATTATTAGCACTTATGTAGTTTTTATTGGCATCATTTTTTATTAAAGTTTTTTGCATAATCATTCCTAATCGAGTCCATAGTTTCTCGCAGTGCCGTTATATTGGCCTCGGCATCCCGTTTCGAAGTTTCGTAGGCAGCGCGTTCTCGGTCAAGTTTCTCCTCATAGTCATTACGCATTCTTTCCATAGTATCTCGGAGTGCTGTTGTGCGGTTTTCCGATTCTCTCCGATTTGAGTCATGTTCTGCTCTTTCAAGATCAAACTTTTCCTCATAATCGTTTCGCATATTATCCATAGTATTACGTAATGCTTGAATATTTGATTCAGCCTCCCGTTGAGCAGAGCCATGTCCGGCCCGCTCATTATCGAGTTTTTCTTCGTAGCTATTGCGCATTCTTTCCATGGTATCTCGAAGAGCTTGCACATTTGCCTCTGATTCCCTTTTCGCGCCTTCATTTGAAGCTCGCTCATTATCAAGTTTTTCCTCATAATCATTTTGTAACCGTTCCATGGTATTTCTTAATGCTTGCACATTAGACTCTGACTCACGTTGCGACCCTGCAAAAAGAGCACGCTCACTATCGAGCTTTTCTTCATATTCATTTCGCAGTTGTTCCATACTATCTCTAAGAGCTTGGATATTACTTTCCGCTTCCCTTCTATTTCCTTCATGTGCGGCACGCAAATTTTCTAGGTTCTGTGCTGTATCAGCCGTGGCGACTTCTAAGTTCTCACGGAGTGCACGAATAGTATCTTCGAGTAGACGTCTGTCCGTCTCGCTTGAAGCCTGAAGTTTTGTTAATTCATCTTCGTGGTTAGTGATAGTTAATCTCCAAGATTGGATCTGATTATATAGGTATCAATTGTTCGATTAATCCTTATAATTCAATGGCAAGCTTACCTATTTTCTATAGAATGACGAATAGTTTTCAATAAATTATCCGCCGTCACAATGCCGGTCGAGTCTAGCCCAATTCCGGTTGATTGTATAGCTTTGGCAACCCANGTATTACAGTTGTTAAAAAGATGAAACTCATCGTTTGCCAAATAGAAGAAACTGTTATTCTTTCCATATAGACCGACGCCTTCTAATAGAGCCTTTCCATTCACATTTCGCGTCAAACTTTTGTGAATAAAATANAGTAATCTTGTAAACTCTGTCTCGGTTAGTGTTANTTTAAGTGTTTTAGAATTTTTGAATGTCGTTTCTATGCTGTCACTAAAACCATAAATATGTACAACTGAAGACGTTGGTTTTAATAATGCATTGAGTAAAGCACTGTATGATAGATTAGGTGACTGATAAAACGTTCTATCCCCCCACCCAATTTCTAAATATTGTATCTCGTTAAAATCAAGCGTTTCAGGTAAATTCCGTTTTANTAAGGCGTCGACAGGCATTGCAATACCAGTATGCCAGCCCGTACTGATCAGATAAATATCGCGTTCTTTTGCTCCGAGTTTATCGCTTGAAACAATTGCGCCGAAAGATATTAAGAGCTGGATGATCAAGATNATAGATCGATTCATTGGTCGCTCGACAAAATATTGGTTGATGTCCGCACTTTAAAAATTATAACTAATAAGAGTATCTACTTTCTACATTAAATAGTATAGGCCACTTTTTGGATTTCCTCAAAAACTAGTCGGATGGTATTATTAGAGGGCTAAATGTAATTATCTTAAAGTGAGATTTTATATGAATGCGTATTAGTTTTATTTAATATTTTGTTGGGCGTTTGGAGATGATAATCATTTTTTGAGGTTTATTGTTCCAGCTAACTTATCAGTCATTTAAAGGGTTTAAGTAATGTCTAAATATGATTATGAGCTCATAACAATAGGAGCGGGTTCTGGTGGTGTTAGAGCGTCACGATTAGCAGGAGCTTACGGTGCTAAGGTAGCAATTGTTGAAGAGATCAGAGAGGGTGGGACATGCGTTTTACGTGGTTGTGTTCCCAAAAAGCTAATGGTTTATGGAAGCCACGTTAGGGAAGAGCTTTCTGATGCAAAAGGATATGGTTGGACTGTAGATAGTTTAAAACATAATTGGCGGCAGATGATTGAGGCAAAGAATGTTGAATTAGATCGATTGCACGGGATTTATGTGAATTTACTGGAGAACGCTAATGTAGAACGTTTTCATGGAAGGGGGATGCTAGTAGATAAACATACCGTCGCTGTGAGTGGTGAAACTATTACTGCAGACCGCATTCTCATTGCAGTAGGTGGATGGCCAAGCACTCCAACTATTCCTGGTGTTGAATATGCAATAAGCTCAAATGAGGCGATGGAATTGTCGGATATGCCCGAGCGGATTGTCATTGTGGGCTCTGGTTATATTGCTGTTGAATTTGCAGGTATTTTTAATAGCTTTGGATCGAAAGTTGATTTGGCTTTTAGAGCTGACAAGGTCCTTAGAGGTTTTGATAGCGACATCCGTAACACCTTGACAAATGAGATGATGAAAAAAGGTATTAACATTTTACCAGAAATACTACCCGTAAGAATAGAAAAAATGGCAAATGATTTCAAGGTTCATCTATCTAATCACGAAACTATTGATGCAGACCAAGTTCTTTATGCAACTGGACGAGCTCCCAATACATCCGGTTTAGGTCTAGCGGAGGTGGGGGTCCAACTTGATGAAAACGGAGCTATAACCGTTGATGAGTGGAATAAATCAAATGTTGATAGCATCTATGCTATTGGAGATGTTACCAATCGTATTAATTTAACTCCTGTTGCAATCTCTGAGGGGCGCGCATTTTCGGAAACACTTTATAATAACAATCCGATCAAAACAGATTACGTTGATGTTCCAAGTGCTGTTTTCAGTCANCCACCAATTGGGTCAGTGGGGCTTTCAGAGCATGAGGCTAAAGAGAGTTATAAAGATATTGATGTTTATTTATCAAGCTTCAGGCCCATGAAATATACAATGACAAGTAATANAGAGAGAGGGCTGCAAAAATTGATAGTAGACCGGGAGACACAACGAGTGGTGGGTGCTCACATGATTGGTGTCGATGCTCCAGAAGTTATNCAAGGGATAGGAATTGCAGTAAAGATGAAAGCAACCAAAGCGGACTTTGACGCTACGATTGGTATCCACCCAACGGCAGCAGAGGAATTTGTTACGATGCGGGAAAAGCGACTTGATTAATTTGTAAATTTTGAAAAACTTAGAATATCAGATCCAACCATTCTAAAAAATATGATTATTAAGAAGCACTAGAGGTCTTATCTTTATTTATAGAAGTAGAAATTGCTTTAGTAGGAGGTTGTAAAACAGCATTTTTTCTATACGGTTAGACGCTCACGAGACGAGCTCTTAAGACATTANCTCATTGTACCGGGCTAGCCATTCTACTTTTAGAAGTTCTGCATCTGCTCCATTGTCGTAAGCAGGGGAAAGAATTTGTTCAGCTGACAAAACTTCGACTATGAAAATACCTTTAACGCTATCTATTAACGAGTCCCATGTTTTAAAATTCTCTGAAAGGGAACCGAATTNAGCATCATCGTGNGCAATATATGATGCGTTTCCTCTTATTCTGCACGCTTGACGACGAAAAACGTCTATAAAATTTAGTTCTACCGAAGGATTAAATTCGATATTTCTTTTCGTCTTAGGTGATCTGATGTCAAAAAAAGCTATATGAGTGTCGTCAAGAACAATCATAGTAGCTTTTGGAGATACCGCTGGAAATCCATCTGGTGTAACGGTTGCAACTAATCCAATTGTGTTTTCCTCAATAAGTTTTACCATCGTTCTGGTCAGCATATCCTTATCCTTTTGCTTTTTGCCAACTATCGCGAAGAGACACTGTTCGATTATAGACTGGTTTATCTATCTGACTATCTAAGTCTTTATAAAAATACCCAATTCGCTCGAACTGAATAGGTGCATTGATGTCTAATTCGGAAAGACTGGGTTCTAATTTGCACCCACTTAAAACCTCGATTGATTTGGGATTTATATCATCAACGAAATCATTTTCTGTTCCAGGGTGGGGGCATGTATAAAGCGAATTATATAATCTGATTTCTGCTTCTTGTGCGTGTTCAGCAGAAACCCAATGGATAGTTCCCTTTACTTTCCTGCCATCAGGTGCATTTCCACCGCGAGTCTCAGGATCGTAAGTACAGCGAACTTCTAATATTTTTCCATTAACATCCTTTATAATTTCAGTGCACGTTATAAAAAACGCATATCTCAGTCTGACTTCCCTGCCTAGACCCAGACGAAAGAATTTTTTTGGGGGGNCTTCCATGAAGTCGTCACGTTCAATCCAGATCTCCTTTGAGAACGGTATTTGTCTGGATCCTTTTTCGGGTAGATTAGGATGGTTCGTTGCCTCGAGCCAATCAGTGTTGGGCTCTGAATAGTTTTCAATAACTACTTTCAATGGGTTCAGTACAGCCATCCGGCGTTCTGACTCAACATTTAGGTTTTCACGAATACAATGTTCAAGTAATGCGATTTCAACTTCGCCCTCATTTTTTGAAACCGATAGTCGGTTCACAAAATCACGTAAGGCGGCGGCAGGAACACCGCGCCGTCGAAGGCCTGATAACGTTGCCATTCGGGGGTCGTCCCAACCTTTGACATAATTTTCTGCTACAAGCCGTGTCAATCTTCGTTTTGATAGAATAGTGTGTGTAATCTGCAATTTGGCAAACTCATATTGATTTGGTTTAGCTGGAACTGGCAGAGTATTTATAAACCAATTATAAAGGGGCCGGTGATCTGCAAATTCCAGTGTGCAAAGGGAATGAGAGATCCCCTCAATTGCGTCAGATTGACCGTGGGCAAAATCATAAGTTGGGTATATGCACCATCGATCACCTGTTCTTGGGTGGGTCGCGTGGATTATTCTGTAAATAACAGGGTCGCGCAAGTTAATGTTACCGGATGACATATCAATTCTGGCCCTCAGAACCTTTTCTCCGTCTACGAATTCGCCGGCTTTCATACGTCTAAAAAGACTAAGATTTTCATCGACCCCACGTTCACGATAGGGGCTTGGTTTTCCAGGTTCGATCAATGTTCCTCGATATTCACGCATTTCCTCCGCCGTCAAATCATCGACATATGCAGAGCCTTTTTCTATAAGAAATTCTGCCCATGAGTACAGNTGATCAAAATAGTCAGACGCAAATTTAGGGCTATTATTCCATGAAAAGCCCAGCCATTTTACATCCTCTTGTATAGCGTCTATGAACTCAACCTCTTCCTTTACCGGGTTCGTATCATCAAAACGTAAATTACACATCCCTCCAAACTCTTCAGCAATACTAAAATTTAAACAAATTGATAAAGCATGCCCAAGATGCAAATAACCATTTGGTTCGGGAGGGAACCGAGTAACAATAGTTTTCTGTTTTTCTGAATAGACATCTTTTCTAATTTGTTCACGAATAAAATCTGTAGCGATATGTTCAGGATCTATACCGACAGTGCTCATGGTGATTTGACAATCTTCATGTTACTGGANAACATTCAACACAATTTAAATAAACTGTAAATGAAGTAATGCAGGCCACTTATTTTACTATTGTGCAATTAAACGCCGGGCCCTTTTACCATTGCTGCTTCGACCAAATCATCTACCGATATTTTTGGCGGTGTGTAGGCTTTTCCGTCTTTGCTGTCGCCTAATTGGAAGCCTGGATAACTTTGGTCGGCAATATCCTGGCAAATAGCGCGATATCTTGCCATTCCCCCAGCATATGGCATGAAGACACGAGGTTTCCCTGGCACGTTTGCGCCATAATACCATGTGTGCTTAGCGTATGGCATCAATGTGACATTAGCTGCATCATTGACATGGCCTACCCATTTTTCCATTGAGTCTTCTGTCGCTTCTATCGAACGTATCTTGTTATTTTCTAGATACGATATGCAATCCCTAATCCATTCCACATGTTGCTCTATAGCTACAGGCATGTTGCAAAGTACAGATGGGCTACCTGGGCCTGTTACAGTGAAAAGATTTGGAAACCCAGCAACTTGAAGACCAAGATAAGTCTTTGGGCCTTCTTCCCATACATCTTTCAATTTCACACTATCACGTCCTTGTATGTCGATATTCAATAATGGCCCTGTCATAGCATCAAAACCGGTAGCAAATACTATGATGTCTAGTTCAAATTCACCATCCTGTGTTTTTATCCCATTAGCAGTGATTGACTCGATGGGGGCCGCCTTCACATCGACTAATTTCACATTATCGCGATTAAACGTTTCAAAGTAATTTGTATCTATAGGAGGTCTTTTTGTGGCGTAAGGATGATCAATATCTGTTAATTTTTCTGCTGTTTCTGAATCATTTACGATGGATCGAATTTTTCTTTTAATGAAATCAGCTGCGACATCATTAGCTTTTTTATCAAACGCAATATCTTGAAAGCATGCTCTGAAGCCTAAGCCACCTCTNTCCCAGGCTTCTTCAAATATTTCTTCACGTTCATCATCACTGACGTCAAAAACTTTTCGTTCCGAAATCACAAAAGGATGACCGTTTGGTGTTGTTTGAATTGTTTTCTTAATATCTTCTCGGTTTTCCTGAACGTATTTTTGGAAATCAGAACTCAGCGGTCCATTATTTGCAGGAACGCTATAGTTGGCAGTGCGTTGGAAAACCGTAAGATGTTCGGCTGTTTCTGCAATTACTGGAACTGCTTGAATCCCTGTCGAACCAGTCCCAATCTGACCAACACGTTTTCCTGCAAAATCCACACCATCATGGGGCCACTGCCCCGTGTGGTACCAATCTCCCTCAAAACTATCAAGTCCTGGGAACTTAGGAACATTTGTAGACGAAAGACAGCCAACTGCTGTTATCAAATATTTGCACTCGATTTCTTTACCGTTTTCTGTTTTGACAAGCCAAATATTTTGCTCCTGAGAGTAATGAGCTGAGACAACTTTAGTATTAAAGTCAATATCTCGTTTTAAGTCTAACTTATCAGCTGCATAGTTCAGATACTTAACCACCTCGGCGTGACCAGGGTAGCGCTCGGACCATTTCCATGTTTCTAATAGTTCTTTATCAAAATAATAAGAATAAGAATGGCTCTCCGAGTCACAGCGTGCACCGGGATACCTGTTCCAATACCATGTGCCTCCAACACCGTCTCCTGCCTCTACGACCTTGGCGTTCAGTCCCAATTTATCTCGAAGAGAAAGAAGTTGATATAGTCCCGAAAAACCTGCGCCTATAATTAGTGCGTCTAGGTTAGTCACACCGGTTTGTGTTTTGTTTAAATGTGCACCGTCAGGCATATTTATCTTCTTCCTTTTNTACTTATAGATAGATTTCTTATTACNTTTACTTTGCCAGAAAATATGGCGNTTGTCACATTTTCCTTGCAATATAACATACTTATCTGTCTCTTGTTTTCAACCCCATTATTACAGAATATGAGGTAGACTGCATTAGCTAAAAAAGTAAACTGTGTAATGAGTTTTTGTTATTTTAAACACTTAAGGATATTTCCCTCCCATGACTATTTGGCATGAACTTCATACTGGAGTCGTTCACCCTTGGCTCTGTGACCAATTCGGGCATTTAAATGTGCGTAATTATTCTAACTTATTTAACGAAGCGCAGTTTTTTGCNTATGCTCGTGCTGGTTTTCCTCAGTCTGTCGCTCTAAAGCATGGGGGACACGGAGTAGCGGCTATTTGCCGAACAAATTTCTTAAAAGAACTTCCAATGGGCTCACTGATTTATATTGATGGTGGGATGGTTGCTGCGTCTAACAAGACATTCACGTTTTTTTGTCGAATGCATAATGCTGAAACTGGAGAAATACATGCTACTTCCGAGTCATTAGAAGTTTTTTTCGATCCGAATACTCGAAAATCAGCAACTATTCCAGATGCTCTTCGTCCCTTTATAGAGACGCAGCTGAACGGGAAGGATGAGTTTGAAGTGCAGCCAGACTTGCCTAGAGCTATTAGTCCTGTTCATAAATGGTTTGAGACACATGGTGGTGTCTGTTTTCCTTGGCATTGCGATCAATTCGGACACATGAATGTTCGATGGTATTCGCATTTTTTTGATGATGCTATGTTTCACGCATGGCCAAAAATTGGTGTTAAGTGGCGTGATATGGAAACAAGGGGCGTTCATACGGTTACAGCGTCGACGACAACTTATTTTCAAAAAGAGGTTAAATCTGCAGATTTGTTTAGAATAGAGAGCGGCGTTGGTCGTTGTGGAAACAAAAGTGTTACGTTTTCTCAACGGTTGGTTAATGTTGAAACTCACGATACTCACGCATCGCAAAGTGTCACAGAAGTATTTTTTGATCCTGATACTAGATCTGCTGTTCAAATCCCCAAAGATTTGAAGCAAGTGATAGAGAAAAGTATTACTTAGCAGATTAATGGGGATGAACAGGTGTTATCTACATGCTTGATTCNTAACCTTTCCCGGGTGTTTTGTCGTGACTATTATGATTACAAGTACTACATCGATTGATCTATAAGCTTTAAAAAATTAGTATTGATAAGATTAGAAATGATCAAAAATATTCGTAATAAAATAGTCACACGAGTGAATAATAAATTCTTCTATGGTTGGACAATTCTAGCTGTAGCTGGCTTTGGTATTTTCGCAAGCGGTCCAGGTCAATCACATACGTTCAGCGTTTTTATAGGCCCTATTTCTCGAGATTTGGGTGTAGGTGCGACTGCCATATCTTCGGCATATGGATTAGCTACTTTGATTGCAGCTTTNGGTCTACCTTTTATAGGACGTATGGTTGATAGACACGGTGCAAGAAAAATAATGTTGGCAGTAGTCCTGTTTTTGGGNCTTGGGTGTATAGCCTTTGGTTTTGCCCCAGGGATAATTTGGTTGGCGTTAGGATTCGGTGCTCTGAGGTTTTTTGGGCAGGGTTCGTTAATGCTTACGAGTGTAAACGTTGTATCCCATTGGTTTAGNCGTAAACGCGGATTTGCAATGGGTATAATGCTATTAGGCTTTGCGATTTCGATGGCTATTCACCCTCCTGTAAGTCAATGGTTAATAGAACAGGTCGGTTGGCGTCAAGCATGGATTTGGTTGGGTTTATCAACTTGGGTTCTTATGCTTCCTATTGTATTTTTTTTACTCCAGGATTCGCCAGAATCGGTCGGATTACAACCAGATGGGTCAAAAAGTATTGAGAATAGTAATGGCGAAACGGTGGATCGACACGCTGCTGAGTTTGGGTTCACTCTAAAGCAAGCACTTGCCACATCAACGTTTTATATTGTAGCGGCAGCGCTTTGCACTATGTCAATGCTCGTTACNGCTCTTCACTTCTTTCAAGTTTCGATTTTTGAACACCAGGGGCTAAGCCCAGCGATAGCTGCATGGATGTTTCCATTATCTGCTGTAGTAGCTGTTTTTACACAACCAATTGTTGGTAAATGTCTCGATCAATTTTCCACGCCCCGTGTGATTACTATGTCGTTGGGTACCTTATGTGCGGCNTTATTTTCAATGGGGATGGTGGATGACTTATTTACTGCTATCCTCTATGCGGTAGTTTTTGGCATAAACAACGCATTCAATATGACTTTATTTGGTTATTTGTGGCCGCGGTATTTTGGGCGCCGCCATATAGGTTCAATTCAAGGTACAGGTCAAATGATCGGGGTAATCGGCGCTTCGATCGGCCCGATACCACTTGGAATAGCATTTGATCTACTGGACGATTATAAACTAACGTTATTTGGCTTAGCAATGATACCGCTGTTAGTTGGTGTTCTAGTGCAGTTTTTGAAGGATCCTAAACTTGTAGATAAAGAAACTGTGACTTAATGTTGATATCAGATTTATAGTGTGGAGCAAAAAATGTCTACAGAACGATCCTCTCGAAATATTGTTGAAACTTGCTTAAATGCGATAGAGACCAATGACGATAAAATTAATTCTTTGATAACTGTGACCGCCGATGAAGCCCGGCGCCAAGCAGATGTGGCAGATAAAGCTGCGGCCGAGGGGCGCTGGTTAGGGCTGTTGCATGGAGTGCCAATAGCTATAAAAGATAATATCGAGACGGCAGGTGTCCGAACAACATCAGGATCAGAGTTTTTCACGGATCACGTTCCAAATCAAAATGCGGCGGTTGTTGATAGATTGATGAATGCAGGTGCCATTATGGTTGGCAAGGCAACTATGCACGAGCTAGCTTTTGGTATTAGGTCCAATAATACAGTTTCACCCCCTTGCCGCAACCCTTGGAATACAGATCGTATTCCAGGCGGTTCTAGCGGAGGTTCTGGGGCTGCGGTTGCAGCTGGTATGTGTATTGGGTCATTGGGTTCTGATACGGGGGGGTCGGTCCGATTACCTGCATCAATTAATGGAATAAGTGGTTTAAGGCCAACGCATGGTTGGGTTCCCAACCATGCCAGTACACCGGTTAGCCCTAGTTTCGATACTATTGGGCCAATGGCGCGAAGCGTTGCTGATGTAGCAAGGATTTTTGCAGTCATTGCCGGTTTCGATAATAGGGATCCTTTAAGTCGTAATCAGGAGCTCGTAAATTTTTTGCCAAGTTTAAACGAAGGGATAAAAGGTGTAAGAATTGGTTTGCCTAGAAATTTTTATTTAGAAAATTTGCATCCAGAAATCGAAAAGGCGTTCGATATATCAAAGAAATGTTTAGAAGATCTAGGGGCNGAATTAATAGAAATAGATGTTCCTGGAGCAGAAGAAGCCCAACACTGGGCTACGGTTTGTATTTTTTCAGATGCATGTGCTTTTCATTATGATCGCTTAAAGCAGCAACCTGAGAAATTCTCAAAGGACGTTTATGATAGGATGATCACTGGATTTTCCTACACGAATATCGATTATGCGAACGCTATGCGCGCTAGGGAAGTGTGGAAGCAAACTCTAGCTAAAATATTCCGTTCAGTAGATATTATTCTTTCACCTACGCTACCAACATTAGTACCGCCAGTTGAAGAAGAAAAATCACTGCTTCAAGCAACAAAAGATGCTACGCGCAACACTTATGCTGGCGCTTTAGGACAAATACCGGGTTTATCAATACCTTGCGGGTTCACCTCTGATGGGCTACCAATTGGTTTGCAGTTAGAAGGCGCTTGGTGGCACGATCCAATGCTATTGAGGGTAGGNCATACGTTTCAGAAAAAAACTGATTGGCATTTAAAAATACCTCAAATTTGATATTTCTAAGTTCAATAGCAGAGTGTCAAAAATTGTTAGATCAGTTTATTGNCGTTAAAACAATAGAAACTGATTATTGCTGTTATGATAGGCTTTAATCCCTCTTTCCTATTGGACATAAAGTTTATATATCTAGGACACAAAATTTAAGGGGGGATGGAAATGCTTTTAGATTTGCCAACAGCGGCTCGATACAATGCTTGGGCGAATAAACGNCTTTATGCAGTTGCTGAACAACTATCTGCTGAAGAAATAAATAAAGATAGACGAGGTTTCTTTAAATCAATTCTAGGTACACTAAATCATATCTTGCTGGCAGATTTAATTTACCGGGAGCGGCTAGAAAAAAAACCAACAACCTTTTCTCGGTTGGATGCCATTATTCACGACGAAATGAATAATTTAAAATCGGCACAATTCCAACAGGACAACTGGTACCTGAAGTTTTGTAATGATATGGACCCTAAGGAGTTAGAGGGGACCCTGTCTTTTGATACTGTAGAGACAGGGGAGTTTTTCAGTCTGCCCCTACGTATGTGTTTAACTAACCTATTTCAACATCAAATCCATCACCGTGGTCAAACGCACCATATGCTCAGTCACGCTGGATTAGAGCCCCCGCCGTTGGATGTGGTGCAATTTGGGTCAGGGCTTTAGCACAATCGTGAAAAGCAAAGTCTATGATGTAATTGTAGTAGGGGCCGGGCAAGCAGGATTATCAACCAGCTATTTTCTTTCCCAATCTAAAATTGACCATATCGTTTTAGATCAAGGAAAACTTGGGAATGCCTGGTTGAATGATCGTTGGGATTCATTTTGTTTAGTAACGCCAAATTGGACGATTACTTTGCCGGGAGCTGAGTATAAAGGGAATGACCCAAACGGTTTCATGCTCGGAAAAGATTTTGCTGTTTACCTAAAAAAGTGGGCAACATCCTTCAATGCGCCTGTGAAAGANGGTTGCGTAGTAAAACGAATAATAAAGGAACATCAAAAATTTTGTCTCGATACGAGCTATGGGGAGTTAGAGTGTCGACAAGTTGTCATAGCGACCGCCACCTATCAAAAGCCAAAAATACCACAAGTAATTAAGAAATTATCTAAAAATATCTCACTTCTACCTGCATCTGAATATCGTAATCCTTCAATGCTTCCATCTGGAGGAGTTCTTGTCATTGGGTCTGGTCAAAGTGGTTGTCAAATTGCAGACGAACTAAATAAATCAGGTCGAAAAACCTTCTTATCTATCGGGANAAGTGGTCGATTACCGNGGAGATATAGAGGGGCTGATTGTATACAGTGGCAGAGAGATATGGGGCTATTGGATAGAACACCTGATATGTTGGACAGCCCTGCAATGCGATTTCGTGGGGATCCACATTTATCGGGGGCAAATGGTGGACAAACCTTATCTTTACATCGATTGGAGGAAGAAGGAGTGAACCTTATTGGTCGGATATCTGATATAAAACAGAATATTGTTTCAATATCTAACGATTGTGACGAATCATTAAACGNCACTGATCAATATGCCTACGATTTTCGTTCATCAGTTGATCAATTTATCAAAAATACTGGTAAATCCGCACCACAACCGATCAAAGCTGAGTTCCAAGGAGAACCGAACGAATTTATTAGAACGAGAACAAATACAAGAGAGATGAACCTGAATGCCAAAGGTATAAGAACGGTAATCGCTGCGACGGGATTTGAGTATGATTTTTCATGGATCGAACCTGCAATACTCGATNACTTTGGTTATCCGATAACAAATCGAGGCGTTACGGATGTCANGGGATTGTATTTCATNGGGTTAAATTGGATGACNAAGCGCAAATCAGGGATAATTTTCGGTGTAGCTGAAGACGCTAATCATTTAGCTCCAATAATAATAAATAATATAGAAAAACCTTAGCTCTTCAGAGCGGGTTTATAGTTTGTTTGAGTTTTATCAGCAAGGAACATAGAGGCTACAAAATCTTCATTGTGCATTAATGGTATTGTTTTACAGTATTTTGCTAAGCCTAGTGTATCGGTTAAGTGGAGGTTAGCGGCCAATGCCTTTTCGTCTGGCATCTCATAGATATAAACCATATCATACTCGCCGTATGATCCGTATTGTGCTATTGGTTTTCCCCCAAAATCAGATATTGCTTTTTTGTGAACCTCTGCTCGATCCCGTTGTTCGTCGCTTGTTAACATAGCAGCTTTTTGATCATTATGATATTTCACCATATATAATACGAGCAAGCTCATTGGGTTCTCCTTGACTATAAGTAAGTGGTAAAGCAACTTCACATACGCGAAATAACGTTATACGCGAAATCTTCTATNAGCCGGTATTGTTGCTCAAGTGGGGCNATAAAGTTNACCGCATCTAACCCCTGTTTTTCAAGTGTTTTCAATTGCTCAACCATTTCATCGGGTTGCCCAGCTATTGTAAATGCCTTAATTATATCTGGCGTTATAAAACGGGCTTCTTCTGGGTCTAGGTAACTGTAATGACTTTGATGAAGTTTCATATGCGCGCGTTGGGTATCACGTTTTCTGTGAAAATCCATATATTCATCCCAAAAAGGAAGGATGTAATCTGGNGGAGGGTTGCCGGTTTCNTTNACCCAATCTACGACAAAATGAATATTCGCCATTATTGCTGAGCCACATTGCATGACTACACTTTCGTCGGTTAGCTTTTCTTTAGGTTTTAACATTAAAATATTAACTAACCCGAATGTCTCAAAATTATCCAGTGAACGATCAGATTTTTTGGCTCCCTCTTTAACATTATTCATCGCTTGGGGGATAGTGCCGCCACGCGGAATTCCTGTGATTAAGCCATCTCCAATTTCGCCTGCAAGAGCTTGTGCTCTTGGGCCGAACCCTCCAACATGCACGGGTATGTGGTTTTCTACATCAATATATTTGAATTCTTGATTTTGAAATTGTATGGGGTGCGTAACACCATTTAAGGTATATTCGATCTCATCACCTTTGAGTAAGCCTTGTACTACGCGGATATAATCTCCAAAGGCTTTTACTCCCATGGGAGCTTGCCCCATAGCTCGCATCGCCGTATTGCCGGTGCCAATTCCAAGAAATGTTCTGCCAGGTGCAATTCTATTAATAGTTGCTATGGCATTTGCCGTAACGGGAGCTAACCTTAACCCTGCCACGGCAACCCCAGTTCCTATTCTGATCGTTCTGGTTTGTTGAGCAGCTAACGCTAATACTGCCCAAGGATTCGATCTAATCATTTGCGTGTCCGACACCCAGCAAAAGTCATAGCCAAGGTTTTCAGCCCGGCTAATTAGGCCAATTTCGTCAATTTTTGATGTTGTGATTCCAAATTTCATTTTATAATTCCTATGAAACCAAATAGTGAAAGTAAGATATTTTATGGCTTTTTAGGATTTAATCACTCTGTTTTTGTTGGTTTTTCGCAATCCAATCATCAACTAATGCTACAGTTCTGTCGACCGCNTCCAAGTTTTTCCCTTTATTAGCCGCGATAGATTGGACGAGCCTATCAACGCGTTCTATGTTGGGTGCTCCAGCTGCGAGGGCACGGGCAGCAGAAGAAGGGCTTATAAGCGCTTCAGCAGCATTTGCATACTTTTCGAACGGCACCATATCTGATGGTGCCGCTCCCAGTGATACACATAGTTCAGACACCCACTCATACACCTCTTGTGTTTCAACAGGATTTGAATGGACGGCATCTTTAATAGTTCTCATTTCATTNTGCTGCACGCAACGGTAATTGCCGGCTAATAACATGCACCATTTTGCCATAGGGACAAAAATTGATTCGTGCACCCTCAGTTTAACAGGTAGCTCGGCCATACCGTTTCCTGTATCAAATCTTGCCGCCTCTATGTCTGTTTCTAATTTTCTAAGAATATTAGTGTGCGCATCAGATTGAAATCTTGCCGATTTAAAGTTAGTAGGAAGTCTAACCTGAAGAACATTAACTGGTTCATCGGGAGGTCGGAAAGCTTGAGGGTCTGGACTGCAAAGTGTCATCAAAGCGGGGTCTAATGCATCCCAAACGGTAGCGTCGGCATAGCTGGCCCGATACTTGTCAGTATCTAGGCCGTCTATCCTTTTAAGATAAGTTAACGGCGGCATATTCATTATAGACATGCAGGGCACCCTCGATTTTGCGAGTCCCTCCAGCAATTCTCTAACCCCACTCGATCGGTATTGTGGCTCTTGCATTGCTAAAACTGCAAGATCATAATCACCAGGATTTACAGATTCTGGTCCTGATGCTGATATTTTCCCGGGTAAATCTACCGATTTAACATCAAAAAGGCCCTCTCGACCTTTAACAGGCATCCTAACTAGAANACCTTCTTTATTAATTAGGTCAGCCTCGTCCGGTAAACATATAAGCCGAGCATTATGGCCAGCTAAAATTATTTTTGTTGCTAATAAGGATCCATAGGACGCCCCTAATAGTAATATATTATAAGTTCCAGCCACTTTATTCCCCTCTATCAAGACTGTCATAAGTCTTATTTTTGATTTTAATAATATTGTTAAAGAAAAGTCTAGAGGTTCCGATAAGAAGCATTGTTACAGGTTATTGAAAAACAATAACTTTATCTCGTTAAAGTGCCTCTTTGTTTGCCGTGCCACCACGAACTATTAATGACACACCAAAAAGAGTTACAGCTATACCTGCGATAGCCAAAATACTTAAAAATTCGTCAAATGCAAAAAACGCCATAATGGCGGCAGTGGGTGGGGTGAGGTATAACAAACTTGTTACTGTAGCCACTTGGTTTTGCCGAAGCATAAATAGTAATAAAGTATGCGCACCAAGTGAGACTATAATAATCATCCACAAGAGAGCTCCAATAAACTTAATATCCCATAACACATACATAGTTTCGAAGCTGAATGCAGCAAGACCAGATATAACACACCCAATAAGNACTTGTATAAAGTTACCTGTTAAAAGATCCATTTGACTGCAAAACCGACGTTGGTAAATGGTTCCAATTGTAATACAGAAAAGGCCAAATACTAATATATAGATTGGCATTAAATTGGCTTCATTCAGCTCTAGTTTATCATAGAGAACTAAGACTAAACCCAATAGCCCTAAAAAAACNCCTAGCCATTGGAACCGTGAAATATGACCACCAGGAAGAAGACTTACTATGAGTACTGTTAAGGCGGGTTGCAGTCCAAGTATTAACGCTGCTATAGCGACATGAGCCCCGTAGCTCAAGGCTACAAAAGTGCAATTTAGGTATAGTGCATGAATTAGTACACCGACTACGGCAATATGTCCTACTTGGAGCCAGTTTTTGGGCCAACTTGCTTTAAATATTAAACTAAGGAATAAAAATAAAGAAGACACAAAAACAAAACGAAGGAACATAAATGTTAAGGGTTCCGCAAACGGCAACCCAAATTTCGCGCCAATGAACGCAGAACTCCAAAGTAGCACAAAAAATATAGGTGCTACTTTGGTAAAACTATTAGCTATCATATATGTTGGTTATTTGTAGGCGGTAACCATGATTTCCACAAGAAGTTCTGGCACCGCGAGATCGGCTCTTACACATGCGCGTACAGGTGGNTTTTCAGGATCAACCCAGGAATTCCAAACTGCATTCATATCCGCAAAATTATTCATATCAGTTATCCAGAGATTCGCTTGAAGAAGCTTAGATTTATCAGTTCCTGCTTCAGCTAGGTATCCATCGATCTTATCCAGTATCTGTTGTGTTTGACCTGCAACATCGGCCGATCTATCAGTGGCTGTCAGGCCTGCAACATAAACCATATCGCCTTTAACAACACAGCGGCTCATTTTTGGCCCGTTGCCAGTAGTTTTTTCAATACGAGTAACTGACATTTTTTTCTCCTAATCAATATTTTCAGCTATTAAGCATAGTCTAGTCTTACAAACAATTAGTGTATATCACAAGCTTCATAGTTGGGCTGGTGATTTTACGATAAATAAATTTTCTAAAANAAAAATAAATTATAAAACTTTCGCTAGTTGTTTTCAAACAACTAACTCAATATCAACCTAATATCTCAATGATATTCGGTTCNCATCTAAATTTAGACAAATGGTCGGAGTGGGTTATAAGGTTTTTTAGCAAACGCTCACAATTATTTTATTTTTGTCGATTATAAGTCTTGTTGATGTCAATCTAGTTATTAATATTGTTACTTTTGAGAATTACTACTAACTGAAACCTAATCTTAAACCAGTTCAAGAAATTTTGGGCCGTAGAGAAAAATATGAGTGAACTTATCACAAAAAAAAATGATGTATTTGATTATATTATTGTTGGGGCAGGGACAGCAGGATGTTTGCTTGCTAATAGGTTGTCGGTAAATCCTAAGAATAAAGTTCTTTTGCTGGAGGCTGGTGGTAAAGATGACTATTTCTGGATAAGGGTGCCTGTCGGTTATCTTTTTACAATGAATAACCCAAGAACAGACTGGTGCTTTTCAACGGAGGCATCAACCGGTTTGAATGGGAGATCTCTAAACTATCCACGTGGTAAAGTTTTAGGAGGATGCTCTTCGATAAATGGGATGATTTATATGAGAGGCCAAGCTCAAGATTATGATCATTGGAGACAATTAGGAAATACTGGTTGGGGGTGGAATGATGCACTCAAGTATTTTAAACTCTCGGAAGGCCATATTGCAGGTGCCAATGAAATGCATGGAGGAGATGGAGAATGGCGGGTAGAAGGACAGCGTCTCTCGTGGGAAATATTAGACGCTTTTCGTGATGCCGCTGCTGAGACCGGTATTCCTAATTCTAGTGATTTTAATACTGGCAATAACGAGGGATGTGGCTATTTTGAAGTCAATCAAAAACAAGGTGTGAGATGGAGTGCTGCAGATGCATTTCTTCATCCAATAAAATCTCGAAGTAATTTGACCATTGTAACAGGGGCCCATGTTCAAAAACTTGAATTTAAGGGTAAGAAAGTTGTAGGAGTTAGATTTTGGCAAGGATCGGAGTTGATGGAGGTGTCAACTGCTAGAGAAATTATTCTTGCTTCGGGGGCAGTGGGGTCTCCGCAGATAATGCAGGCATCAGGTATTAGTAGCGGGGNGCTCTCTCAGAAATTAGGAATCAAAAATAAAATTGACCTCCCAGGGGTTGGGGAAAACCTTCAAGATCACTTGCAAATGCGNTTAGTATTTAAAGTTAAAAATACAAAAACGCTGAACTTAAGAGCCAATAGCCTTCTAGGGAAGGCTGCCATGGGATTAGAATACTTTTTATTTAAACGTGGGCCCATGACAATGGCGCCTAGTCAATTGGGTGGGTTTGCAAAATCTGACGAAAATCGAGAAACTCCNAATCTTCAATACCATATTCAACCCTTATCTACTAACAAGTTGGGTGAACCTTTGCATTCTTTTGAGGCTTTCACGGCCTCAGTTTGCAATTTACGACCAGAAAGTAGGGGGTATATTCGTATAAAACATGCAGACTCTCGGATCTCTCCAGAAATTCAACCCGATTATTTGGCAGTCCCAGCGGACAGAAAAGTTGCAGCAGACGCCATCAAATTAACCAGAAAAATTGTTTCCGCTCCCGCAATGAAAAAGTATGTGCCTGAGGAATTTAAACCAGGAATAGAGTTTGCCTCAGATGAGGATTTAGCTAGAGAGGCAGGTAACATAGGTACCACAATCTTTCACCCCGTTGGAACATGTAAGATGGGGCCGTCTAGTGATAATATGGCAGTTGTTGATGATCGCTTAAAAGTCTATGGGATTGAGGGGCTTAGGGTTGTGGATGCCTCCATTATGCCTACTATAACATCTGGTAATACGAATTCTCCTACCTTGATGATAGCAGAAAAGGCGTCAGACATGATCTTGGAAGATGCACGCAGTTGAGGAAGAGTGTTTTAACAATTGATATAATACTAACTTTAGGTAGTGCTTAAATAATAAGTCTCAATTATCAATTTTTTNATTTTGAGAAATTAGTTTGAGTAAAAGGAGTAGATAATGTCTCTTTATCCGCCACCGATAGATATATTCACGGAAGTATTTGCACGTGTTCCGGAAAAATTGAGACGGGCTGGAGGACGGCCTGCGTGGGGAGGTGCTAACCGACCTGGTCATGATATTGATTGTTTTCTTGAAGGTCCCAGTTTTGACAGGGATGGAAATCTATATGTCGTGAATATTCCTTATGGAGAAATTTTTAAAATATCGCCAACGGGATACTTTGATGTCATAGCGCAGTATGATGGATGGCCTAACGGTATGAAGGTAGATGCCATTGGTAATCTTATAGTAGCTGACTATAAAAAAGGAATACTCAAAATTGATCCTAACAACGGCAATGTAGAGACTATCATTGATCATCGTTGGTCGGAAAGTTTCAGGGGATGTAACGATCTGCACTTGGCAAGTAATGGTGATATCTACTTCACGGATCAAGGACAAACGGGAATGCACGATCCAACAGGACGCGTTTATAGATACACAAAAGATAAAAAGTTGCAGCTTNTAGTGGGAAATGGCCCTAGCCCTAACGGATTAGTTTTAAGCCCTGATGAAAGCATCTTGTATGTTGGTATGACGCGTGGGAATGCTGCATGGCGCATACCGTTGCTTCCAGATGGCTCTACCAGCAAAGTGAGTGTCTATATTCAACTATCAGGTGGACATGGTGGTCCAGATGGCCTTGCCATCGACTCAGAGGGGGGACTTTTAATCGCGCATGCTGGGTTAGGAACGGTTTGGCATTTCGATGATTTAGGTCAACCNCGTCATCGCATTCGTTCGTGTGAAGGACTGATGACTACAAATCTGGTATTTGGAGGAAAAAATAATAGTTCAATTTTTATAACTGAGTCTCAATCTGGCACAATTCTGAAAGCAGACCTTCCAGTGGCAGGCCAGTTGATGCAGTCTCATAAAGTNCATGGCTAGTTATTAATAGATTAGTATATCATTTATAAAGCCGGAATTTTAGGCGTTGTGTGAAATGCCCTGGATATACTATAACGGCATCCGTTATTATCACCCTCACTGTTCTTAATCTTCACACTAATTTTGTTTATCGATCAGTTNCNGAAAAAAAGTTTTGAATCGTACATTCTATTNTTCCTCATAAGAAAACTGGTAAAAAAACCTTTAAGTAGATAGAATTTAGTCTAATATTTGAATTCTAGGAGACTAAATATGACTGACACCATAGAAAAAAAACTCACAAACCTNNGCATAGTTTTGCCACAGGCGGCAGCCCCTGCGGCAAACTATGTTCCCTATGTCATATCGGGTAACCAAATATCGGTAGCGGGTCAAATACCTTTTTGGAATGGTGAGTTGCGTGGGTTTGGGAAAGTTGGTCATGACGTGACAACAGAAGATGCAGCCAAAATCGCTCGNATCTGTGGGTTAAATCTTATTGCCCAGGTGAAGCAAGCCTGCGGTGGAGATCTTGAAAAGATCATACGAGTGGTGAAACTTGGGGGGTTTGTAAATTGCACTGAGGAATTTCGTGATCATCCAGAGGTAATCAATGGCGCCTCTGATTTGATGGTTGAAGTATTTGGTGATAAAGGCACTCATTCAAGATTTGCTGTAGGAGTAAACTCGTTGCCTCGTGGCGTTGCTGTTGAGGTAGATGGAATTTTTGAAATAAGTTGATTTTTGCAAAATAGAACTAAGTCATGGTGGTTATAAGCAACCTGGAAAAGTTATGGCTAAGAGCAAAAAATTAGATAACGTTGTTGCCACCTTAACGTTGTGCAATTCTATAAATGAAATTTCAGCGGCAGAATGGGATATTTGCGTAGGTACGGAATATCCATTTTTATCGCATGCTTTTATGTCTGCTTTGGAGGACTCGGGTTCTGTTAGCCCAAGAATGGGTTGGCTTCCGCAGCACCTTGTTTATAGAGACTCTTCGGAAAAACTTATCGGGGCTGCTCCATTATATTTAAAGGGCCATTCGTATGGGGAATATGTATTTGACTGGGGATGGGCAGATGCTTTTGAGAAAGCTGGTCAAAAATACTTTCCTAAGCTTTTATCTGCAGTTCCATTTACGCCTGTAACTTGCCCTAAATTATTAGTACATCCAGGCGAAGACCAGAGTGAGGTGCGATCTATTTTAGCTAGTGGATTAGTTTCAGCGCTACAACAATTGAATGTGTCNTCGCTTCATATCAATTTTTCATCTTTGGATGAGTGGGAGTTTTTAGGGAAAGCAAAATTTTTAAAGCGTCAAGGAATTCAATATCATTGGAATAACAATGGTTATAGTTCATTCGACGATTTTCTTAATAGCTTAACCTCAAGAAAGCGGAAAGCTATTCGAAAAGAACGCAAAGCCGCTAATGAAAGTGGTGTGAATATTAGGTTTTTGACAGGAGCCCAGATAGAAAAAAGACATTGGGATGCGTTCTTTAAATTTTATGTAGACACATCAGATAGGAAATGGGGGTCTGCGTATTTGAATAGANAATTTTTTACTCTTCTTGGTGAACGCATGGCCGATAAAGTACTTTTAATTATAGCTGAATATGAGACTACACTGGTTGGTGGGGCGTTAAATTTTATAGGTAAGGATACACTTTTCGGTCGAAACTGGGGTTGTTTGGCAGATTTTAAATTTCTCCATTTTGAGGCTTGTTATTACCGGGCAATTGATTTTGCTATCGAAAATGGGCTATCTAGAGTCGAGGCTGGGGCTCAAGGCGAGCATAAAATACAACGAGGCTACATACCAACCCTAACGTACAGCAATCATTATATTGATGATTTGGGTTTTAGGGATGCAGTTGCTCAATTTTTACATCGCGAGAGCTCTTATATTGTTGAACAGAAGGCACACTTGGATCAGACTACACCGTTTAGACAAGAGCAGTAATCTATGCCTTAAGCTGAAAGCCATTAGTAGACGGTTAAACTAATAACATAAATCCGTATTACCTTCTCTACTATTGATCAATTTATGGCGTCGTGACTTTCTTGCGACTGACCTTAGTTTTTTTCAGCGTTTCAGATGTGTTATTCTGTTTCGTGNACGGTTTGGTTGATTTGTATTCAAAGTGCAGNTCATTTTCGTTGAGTGTTATTTCCACAAGTCCTCCATTAGTTAATTTCCCAAACAGGAGTTCCTCAGCAAGTGGTTTTTTGATGTTCTCTTGAACGATCCTAGATAATGGGCGCGCTCCATAATTTTTATCGTATCCTCTATTCCCAATCCAAACACGGGCAGCTTCATCTATCTCAATAGTCACATTGCGGTCTTCTAACTGAACTTCCAGTTGCATTATGAACTTTTCAACGACCTTTGAAATAACCATTGGTGACAGACTAGAAAAGCCAATGGTCGCATCTAGTCGATTTCTAAATTCTGGCGAAAACATTTTGTTTATTGCTTCCTGATCTTCTCCTGTTCTCTCACTTCGACCAAAACCTATCGCTTCTTTCGCTAAGTCGGCAGCCCCAGCATTAGTAGTCATGATTANAATGACGTTACGAAAATCAACATTTTTTCCATTATGATCGGTTAACTTTCCGTGATCCATAACTTGGAGAAGNACGTTAAACAAATCGGGATGTGCTTTTTCTATTTCGTCTAAAAGTAGAACACAGTGTGGATGCTGATCTATAGAGTCAGTGAGNAAGCCTCCTTGATCGAATCCGACATAGCCCGGTGGGGCTCCAATCAGACGTGAAATACTATGTCGTTCCATGTACTCTGACATATCAAATCTAATAAGTTCAACGCCTAATGCGATTGATAATTGGCGCGCTACCTCTGTCTTTCCAACCCCTGTCGGTCCTGAAAATAAATAATTTCCTATTGGCTTCTCTGGTTCCCTGAGGCCTGCCCTGGATAATTTTATTGCACTACTAAGAGCTTGAATAGCCGTGTCTTGACCAAAAACTACACGCATCAGATCTTTTTCAAGATTTAACAAGGTAGCCTTATCGTCCGTAGATACGCTTTTAGGTGGAATGCGAGCAATTTTTGCCACAACTTCTTCGACATCCTTAACCGTTATCGTTTTCTTTCTTTTAGACATAGGCAAGAGCATTTGTGCCGCGCCAACCTCGTCTATGACGTCAATAGCTTTATCGGGAAGCTTTCTATCTCCTATATAGCGGGCGGATAACTCGACTGCACATTTTAAAGCGTCGAAAGTATATCTAACGTTATGGTGATCTTCGTAGTAAGGCTTTAGTCCACGCAAGATTTTTACGCTGTCTTCTAGTGATGGCTCATTCACATCAATTTTTTGGAATCTCCTNACCAATGCTCTNTCTTTTTCAAAATATCCTCGGTATTCCTTATAAGTTGTGGAGCCTATGCATTTTAATAAGCCTCCTTGCAACGCAGGTTTTAGAAGATTAGATGCATCCATGGCCCCACCTGAGGTTGCACCTGCCCCTATAATTGTATGAATCTCATCGATAAAAAGGACCGCTTTTGGTTTTTTTTCAATTTCACTAATAACTGCTTTTAATCTTTCTTCAAAGTCACCACGGTAACGCGTACCAGCTAGAAGCGATCCCATATCCAGTGAATATATAACCGTCTCTATTAGCACATCCGGAACGCGTTTCTCGGTAATTCGTTTTGCTAAACCTTCTGCTATAGCAGTTTTTCCAACGCCGGGATCTCCAACATAGAGTGGATTATTTTTAGTTCTACGGCAAAGGATTTGAATTGTTCTGTCGACCTCGAAACTACGCCCAATCAATGGATCTATTTTACCAGAATTAGATTTACTATTAAGATTTACACAATATGCATCTAGCGCCTCATCGCCGCTNTTATTTTCTTTCCCTACATTTTCGTCGTTTTCGGTATCCCGGCTAGGCTCTGTATTTTGATCAGAAACACGTTTTTCTATTCCATGAGAAATAAAGTTGACCGCATCAAAACGAGACATTTCTTGGTCGCGCAGAAAGAAAACTGCGTGGCTTTCTCGCTCGGAGAAGAGAGCAACTATTACATTGGCTCCATTCACTTCGGCCCGTCCGGAAGATTGAACATGTATAATTGACCGTTGGATAACTCTCTGGAAGCCAGCCGTTGGCTTGGCTTCATCCCCACTAGCGGTTGCTAGGTAAGCAAGCTCGTCATTAATGTATGCATGCAATGTATTAGNCAGTAAATCGATTTTTATATCGCAGGCCAATAATAAATTACGAGCATCCTCGTCATCTATGAGCGCAAGTAATAAGTGTTCTAAAGTAGCAAATTCATGTTTTTGTTCATTTGCATAATCCAAAGCGCGGTGTAGAGCGTTTTCAAGGTTTTTCGATAGCATTTTTATGCCTTTTCTATCGTACATTGAAGTGGGTGTTGATTTTCTCTAGCGCAATCCATGACTTGAACTACTTTGGTCTCGGCAATTTCAAAACTAAATACCCCACAAATACCAACGCCTTTTTGATGGACGTGCAACATAATATTTGTAGCTTCATCTCTTGTTTTTGAAAAAAAATGTTCAAGAACATGTACGACAAACTCCATAGGAGTGTAATCATCGTTAAGCATAATTACCTTATACATTGCCGGTTTTTTTGTTTTTTGCGTTGTTTTTTCAATGACACCGGTATTATTTTTTGAGTTGTGGTTGTTATCATGTTCGTCGCTCATGGACTTCTTTCGCCGAGTTGTATTACTTATAACCTACTATATGAGGTGTTTTTTCATTTATAAAAGGCTTAAGAACCATATAAGAACAAAAAATGACTCAATTCAACAAATCATAGGTCAGTTGGAAGGCAATGTTATTACTTTTGCCCCGGGTTTCACTGGGGAGATATCAAAATCAGCAATAAAATAGAAAATCTAATTTCATTTTTGAATGAAAATAAAATACAATTTTACAACAGTTTATAGACACTACCTAATGTTTGATGTAATGTTTTACATGTTCAGATATTTTTTGATAAGCCGCCTTTGGTAGATGGTTAATGAGTTATCTGGGAAAATTATACATTTATTAGGTCTCTACACTTAATGGTCAAAATAAACTTAATAATATTATTTCTATTTTTAACTATCGTGAGCGTTCCAACTGCAGCGACAGCAAAATACGCATCGCTCGTTATTGATGCTGAAACTGGTGTTGAACTTCATTCGAGAAACGCGGATACNAAAAATTTTCCAGCCTCGCTGACTAAGATTATGACTTTGTATATGGTCTTTGATGCCCTGGACCGCAAAAAATGGAATTTAAAGACTAGGTTAAAGGTTTCACGTCGAGCTTCGCGTCAACCTCAAACACGGCTAGGCTTAAAGGTGGGGCAAACGATATCTGTGCATAATGCTATTTTAGCACTTGTTACACGCTCGGCAAATGATGTAGCGACAGTTATAGCAGAAAATATGTCAGGAACTGAAAGTCGGTTTGCCAAAAATATGACTATGAAGGCTCGAGCGATTGGAATGCGTCACACCACATTTCGAAATGCTTCTGGTCTGCCTAATAGAAGCCAATTTAGTACGGCTCGGGACATGGTTCGATTAGCATTAAAAATAAGGGGTGATTATCCGGAGTTTTATCGTTACTTCAAAACAAAAAAATTCAGATACCGTGGTAGAACTTTTCGTAATCATAATATGTTACTTGGCAGGTACAGNGGGACAGATGGTATAAAAACTGGCTATACAAATGCGTCTGGTTACAANTTAGTTGCTTCTGTAAAGAGGAATGGTCGACGTCTTATTGGGGTTGTCTTTGGAGGTAAAACTGGTAGCCGTCGTGATCGTCATATGGTGCGAATTCTGGATAAAAGCTTTGTAAAAGTTANCCGTTTAGCCAAATTTGTTCCACCTAAACCTAAAGCCAATCCGAGGTTTAATACTGCTTTTATTATGAATAAAAAGGAAAAAAAGTTTAGTAAAAAAGAAAACTGGGGAATTCAGGTTGGGGCTTATTCCAGTTCTAAACCAGCTCATTTAATCATCAAATTGGCGAAACAACACCTTGGTCTGTCTAAAGACCAAGCCCTGAGCAAAGTAGAACGAATAAAAAGGCCGCATGGCATAATATTTCGTGCTCGAGTTATTGGACTTGAGCAAAGTGCAGCAAGAGACGCTTGCACTATATTAATCAACAAACATTTGCCTTGTGTTCCTGTACCTGCAGATATTGAATTAGCTCAAGCGCCATCAAACAAGTAATTTAATAGGTTTTCTTTAGAACTCTGGCGCGGAAATACCAATATTAAATAGAAGATCTTTCAGTTCTTTTTTAATATAGTGCAAATTTTCTAAGGTGTCGGCTTCGCATCTAGCAACAAGGGCTGCNTGCGTATTTGAGGCTCGCAAAAGCCACCANCCTNGAGCGTTTGAAACCCGAATGCCGTCAATNGTNGATANGGAAATATTTTCCCTCGTTTTAAGATAATTCTTTGCCTTTTCTACAGCTAGGAATTTTTCATCTTCAGAGCAGTCAAAACGTAATTCAGGCGTATTCACCATCTTGGGTAACCTAGACTTAATAGATGATAGACTGTCATTTCTCTTGTCCAACAGCTCGATAAGTCTAANCGCAGCATAAAGGGCGTCGTCAAATCCATAATATTTATCGCGAAAAAAAATATGCCCACTCATTTCACCAGCTAGTGGAGCATTAACTTCATTCATTTTTGTTTTGATTAACGAATGCCCTGTCTTCCACATTAAAGGTTTTCCGCCAAGCTGTGAAATTCTATCAAACAATACGTTGCTAGCCTTAACGTCTCCAATAATTGTTGCCCCGTTTCTTTCGCTTAAGACATCCTCAGCTAAGATTGCCAGCAATTGGTCTCCCCAAACGATTTTTCCATCACCATCAACTACACCTATACGATCCCCATCTCCATCGAAAGCAATACCTAAGTCAGCTTGCTCTTCTTGAATGGTGAAAATTAAAGTTTCAAGATTTTTCTCAACCGTAGGATCAGGATGGTGGTTGGGGAAATCTCCGTCCACGTCTGAAAATAATACCCTATGCTCACCCGGTAGGCGGGCACATAATGCCTCAACAGCAGGGCCTGCTGATCCATTCCCGCAGTCCCAAACGATGGATAAATGTTTTTTTAAATTGGCATTAAATAGAAGTCGATCGATATAATCTGGGAAAATATTTACTTCAGTAACTTTACCAGAACCAATAGTATAATCGCCATTTTCAGCCAGTTTAGACATGTTTTGGATATCGGAACCAAAAAATGGACTTGTTCCTAACATCATCTTGAATCCATTATAATTAGGTGGGTTATGTGACCCCGTAACCATTATGCCTCCACCAGTTTTGAGTTCATGCACGGCAAAGTACAATTGTGGAGTAGGACATTGTCCGATAGTATAAACATTAATTCCAGTGGATTTTAACCCTTCGATTAACGCATGTTCCATCTCAAGAGAACTATGGCGGCCATCTCGGCCTACTGCGACAGATTGCCCGTTATTTGCAATAATTCGCGTACCAAATATTCGCCCTATTATTCTCGCATCGTCTTCAAATAGTGTTTCGTCAACGATACCGCGGATATCATATTCGCGTAATAATGAGCTGTGGAAGTGATGGTTATTGACCATTTAAACTTACAATCCTATCTCTCGTCTTCCCACACAGAAGTAGGCAAAGCCTGCATCCTCCATTTCTTCAGGATTATAGATGTTTCGTAAATCTACAACTATGGGAGCCCTTAACAGCGACTTGATTCGTGATAAGTCAAGGCCCCTAAACTCGTTCCATTCAGTTAATATTGCTACAGCATCTGCCCTATCCATAGCTTTGTAGGCGTCCTCACACCACGAGACATCATTCAATAGGACTTTTGCTTCATTCATGCCCTCTGGGTCGTAGGCATTGATATTTGCCCCTTCAGCCTGAAGGTTTGGAATTATATCAAGGCTTGGAGCATCTCGCATATCATCCGTATTTGGTTTAAATGTCACGCCTAAAATGGCTATAGTTTTATTTTTAACGTTCCCCGAACAAGCATTTATTATCTTGNTTGCCATAGATTTTTTTCTTTTCTGATTAATGTCTACAACTGTCTCTATTATGCGNANTGGCGCTTTGGCTTGTGCGGCGGTTTGAACCAGCGCGAGGGTATCTTTTGGGAAGCATGAGCCACCATATCCAGGTCCTGGGTGGAGAAACTTGGATCCAATTCGCCCGTCTAGACCAATCCCCTTTGCTACATCGTGAACATCTGCTCCCACTTTTTCACAAAGATCAGCGATTTCATTTATGAAAGTTATTTTAGTAGCGAGGAAAGAGTTGGCTGCATATTTTATAAGTTCACTCGTTTCCAAGTCTGTGAATACTATTGGTGTTTCTCTTAGAAATAATGGTCGATATATTTCACGCATTATTTTTCGTGCACGATCGCTATCAGCTCCTATAACGACTCTATCTGGTCGCATAAAGTCATTTATAGCGGCCCCTTCTCTTAAAAACTCTGGATTAGAACAGACATCAAAATCGGCCGTGGGACGTATTTCCCGAATTATCTCTACGACCTGGCGACCAGTGCCGACTGGGACTGTAGATTTTGTAACGATTAGGGTGTAACCGTTCAGGGAGCTAGCAATTTCCTTGGCAGCAGCAAAGACAAAGCTTAAATCAGCATGCCCATCGCCTCTCCTACTTGGAGTTCCGACAGCAATAAATACAGCATCTGATTTTTCTACGGCTGTTTTAAGATCAGAAGTAAAAGTTAATCTTTTTGCTTGGACATTAGTTCGCACCAGGTCTTCGAGGCCAGGCTCAAAGATAGGTATTTGCCCCTTATTGAGAANCAAAATTTTATCAATGTCTTGATCTACACAGGTCACGTTGGCCCCAAATTCGGAAAAGCAAGCCCCGGTAACTAACCCTACATATCCTGCTCCTATCATTGCAATTTGCATAACCTTTGGGACCTAACTTAGTGTTTTGATAAATTGTTGTATAGGATCTCTAAGGTCCTCACGATTTAATGCATAAGCAATATTAGCTTCTAGAAAGCCTACCTTGTTCCCACAATCAAATCGCCGACCATTGAATTTAAATCCGTTTATTGTTTCCAACCCCACCTGCTGTGCAATTGAGTCAGTAAGTTGAATNTCTCCGCCCGCACCAAATTCGAACCGCCCTAAGTCGTCGAAAATACTAGGCTGTAAAATGTATCGTCCGATGATAGCTAGGTTTGATGGTGCTTTCGAGGGCTCTGGCTTTTCAATTAAACCAAGTACTTCTATTAGAGAGTNTTCAACAGCACCGGGGGTTATAATGCCATATGAGGAAGTTTGCTCGTTTTTAACTTCCATTACAGCTAACATATTCCCCCCAATNTCATCATAGGCCTCTATCATTTGTTTAAGACAGCCTTTCTCTGAAAGTATCAGGTCGTCAGCTAATAAAACAGCTACCGGTTCTGATCCAACAAAATTTCGTGCACACCATATCGCATGCCCTAATCCTAACGGTTCAAGTTGCCTTGTATATGCTATTTGGCCCGGTTTAGGTATTGAATCCTTAACAACCTTTAATGCAAAGGTTTCATTCCGTTTTTCTAACATCTCCTGTAATTCGTATGCATGGTCAAAATGATCTTCTATGGCGCTTTTACCTCTGCCTGTCACAAAAATAAATTCTTCTATACCCGCTTCGATAGCTTCCTCGACGGCGTATTGTATAAGCGGCTTATCGACGATAGGAAGCATTTCCTTTGGCATTGATTTAGTAGCGGGAAGAAACCGAGTTCCCAGTCCACCNACTGGGAAGATAGCCTTGCGTATATTTACAGGCATTCTACCTCCATCATCCTAAAAATAATCTTTGAACAAAATACACAAAATGCAATATGAAAAATTTTTATATTTTTCTATTACCTGGTAATGCCACATCCATTAGCTTTAGCCAATATAGTTATTTAACGTTTTCCAAGAGTACATCTTTTGCTTTGTTTATTTGAGTAGCAAGAAAAGTTGATCCGCCTCTATCCGGATGGTTGGCGAGAATCAGACGTCGATGGGCTTCTTTGATTTGCTCGTCAGTAACGGGTTCAACCAAACCTAGGATCTTTAAAGCTTGAGCCCTACTGATTGAGTCCGAGCTGTAGTCATTATTATTTTCATATCGATCACTACTGCTTTGGGATGTTTCTCTCCAATTTTCATCAAAATATTTATCTAAAAATCTTTCGAGTAATTGGATTGAGGCTGCATCTGATTTACTCTCTTCTATAAGTTCCAAGAGTTGATTAAGGTTAAGGGTTTCAATGCGGTATCCTTTTTTTTCACCTTTTTTGACTAANCCGGACATTTCTCCGGTATCGTGATTCAGGTTCATCTCTAAAAATTCTGTGTTCACCGACGAGACTTGACCTTTAGCGGGCCCAGAGGCTGTCTTAGCCGCTCTGCGGATCTGTTGAATCAATCCTCTCCACCTTAGTATTAATGGTATCAGAAAAACAACCCAACTCCATAGAAATGAACCACTCAATCGGTACAGTAAAAATATAAAAATGCCGACTGATACTATACCAGCACTCCAAAATACAATTCGCTTTAATCGAGCTGCGGGTGTGCTTATAAAAAAATATAATAGAAGCCCNAGCCCAGATAAAGAACCTATTATAATAGCAGCGATGAGTAGCATGGCTGCCGGCTCACTTTTTAATTTGATTAGTGAGTTTTAGTGCCGCACCCGTGTTGATTTTAGAATAGGCTTCTAATTTTTTTAATCCTCCTGCGGCATAAACAGCAACTGCTTTTAGTAATTCTTTCAATTGATTAACGCTGTCAGAGTCAAACGCGCTATATGCCCCATTGGTCAGACGAGCTATTTGCTGAAAACCACTTTTTGCGATTGGATCATTACCTTCTTGGAAGCAGAATGTTCGAACACCCAAAGCACCGAGTTTCCCGGCGTAATGGCAAATTAAATCAATATCTTCCTCAAAGGCATCGCCTATAAGTACCAGTGCTTGCACTCGTCGTATTTTGGTTTCTTTTAAAGCTTGTCCTAACAGCTTTTCTATTTGTGTTTGACCTCCCGCACATTTTACGTTGGTCATTTCATGCAGTAGCTGGTCGGTTTTAGATATCCACCGAGTGGCATGAAATTGCCCAAATCCTCTGTAATATGCTAATTGAACCTCCAAGCCACCCAGCGCTAAAGTTTCTGTAAACATCTCTGATTGTAGATGGCAAGCTTTATCCCAACTGCGTTCTCTACTAGCCGTTGCGTCCATTCCAAANATTAATCTCCCTTTATTCTNTGGAGGAAAGGGGTCAGTTAGGCTATTTACTTTATTTAAGAATGATTNTACTTCGCTTTTAGAACTAACTTGGCTCTTTTTTAAAAANGTATCGATCTCCGAATGTGAAGAATTAGGCGAATCTTTTCTGGTATGATTACGGATATTACTGTTTTTTTCTGTCATAACTGTTCAACTATGTAATCTCAAAAATGACNAATAAGAATATTCTACCCTACAACTTAGTACTTATTAACTATTTTGGTACAGTTTAAGATGAAAAAACTAAAATTAATAGGAGCCTAGATGGTTGATATAAAAATCAGAGCTGGGACCCCTTCCGATGGATGTATTATAGCTGCGATGGCCGCAGAATTATCTCTACATGAGGAAGCGCCGATGCCTCTTTTCGATAAGGAGAAATTTGAACAGTTTGGGTTTGGTAAACAAAAGATGTTTAATGTCCTTGTTGCTGAATTGAAAAATCGGTCTGTTTGCGGGTATGTGCTTTTTTGTAATTCATTTCATGTTGGTTTGGGGACGCCAGGTTTTAATATGCTGGACCTTTACGTTGAGAAAAAGTTTCGGAGAAAGGGAATAGCAAAATCCTTGATGCAAACTATGGCTGATCTGTGTCTTGAAATAGACGGAGGGTGGATAACATGGCAATGTCATCCAAATAATAAAGACGCTCTCGAATATTATAAATCAATAGGTGGAAGGCAATATAAGTCTGTCGATTTTGAGATTGGTGGTAATGACTTGAGACGTTTGTCCAGTAAGGNGAAGGTTTAGATTTATATTCTAAANAAATGAATATACAATAATTTTATATTCCAAGTTTTTCACACACAAAATCTAATCGGTCTTGTCCCCAAAATATTTCACCGTCGATTAAATATGTTGGAGCCCCGAATACACCCTTTTTTATAGCTTGATTGGTATCCGATTCAAATAGATCTTTTATTTTCTGTGTTTCAGCTGCTTCTAGGATAGCCATACCATTAAGTTTATTTTCAAGACAGATGCTTTTCACAACCTCTGGATCGTCAATATTTCTATCATTTTCCCATAATGCGGCAAGAATGGCGTTCGAGAGGGCTAGCGGTTCACTGCCAATTTCCCTAGCTGCGATTATACATAGAGAAGAAATTGAACTTGTTGACGGGAAATTAATGGGCTCGATATGCATCGATGAGCCCCTTCTCTTTTTCCAACGTTGGAGCTCCATCAACCTGTATGATTGCCGNTGTGGAGCTCTTTTTGGTAGTGGAAGTCCCCCCGAGACGGGAAAGATTTGTCCAAAGTTCACCGGATATACATTAATTGTTAAACCAGAGTTCTTAGCAATTTCCGTAATTAATTTGCTGCCAAGATAGGTCCATGGACTAGANGTAGACATAAAGTAGTCAATAGTTTTCATTTTTTAAATATCCAGAAAAAATAGAGATTATTGCGCCAACATTTCTGCTACGTAATCACCAATAGCTAACGAACTTGTCATGCCTGGGGATTCTATAGCGTAGAGATTAATCAACCCATCTACTCCGTGGTCATCAGGCCCTTGAATCACGTAATCTGTTGCTGGCTCTCCAGGGGCCTGAATCTTTGGTCTTATCCCCGAGTAACCAGGTTGGAGCGAGTTATCAGGAAGTCCTGGCCAGTATTTCCTCACTGCAGCATAAAAGCTATCTGAGCGTTTGGGGTCTACATCATAATTTATTTCATCTATCCATTCGACATCAGGTCCAAAACGGGCTTGACGAGCTAAGTCTAGAGTGAGGTGCACGCCAAGACCAGCCTCTTCTGGTGCTGGGTAGATAAGGCTAGTAAACGGTGCTTTGCAGCCAGAAAGAGAGTAATAATTGCCTTTACAATAATGCCAAACTGGAATCTTTTCTTTTGGAAACCCGTTAAATTTATGCATCAATTTTTGAGTATGTAATCCCGCAGCATTTATAATGGTTTTTGCTTTCAATTGCATAGGCTCGGCACCTCCAATATTGAGAAAAATACCATTATCTTTTAATTCAGCACTCTCTACAGGAGAGAAAAGGGCCAGCATTGCGCCATGTGCCTCCGCATCACCTTGAAGTCCAAGCATATAAGCATGACTATCCGCGACCCCTGTTGAGGGAGACCAAAGNGCGGTGATACAGCGGAGTTCNGGNTCCCGTGCAGTAACTTCATTGTGTGANAATAACTCTAAATCCATTACTCCGTTTTGTTCTGCTCTTTTTTTTATTTGGCTTAGGGCTGTAACTTGGTCTTCTGAAGTCGCCACGATCAACTTACCAAGCCTTTGGAACGGTATGCCTCTCTCTTCCATAAAGCGATACATTTTGATTTTTCCTTCGACGCAGAACCGTGCTTTCAAACTACCGGGTTCATAATAAATACCTGCGTGAATTACTTCAGAATGTCGTGAGCTGGTTTCTGTTCCAATGGCGTCCGCTTGTTCTAGGATGATTACCTCGCGCCCTTGCATAGCAAGTGCGCGTGCACATGCTAGTCCAACTACTCCTGCGCCTATAACGACACAATCAACATTCTCAACCAACTTTAACTCCTTTTGTATAAAAGAGAAGTCTTCATGGAAAAACCTCTTTATAGTTTTCACATTTACTCAAAATTTAAATAACTATAAATTACTAACAAGTAACGTTTTATGCAAACTTGTTTAGTGGTGAAAAAAAATGCAAAATAAACCGATATCTGCGATATCAGAGAATGACGCAACGGGAGAAATAGCAGAAATTTATAACGATATTAGAACGGCTCTCGGTAATGGGGTTGTAAATTTAATTTGGAGGCATCTTGCTACCATAGATGGCGCATTACCGTGGGTTTGGCAAGCAGTGAAACCACTTTATGTCTCAGATGTTTTAAAAACAGAAGCTAGCTTGTTGTGTGAAAGTATCATATTGCCTGAGGTTAATGCATTTCCGGAAGCGGTGCTCGGAGTACTAAACATATCTAACCAGGACAGGCACATAATCCAGAATATTCTCGATAGTTACAATAAAGGTAATGCATTTAATCTTCTTGCACTTAGTGCTTTGACCGCATTACCTGCAGATCGAAAAAAGAACGTTACAGCCAATCAAAACTTTGCAGAAGATATTAATATACCCGAGTTGGTAAGCCTTGATAGTATGTCAGCCCAAACTAAGTCTTTGGTCCTGTTATTGAGNGAAATTGGTGCAGCCGAAGATAGTAACATCATTCCTAGTTTATATCGACATCTCGCGTACTGGCCGAATTTCCTTTGCCTGGCGTGGAACACCCTTGTTTCTTTGAATGCAAGTGGGCAGCTTAAATCTATGACAAACCTCACTCATAACCTGGCAATGGACCAAGGAGCTAGCATTGCTGACTCCGTGGTTTGGGGAGCAGAGCCATTAACGGCAGCAAAGGCGATGATAGCAATTGATAACTTTAGAATATCAACAATTAGCAGAATGCTGCCAATTGGGCTTATTTTACGGAAAGCAATTTAATAGNAGGCCATTAAAAATTCTAGCCTCTAGGAAACTTTGTATTTAGTTCATCTTATTATATGCTGGAAAAGGGTAGGGAAAATTTTTCAGGATTAAATACATGAACCTTGATCTTCGTCATTCTGTATGTCCCCACGATTGTCCTAGCACATGTGCATTGGAGGTTGAGAGGATTGATAACCGGACAATTGGGAGAGTCCGAGGGGCACCAGATAATAATTATACGGCGGGGGTCATATGCGCAAAGGTAGCACGTTACGCCGAAAGAGTGCATCATCCGGAAAGGCTGATGCACCCTCTTATCCGTGTTGGTGAAAAAGGCGATGGAAAATTTGCTCAAATTTCTTGGAGTGAGGCACTAGACCATGTCGCTCAATCGTTCATCAATAAAGCAAATAAGCATGGAAAAGAAACAGTATGGCCATACTTTTTCGCAGGCACTATGGGTATTATTCAACGTGATGGCATACAACGACTTCGACATGTGATGGGCTATTCCCGTCAAGCGGCTAATATATGCACGGAACTTGTTCAAAATGGTTGGATAGGTGGTGCTGGTGGCCCCATGGGACCTGATCCTAGGGAAATGGCAGAGTCAGATTTAATTATTGTCTGGGGTGGAAACCCGGTATCAACTCAAGTAAATGTGATGACTCATATTACAAAAGCAAGAAAAGAAAGAGGCGCTCGTCTTGTTGTAGTGGACGCCTACAGGAGCTCAACAGCGGAAGCCGCCGATGAGCTTGTTCTTGTGAAACCTGGAACCGATGGCGCTGTTGCTACAGCTATAATGCATGTGCTTTTTCGCGATGGGTTTGCAGATATTGAGTATATGAAAAAGCATACCGATGACTGGAAGTCACTCAGAAAACATTTAATAAATAAAACGCCAAAATGGGCAGAAGAAATAAGTGGTGTTCCAGCGGAACAAATAGAGTTACTTGCCTCTCAGATTGGTAAAACCGATAAAACTTATATCAGAATTGGATATGGTTTTGCTCGATCGAGGAACGGGGCAAGTCAGGTTCATGCGGTTGCATCAATAGCTGCTGTAGGCGGGAAATTCAAATACTTAGGAGGTGGAGCGTTCTGGTCAAATAGAATTATCTTTAATTGGAATAAGAACATTGTTGAAGGAAATGACGCTTTAGATAGCTCAACCCGAATACTTGATATGTCGCGAATAGGACCGATTTTAACATATGAAGATGAAATAGTTCGGCAAGGTCCACCTGTGACTGCCATGTTAATCCAAAATACAAATCCTGCAGCTGTTGCCCCAGACACTCACCGGGTGCTAAGAGGATTAAAGCGTGAAGATTTGTTTCTGTGTGTTCATGAACAGTTCATGACAGAGACTGCAAAAATGGCGGATATCTTATTACCGGCAACGACTTTCCTTGAACATGACGATCTCTATCAGGCTGCAGGGCAAATGCATGTTCAGGTCCACCGAGCAATTATTGATCCTCCGGGAGAAACTCGCTCGAATCATTGGGTTTTGTCTCAACTAGCTGAGCGTCTTGGAGCCGTGCACGAAGGTTTTGATATGACAGAGTGGGAACTTGTGGACCGCACGCTCAAAGATTCTGGGTGGCCAGGAGCGGAAGAGCTATTAGAAAGAAAATGGCTAGATGTTCAGCCTAGTTTTGATAAAGCACATTTCCTTGAGGGATTTCCGACGCCGAATGGTAAATTCAAATTTAGTGCAGATTGGTCAGCATTGGGGCCGCTAGGGTACAAATTACCATCGTTACCAGACTATTGCCCAAATATTGACCTTGCGACTAAGAATAAGCCTTTTCGAATGATTACTTCTCCCGCCCGGAATTTTTTGAACTCTAGTTTCACTGAAACACCAACCAGCAAAAAACGCGAGGGTAGGCCAGAAGTTTTGATCCATCCAAAGGCTGCTGCTAAATTGGGTGTCGTATCAGGGGACCGTGTTCGACTTGGAAATGAACAGGGGAGCGTAGTTTTGCATGCAACACTTTTTGATGGTGTGCAGAGAGATGTGATCGTCGTTGAAAGCGTATGGCCTAACGCTGCATTTGAAGAGGGCATTGGTATAAATGCACTGATAAGCGCCGAGCCTGGAGCTCCAAATGGTGGGGCTGTTTTTCATGATACGGCTGTGTGGATATCGAAACTAGATTGAACAGCGAAGATATTTTTCAAACTAATCAGAGACTATACTGCTAGATCTTCCTCAGACAGTGCACGATTTATAAGTTGGATAGTCTCTTGTAAACCGTATAGCGCTACGAAGGAGCCAAATCGGGGTCCCTGGTCTTGACCTAAGAGTACTTGATATAACGACTGAAACCAGTCGCGCAAATTTTCAAATTTATATTTTTTTCCTACATCATAGATAACTGTCTGGATATCTTCAGACTGACTAGTCGTGGATAATTGTGCGAATTGAGAGACGAGTTCTTCGAAGGCTTGTCGCTCCAAATCACTCGGTTTTCGGTAAGTTTTTGAGGGCCGAATAAACTCGCGATAGTAATTAACAGCAAGGTTGGCCAGATTATCCAAAAATGGATTTTTTTCTGGCGATGCATCAGGTGCATAACGACCAATATAACCCCATATTACACTCGCGTCTTCAGCATGGCAGACACTAGCTAAATTAAGTAGCAAGCCGAAGCTAAGGGGGACTGTATCATTAGGCACACTGGAGTTATGTATATGCCATGATGGATTCTCAATTTTCTTTTCAGGCTCTTCGTTGTTAAGTTTTGTCCTAAAAGTAACATACTCGTCTGTATTCTTTGGAATAATGTCGAAATATAGTCTTTTTGCACGCTTGGGTTGCTGAAACATAAACAGAGACAAGCTCTCAGGTGGAGCATATTTTAACCATTCCTCTACAGCTATTCCATTGCCTTTCGATTTTGAAATCTTTTGTCCTTTATCATCAAGAAATAATTCATAAATTAGGTTCTCAGGGGGAGAAGCGTTTAAAACTCTGCAAATTTTTGATGAAGCCTTCACGCTGTCTATAAGGTCTTTACCGCACATCTCGTAGTCAACGCCTAATGCTTTCCAACGCATCGCCCAATCTACCTTCCATTGTAATTTGCAATGCCCACCTGTGACAGGAACTTCCATTTTTTTCAACGTAATGGGATCTTCATAAACTATGGTGCCGGCTTCACTATTGTGTTCTAACGTGGGTACTTGCAGTACATGGCCTGTTTGGGGGCATAGAGGCAAGAAAGGGCTATAGGTCTGGCGGCGCTCTTCTCTTAGAGTAGGTAGCATGATATCCATCACTTTGTCGTAATTCTCCAGAACATCTCGCAAAACACCGTCAAATTTTCCGCTGGTGTAGCATTCGGTAGCGCTCATAAACTCATATTCAAATCCAAATGAGTCCAAGAATCCTTTGAGCATCGCGTTGTTATGATCGCCAAAGCTTTTATGAGTCCCAAAAGGATCTGGTATTTGGGTTAATGGTTTATTTAAATGTTCAATTAAGCTATCTGAATTAGGAATATTATCGGGAACTTTACGAAGTCCATCCATATCATCAGAAAAGGCGATTAATTTGCTTGGCACGTCACAGATTCTCTTGAGTGCATTCCGAACCATCGTTGTGCGAAAGACTTCACCAAAAGTTCCGATATGCGGCAGCCCTGAGGGCCCATATCCTGTCTCTAGAATGATATGATTCTTTTGGGACGAGGAATTCTCCAATCGTTTAGTTATTTTCCGTGCCTCTTCAAACGGCCACGCACGAGCGTTACTGAGAATTTCTTCAGAAATATCAGCATTATTTGCCATAGTGTTATCCCTTTTCGTTCACCGGTCGCAAGCTAGTATTGCTAGTAGGAGAAGGCAAGTTATTTCAATTCAAAAACTCTATCTCAAATTTTAATTATAGGAGTACTACTTCAAAATGAATGATGACAAAATATTACATTTCCATTTCGACTTTCTCTCTCCTTTCGGCTATTTAGCCAGTTTGAGGATTGATGAATTAGCTGACAAATATCAAAGAGAGTGTGAGTGGCACCCCATGTTATTAGGCGTCACGGTTCTAAAAATTATGGGTTTACCGCCAATTGCCGAACTACCTCTTAAAGGCCCCTATATACGTAATGATGCAGCACGATATATGCGCCGGCATAATATCGTGTTGGGTCGGGCCCTTGGCTCCCCGCAGATAAACCCGCTACTACCTGCTCGTATTATTTGTTGGTTAAAACTCACGACCCCCTCCTTGGCACATAGACTTGCTAAAGACCTTTATCGCGCCCATTGGGGTTTAGATCAGGATATTTCGAAAATAGAAATTGTGAGTTCTCTCTTAAATAACCACAATATTGATCAAAAATCAGTGCTGGATGCGTTGGACAATGGTGCTGCATCGAAGGCATTGCGAGATGAGGTGGATGAGTCCGTTGCCAATGGTGTCTTTGGTTCTCCAACCATTAGAATTGGAACCGAGCTATTTTTTGGTCTTGAAAAATTAGAAGTTGTTGATGATTGGCTCAGATTAGGGGGGTGGTGACAACTTTATCGGCGTCAATACCTACTAATTTTTTATAAATATGGGGATCGGTAGCTCCTTCAGTAGATAATAGTAATATTCGGCTATTTTCATCTATACCCAGTGAAATACGGGAGTTAGGATTTTGACAAGCTGCAGCGAGCCCCGCTAAAGTTGCGGCACCAGACTCTCCCGATACAATTCCCTCCTTAGCCAATCGGCGCATGGAAGGGGCGATCGTCTGATCATTTAATATCATAAAAGCATTAGCTGATCGTGATAAAATATCCCATGCTAAAAGGGACACTTCACCAGCTGAAAGACATGCCATTACAGTTTCCAAGTTACCGCTTGACTGTGCTGGTTTTGCTGATAGAGCACTTTGGTAGAGACAATCAGCGGCCTCGGGTTCAACCACTATGACTTTTGGTCTATTTTCACCCCATATTCGCCACAATTCAGCGGAGATCGCGGCGGCTATTCCCCCAACACCTCCAGGTAAAAAAACATGTGTTGGAATTTTATCTATTATTTGTTCGCCGATTTCTGAAGCCAAAATAGTATACCCCTGCATTACATATTTTGGTACATCCATATAACCAGGATAAGAGGTGTCAGATACGACGTGCCAATTATTTTTCTGCGAGTCTATATCTGCCTGTTGCACAGAGTGATCGTAGTTTCCTGAAACTCGCACCATCTCACAGCCAAATTCGGCAATAGCTTGCTCCCGTCCTTTGCTGACGTCGCGATGTATATAAATTTTACATTGGCAACCAAATTCTCTTGCGCCCCATGCCACAGATTTGCCATGATTTCCGTCAGTTGCTGTGACTACAGTGATATTTTTAGTTATTGTTTGGTATGATCCACTTCGTATATCTGCGCTATTTACGTTTTTGTCACCTGTTTGTTTCTCTATTAACTGACTTAACACTCTGAAGACTGCGTAGGCGCCTCCTAGCGCTTTGAACGAGCCGAGGCCAAACCGTGAGCTTTCATCTTTTAGGTGAATATCGGCTACTCTTAACTCTTTTGCTATCTTCTCAAGATAATGAAGTGGTGTAACCTTGTAGCCATCCCACTTCTGAATTTCGGATTTTGCTCGCAATCCCTCATCAGCTGACATAATTTCTTCAATTTTAGGATGAAGAAGTTTCTTTGCTGAGGATACTGTTGCGTTATTTTGCCATGTCGAACATTTAGTCGTGAATACGTCTAGCCAAGTATCTGTCATTATTTGATCCATAGTTTTGGACATTATGCCTTAGGAACGGAGTCCCCAATCACAGTCGTTCGATGCATTACGCGACGATGATTTATTGAATCATATGGCAGAACAGCGTGCATCGTGCAACGGTTATCCCACATTAGAACGTCATCTACTTTCCATTTGTGACGATATACGAACTGATGTTGCGTCGCATGATGGATTAAATCGTCTAACAACACTCGTCCTTCTTGTTCTTTTAATTCTACTATGCTTTCCATCGTATGAGGGCTCAGGAAAAGAGACTGTTTTTTTGTTACAGGGTGCCTGCGAACTAATGGATGTTTAACACGTGGCAGTGACTCATATTGACCTTTGTTTTCACGGCTAGATAGTGCTTTCGATTGTGAAACAATATAATCATGGCTGTGAAAAACATTTAATGTCGAGATTCTTTCTTGCTCTGGTTTTGGGAGCGCATCAAAGGCTTTTGTCATGTCAGCAAACAAAGTGTCTCCGCCGGTGGGCGGAATTTCTATACCGTGCAAAATTGAACCTAGTGAGGGAATTTCTCTGAATGAGCTATCTGTATGCCAAAGCCATGTTAGTTCCAAGTATTGCCAAGCAGTACTTTTTGCTTCCATGATTTGATTATTTTCATCAACATTACTGACCCTATAAATCTCAGGTGTTTTCGTTGATCGATGCGCGACGGATGGGTGTATTTCCAAGTCGCCAAAGTTCTTAGCAAATTTTACCTGGTCTAAATCGCTTATGTTCTGTTTAGTTATTACTAAAACAGGATAATCGAGCCAATAATTTTGTATCTGTTGTATCGATTGTGAACTAAGTGATGCCGAAAGATTAAGTCCTTCGATAGTAGCGGAAAAGCCGCAAAATCTCGGAGTTATGCTTAATTCAGTGTCTTGGGAGGCTAACGTATTCACTTTAAATCTCCAAGCGCTGGCTCTTACTAAATAAAAAAACTTAGAAAAAAATTTATCATTAGACGGTTGACGAAGACGTAAAGGGTGATCATAAGAACACTGTGGGCCTGTAGTTCAGCTGGTTAGAACCCGCCGCTCATAACGGCGTTGTCGGGGGTTCGAGTCCCTCCGGGCCCACCAGCTAACCCTAAACTAGGATCGTAATATTTCAATCAGCCGCGTCGGCCATGGGTTGTAAATCGGGTTTTGACATTTTTGCCCCGATAAGACCTTCCTCAACAGCTTTTATTTGCATCGCCAAATACTTTGAATAAATTCTTATTTGTGCCAGACCACCAGCTGTAAACCAAAGCCCTGGCTGAGATGTTCTGCGCCACATATTCCGAAGCTCCCCACCTTCATCAAATCCCCAAACTTGACCGATTCGTTCTGCTATATCATTTCCCAGGAAATGACGAACGGTATCTTGCTGGTTCTTATAGCCGGTCGCCATAACTAAGAGATCTGCCTCAATAATCGATCCATCCTTCATTCTGACACCGTTACTTACAAAAGTATCTATATCAGAGTATTGAACGAGACCTACCTCCCCATTTATTATTAAATCAGAGCAGCCAACATTAAAACAGTACCCACCACCGCGTCGTAAATAGCTCATTTGAAAACCGGTATTATCATCTCCACCATTATTAAGACGGAAGCCTTTTGATTTTAAACCTTCCAGCAAATCCCTATCATTTTTTATCATGCCCCGGGTGGATTTTTGATAGGCTTTTACGAGGACTGGATATGGCAGCGAAACGGCCAACAGATCATTATCCTCGATAGGCGGGCCCTCGAAATAATGCGCGTAAACTTTCTGTGCCTCCTTGAGGCTAACGATATGTGTCGAACTCCGTTGAATGATGTTTGCTCTCACTCCGCAGGAGTGCAGATCTTGGGTGACATCATGACCACTATTACCTGTACCTAAGACTAATGCCTTTTTTCCTGCCCACTTATGTCCATCGGTGTAAGCGCCGGAGTGCAGAATTTCCCCTTTAAAATCTTGAAGGCCGGGAAGATCAGGACGAACCGGAATACTACTTACGCCGGTAGCAAAAACCACGTGCTTTGGTCTAACTGTACGGATAGTTCCATCCTGTTTTTTGATATTAATTTCCCATTGTCCAGTAGTTTCATCATACGAGCCGCCCTCTAATTCTGAGCCCATCCAAATATTTAATTCCATTGTTTCGGCGTAAGCTTCGAACCAATTAGCTAATTTATCTTTTGGAATAAAGACCGGCCAATTTGGCGGGAACGGCATATAAGGCATATGATTTATATAAACCTCATTATGCAGAACTAAGGAGTGGTATCGTTTTCGCCAATTATCTCCCACCCGTTCGTGCTTATCTATCACTAAGGTATCGACGCCGAGTACTCCTAAACGTGCTGCGATAGTCAAGCCGGACTGGCCTGCTCCAATCACTAAAACTGCGGGTTCATGATCGGAATATGCTTTTGATTTATTGCGCAGGTCTAACCAATTATCATCCCCGAAGGTTCTTGAGTAATTCTCACCACTTGGACGATGTTCTCCGATTGCTTCTTCGTGATCACTGATTTCTTCCAAAGATGTCAGTAAAACCCAGGCTTTGACACCGTCTGGGCTACCGCTGTCGGGAACGAGCCTTAGTATACCGCTGGCTGGGCCAGTTTTTGTTTTAAACTCGATAAAAGCTTCAATACAAACAGTATCACCTCTATCCACTACCCTTGGTGGAGTTCTGTGTTGGGCAATCTTTAAGCTCTTTGCTCCTGAGTTTACAGCGGTTTCTTTGACCATGTCTTTTATTTCGGAAGGCCCATTTACCGTCCTTATATGCCAAGTAAAGGCAAGTAAATCTCTCCAGTGGCCATCCTCAACGAATAACAACGATGCAGCATCTGCATTATTTTGATTGATGGCCTCTTCAAAATTAATCAGCCAGTTTGTTACTGAATTTTTTACATCAATTTTGACAAAAGGATCAGGCATCACCATTTTTTTCTCCACAACCAAAGGTTACCACGCAAAATAGCGGAGTTTATTCATTAGTCTACGGTGCACTGGCTATATTCGCCTCTTTATCTTCAATATGTTATGGGTTCTTACAAACATTTTTTGGCGTAGAATTTGTGTTAAGAATGTGCTCTTCGCGAAAATTTTGGCCGGTTTGATTAAAAAGTATTTTTCGTTCTTCATCGCTTGGTGGTTTCTGTCTTCGCAACTCTTTACCTAGATCAACCCCTCTCATAACCGCGGGCCGTTCTTTAATTCTGGTTCTCCATGCACTTAAATTTGGGTATTTATCTAAAGTTGCACCTAATGGTTTAGCAATTAATACCCAAGGCCAATTAATGATGTCAGCAATGGAATAGCTACCTCCAACTATGTAGGGTTGATGTTCAAGACGTCGATCCAGAACACCAAGACAGCGGTCATATTCTTTCAAATAACGCCCATGCGCATAAGGATGCTCACCCTGCGCATAGTTTACAAAATGACTCAGTTGGCCACCCATTGGCCCCTGGTTCCCAGTTTGCCAAAAGAGCCATTCTAATACCTCTTTTTTACCCATAGCGTTTTCTGGAATAAACTGCTGCATTTTTTCGGCTAAATACCAAAGTATAGCGCCCGATTCGAAAACAGATATAGGGTCCCCCTTAACGTCATAATCAACGATGGCTGGCATTCTATTATTTGGACTAATTTTTAAAAAATCGGGAGTAAACTGATCTCCTTGGCCTATATTTATTGGACGTGTTTTGTAAGGAATCTTCAACTCTTCGAGTAAAATGGAGACTTTCCATCCATTTGGCGTTGGCCAATAATAAAAGTCGATCATAGTTTCAAGTCTCCTCGGGTAACTGCTCTGCCGTTATAATTATGCCATCTTTTATCAGTGAATCGATAGTCTGTTTGTCGTATCCCAATCTTGTTAGTGCTTCTTTACTGAATTCGCCCAACATTGGGGCTCCTCTAGTTATAACTGCTGGGGTCCCCGAGAATTTGGCGGCGGGGGCAGCCTGACGCAAGACACCTGCCTGCTTATGCGCATACTCTTCGATGGTTGAATTCGCCTCTATTTGTGGATGATGGATAACGTCTTTTCTTTTTAGAACAGGAGCACACGGTACATCTGCTGCGTCTAAAATGTTTAGCCATTCTTTTGCTGGTTTGGAGAGAAGGACCTCCTGAGTCATGCTTAACCGATCATTTATATTTTTATGTCGCAGTGCTGGAGTAAGAAATCGATCATCCTCCAACCATTCCGGTCGGTTCAATGCGGTTGTAAGGTTAGTCCATTGTTTGTCTGTATTAACCGCTACCGTTATATATCCGTCAGAGGTCTCATAAATAAGATCGATGAAACTTTGTGCTTCTTGTTGAGGAAACTCACCTCCAACAAAGGTTTGACTACCCATATCTGAGTGCCATAAAAATGAAACCACAGCATCTAACATAGAAAGTTTAATGTGTTGGCCTTTGCCTGTTCTTTCTCGAGACAGTAAAGCAGCCGTAATAGCTTGCGCCGCCATCACTCCAGTTAGTTTATCTGGAACAATCGTTCTAACCAGTTTTGGTCTGGCCTCATCAGACCCCCCTTGAATGGTGGTTAGGCCAGACAAAGCTTGTACTAAAGGGTCATAAACTGGTCTTTGAGAGTATGGACCTTCGTGACCGAAACCGCTTATAGAGACAAAAATTATTTCTGGGGCAATTTTACGAACCTCCTCTTCCCCCAAACCTATGCGTTCCACAACACCTGGTCTCATGTTTTGAATAAAAACATCTGCCGTACTAAGCAGTTTTTTTACGATCTCCATACCTTCCGACTTTTTTGTATCAACAGCAATAGAGCGCTTGCTTCGGTTATTATTTAAGAATGAGGCGGAAAAACCACCCCGTCGGTTTGACAGAGCTCGGGTGAAATCACCACCGTCTGGGTTTTCTACCTTTATCACCTCGGCGCCTTGATCCGCTAGAATCATGGTTGATAGTGGTCCAGATATTACACTTGTCATATCTATGACTTTAAAACCAGCTAAGGGTCCAGACATAAGGAACTCCAGTTTGTCTTAATACGTTATCCTAAGCTTATTAAATGTTTAATTAGAAGCAAGATAAGAAACTTAAGTAGTATAATGGTAGTAGTTCATGAATCGTCGATTATGCAAAGATTTTCTCTTATGATGGGTGGAGATCGTTGCAGGAATTGTGATAGATTTGTGGTTTCTCACAGAGAATGTGCTCTGACGGATATGGGGCAGTTACTATGCGACTAGCAATTTTAACAGAGGAATAAACTATGTCAAAAGCATTTGCGGGTATAAAAATTCTGGACCTTAGTCAGGTGCTGGCGGGTCCTTCCTGTGGGATGCAGTTAGCACTTTTAGGCGCTGACGTTATCAAAATCGAGCCGCCAGTAGGCGGAGATCAGATGCGTGACCGGGTCTTGGAAAGCCAATTTAGCCCGATTGGGATGGCTGCTGGGTTTTTAACGATGAATATCAACAAACGGAGTTTGGCCCTAGACATAAAAACAGAGCAAGGGAAGTCGATCTTATTTGACCTTATTAAAGAATCCGATGCTATTCTGCATAATTTCCGGGCTGGAGTGGTAGATCGCTTGGGGCTTGATTACGACAGTGTAAAAAAAGTAAATCCAAGCATTGTTTATACCGTGATTTCAGGATTTGGCTCTAAGGGGCCTAAAGCAGCTGATCCCGCGTATGACGGAGCGATCCAGGCAGCATCTGGAATGATGGCAAATAATGGTACGGAGGAGAGTGGTCCGTTAAGAACAGGGTACATGGGCGTAGATCTGATGACCGGTATGAGTGCTGCTTATGCAACCTCTGCAGCGCTGCTGCGGAAACAACGAACTGGTAAAGGGCAGATGGTGGATGTGTCTATGCTAGACTGTGCGATAGTACTTCAAGCTGCTAATTTTGCCCGTCATGTTGTTGATGATGTTCCAGATATGCTGATAGGAAATCAATCTATCACTGGGGCTCCTACAGCAAGCAGTTTTTCGACGAAGCAGGGGGCAATGTTGTCTGCGGCGTTAATGCCAAAACATGTTGAGGCATTTTTTGACGAGCTGGGTATTGGTGACCTCCTAGAGGATCCAAGATTTGCCACTAGGGAAGCGCGGATCAAAAATAAAGACCTTGTTCGGGAGTCTATGTTGAACGCCTTTAAGAATGATACTGCGGAAAATTGGGAAAAACGCCTCGCCCCAAGAGGAGTCCCTATCTCTAAAGTTAATTCTGTTGCTGAGACTTCGGCTCTAGAACAATTGGAACATCGTAACATTTTAACTGAGGTGCCGGCCGCCCCGGGAATGGAAAAAGGATATAAGCTTGTTGGAGCGCCTTTTTTGAATTCTGAGGACGGACCAGAATCGGTGTGTTCTGCACCAACATTAGGACAACATAGCCGAGAAATCCTCCTAGGTCTTGGTGTTGATAATGCACTTATTGAAACACTTTTGGTTGATGGTGTTATTTCTGAAACTTGGTGACTTTTAATGCTGGTCTATTGAGTTAGACTATCCCCAACTCTCGATAAGGCTTTTCTGTAACTATTCGTTCAGCTCCAAATCTCGTAAGATCAACAGTTTTATATTGCCCTTCTAAGAGCAGTTCACTGATAGCTAACCCTGCCGCAGGGGCGTGCATGATACCATGACCAGAGAACCCTGTTGCAATAAATAAATTATGTGGATCAGCCACCCAAGGCCCAATGATCGCATTATAATCAAGTTTGTTTCTAGCATAGTGACCGCGCCAAGAACGCTCTAACCTGATAGTTTCCATAGAAGGTATTCTCTGAGCAAGCGCAGGCCATACTGTATCCTCAAATCGACTTGGACTTAACTCCCAGTTCCAGCCCGCTTTTACACTCCAGTCGGGCATTCCGCCTGTAAAGCCTTCTCCCTCCGGTCTAAAAGCCAGATCAGTTTCGGTCTTTATAAATGGAAGAGGTTCCATTTCTTTATCACATCGGAAGTAATAACTTTCTCTGCTCATGGGTTCGATGGGGATATTAACATCGAAATATTTTGCCAGTTCACCGGACCAAGCACCTGCTGCCAGAATGAACAAATCTCCCGCAATCGTGGAACCGTTTGCGCATGTTAAGGATTTAATTTTTTTATCTTTTATAACTGCAGATTTTATCTCCTCACCGATGTAGGTTACTCCCAATGCTCGTGCGTTGGATTTAAAACCAGTCAACGCGCAGTAGGCATCGATCCACGCATCATCTGGCGAGTAAACAGCGAGTTTTATATCGTCATTATAAATGGAGGGAAACAATTGGAGTAATTGTGTTTTATCTAATAATTCTGCCTTCACGCCCAGTTTCTGCTGGTTATGAAAGTTCTGTTCCATCACTTTTTCACTGCCTCCATCAGACAAAAATAGATACCCCTGACGTCGAAAAGCAACAGAAATTTGGTTATCGCTTGATGTCATTGTTTGATCGAAGTTCTTATAAAAATCTAATCCATAGCGAGCCATTTCAATATTTTCGGGCAAACTAAAAAGTTGTCTTATGCCGCCTGAGCCCCGTGGCGTGGCTGCTTTGGCATACGTACTATCTCGCTCTATGACGGCTATGGTGCCAGCTCGCCCATCGCGCGCCAAATGGTACGCTATAGATGAACCGATGATGCCTCCTCCGATAATAACAATATCATAATTCATTGTGTGTTCCTTTATTTAGGTTTCGGTTCCTCCATTGCAGTTAATCATTTGGCCGTTTACAAATGCGCCTCCATTTGAACAAAGAAATCCCGTCAGCGCAGCTATTTCTTCGGGCTTCCCTAGTCTTCCAATGGGCACTCTTGGTACCATCGATAAAATATGTTCCCTTTGAGCATGATCTCCATCAGTATCAATGGGGCCTGGTGAAATTGCGTTGGCTGTTATACCTCCAGATCCAAACTCTTTTCCCAGAGATTTCGTTAAACCCCAGAGCCCATGTTTTGCCGCCGAAACTGGTGCGCGACCTTTGTAACCGTGAATTGCATTCATGCCTGTAATATTTACAATCCGTCCCCAGCCATTTTCTAACATTCCTCCAGCGAATGCGCGACATGTATAAAAAGCCGAATTCAAATCTATGTCTAAAACATTATGCCAATCAGCATCTGTCATTTCCAGAAAGGGTTTGGATGGCCGTATTGCGGCATTATTAATTAGAATATCAATCGTACCGAATTGAGATAGTGATTTTTTAGACATAGACTGGACTTCGTCGGAAGATCCTACATTGCCCATAAGTACCATTGTCTTCACACCGAGTTTTTCTGCGTCAGCCGCGGTCTGGTTGCAGGCCTCAAGATCTGTCGCCCCATTCAAGACAATATTTGAACCAGAACCAGCAAGATTAAGTGCGATAGAGCGACCTATATTCTTACCTCCACCGCTAATGAAAGAGGTTTTATTTTCTAAATCCATTTCTTCTTCCTTTATATTTTGATTTACTGGTTTCTGTTGGTTTGAATAGATTAATTGAATATACTGAATTATGGTAATTTTTGTCGCTCTTTATTTTATTGAAGGTGAATATGTTCCCATCTGCAAAAACGTGCGCACGTTGGAAAGAGAGAAAATTTGTTAGGCAGCCGCACCGAATGGTTATTGGGTTACTGGTATGTTTTGTTGCGGCAATCTGCGCAGCATTTTCTGGCGAAATGGAGGCAACAAAGTTATTCGGCATATTAACTTTGATCTTTTTATTTTTCTACGCTTTAGCAAATTACATTGTTTGGAAAGCCTCTCAGATAGAGATGGACTGCTAATCAGTATTAATCTGATCTTCACCGCCAATGCGTATGTAATCATTTTCCGAACCAAAAGACTCTCCTTTTGTTAATAGCCCTTTACCCGGTATAAAATTTATCTCTAAACGAATTCCGTCCGGATCCTCAAATAAAACATAGTAATAACCGGGTGCCCAGTCGCGTTCTTCAGGGCCGCGCTCGATCTTAGCGCCAATTTTTGAGGCTAATCTGGCGGTTTCATCCACGTCTTTCATGGTTCTTGCGCGGAAGCAAAGGTGATGTAAACCCACGCGATATTGTTGAAAACGTTCGTTCGTATATTCTGGGTTGCATCTTCTAATTCCAATCGCTGTTCTACCTCCAACGTGATAGCAAAAATCTGGTCCATCATGGATGAGAGACATTCCAAACTTTGGTAAAAGTTTGCTATAAAATTCGTGAGCTTTTTCGAAATTGCTCACCGTTAAAATCACGTGGGCAAGTCCATTTATATCTATGATTGGGTTCTCATTATTCATTGTGTCGTCATCGCACTTCCAAATGACTTTACAGCGTCAGCTTTTCCTAGAGATTGTGGGATATTTAACCTACGTTCACAAGCGGGGCGGTGCCGTAATTGTTCCATCCATCTTTCAAGGTGGTTTAATCCTTCTATCGGGATCCTTGCCCAACGATGGCTTCTTATCCAAGACCAGTTGGCGATATCTGCAATTGAAAAATTCTCTGCGAGCCATTTTTGCTCTTTTAGATGTGTATTCATCACTTCATAGAGACGGCGTGTTTCATTATGATAGCGTGCACGGGCTGCTGGCACGTCTTCGGGAAAGTATCTTTCAAATGTGACTGCTTGTCCCTGCATTGGACCTATGCCACTCGCCTGAAACATCAACCATTGCATCACCTTATGACGTTCAGAACCTCTATGCGGCAACAGAGCGCCTGTCTTCTCAGAAAGATAAAAAAGTATGGCGTTAGAATCAAAGATGGTTAGTCCATTTGCATCATTGTCGACAATAACAGGGATACGTCCATTGGGGTTCAATACCAGAAACTTTTCTGTATGTTGTCCCTCATTAGCAAGGTCGACATATTTTACTTTATAGTCCAGGTTCATTTCCTCTAGAGCCATGGCTACTTTCCAGCCATTGGGGGTGGGTGCTGTGTAAAGATCAATCATTAATATTGACTCCAAAATTTGATTTCGTGACTATTGTTCTTGGACAGGTTGTCGCCATCTAATTAATATAAATAGAATAGAGAAGGATGATTTAATTGACAAAAGCTGATTGGTATTTTGATTTCATCTCACCATTTGCGTATTTGCAACTCTCGCGTTTTGAAACTTTTCAGCACGATTTACAAATTAACCCAGTGCCGGTTTTATTTGGGGGATTGTTAAAACATTGGGGGCAATTGGGACCAGCGGAAATAGCGCCTAAACGAAAATTCGTATACAGGTTCTTCAAATGGCAAGCTGATCAGAACAACATTCCTTTCAAGATGCCTCCCCGACATCCATATAATCCCCTGTCTGCACTGCGTTTATGTATAGCCGCTGGTAGCCAACTTAACCATATTCGTTCAATATTCCACGTTATTTATGGAGAAGGCATTCAACCCGATGACCCTGAAGGTGTTATAGCTATTGCTAAGGCTTTAGGGATCGACGATGCAGAGACTGCAATGTCTACTGAAGAAGTAAAAAGTACTCTGCGCATTAATACTGAGGCAGCAATCCAAGCAGGTGTATTCGGTGTTCCTACTTTCTTAATTGATGGCCAGGTGTTCTGGGGTGCTGATGCGACTGATATGATGCTAAGCTATGTAAATGATCCAGAATTATTTCAAACAATAGAAATGCGGCGTATTTCAGAAATGCCAATGGGTATTGTTCGGCAAAAATAGAAACGAACGAATGGACGAGACGATTGGTTCAATATAGTTAGCTGCCATTAGTTGACCGTGCTGTTCGACATTCTTTCCAGAGCAGTGACTAAACCAGAGTGATCCAGTGCCCCATCCCCATTCGCCGAACAGGAGTTAAATAGTTCCTGTGTTGTTGCCGTATTTGGCAAGCTTATGCCAAGTGACTTAGCCCCTTGAAGTGCTAAATTGAGATCTTTTTGGTGTAACTCTATACGAAACCCTGGGTTGAAGGTTCTATTAATCATCCGTTCCCCGTGTATCTCGAGGATTCTTGATTGGGCTAGGCCACCCATTAAAGCTTGTCGAACTTTAGATGGGTTTGCTCCTGCCTTTGACGCAAATAGTAACGCTTCGCCAACAGCCTCAATTGTCAAAGCGACAACTATTTGATTTGCAACTTTTGTAGTTTGCCCAATACCATTTTCTCCAACCAATGTAATATTACCTCCCATAAGTTCAAAAATGGGTAATGCCCTAGAAAAGTTTTCTTCAGAACCACCAACCATTATTGTCAGCGAGGCAGCTTTTGCCCCCACTTCTCCGCCTGATACAGGTGCGTCGAGATAACCACAGCCTTTACTGTTTATAGCTATGGCAAATTCTTTTGTGTCTATTGGAGAAATGGAGCTCATATCTATGACCAACTTTCCGTTGCTTAACCCATCTGCGATACCGTTTTCGGTAAATAATACTTCTTGAACCTGTGGCGTATCCGGTACCATTATGATGATTATGTCAGTATTTTTTGCTACTTCCTCGAGGCTATCAACAATTGTAAGCCCTTTATCCACAAGTATGCTTGGGGCAGGCGTATTATGGATGCAAGTCGTTATTTGATGGCCGCCATCTATCAAATGACTGGCCATGGGAGCCCCCATTATTCCTAACCCGACGAAACCAATATTCATTAATTTATCCTCCAAAGCTGCCGGCTAATTCTAATATTAAGTTATAAAATTTGAATATTTTAAAAATAACATATTAAAGAATACGCACGACGCTATTCCATAAATATTGAGTGTCAAGTCCTCACCTTGTTCTTTATCCTGTCTATCTTTCTTAATGTCTGTATTCGTGTCAATTTACGATTAATTGAGCAAATTTTCTTAATTAGAAATGATTCAATTTATTTTAGTGAAACACATTTATTTATTTTTAATTTTGAAGATAGTGATGGAGAGCCACTCGATTTTTTTTTCTTTAAAGGTATTATCAATGCATATGATAAATTGAAAGAAGGGCAAGCGAATGCAAGATATCTATCAAGGTATTTTTCCAATAGTCCCAACACCGTTTAATGACGACGGTTCGTTGGACTTGGATGGTCAGCGACGTGTTATAGATTGTATGATTGATCAAGGAGTAGACGGACTTTGCATTTTAGCAAATTATTCAGAACAATTTTTATTATCTGACTCAGAGCGAGAGATACTTCAAACTTTATGTCTTGAGCACACTAACGCGAGAGTACCTATAATTGCCACCTGTAGTCATTTTAGCACTCGTATTGCGTTAGAACGTTGTCAAAACGCAGAAAATCAAGGAGCTGCAATGGTGATGATGATGGCGCCATATCATGGTGCATTATTAAAGGCAAACGATGAAGGTGTTTATCAGCATTTTGAGGCCCTTTCGCAAGCCATAGACATTCCTATTATGATACAGGATGCGCCTCTGAGCGGTGTAACATTACCAGTGCCATTGTTGGCTAGACTAGCAAAAGATTTTTCTAACGTGTCATACTTTAAAATTGAAACACCTGGAACAGCAGAGAAACTAAAAATACTGTTACAGGCGGCAGGAGACCATATCGATGGCCCATTTGACGGTGAGGAAGGTATTACCCTGTTGGCTGATCTAGAGGCTGGTGCAACAGGAACGATGACAAGCGCACTTGCTTGTGAACAAATTCGTCCAATTGTAATAGATTACCTGGATGGGCGCCTAGACAATGCTGAACGTCAATATCATAGACTTTTACCATTAATTAATTTGGAAAACCGCCAATGTGGGTTGAGAGCATGTAAGGTGGTAATGAAACAGGGGGGGGTGATTAAATCGGACGCTGTTCGCCATCCACTAGAACCATTGCCACAGTTAGCTCGAAATAAACTCATCAAATTGGCAAAAGACCTAGACTTGATCGCACTACGATGGGGGAAGTGAAAAGCTAAACTCAATAGGCTCATAAATTAAGAAAGAAAATGATGATAGGGAATGAAAAACGGATATTGACCACCCATGCGGGAAGTTTGCCTCGTCCTTTATCATTAGTTGACCTCTATGCAAAGCGTGCAAGAGGTGAGGTTATAGATACGGAAGTTCTTGTTAAAGAGAGTGATGTGGCAACGCATTGGGTACTTAATCAACAAGCTAGAGTTGGTATCGATATCCCCAGTAATGGTGAGCAATCCCGTGAGGCCTTTTTTCTTTATGTGCAGCATAGAATGAGCGGATTTGGGGGGCGATGGTCTCGTCCGTCAGGAAGTGAGTTGAATAATTACCCTGAGTTTTCGGCGGCCCGAAAAGCAGCAGTAAAGGGTATGAATGCAGTTAGTAATTTTGAACCACCTATGGCAAACGCCCCGATCGTTTATACGGGTTCCAAAGAGAATGCTAAGGAAATTGACCTTTTTAAAACTGCCTTAAAACCCCATCAAAATGTATTTACAGATACGTTTATTACGGCACCATCTCCCGGCATAATAGCAACTGCTATAAAAAATAATTATTACTTGAATGACGATGAATATCTTGATGCGTTAGCAAATGCTATCAGAACTGAATATAAAGCCGCAATTGATGCGGGATTTATTCTTCAGATTGATGCACCTGATTTAGGTTTGGAGCGTCATACCCTTTTTCATGACAAGCCACTCGGCGATTTTATCCAGTTTATAGATAAGGTTATCGTTAGAATTAATAAAATGTTAGAGGGACTTCCTCGAAATAGGGTTCGACTGCATGTCTGTTATGGTAATTACGAATCTCCACATGATAAGGATGTGCCTCTGGAATATATATTACCGAGCTTATTGGAGGCTAACGTTGGTGGTTTTTTGTTCCCTTTTGCTAATTCGCGCCACCAGCATGAAATTAAGTTATTTAAAGATCATAAATTAAATACGGATCAATATTTGATTGTTGGGGCTATTGATACATTATCTGTTTTTGTGGAACACCCCGAAGTTATAGCAGACCGTCTTGAGCTTGCAGCAGAGTCATTAGGAAGTGCAACTCAGGTGATGGCCGGGACTGATTGTGGATTTGATACTTCTGCTGGCATGGGACGTCTTACATCTGACGTAGTCTGGTCAAAACTATCTGCGTTGAAAGATGGTGCAAGGATAGCAAGTAACCGATTATTTGCCTGAGTAGTCAACAAATATTTGTAGAGAAATGAGGGTGAGAATGATAGTTCCAGAGTTTGAGGTATTTGCAATAAAATATGGAGAGCGCCTTGGGACACGAGGTAGCATTTTTATGAAGGGTGACCCTCACGACTCACCGATGGCGATGGACTACTATATTTGGGTAATTAGGAATGACGAGAAAACGATAGTTGTTGATTGTGGGTTTGATAAAAAAGAAGGTGAAAATAGAGGAAGAACCTATCTCCGGTCTCCCACAGAAGGATTGGGTCTAATAGGGATAGACCCAGCAGAAGTAAAAGATGTGATCATAACGCATATGCATTATGATCATGTAGGAAACTTGTCTATATTTCCAAATGCTAGGTTCCATGTGCAGGATACAGAAATGGCCTATGTAACCGGTCGGGCAATGACTCATCCTATCCTGCGGCACTCGTTTGTGCTGTCCGAAGTCCAGGAAATGGTAGCCATGGTGTATCAAGATAGAGCTATTTTCCATGATGGTGATGATGATTTGGTGCCGGGTGTTACATTACATCACTTCCCAGGACACGCCCGTGGATTAATGGCGGTTAGAGTGAACACTAAACGTGGTTGGATTATTCTGGCGTCAGATACAGCTCACTATTATGAAAGTTTAGCTGCTGAGCATGTTTTTATAACTCATGAAAATATCTTTGAGATGTTAGAGTCCTATAGATCCCTGGTAAAACTTGGGGGTGATGTGACTCGTATCGTTCCAGGGCATGATCCGGATGTTTTAAAACGTTATCCTTCATTATCAAGAGATCTTGACGGTATAGTTGCAGTACTTCACGAAAAACCATCGGTTTGAATTAATAATAAGGTATTGGAAAGACATAATGGCTAAACAAACAGTTTATGAAATGATCCCGCAATTAGGAAAGTTACGGGATGAAGTGTTATTTGGTGATGTTTGGGAACAACCAGAGCTCTCGAAACGAGATAGAAGTCTTGTTACTTGTACTGTATTAGCAGCGCTTTACAGAACCCCGGAATTAGAGGGACATCTGCAGCGTGCATTGGATAATGGTGTTACAAAAGAAGAATTATGCGGGATGATCACTCACGTTGCTTTTTATTCTGGCTGGCCAACGGCGGTAAATGCTGGTCGTGTTTTACAAAAAGTGCTTGGTGAGGATTAACGTTTAATCTTCATCTGATGATTTACTTGATTATATGAGCAATGTTTGTTTTGCCGGTATCATGGACTGATCGTTATGCTGTTACTGCCTTTATTTTCACCCTAGACTTCGGAATTAGAAGGTTTCCTGGCTAAGATAGCTTGATTAGGTATGTTATCTCGATGAGATTATAGCTCAATTTTTTCTCTCCCTTTTAATTTGTTTACTCAATTTAATATTTAAATCAAAGCTGGATCTCTTAATCATGTGGTTAGTATACTGTGGTAACAATAAGCAAAGGGGAGGTGAGGGCTGTGAGGGCTGGAAATAAATTAGTCGTACGAAATGTAGGTTTAATGCTTTCTGGTAAGCTTGAACAACCGATTTTAGATGCAGATTGTATAGTCACTTTGGATGGCAAGATAACCGCAATAGGATACGAAAAGGACTTGGATGTCAGTGAGGCAAGTCAAACAATTGATGCAAAAGGAACGGCCCTCTCGCCTGGTCTAATTGATAGTCATGTACATCCCGTAATAGGTGACTACACACCTCGTCAACAGCAGCTGAGTTGGATAGATTCGTGCCTGCACGGCGGTGTGACTTGTATGATATCTGCCGGAGAAGTTCACTTGCCGGGTCGCCCAAAAGATATTGTTGGGCTAAAGGCCCTGGCGATAGCTTCTCAACGGTGGTACGAAAATTTTCGCCCTTCTGGGGTAAAGGTGATTGCTGGGGCACCTGTCATTGAAGAAGGTATGGAGGAGGAAGATTTCAAAGAATTGGCGGCGGCTGGTGTTACGCTTCTTGGTGAAGTAGGACTTGGATCAGTCAAGGCTGGCGACACGGCTAAACAGATGGTCTCATGGGCCCGAAAATATGGGATCCAAAGTACTATTCATACCGGAGGACCTTCAATCCCTGGCTCTGGCCTGATAGATAAAGATGTAGTATTGGAAGCTGATGCGGACATCATAGGTCATATAAATGGCGGCCATACCGCGCTACCTGATGATCAAATCTTATGTTTGTGCGAGCAATGTACACGTGGAATTGAAATTGTTCACAATGGTAATGAGCGCTCGGGTCTACTCGCTATGCGTGCGGCGTTTGATTTAGGCCAACCCGAGCGTGTAATTCTTGGAACTGACTCCCCAGCTGGATCTGGTGTTCAACCTCTGGGAATATTGCGAATGATAGCAATGTTATCAAGCCTGGGTGATGTTCCAGCAGAGGTGGCATTTTGTTTTGCCACAGGCAATACTTCGCGGATGAGAGAACTTGATTGTGGAATATTAGAGATTGGGAAAGCGGCAGACTTTATCATCATTGATAGAGCTCAACATGCTCCAGGAAAAGATATGCTAGATAGTATTCATCAAGGAAACCTTCCAGGGGTAGGCATGACAATAATTGATGGTGAGGTTAGGTCAACAAGAAGCCGTAACACACCGCCTGCAGAAACACTCCCGGAACTAGTGGAATAAATTAAGCATAGCATACCATGGTAAACTATTAGTTCTCGATATAATCTTGCTGACTGGCTGCCAACTTTCTTACCCGAAGTCGATATATGTTGGGGGCTTTGTCTATGGCCAACCGTACAGGATTGCGTGTTCGTGGACGTAATTCTTCTTCTTGAATAGCTTCCAAGATCTCTTTATCTTCAGAAAAAGCAACGCGAAACATCGCATCCATCGAATCACCTACTTGGTCGTCTTCTATCTGGATATTTCTAAGATGCATCCAGCGATCTATACATTCTGTTTCTGAAACTGGTGTTAGTAAGTGAATTGCAAAAACACGAACGCCTTTATGGCGCTCCTCGTCAGTTATTCTCAAGTGACGGGGGGCACTTCCAAAATCAATGACTGCGATACTAGGCATATAAAGATAGTAATAATGCCATCTATCCACGTTCCCAGAAAAATTCCCAAAAGATTGAAAAAAGCCAACTGGGGGTGCATCCCTAATCCAACGCCACGCGGTAATGACGTCACCGGAAGTGTCAACTTCAACTTTTACATCTTCACTCTCGGGGTTTCCAAGAGTGGTTGGATGAACAAAACTGACATGTGCAGGGTCAACCAGATTTTCTGCAACATTTAAATAATTAGATTTTATGTACAAAGCATCCCCTTGATGGGGTTTCCACGTAGGATCATCAAATTGTGGTAGTTTGAAAATATCTTTGGTGTTTGCCTTTTTTTTATCACCCATCCATATCCATATGATGTTGTACTCTTCGTGTATTGGGTATGTTCTTACGTAGGCGCTGTCCGGGATGATATTTTGACCTGGAATACGAATGCAGTTGCCATCTAACCCGAATGTCATCCCATGATACCCGCACTGTATACTGTTATTCAATACTTTCCCCTTAGATAATGGCAAGGATCTGTGAGGGCATCTGTCTTCCATGGCCGTAATAACCTCGCCATTAGAACGAAATAATACAATGTCTTCACTCATTATGGTTATCCGTACTGGTTGATCTCCAATTTCATGGCTCCAGCTCGCCACATACCAAGCATCGCGAATATAGTCCATAATATGCTTCTCCTAAACCGATAGGGATATTATATTTATTATGACACCATAGATTGTCTGACGAGTATGGTAAATCTCATCTTTGAGATTAATAACTGTAATAAAAACTCACAAAAAGGAAAAAGAAATGGAATTGCTAGCGACAGGTTATGGGTTAGTCGAAGGACCAACCTGGTGGCACGAGCATGGGCTTTTATTCAGTGATGTAATCAATGGAGGAGTTTATTTGCTCGATCTAGAAAATAAAACCAAAGTTGTTTTAGAGCATCGTAAAGGTATCGGCGGTATAGTGCTTCATGAAAAAAATGGTATGGTTGTGGGCGGACGAAATCTTTCATACAAAAGTTTTGAGGGTGAAAGATCCGCTATCCTTTTAGATGAGCATGTTACAAATGAAGCTGTTGGGTTCAATGACTTCACCACTGATAATAGTGGGCGGATCTATGCTGGTTCCCTTGCTTTTTCTGTATTTGGAGGTGGTGAACCAAAACCAGGGCAACTCCATATGATTGAGCTTGATGGAAGCATCCATACTCTGTCTGATGGTGTAATGTTGACAAATGGTTTAGGGTTTTCGCCAGATAATAAAAGGCTGTATCATTCGGACGCGCGGGCCGGTGTTGTGCGAGTTTATGATGTCTATAAGGATGGTAAACTTAGTTCTTGGAAACCGTTCGTTCTCACAAATAATGGACATGCGGATGGACTTGCTGTTGGCGAAGATGGTTCTGTTTGGGTCGCAATGGCTTATGGTTCGAGGGTTGATGTATTTGAGCCAGATGGAAAATTACGACAGAGCTTACCAGTTCCACTTCCAATGGTGACATCTGTTTGTTTTGGGGGGAGAGATTTGAAGGATTTATATGTTGTAACCGGTAGCCGTGATGGCCCAAATGAGAATTGCGGGTCTATCTATAAGATGAGGGTTGATGTTGCGGGATTGCCCATAACGGAGGCAAAAATAAGGTTTGGTTAGTCAAGGCGTCGATATCTCTGATTAAGAAAAACATGATCTTGATCTGTCTGGAAAATTATGATTTGAGGCTTGCTGGACCTTTTTTTTAGTTTAGAAATAGTTCTCATTTACCTCTTTATTTTTTAGGTTTTAGCCCAAGTGTTCAAATTTTTTTGCAGTGCTGTCGTGGTTTGTATCATGGCGCTCCCGTTCCTTGTGACCTTAATGCAAATTTGCTGGAATTGTTAGATTAAAAAATATCATAACAGAATCGTATGGCCACCATGGTGGTTAGCATTTATTTATGAACCTTAGATAGAATAGATAGTGAACAAGGCTATCTCAAGGATTTCTCAAGTTCAGGACTATGCTGGATTACAACAGAAGGGGTGATCTTGCCCATACTAGCAGAAAATTGCTTGCTTTAAAGGTCGCGAATCTTTTTTATTCCGCTATCTATCAAGTCGAGTTTCTTGCAGCTGTCACTGTGGTCCAAAAAAATTAAACATACCAACGGCAGGATAGCGATAGTTATTTATAGCCTGCCGTTTATGTTGGTTAACTGTTTTTCAACTACAACCACTAGTGCTGCCGCATGTATCACATTTCATGCATGTTCCGTTGCGAACAAGTGTGAAATTACCGCATTCTTGGCAAGCTTCCCCTTCATAGCCTTTTATTCGAGCTTCCCTAATTTTAGCGAGTTTCAGGTCCACTTGATCCATAACAGTCTCGCTCACTGCGACTTTCTTAGAGCGCCCATTAGAATTGCTGGATTGAACACTCATGGTTGCCTGATTAGTAGTTCCTGTGGTCTGTGCTTCGGTCATAGCGATCGCTGAATTAACCCCGTCAGTACCAGTAGCTGAACCAGCTCCACCGTTAAGTACAACTATATTATTTCTTACGTATCCTCTGCTGGCTATTTTGTTGAATTGCTCAACATCCAGCGATTCTGTATCCCCATCACCAATAGTGTCAGGTAATAAGTCGTCTTTATCAGCATGGCTAAGGTCATCGCGATCGAGATAAGATATGGCCACTTCTCTAAATAAGTAGTCTAGAATTGATGTGGCCATCTTTATTGCATCATTACCAGTTACCATGCCAGAGGGCTCAAACCGGGTGAAGGTGAACGAGTCGACATATTCCTCTAATGGCACACCATATTGAAGGCCAATGGAGACAGCTATTGCAAAGCTATTCATAAGGGACCTAAATGCTGCGCCTTCTTTATGCATATCAATAAAGATTTCACCAAGGCTACCGTCTTCATATTCCCCAGTCCTTAGATAGACTTTATGTCCTCCTACGACAGCTTTTTGTGTATAACCTTTACGGCGATGAGGAAGTCTTGCTCTACCTGCTTTCTGGCGAGCTTCCACTACTTTCTCTACGACCCTCTCAATTATCTTTTCTGCCACTACGGGGGCCTTAGCGGCAGCTGGCGCCTCCATGAATTCATCCAGGTCTTCGTCATCTACAAGGCTTGATGCCAATGGTTGGCTTAATTTTGATCCATCTCTGTAGAGTGCATTAGCTTTTATCGCTAATTTCCATGACAACATGTATGCATTGGCGCAATCCTCAACGCTAGCGCTATTAGGCATATTGATTGTTTTGGATATAGCGCCTGATATAAATGGTTGTGCTGCTGCCATCATATGGATATGACTTTCCGCCGATAGAAAACGCGTTCCAATTCGTCCACAAATATTTGCGCAATCAAAAATAGGAAGATGATCTTCCTTTATGTGCGGTGCTCCCTCCAGTGTCATTGCACCACAGACAAATGTATTGGTAGCTTCTATCTCGGGTCTTGAAAAACCAAGGGCGATAAGCATGTCAAAGGATACATCATTCAATTGCTCGTCTGTGAAACCCAGGACATTTTTACAGAAATCCTCGCCTAACGACCATTTGTTGAAGACAAACTTGATATCAAAGGCGTTCGCTACAGCGGTTTCAACAAGTTCAATTTCTGCGGGACCAAAGCCCTTAGCTTTTAAATCATTGTGGGTGATAGCTGTCGAACCAACAAGACTACCATGGCCAACGGCATAATTAATTATGTCACTTACGTGAGATTCACCATAGCCTAAGCTTGCAAGAGCTTCAGGAACTATTTGATTAATAATTTTGAAGTATCCGCCGCCTGCTAGTTTTTTAAATTTAACAATTGCAAAATCAGGTTCAATGCCCGTTGTGTCACAATCCATAACCAGCCCAATTGTACCAGTTGGTGCAATAACTGTAGCCTGCGCGTTTCTAAAACCATTCTTTCTGCCCAAATCTAGAGCGCTGTCCCATGCCCCTTGTGCCGCTTTGGATAGCTCAGGATCTGGACAATTTTTTGCATTCAATGCTACAGGAGTGACAGTAAGGTCCTTATATTCCGAGATGCCTCCATAAGCCGCGTTACGGTGATTGCTAATAACGCGAAGCATGTGCGCAGCATTTTCTTTATATTTTTTAAATGGTCCAAGTTCGCCAGCCATCTCTGCAGAAGTGCTATATGAAATACCTGTCATTATGGCTGTTATGGCGCCACAAATTTCTCTTCCCTCATCACTGTCATAGGAATAACCTGCAGCCATTAATAAGCCGCCGATATTTGCGTAACCAAGACCCAGCGTTCTGTAATCATACGATCGCACTGCTATTTCTTTAGATGGAAATTGTGCCATCATGACTGCTACTTCTAAAGTTATAGTCCACAATCGGGTGGCATGCTCAAAGTCTTGGATATTAAAGTCGCCATTCTCATGCCTAAATTTCATCAGGTTCATTGATGCGAGATTACATGCCGTGTCGTCTAAAAACATATATTCTGAACAGGGGTTCGAGGCATCGATTCTACCTCCTTCTGGGCACGTATGCCATTCATTTATGGTTGTGTCGTATTGAAGCCCCGGGTCTGCACATGCCCAAGCTGCATGTGATATTTTGTTCCATAAATCACGAGCATCAACTGTTTCGCAAACCTTACCATCAGTTCTTTGAATAAGGTTCCAGGAACCCCCATTCTCAACTGCTTCTAAAAACTCCTTACTTACCCGCACGGAGTTGTTTGAGTTCTGTCCAGACACCGTAAGATAGGCTTCCGAGTCCCAATCGGTATCATACGTTTTAAATTCTATCTCGTTATACCCCTGTTGGGCAAATTGAATGACGCGTTGGATATAATTTTCAGGGATCATCGCTTTCCGGGCTTGGATGATAGCTCCCTTAAGCGTCTTATTTTGTTTTGGGTCAAAGCGAGAATCATTATCTGCGCCATCCCATTCAGAACAAGCTTGCATTACTTTGCTCATATGCTGGCTAGCAAGTTTAGAGCCTGCTACAAGTGCCGCCACTTTTTGTTCTTCGATTACCTTCCAATCTATATATTGACCAATATCTGGGTGATCGATATCTACCGTCACCATTTTTGCCGCTCGACGGGTTGTGCCTCCAGATTTTATAGCTCCAGCAGCTCTATCACCTATTTTTAAAAAACTCATAAGCCCAGACGATTGTCCTCCTCCGGACAGCGATTCTCCAGACCCTCTCAACTTTGAGAAATTAGAGCCAGTTCCTGATCCATATTTAAAGAGACGTGCTTCACGGACCCAAAGGTCCATAATGCCACCTTCATTAACCAAATCATCATTTACGCCTTGGATGAAACAGGCGTGGGGTTGAGGATGTTCATAAGCTGACTTTGAACGCGTTAGTTTTCCTGTTTGGTAGTCGACGTAGTGATGTCCTTGGGCAGGACCATCTATTCCGTATGCCCAGTGTAATCCTGTGTTGAACCATTGCGGTGAGTTAGGTGCTGCCATTTGCCTACAAAGCATAAAAGTCATCTCATCATAATATGACCTGGCATCGTCTTCATTTCCGAAATAACCTCCTTTCCAACCCCAATAAGTCCATGTTCCTGCTAAACGATGAAAAACTTCCCTTGCGCTGGTTTCTCCTCTCGATCTTGAATCTTCTGGTAACGCCTGGATTGCCTCGTGATCTGGCTCATGTCTCCATAACCAAGCAGGAACATTATCCTCTTCAACAGGACGGCTTACCGCAGGAATCCCAGCCTTACGGAAATATTTTTGAGCTATAATATCAGAGGCCACCTGAGACCAGTCACTTGGCACCTCAACTGCGTCATTTTTAAACACAACTGACCCATTAGGGTTGCGAATTTCACTAGTTACGGTGTGAAAATCGACTTCGGCGTAGGGGCCTCCATCTGTTGTTGTAAACCGACGCTTGATTTCCATTGGTCTTGACTCCGTTCCATCGTAACAATTCTATATTAAATTTAATCTATCAATATCTAGTATATCAGGATGACGATGATACCGAATATAGTGCACGTCAGGCAAGAAGAATATTTAAATTTTATGCAAAAAATTTATTAAAAGTTTTATTAATTGAATAGTTCGGTATTTTTATTGGCATACAATCTGAAAAGTATTTTTTTCAATTGTTTTTATTGCGATTATAACTTGTATTTCCTGACTTGAGGCAGAAATAAAGAATTTTAATTAAGCCTCATCCCACTCTTAACAGAAATACAATTTGCGGTTACAGTGCTCTTTTTTACAATATTACACATTGTTTATGAGTGGCTAACTTAACGGTGTCAATGCGTGGTGCGCGGTATCTATTAAACACTAGTCTTTGTTACTTGGCTGATTTAGGGTTTAAGGCTTACGGTGAAAATCTTTAAGGAATGAAAGTAGCGATGCGAAGAAATTTAATTGAAACCGCTTTGGGTGTAGTCGTTTTAGCCGCAGCTACTTTATTTTTAATTATAACCCTCAAGACTGTAGGTAATGGCGGTGGAGCTGTTTATCAAATGATAGCAGAATTTAATAGGATTGGGAGTTTAAAAATTGGAAACGATGTTCGCGTAAGTGGGGTCCCAGTAGGTGAGGTGGTCAGTGTAGACCTTGATGAGAATACCTTCAAAGCGAAAATTAAATTTGACGTATTCAGTGCATATAAATTCCCCGTCGATACGGTAGCCGTGGTTGGAAGTGAGGGATTACTGGGTGGTAACTTTATAGAGCTTATTCCGGGAGGAAGCCCAGACGAACTAGAGCCCGGTGATATTTTAGAGTTCTCTCAGGATGCTGTAGATATCTCACGCCTTCTTGGTAAGTTTATGTTTTCTACGGCGGAAGATAAGGACAGCAATCGTTGAGGGAAATGAGTAGAACTCATTCTGTAATTTTTATAGATTGCTGCCTGGTTGCAAGATTGTGGCTTAGTTCGATTTTCTTAATAGTTTTGCTTCTTCTTCACCCTCCACCAGCATATAGCCAATCAACGGTTATGCATTCAAATCCGTGGCAGGTTATGTCTGTGGTCGTATTGCAAGGACTAGACAAAATCACGGCTAGAGTTTCTAAATTTGAAATTGAGGTAGATAAGGTTGGTTATTTTGGTACGTTGAATATAAAAGTGAGAGCCTGCAGGAAGAAACCTCCAACAGAGCCTCCTGAAAAAGCTGCTTTTTTAGAAATTACTGATTTAAAGTTAGGCGAGAATGCTACTGAATTATACAAGGGTTGGATGTTTGCTTCTAGTCCTGGCCTTAGTAGCCTAGAGCACCCTGTTTATGACGTGTGGGTATTGGATTGTAAAAAACGGCTTATCCAGTCGAAGTCTTCTGAATAACTACTGAATTCCCCTCTTTTTTTAAGAGCCGCTTCTAATCGCCGACGATATTCTTCTCTAGTAATTTCTAAAGCGCCAAATTGCGTCAGGTGTTCGGTATTGAATTGAATGTCTAGTAATGTAAATCCCCCCATTTGCAGTTTTGCAACCAAGTAGACTAGAGCGACTTTACTTGCACCAGAAATAGTACTGAACATACTTTCGCCAAAAAATACTCCTCCTAAAGATACCCCGTAAAGCCCACCAACTAAATCCCCCTCTAACCAAACTTCTACACTATGGCAGGCCCCTTGCTTAAATAAGGCAAGGTAAAGCTGTTTGATTTCTAAATTTATCCACGTATTCAGTCGATTTTTTTTTCCAGTAGCAGCGCATCCGTCCAGCACTGCTTTGAAAGTGGTGTCATAGGTGACGTCAAAAATTTGTTTTTTAATTATTTTTTTCACTTTTCTTGGAGTATGAAATGTTCTTATAGGCATAACCCCGCGTTGCTCAGGGTCAACAAAGAATATTTCATCACTAGCGCTTCCTTCGGCCATTGGAAAAATTCCGGCACGATATGCATCTAGTAAAATCTGTGGAGTGATCATGGCCAATTATCTAATTAGTCTGTTTGATTGATTTAAGTTCGTTGTTTAGGAGGCCAGAAATTTGCTCTCTAACCAGTTGATATTATACTCTCCATCTAAAAACTCTGACGACATAAGTAGTTTCTGATGGAGCGGTATCGTCGTCTCGATGTTACCTATGACAAACTCATCCAAAGCCCGACTTAATCTTAGAAGGCACTCGTTGCGGTTTTTTCCATGTATTATCAGTTTAGCTACCAAGCTATCATAATAGGGAGGGATTTCGTAGCCAGCATATAAGGCAGAGTCGATCCTAACGCCAAGCCCTCCTGGAGCATGATAATCGCTTATTTTTCCTGGAGAAGGCCTAAAACTCACAGGATCCTCTGCATTAATCCTGCATTCTATTGAATGGCCAGTGAATACGATATCTTCCTGAACAAGGTCCATAGGCATTCCAGCACTAATCTGTATTTGTTTTCTAACTAAGTCAATTCCAGTTACCATTTCTGTTATGGGGTGTTCGACTTGGAGCCTCGTATTCATTTCTATGAAGAAAAATTTTCCATTTTCATATAAAAACTCAATAGTTCCTAGACTCTCATAACCAAATTTTTGCATTGACTCGGCTGCCAATTGACCTGCTAAAAGCCGTGTCTTCCCATTCAATGCTGGGGATGGTGTCTCTTCGAGTATCTTCTGGTGTCGTCGTTGAAGCGAACAGTCTCTTTCACCTAAATGGATAACATTTCCGTGTTGATCTCCAACAATTTGAATTTCTATATGGCGTGGATTAGCTAAATACTTTTCTATGTAAACGTCTGATGAACCAAAAGCAGCTTGAGCTTCTGATTGGGCTAGATTAATAGCCTTGGCTAAATCTTTCTGCTCAAGTGCCAATTGCATCCCCCTACCTCCACCCCCAGCCGATGCTTTAATCAACACTGGGAAACCAATCTCTTTGGCTATATCGATAGCATCATCTAGGGATTCTATGGCATTTTCAGAACCAGGGATGCATGGAAGGCCTAGTGCTAAAGCAGTTTTTTTAGCTTCAATTTTATCTCCCATCGTTCTGATATGCTCTGGTTTGGGGCCAATGAAGGTTAGGCCATGTTCCTGAACAATTTCCGCAAAATCAGGATTTTCAGATAAAAAACCAACTCCAGGATGGATGGCATCTGCACCTGTGACAGCTGCAGCTGATAGAATAGCAGGGATATTGAGATAGCTATCATTAGATGGTGGAGGACCAATACAAACACTTTCGTCTGCTAGTCTGACATTCATGGCTCCGGAGTCTGCAGTTGAATGAACTGCTACTGTTTTTATTCCCATTTCGCGACAAGCTCTATGAATTCTGAGAGCTATATCTCCTCTATTAGCAATTAATATTTTTTCGAACATTACTAATATAATTCCATTTTTAAAATTTTAAATTATCAGTCTATTACCATGATAGGTTGTCCAAATTCTAATGGATCCCCGGACGCTATTAGGATTTGCCTTACAGTGCCGCTTCGATGTGCTGGAATCGGGTTCATCACCTTCATCGCCTCAATAATTAGAACTATGTCACCTTCTTTTACGCTACGGCCAATATCTACAAAGGGGGAAGAGTCGGGGTCAGGTGTCAAGTAGGCTGTACCAACCATCGGCGATGTTAAGGTCTCGAGGCCTGGGTTAATTTTTTTCTCTAACGCGGGCCCGCCTGTATTTATCTCTAACATATTTGGAATATCTTGATTGAGCGTAGGTGATGTAATGGTTGGTTTGGCAACCCGGATTTTCCAATTATCGATGGAGTATTCGAGTTCACCTAATCCTGTTTCGTCAAGTAGGCCCGCCAATTTACGGACTAGTTTGGCATCAATATCTTGGGCCAATTAACTTCTCCTATTGTTAATTTATCTATTTAGAATCAATGAGTCGTGCTATCGCGTCAATCGCTAGAATGTAACCAAACGACCCAAAGCCGCAAATAATTCCTGCAGCTACAGGAGAGACATAGGAATTATGACGAAATGGTTCTCTTGCATGGGGGTTAGATAGATGTAATTCGACTACTGGTAGTTCGGCTAATTTTAAAGCGTCTTGTATGGCTACCGATGTGTGTGTATATGCCGCTGGGTTTATAATAATGCCACGCGCATTATCGCGAGCCTTTTGAATTATGGTGACCAACTCGCCTTCAAAATTTGATTGTCTGAAGTCTATGCTCATTTTAAGCAATTGGGCACGGTCACGGCACATATGCTCCACATCATTTAAGCTTTCATGGCCGTAAATATCTGGTTCTCTTACGCCTAACATATTTAAATTTGGGCCGTTAAGGATAAGTATGTCTGTTTTTTCCACCACGATAGAAATTCCATTCTAGTAAGAAGTTAGGCCATTTGTGCAATGATCTGTGGGAGTTTAGCATATTTATTAAGAAGGGGGAGAGGGCGTGTTGGAAAAGAATTTTTAACCATTATGGCTAAGCTAACTCGGCGAATTATTGTAATTCAGTTATTTTTGATCATATCTGAGGTTATATATGAACTTTAGATGTTTTTTTTATGGCGTTATGATAACGTATCTATTAAAGCGCCATGGGTAACGGTTGGCGTCTATCTGTCGCGCTAATGGGAGGATTGTTATGACAGCACAAAATATGCTGAAAACTTTGGCAATTAGTTCAATAGTTGGTGCTGCGATATTCGCAAGCAGTGGGGATGCATCAGCAGCGAAGAAAGTGAAATGGAAAATGCAGAGTGCATGGGGAACTCAAGTTCCAAATGCTGGTGAATCTGGGGTTCGTTTCGTTAACAGCGTAAACACAATGTCCGAAGGTAAATTTAAAATTAAGTTTTTTGACCCTGGGGCTTTGGTTCCTGCATTGGAAACATTTGATGCTGCGTCCAAGGGGGCCATAGATTCCGCTTGGACCACGCCAGGGTACCATGCTGGAAAATATCCAGGACTGGCTTTTATGACTACAGTTCCTTTCGGCCCGCAAATAAGCGAGTTTTTATCTTGGAAATGGATGGGTGGTGGCAATGCTATCCGCGATAGGGTTTATGCAAAGCATGATCTTTATGCCCTTGATGCCTTCTCACATGGTGCAGAAACCTCGGGTTGGTTCAAGAAACCTATCACTGATTTAAACCAGCTAAAGGGTATGAAAATGCGTTTCTTTGGTCTTGGTGCAAAGGTTATGTCAAAGATAGGCGTTTCGACCCAACTATTGGCAGGGGCTGATATCTATCCCGCTCTTGAACGTGGGGTAATCGATTCAACCGAGTACTCAATGCCTACAAATGATATTAAATATGGATTTTATCAAATAGCTAAGAATAATTATTTTCCTGGTTGGCATCAGCAGTCATCGGTTTCCGAGTTCTTGATGAATAAGACTAAGTTCGATAATTTGCCAAAAGCTTATCAAGAAATGATACGCAGTGCGGCAATGACCCAAATTATTTACACTCATGCTGATGCAGACTCAAAACAATTTGGTGCGATGGCTACCATGAAAAATAAGCATGGCGTAAAAATTCACCGTTGGAAGGATGAGCAGCTAGCAGTTTTTGAGAAAGCTTGGAATGAGGTCGTCGCTGAGGAATCAAAAAAAGATGCTTTATTTAAGGAATTTGCCGATAGTTACTTTGCCTACCGAAAAGGATTTAAAATTTGGGGAGATGCACAAGCAATGAAGCCAACCTATCTGAAATAATTAAAGATTAATCAACTAAGTTAGAATGTTTTATTAAAGAGAGCCAAGGATAGCACCTTGGCTTTTTTTGACCTTGCGTTGTCTATTTAATATGACCCACAAAGCTTTGGCGATTAATTATTTTTCTAATTCTGAAGTCCCTTGATGCTATCGGTTAAGCTTTAATATCTTTCCATTTAAGGGATCCAATTTGAATGAAGAGAGCCAGTAATTCAATAAGTTAAACTTCTTTATGAACAGTGTATTTTTTTTAACCTTCTTATTATATTAATTTCTTGAGCTCAGTATCGAAACAGTTTCGTAACATTTTTCAAAAGGTAATCATCACTAGCTTCTGGGGCTTTTTCTATCAATTCTCTCTTTGAGACTATTTCTGAAACCACTAAAAAAGTAAGTTATTGTAGTGCAGTGCAATATTTACCGTCATTCAATTAAATTGTTATTAGATCCCGACAAAGTAAGGTTTAGCTCTTCATCTTTTCGGGGCGACGGCAATCTCCACCGTTTTATTCAATTGACTGCCAGGTTTCGTAAATTTGAAAATAAAGAATTTAGAGGAGACCTGATTTGTCCAAAACAGATCTATTAAGTTTCACTTATGAGGCCAAGAACTAGTGTCCGGATTTTTAAACTCCTTAAGGATACTATTATAATGGGGTTGATTTTTTGTTAAATTAAGGAACGGATGTAACCTTTGAGATTAAATTAAAAGCAAAGAGTTTTTATCTATTGAGTATTATATATATACAAAAGGTTTTGAGGAAGTGAGAATGAAACTGATTCAGTTGAGAATCGATGAGGCGGTCTTGCCTTTTATGAATGGTGATAGTTTATATGATGTTCCAAGCTTTAGTCAGGATATGCGCTATATTGAATATACATATAAAAAGAAAAGTTCTTTCCGAAAGATTGCGCCTGATTATACTTGGGAAGATATATTCATCTCAATTGACCAACTCTTAATTTGTTCAGAAGATGATGTCCAGCGGGACCTGGCGGGAATTTCAGTTTCTAAGGGCGTAATGAGGCCGATTTGGCTTAAATGAGGATATTTTTGCTCGTATTCCGTTGCCATCATCATTGTTATATGGAACTCAAGAATTAGTGAAGTCGAGCTCGCACAAGTATTCCCATTATAGAACTTTCCCCTAGAGCTCTGCATGCCTCCAGTCGATGAAGACCCTCTATTAAAACGAGCCTCGCACCATCTTGTCGGACTTGAATTGGAACTTTTTGTCCTTCTTCCAAAATTGCCTCAGCAAGTGAATCAACAGTCTCCTGATTGAGGGTTGAACGTCGCTTAATAGGAACGTAGATATCACTAATAGTAAGAGGTTTTTCTTGCATAAGCGCAATTATAATTCAGAGAAGTGATTTAGCAATCAAAATAGTTTTTATAGTTAGGGTGAAATATAGCAATACTTGTGTTTTATTGAGATATGTCAGATGGGGTTTGCTGAATTTGAACTAAATAAGTTGATGGAGATGATTGATTAATTTATAGCCAAACTAAAATGGGTATGCTTATTCTTTGGGCAAACGTTTGGTGTTTATTAAGCTAGGTCGTAGGAAAAGGCTTTTCTCTTTTTCCTGAAGCCATTAGGTAAAGCGATATTTTTTTAAATTCGTGTTCCAAAACTACTATTAAAAATAACATAATAAAATTGGTATCATTTTTGCTATTGATTGTTTGCAAAAAATTGTTACGTCAATATTGGAATGATAATAATTATCAGTTGGCACTAGACAAGCTAGAAAAAAAAATGTTACGCAACTTCTATTTAAGTACCTGTTTATTATGTGGAAAATACATAATTGTGAGTTTAAGGAGCAATTTGTGCCGTCAATTTTAATTACCCAAAAGTCAGAAAAGGCAGCAGAAGGTTTTCAGAAGTTAATAAGAGACTGGGGGTATGATGTAGCCATACTAACCGAACGAGATACTATTTTAGATACTATTAAGACCGTCAGACCGGATGTCATAATAGTAGGCGCAACAGCGGATGAACCCTCTAGTCTAAAATTATCCAGAGACCTAAGAGAAAAACCATTTAACATTGATATTCCGAGCCTTTTAATTGCGTCGGATTTTGAGGAAGGGGATGTAGCTGTTGTGGTAGAAAAAACGGCGAATGACTGTTTAGTTTCCCCTTTTTCTATTGATGACCTCAGAGTTAAACTCGAAGCGCTTATGCCTCCCCAAGTAGATAAACCTGAACGGGAGATTTTTGAGTATGCAGGCCTGATTCTGAATGCAAGAAGTTATCGGGTAACAAGAGATGGGGTTCCACTTCATCTAACCCCTAAATGTTATAGAATTTTAAAGCGTTTATTGGAACAGCCGACTCATGTTGTTTCAAGGGAGGTTTTGATGAGCGAGATATGGGGGATGAAAGCTAATGTTGATAAGAGAACAGTCGATGTTCACATAAAACGATTGCGGACTGCTCTCAATAAAGGTGATGCCGTAAATATTCTACGAACTGTCAGGGGTGCTGGTTACTCCATTGATATAAACTCGCTATAGTTTGATATTTATTCTCTATGAATTGTTAGATTAAATTTTTGTTGAAAATTTGAAATAATATTTTACTAATGTATATACAAAATACGATTCCTTTTCAATTCCTTAAGGAAATTTGATAATAAATTTATTGGAACTTGACTGTAAATGCGAGCTCCCTTCATTGTAACGATCAAATGTGTTGTAACAGAACTCTTTCTATTTATGATGCCCAGTGATTTTGTGAACCTTAATTTTGAATGTTGTAGCTAATTGAATGTTTTGACGTTATTCTATAAAAGAGATTTTTCTTTTTCGAATATGATGCATTTTTAATTTATTTTCGAACGTGCAAATTAAATATTAACTTAAAAGGTAAGGCTCCAAGTGGCTTTTTTACAAAAAATTATCGTTACTATCAGTATTGTATGGGTAGTCTCTAATAACCCATTACTAGCACAAGCAGTCTCTAGTGAGAAACTCACCCAGCGAAATGGGGTTGCGTACAGTAAAGTAGATAATGAACCTTATGACGGGGATGTTTTAAATTTTCATTCAAACGGTCAATTAAACTTTAAAGGTGGTTATAAAAATGGTCGAAAAGATGGTATCTGGGTCGGTTATTATTATGACGGTCAATTAAAATATAGGGGAAGATATAAAGACGGGAAAAGAAATGGGCGTTGGGACACAAAAACTAAGTATGGGCAAATAAAAAAATGGCATTCCGGCGTATTTAAAAATGATGTAAGAGTTTCCGATTAAATTGTTAAGTTTACGTAAACACAATAACCTCTAGTGTTCTGATGTCCGCCGGTTCTTTTGAACGGCACGACTACCCCGTAGTTATGCACCATTAGGGGGTATTTAAGGCAGTCAATTGCTCATATTGAATTTTTCGCGAATAAATTTTTGAGCTAAATAGGGTGTTGTTGTTTTAAATATAGTCATTCTAATCACAATGAAGTGCAATAAAGGCTTCGGCGTGGCTAAAAATTAGCTTTTTTCTGCTCTCATCCATATTTTCGAGTGTTTTTCTAATGAATGGAAGCCTTGGGTTCCCTTTTAACTTTTCTATATTCCGGCTGATGAAAAGCCAGTACAGACCATCGACTATATTACACCAGTTCCCTTTTTTATAATTACTCATTTTCAAAATGTAATTTGAGCCACAAATATAAGGCTTGGTCGAAAAAATACCACCGTCGGCAAATGTGCCCATGCCAAAAACATTGGGGACCATAACCCATTCCGATGAGTCTACATACATTTCCATAAACCATTTATAAACGATTTTAGGACTAACCTCGCAAAGCGTCATGATATTTGCAATTACCATTAGCCGATTGATATGATGCGTGTACCCAAAATCCTTAGAAAAAACTATAGCATCATCGAGAGGATCGATGCCGGTAGTTCCGTCATACCAACTCTTCTTAAGATTACGGGAGAAACCAAAATAATTGCTTTCTAATTGCTTTGTTCCATACTTTTGGTAAGTGCCCCGAATAAATTCACGCCAACCTGCGACTTGTCGCACAAATCCTTCCAGAGAATTAATTGGTATATCTCGAACTTTCACATAATCAAAAACTTTAGTAAGCACATCAGCCGGTGTTATGAGCCCCATATTTAGCGATGCACTAATTCCGCTATGAAATAAAAAGTTGTCCTCTTTAAGAATGGCATCCTCATAATCACCAAATGTTTTGAATTTAATTCTTAAAAAATAATCAATATTAGCAAGTGCATCATCGCGGTTAAGCGGCATCCATATATTATTTGTATTCCCTGGATGATCGCTAAACTTTTTAGTGATTAGGTTCTTAATATCTCCAATATACTTTGATGTTTGTGGTTTATATAAGTTTGGTATTGGGTGACCTTTTGGTATTTTCTTCCGGTTCTCTTCATCAAAAGACCATTTCCCTTTGATTGGTTTCTGATTTTCGTCTACTAAAATATTAAGTTTCTTTCGAACGTTTTTATAAAAAGTTGCCATTCTTAAAGTAGAGGATTCCCCGCATAATTTCATAAAGTCATCACGCTCCAATAAAAACATTGGCGACTTCATAAATGTTAACGGTATTTTATTATCGGCCAAACAAGCAGTCAGTTTGTGTTCGAAATCTTTATCTTCGATTTCAAACATTTTTACTTCGGTTATATTATTTTCTTTGACGTAATTTAATAATCTATCCTCGTATGAAATCTCAAAACCACTTCGTTCTAAGTCCTGATATTCGATCATAAAATTATTAGCGATTAATTCATCCCGTTTTTCCCTCATAGCAGCCAAAAACATTAGAATTTTTAGTTTGTGATGTTTCTCATAAGTACAAAGACCGTAATCTTCTGCCATAAAAATAGCATCAAACTGATTCTCTTTGATCTCTTCGATGGAGAATAGCTGATTACCTAAAAGCACTAGTAAGGTATTAGTCGACATTGGAATGGCACTTTCAAAATACACAACAATAGTAAGCAACTATTAAGTTTCATGAACCGTCCTTGGTCCCTCAAGAGGGCATCGTTTCTTTGACTTATGTCATGTATGGGCGGTCAATAACAAAAATGCAGCCAAGAAAGGTTGCATCATGGCGAAAGTAAAACGCGCTAAATGTTTAGAAATTTCACCACTGTTCTTTAAATTGTTTCTCGGGTTGTTCATTGGTGCTCCCCAATCAGGGGGGGTAAGACTGTGGAGGTTTCTATTTTTCAGAGTTAACCGTTCACAATTTTGAATGAGAACCGTCGCATAACGCCCCATTCTCACTGTACTTGCAACCACAAAAGAAAACCTGAGTGGTTTCTGCTGCTTTATATCGAAGAGGGACAAATTCGGACCCTTTATGAGCACCATCACAAAAAGGTTGTTTAGCACTTTTACCACAGGTGCACCAAGAATAAGACTTTCCTTCTTCAACTTGAGTGGGGAAAGGGGACTTTTGAGCTATGTGCGGCTTTGTCATTAAGTGATCCATTTCAAAAAAATTGTGTTACGCCTAAGGACTTATCATTAGACATATCAACGTCAACTTTAAAATGAAAAAGAGTTTGCTTCAACATTATTCAGTTAAGGAAGGTAAAACTATTTATATTTGATATTGACAATTTATTTGACAAGCCAAACAATTTTGAGTGTACATAAGAAAATTTCTTTATGTTGAAATTACCATATAAATAAATAGAGAAAGTTACCGTTTAGTTTAACATCTGGGTCTATCCTGAGTAAGGTATTGAATTATGGAAAAAAATTCTGAGAAATTGATAACCGTCGAGCTATTGAATGAAATTGGCGATGCATTCAATAAGAATGATGCTGATCTAGTCATGACATTTTTCTCGGAGGATTGTATTTTTGATCATGGAAGTGGGCCAGATGTTTTTGGAACACGATTCGAAGGTAAGGAAACAGTTCGTTCGGTATTCCAGGGGCTTTTTGATAGCGTTGAATTTGTTAATTGGAGAACAGAGCAACTTACGATTTCAGGAAATAAGGCATATTGCGAGTTTTATAGAACGGCTCGATTGAAGTCGGGGGAGGATCAAGAGGTTTTAAGCTGCGACATTCTAACATTTAAAGACGGTTTGATCTTGCATAAAGATACTTATTTCAAGAACCGAACGATGTAGTTACGATCCAAAACAATCGGTCACAAATCTAGCAAGCTCTAGGTTAAATCTCTCTGGTTTTTCATAGAAGGGCGCATGTCCGGTTTCCTTGTATACGGATAGTTGAGATTCCGGTATTAATGAGTGGTTATGCTTCGCCATAGACAACAATACTGAGGTGTCTTTGTCTCCGTGAGTAATAAGGGTAGGGGTCTTTAGATTTGAAACTATGTCATCATTATCCACTGATCTTTGCAGTAAGGCTTGGCACACTTCAACTGGTACTGTTAAATTATATCCTAGCATTTCGTAAAAATCAGGGTCTGCTATTTTACACTCTGTTAAATTGTCTAAAAATCTTTCAACTGAAATGGTTCTATCCTTGGAGTTTTTCGAACAAAAACCCGGTGCTAGTTCTAGAAACAAACTCCCAGACATTCTTTTGGCGGCATGGGTGCCAATTTTTGTCCTCGCGGATACAAAATTAATTCCCCCCAAAAGAGAATCACCATAGTGTCTTAAATAGTCACATACAACTAGACCTGAATATGACCAAGCGACAATTATAGGCCGTGTCAGTTGTAGAGTATCAATAATAGATGCAATATCTGAAGCCCAGAGCCTGCTATCTAAGTAGGACATACCTTTAATAGGCTTTTCTGAGCGGCCGTGTCCTCTGAGGTCGAAACTAATAATCCGAAAGTCCTTTAAACAGGTAGAAAAAAATTGCTTCTTCCAGCACCAGTAAGATTGGGCAAAACCATGTATCAATAAAATAGGAGATCCAATGGGGTTTCCAAACTCTTCAACGGCTAGCTTTATGTTATCTATTTTAGAAGTTATAAAAAGGCGTTTCATATGCTTCCTAAATAATAAATATTTTTTATTCACCGTTCCAAATCATTTTTAGACTTGGGGTATGATATCTCTTTAAACGAGCAGTACTAGAAATACCATTAAATGGTAGTACTTTCAAACCACCGACAATTTCATAACAAATCCCCTGTTCTTTAAAACCAAATTCTGAAAACCAGTCGATTAATTCGAAATTAGAGATATCATAATTTTCTAACTCGTCTAAAAAGGGTAAAAAATATTCAAAACCGGAAACCTTTAAAAGGCTTTCTAAGCCAGAAAATTCTCTGCTTATGAATTTTCCTAAATCTTGAAGTTTTTCCCAGTTTTCAATCCAGTTACAGTCGTTGTCTGTTACTAATAGTCTATCGAATTGATTTTGTGTAAGACAAACTATTCCTCCGTCATACTTTTCTTTAATATCTATCGTGATATTTGAAGTTTTGTGGATGAAACTAAAGATCATATAAAAACTATCGGCGGCTATATTTTCTATAAGCACGCTACCCATAACTCTGCCTCCTGCCATTTTTTTATAAATCTCTAACTAGTATGCCAAAGTTCTCTGCGTCCACTTACAAGTGGCAATTGAGTATTGCACAGTTCTTACTATCCAGAAATCTACGTTTAATATTGGGTTGACCATGTAAAAATGTACTAACTATATCCCTACGTTTTTACGTCGTGTGAAGCCAAATAGATTGATGGCAAGTGCTATTTACAGGTCAAATGTCTCCTGGGCTGCATATCTCCCAAATAAAGTCTTGTAAAACACAAGGGATAAAAGCTTACAGGTAATTGCCTCTCACATAGCCTTCTTTATATGTGAGTTTGATCCAGTCCTGTATAACTGGCTGGTTATCCACAGCTAGGCAAACTTTCTGTATTTTTGGATATTGGTTAATAATAGTTGTTGGAATACCATCTACTGCTCCGGAAGAAAGCCAACCCAACAATCTCCATACAGTAATATCTTCGAGCCCCATACGAGGTCCAATTATCCAGTCGTTATTAATTTCTATATTATTCTCTAGGATATTTAGTTTCTTCTTAAGGTCGCCGTTGACAAGCTCTCCTCGTTTACGCTGTTTTTCTTCCTCGCTGTCATCTCGACCGGTATTGGCTACTAAAACTGTGATGTCGGTTGCAAGATCTATGAACTGGTCAATTTTAGCAGCAAGTAAATCATTGTGTTTGGGGTATAGCCCAGAGAGCTTTCCGCAAAACCTTGCTATTGCACCCGTTTGCGCAAGCGGATGCCCGTCTACCAAAAGGCAAGGTAGTTGATGGTGGGGAATGGGGGTGCCATCATCTAGCCGACCATTTTCTTTCACGCGCTTGAATTCCTCTGGCATAATAACTCGATTCTCGAACTCTATTTTTTTTATATAGAGAGCAATTTTTGATATTTCGGATCTCCAAAATGGAAAATCTAGATAAATAAACGAAAGTTTCATAACTGAACCGCTCCATAATCTGAATATACTTTTAACAATTTAAGTAGCTCATTGGTAATGTGACAAATGGTTTCTTCTGTTCCTTTTGAGGAGATAGGTTCTTTCTCTTGTTTATTATGCATTTTATGCATATCTGCCCCTCCAAACCAACACTGACTTTTCTATCTAAAAGCGTGATATTTCAATTGTTTAATAGACAGTACATCTAAAAAGTTGGGGATATTTTGTTCAAAAATAATTTTTTTAAAGATTGGATTGTTAATATTCGGGGCGATGTGCTTGCAGGATTGGTGGTTGCTCTAGCACTCATACCTGAAGCCATTGCTTTTTCTATTATAGCTGGGGTGGATCCAAGGGTAGGGCTCTATGCTTCATTTTCAATAGCCGTTATAACCTCCATTGTTGGTGGACGACCTGGCATGATTTCAGCCGCTACAGCCGCTACTGCTGTTTTAATGGTCTCTCTGGTTAAAGATCATGGGCTGGAGTATTTGCTAGCAGCTACCGTATTGGTAGGAGTTTTACAGATAGGGATAGGACTGTTTAAGCTTGGTTCATTAATGAAGTTTGTGTCCCGGTCAGTCATCATCGGGTTTGTTAATGCCCTTGCAATTTTAATCTTTCTAGCTCAACTACCAGAATTAATTGATGTGCCAAATTTGACTTACCTCATGGTAGCCGCCGGATTGTTAATAATTTATGTAATGCCAAGATATATAAAAATTATACCATCCCCACTTTTATGTATCGTTTTACTCACTGTTTTAACTATTTTTCTAGATTTAGATCTGAGAACGGTCGGTGATATGGGGCAGCTTCCACAAACCCTGCCATTGTTTTTAGTTCCTAATATTCCACTAACTTTAGAAACATTCTTTATTATTTTACCATATTCTGCTGCGATTGCAGTGGTTGGGATTCTGGAATCTTTAATGACAGCAACCATTGTTGATGATTTAACGAATAGTACTAGCAACAAAAATCAAGAATGTGTTGGGCAAGGTATAGCAAACTGCGCAACAGGTTTTATTGGTGGTATGGCAGGTTGTGCTATGATTGGTCAGTCTGTAATTAACATCAAGTCCGGTGGTAGTGGACGATTGTCTTCTTTTTGTGCTGGAATATTTCTTCTATTTCTTTGTATTGGTTTGAACGATTGGGTTCAGCAAGTGCCTATGTCTGCTCTTGTTGCTGTCATGATCATGGTGTCGGTTAGCACATTCGATTGGTTGTCTATTAAAAATTTGAAGAGTAATCCAAAAAGTTCTTCGGTCGTAATGTTGGCGACTGTTACTACCGTGGTAGTTAGCCACAACTTGGCTCTTGGTGTTTTGGTTGGTGTTCTCCTCTCTGGTTTATTCTTTGCCTCTAAAATCTCGAAAACCTTTAAACTATCGTCCGAGTTATCAATCAACCAGGAAAGCCGAGTATATTTAGTGGAAGGACAAGTGTTCTTTGCTTCGGCTTCTAATTTTATTAATGCATTTGATTTTAATGAGAAATTAAAAGAAGCAATAATCGATGTTGGGGCGGCGCAGTTTTGGGATGTCACAAGTGTTGCTGCGCTAGAAACTGTGATCAATAAACTAAAAAATAGAGGCGCCGCCGTCCAAGTTATTGGTATAAGCCATGGTAGCGAAAAAATAATACGCAAATACAACAATAGCATTGATAATCGAATGTCTCTATCTGCGTGAATAGTCGGAAAAATAAATCTGAGATAGTTTAGATTGGCAAATGATATGGAGTTTTGGCCTTGTAAATACTAGTCTAATTTAATTGATTGGTGATTTTTATCATCACAAATAAAGCCCTTGTGGGAAACGACTGGTAACTTGAAATTTCAAACCATAATCAGTAGCTATTCATACTCGTTGGTATTACCCGACTATCATCGTAGATGTTAAATTCTACTTCTAATTCATTTTTTACAACGAAGTGATGGATAGAACGTGTTTTAAATTTATTAGCGGTTATTTTAATAAAAACATAGACATCTGTCTCATTAGAAACGACTTTCTCTATCTCTAGGGAACCCTCGGCCAAGTTTCCTCTAATTTCCCTAAGAAGTTAATAGCAAAAGACTCAAATCCTATATACTTCCCTGATAAAGCATGAGTTCAATTTACTGTAATGATATAATCTTTATCGTAAAGTTCTGATATTGCTATCATATCCCCTTGAGTAAATGATTCGTATCCCTCAGTACAGTTTCTTCGGCAGTCATTTTAATCCCCCTATCAATATTGGAAAAGCATATTATTGTTCGTGGTTAAAGAATAATAAATTCCTTTTGTCCATGAGTTGTAAAGTGAGGTCTGTGTTCAATCAAAAACTGCTCCTAAATAGTCAGAATGTATACTAGTTAGTCATTTATATCGCAGTTCACTATTCTTGATCTAACTCCAGACGCAGTGGGATATTAGAAAAGCTCATCACCTAAGAATACGAGATTAGTTTTATAATTTAAAGTTGGTGCACAGCAGGTGCATAGGTTGGTTTGATAGCTAGTGTTTCCATGTTAGGTATCTTAATGTTTTTAGATCCAGTTAAAACGAGCCCATGGTTTGCTTTATCTATCATAAGCATTTGCCTTATTGGGGCCATGTCAACTTGGTTTTCGGGAACGGTCATTTTGCCCGAATTGACATTACGTTCAGGGCTAGGCGAAAGTGAGAAAGTTTGGCTAACTAATGCCGTGCAGTTAGGATTCGTTATTGGAGCCATTGTGGTTGCGTTTTTTAACCTTTCCGACAGTATGCCGTTGGTTTTATTGATCGCCTTTTCATGCACGTTAGCGGCAATAGCAAATTTATTATTGATTTGGATGGATACCCCACTTTCTATAATAATTGTCAGACTTTTAACGGGTGTTGCACTATCAGGTGTTTATCCTCCGGTTGTAAAGCTTATAGCAACTTGGTTTCAAAAGAGCCGCGGTATTGCTATGGGAGTCATTATTGGAGCTCTTACCCTAGGATCAGCTGCGCCCCATCTTTTTCGCGCGATGACTCTAGATACAGATTGGTTAATCGTGATTTGGGTAAGCTCTTTAATGACATTTTTAGCTGGTATGATAGTTGTCTTTTTTGTTTCTGAGGGTCCAGTTTATTTCGCCCGAACTCGGTTCAAGCCTAGCCAGATTATTCAGGTGCTTAACAATAAGCCTTTGGCTCTCGTGAATATAGGCTATGTGGGGCATATGTGGGAGCTCTACGCGATGTGGGCTTGGATATTGACGTTTGCTCATTTTTCTTTGAATGATTTTGATTGGATTCCTTTTGGGGCGCCTGAGTACTTTAGCTTTTTCATCGTCTCTATTGGTGCAATTGGCTGCGTCATCGCCGGATATTTATCTGATATTTATGGCAGATGTTACATTACAGCTGTTTTGATGCTTGTTTCTGGGAGTTGTGCCTTTTCAATAGGTTTTCTAGTAAACACCTCTCCATTCTTGTTTGGGTTGATAGCATTACTTTGGGGCTTAACTATAATAGCTGATAGCGGTCAGTTTTCGGCAGCGGTTACAGAACTTTCAGCACCTAATCTCGTTGGAACAGCCTTGACTGTTCAGATGGCAATTGGTTTTGGGGTAACGATGATAACAATTTGGTTAGTCCCAGTTTTTGCACAATTATTCGGCAGCTTTCAATGGATGTTTTTGTTGCTTGCTCCAGGTCCGTTTATTGGTGCAATAGCTATGCTAGTATTACGTAGACACCCTCATTCTGAAAAACTTGCACTGGGTAAACGTTAGATCTCAGACGGATGGTAAGAAATTAAATAAATTGGTTTAAGATTAAAAAAAATTTCTAAGAGATAAAAACATTGATATCAAATAAATTATATTAAACCATAATATCAAAAAAGGATTAGGACAGTCGAACATCTAGCAAAGAACATAAGTAGCACAGTTGCAGACTGTTTTTAGTTCAAACTCCATTGTTGAATTAGATTTTGGATAACGCCACTCTTTCTCTTGGGTATTGTTTGCGGAGCTAATTGTTCCTGATCCCATTGGGCCGTAATAAAACGCTGAGTTTAAACATCAAAATCGAAAGCATATTGAAGGGGATAGTTATGGACAGCTTAGATTATGAAGAAGAACAGCTAGAAGTTTTAAAGCGAATAGAGATCACTGCAGAGAAGTCTAGAATTGCATTAACACTAATAAGAATTATCTCGACAGTCGTACTTATTTTTAGTTTTGCGCCTATAATGTTTTTTGATGCATCTCGATAAACTTTAAACCACGCCTCTCAATAGCCTTTAATCCAATTCCAAAAGCCTTTTGGTTTTACATATTCCAATGGTTCTTCCTTCTGGAATACTCTGGCTCTACGTTCTTTTGCCTCATCTTTTACTTCTGCAGGTTGTTCTGATAACTCCAAGTTTAATGTAGGTGGTTGTGGTGATGGCTTTGGCTGTTCTTCTTTAGGTTCTACTTTGGCTTTAGCCTCTCTAGCACTAGCTATTTCTTCATCTAATAATGCTATCTCAGCCTCTGCCATTGGATTGAAATGATCCATGACATCGGGCATTAGTCTATCTAGATCTTCATCTTCCTGCTTTGCTTCATCTAATGCTTTTTGTTGTTTAACATCTTTCAGTTCGACTACATTTTCTTTAGATAATCTCTCGTTTTCTTCAGTTATTTCTTTCACTAAGTCATTGGGGAATTGTAGCAGTGGCTCTACTAATGCTCTGTTTTTCAGGTCTTTTCGCAGATGTTGGTGTATCTTTGTGTAAGCCGAAATATCTAATACTTCTTTGATCTCAAATTTAGTATCGAAAGCAGTGTTGGTTTTAGTTCTCATTCCCCACAGAACATCATTATATCTTCTATTTCTTACGTTATCAGGGACCTCATCTTTTCTATCGAGGATTATATTCCAAACCTGTTGCGCATAGACTGTCTTTGCTAGCTTATATTCCCCTCTATCTATTTTGTACTTTAGCCTAGCCATAGTTACATCAGGTGTTTCTTCTCTATCTATCTCTGTCTTTATCTCTGTAGATGCTGTGTCTAAGGTGGATACCTCTGGCTCTTTCACAAAGAAAGCGGAATTCGTCACGTTGCGCTGAATAGGTTTCTTTAGATTAGTTTTGCTGGCTTTGGAAACTGCTTCTTGTATTTCTCTTACAGTTGCTGGTTTGGGTTCTTTTATCTTTACTCTAGGGATTAGTCCCTCTTCGTTTAGTTTCTCTGAAAGTGGTGAAATTATGCTCAAACGTTGGTCTTTTAGGAGATCTTTCAAAAATGAATTCTCGTTGCGTAAATCAGTTAGATGTTCTTTTAATCTAGATATCTCTTTTTCCATCGCGAAAAGCTTCACTTCTTCTTTTTCTAGTTTTAATTGTAAACGTTCATTAAACAGTAGTGGGGCATTAGTATCCTTTTTTTCCTTCGTCCTATTTTTATTAGAAAATAGCTTTCGCATTTAATTACCTTCCAGAGATCCATAAAAACTTGGGTTACTTTATCGGTATCTTAACAAGCAGGAATATAGACCACGTTAGAAAATACCCGCGCGAGTATTTTCTTTAATATAGTCCTCGGACACTACAGGATTAAGCTCTTGAAGCTGTTGAGTTGTCAAGTACTGCAGATTTTGTACAGTCTCTAAAAAATTATTACTTTCTGATGTTGGAAGAAAATCATCAGTCAGTACTTTAAATTTTCTGATGTAATCATTGCGAGCAAAAGGTTTAGCACCTAGAGGATGGGCATTGGCGACAGCTATTTCATCTGCAATTATTTGACCATCCATCATGATCACCTCTACACGACCTCCAAAAGATTTCTCGGAAGCTTTTTGGGCATGATAGCGGTTTGTCCAAGTGCTATCTTCTTTGGTGGAAATTTTATGCCACAGCCTAATCGTATCTTTTTGTGACACTCGTTTTTTTGCATAGCTGTCAATGTGATGCCAGCGACCATCCTGCAATGCAACAGCAAAAATATACATGATAGAGTGATCCAGTGTTTCTCTTGAAGATCGTTTATCCATTTTTTGTGGATCCTCCGAACCAGTTCCGATCACATTATGGGTGTGGTGGGACGTGTGTATGAGAATTTTTTCTATCTTTTCCAGGTCATCAATTTGTTTACGCATTTTAAATGCTAGATCTATCAAAGCTTGAGCTTGGTATTCGGCGGAGTGTTCCTTTGTATATGAATCCATGATGGCCCGTTTTGGTTCGCCTGTACCCGGAAGTAATATGGTATAGGAGGGAGAATATGGTGAATCTCCTTGCTCTCGCGCAGTGCGGCCATTCAATAAATAGGCAATAATCGAATCTTCACCTTCATATATAGGGCTTGGCGCACCTTCGCCTCGCATGCATCGATCAACAGCCTCAATGGCAACCTTCCCAGCGTATGCTGGTGCAAAGGCTTTCCAGGATGATATTTCTCCCTTGCGCGATTGTCTGGTTGTAATGCAACAGTGCAAACTTTGTTGAACAGCTTGGTAAGCGATATCCTTTTGAAGGTTCAGTAAAGTTGATAGTCCAGAAGCAACAGAAGGTCCAAGATGTGCAATGTGATCAATTTTGTGTTCGTGTAGACAAATACCTCTTACTAAACCCAAATGTATCTCGTAGCTAGTGGCAATTCCACGTACCAGATCACTACCATTTTTCCCGCACTGTTGTGCTACTGCAAGAAGTGGTGGGATATTGTCGCCAGGATGCGAATAATCGGCGCTTAAAAATGTGTCATGATAGTCTAATTCGCGCACCGCCGTGCCATTTGCCCATGCCGCCCATTCCGCGCAAAAAGTTTTTTCTTTTGAAAAGCCAAAAAGAGTTGCTCCATTTTTTCTTCTATGAGCAAAGGCCATTGCGCGAGCCGATTTAACCGATCCCCTGTTTAGAGATGCCAATGCCACCGCAGCATTATCAATAACCCTATTAATGATCATATCTACGACGTCACTTTCAACAGGTATTTGATCCGCTGCTACTTCTGAAATTTTCCAAGCTAATTGTTTGGAGCGTGGCAACATTAAATTTGATGGGGAAGCATGCACGTTATGTTTGATCATCATTAACTCAGTCTATTTTATTTACATTAAAAAGTATTAGCTATCTTAAAAATCATGGTTTGGAATAGCAATGACCTTGTAGTACCAACTTTCCAGGTAGTAGGCACTCTCATACCATTTAGAAGAGAGCATCATGCAGTGAGGGGTATCAAAAAGTTCATAGAAATCAGCCCCAAAAAATTTTGCAGTAGCCCTGTCTTGGCCTACGGGATGCAGCGCGTTAATGTCACGCTCGGCTGCTAGACACAACGACGGAAGTTCAAACCGGTGCGGATTTATGTGTATTCTTAACGTACGTCGGTCATTTAGTAATCGAGGGCTCTCTTTGCACAATTTCTCTAAAAACGGATCAAAGTTCTCTATAATCTCGCCAGCTAAAAATTTATTAAGGCATGTTTTTTGATCTGGTGGAGCAAGAGAAGTACCTTCTTGTACCGTTGGAAGAGACTTGAGTGACTCTAATTGGCCCGGTGGTGATGGTGCCAATAGTCCAAATCCCATAAGCTTAATTTCCTCACCGGCGACAGCAGCAACCAATGCACCGAGGCTATGCCCAACAAGTATTGGCGGACCCGCGAGCGCAGTACATGCTGATACCACGTCAATGGCCATTTCTTTTACCCCAGCTAGATGAAAGTTAGTATCCTGCTTAAGACCTCCGTGTCCACGTAAATCAATAGCTGCAGTCGGTATACCTTTTCTATCAAAGTATTCGAGATAATGGGCAAAACACCAGGCCCCATGGTAACCGCCGTGTACAAAAACAAATATGGGAGCTTTCGGCTGAGCCTTTGCCGCTTTACTCAAAAAAATACGCCCTTTGCCACATGAGCGAACCGTAAGACGGTCCATATAAGTGAAATCGAAGAGTTTAACTTCATTAATATTAATCATTAAAAAGCCTTGGCCCTTTTGAAAGGTTACAAAGAAGTTAAAAACCAAAAATATATTTTTATAGCCTCTGTATATCAACCACTCAGATAATAACGAACAATGAAGTTTTATCGTCCTTGACATAATCCCAAAAACTAATGTTCTTTTTTGATTTAATTAAATCAATCCTTTAAGTAAATTTGATGTCAAAAATTTTGACTAATATTCCATATTTTTCAGATAAATGATCTTAAAAATGCAATGCCACTATTGTTTAACAAACTAACGATTAACGACGAAGTGGCGTATTCATAAAAGATTTATCTAAAAACCTTGAAGAATGAAGTATGAATTCCACTAGGATCTATATACTTTGCCTACAAACCTCGATACTGATGAATAAAAAAAACCGTGTGAAAGTTCTCTATTAATGTACCTGAATTAAAAAATACATATCGTCTTTCATTAAACTTTTAGATTGGGTTGATAGCTCTACCTAAGACAAAAGCGCATACAATACTCTGAAAGCGCTTGGAAGTGAAGGATGGTGGTATATCAGTAGAGAGTGTTGCGCCTTATATCTTTGGATAAACGTTAGTAGTGAACGAAAGATGAAATTGGCCATCGTTATTACTTTGAAACAAATTTAGTTAAACAGCGAGAGTTCCTATTTAGTACCCTCAACATAATTAGACGAAAAAGAATACAATAAATATTTAACTTTTAGTATTTACAATCTAAATAGATTAAAAAACTTTAACCCTTTTAAAATTAGAAATTTGGTAACAATATGATCAAGTCATTGGTATCTTTTGGTGAAAAGCTTGGGCTGCCTCCAGGAATATTCCTAGCGATTTTATGCGTTTTGGGGGCGTACACTACTGGGAGTTCTGGAACAAATAAAGGCGTAGAAGAGTTTTATTTTCTGGGCTTGTACAATATAGGTATATGGGGTGGGGCTTACATCTTTTTATGGATGATCTACTATTTTTCTGGGAGTAATTGGTTCTCTCTGAATAAAATATCTCTAAAAGGACAGGAGCCGACGGTAAAAGAAACCCTATTAGAAAATAGTGATGATAATGGCCTTGATTTAGAGTCAATGACAAAAAAGCAGCTTATTAATCATGCGAAAACTAGAGGACTTAACTTGAATATGAAACTAAAAAAACAGGACATAATAGATAAAATTCTTAGCTGTTAACTATAATAGATTGATAAATAACAGTTTATTAATCCAGTCATTCAACCTAAAATCAGTAACCGTAATATTGATAGTAATTCTTGTGGCGGTTACCATATAGAGCTTACTGCAATTATAGAAAAACCTTTAACGCAGAGTATGTCATCTCCTAGTAACCGCTACCTCCCCTTCGTTAATAACTTTGCTTGCCAGCTATATTTTGTATATCTTGAAAGCCATTTCACTTATTATGTGAACGATGGAATTAATGATTGAACATTTACTAGAGCAAGGAATTGCTGCTCACAAAGAAGGTAAACTCCAGGCAGCTGAAAAACTATACAGGTCTATATTGGATGTTCAGCCACAACATTCGGATGCGAACCATAATTTAGGTATTTTATCAATGGACGCTGGTAAAATTGAGGAAGCGGTTTCATCGTTAAAGATAGCCTTAGAGGCCAACCCCAAGCAGGGGCAGTTCTGGTTGAGTTACCTTGATGCCTTGATTCAACTGGGACATTTTGATAATGCCAAACAAATATTGAGACAAAGTAGAAATATAGGGCTAGCGAGAGATTGGATCGATCGACTAGAAGCTCGAATGGACGAAATAGGGACTTCTGCACCAAAAGTTTCTGTTGGAACCCAGCCCAGCCAGGAACAAATAGATTATTTGATCACTTTATATTTTCAAGGCGATTTACAGCAAGCACTTGTTCAGGGAAATATATTAACGTGTCAGTTCCCTAATGATCCCGTAATTCAAAATATTCTTAGTGGGATCTATTCTGGACTGAAAAACTATGAAGCAGCTACCATAACTTACAACAAAGCGATTGCACTTAAACCCGATTTTGCTGAAGCACATCATAATAGGGGTATATTTCTCAGTAATATAGGTAAGTATAAAGAGGCGATCGCTATTTATAATAAAGCGATTGCACTTAAACCTGATTTTACTGAAGTGCATATTAATCTTGGGAATACTTTGAAATTACTTGGAAAACATAAAGAGGCTATTATCAGTTATTGTAAGGCCGTTGAGTTTAATCCCAATAATGCAGAAGCATATAATAATCTAGGGGTCGCATTCAATAAACTCAGCAAGCATGACCAGGCTATCAGTTGTTATAATAAAGCAATAGAACTTAAACCTGATTTCTCTGGAGCGTATAATAATTTAGGAGAAGTATTCAGAAAATTAGGACGTTACGAAGAAGCTATTGTTCAGTTCAATATGGCAAACAACCCGACTTCAAAAGCAAAAATCTTAGAGTGTTTATATGAAACGCGAAATTATACTAAATTTAATGAGGAATTAAATTTACTGATAGAAACAGATAAAAAAAATATTCGTATTGCAGCGATAAGCGCTTTTATTGCTAATCAGTTAAAACAAGAGGACCCCTATCCTTTTTGCAAAAATCCAATAGACTTTTTTCATGTTAGTAATTTAACTAATTATGTCATTAATGTTAGTGAATTTATCGACGGTATAATATTAGAGGCAGAGCGAGAGAACGCTTTGTGGGAACCTGAGAATACGGCGACAGTAGCCGGATTTCAGACCCGTAATAATATCTTTCAAGCTGGAAGTAATTGTGAAGATCTGGGTAAAATTATTGAAAAGGAAATCAATTCCTATCGTTCTAAATTCGCACCAGAGAATTGTCTTTTTATTAAGTCGTGGCCCATCAAACATGCTATAACGGGATGGTATGTCCGATTAAAAAAAAATGGTTATCAAACAGCTCATATTCATCAAGATGGTTGGATAAGCGGGGTTATTTATCTCAAGACCGTTGACTTTGGGAATACTATTGAAGGTGCGCTTGAAGTAAGTCTGTATGGCTATGATTTAAATGTCTTAGATAAAAATTACCCTAAAGAAATATATCGACCTAAGATTGGAGACATTGTTCTCTTCCCATCTTCTCTATTTCACAAGACTATACCTTTTACAAAAGATACCGAAAGATGCGTAATTGCTTTTGATTTAATCCCGTTAGCGCATTAACTGGACTGGAAAACCTGTCTAGAGCAAACTCTTTTTGATTATAGTGATGCTTCCCTGTCGCGTTTTGTGGGGTTCAATTATATCAATCATAGTAGCAGGTTCTTTGATATTATCACGAATCGATTTAAGGTTTATATTCGGCTTACCATTGGAGTAAGTGAAATGGCAAATGATATAACCAGAACAAATATCCCAATATTCTGAAAAGAACGCCTCGTAATCCTTATGATCACCACAATCAAACCATACAAAATCGAAAACACCATATTTTTCTACTAGATTTTTAGCCTTACCTTGAAAAACGCCTTCAATCAAACTGAAATATTTTGATTTTAGCATAAGGTCCATACCGGCTCGTTCTGATAAATCCCCCAAGGACATGTCGTCTATCACAACCAATTTAGGATCATAGTTATAATTAGACAAATACTCTTCTTTTAAATTACCATCATTGAAAACATGTTCGTTATTAACCAATGCCTCTAAGAGAAATGGTGTGGTGTAACCGGCACCAATCTCCAAGACCCTTGTCGGTCGCAACATTTGCACCATCGACCTGAGAAATGGAGCAACGTTTTCTGTCCCCATACCTGGTGTGTAATGTTCACAATATTCTAACGGACGCGGCTCCAGAAATGGCTTTTGACTTTTAGTCAATGGTTGTCCCCTCCAATTTAGCTCACATATCCAATGGCTAAATCACTTTTTCCACCGTTAAAATATTTACAATTTTAAATCTACAATAAGTATATTTATTGCATCCTGAAATCTACCCCGTTTATACAATATTCTATTTAGTCCTACTCGTGGCATAAAAGATCTTGGGTTAAGAAACATTGATTTATTGAACTGAACAATAGCTTCTTCGTAACGTCCTAATTTTCTGAATACTTCTCCTAAATTATTATACGCTCCAGAGAAAT
>PANE01000013.1 GCA_002708305.1 Rhodospirillaceae bacterium
CGATGGTAACAGAGCAACCTTCGTTGCTGGCGTAATAAACAAAAGTTGGGGGCCAACACCACAGGCCCACTCACGAGAAGGCTCCTATCGGAGCCTTCTTTTTTTTATGATATCAAGCCTTCTAATCCGCTATTTTGGAAACGATTAACTAGAACGTCGATGGTCTGCTCAAAAAGATGATGCGTGACTGGAATTTCGTCGATGGTATTGTCGATCAGTGACTGGCTTAAATTTACTGCAGCCATTGGTTCTTTCAAAGCCTCTAAATGGCAGTTAAGGGCTTGGCCCTTGCCTATAATAAGATCGTTCATTACTGCAGGAGACATCATTCCTGCGGACTCGAGTATAGGTAGACCTATTAAATTATTCAGGTGTGTATACAATTTCGGTCCCGCTATTTGTGGGCTTGAAGGGACTTCTAATTTTTCTACAATCCGTTGTGTTGCAAAGATTAAAAAATCAAGAAGTGGACTGGAATCTGTAAAGGAAAGGAACGCATTGTGGACATGTTTCCGCGCTCTCCATTGGTTTCGCCCCTTTTTAGAGACCCAAACCTCACGCCCGATTAAATGGTCTTCATCTACTTTTATATTAAATTTTCTGGGAGCAAAAATGAGTACATCTGCGTCTATCCAAATAACTCTCCTTATTTGTTTATTTAAATATTTCTTTATTAATAAAAGGCGAGCGAGGTCGGTGATGGTAGGCCACCTTCCAAAACAGTTGTGTAAATACTTAGGCGGAAGCACTCCAAGAATGTCGTCGCCGATTAACTTGTAATAATATTTTTTTTGATTTGCCCAATATTGCACGCTATCAATGCACCGCGTTATGGTTTTCGGCCATGGCTTCGCATGAAAGGATTGAATAACTAGCGTTTCATTCACCTTAGTTCTTCTTTCGTCGAATAACTTTGACTTTTATTACTCAGGAAACCCACTAATTACTCAAATAACTATTACCATGCTATTTTTTGAATCAGTTACGCAACCAAAAATTATCTAGTTTTGAGCACCTTGAAACGGATGAAGTTTTTTAGGAAATTATAATGAGTGACCATTCAAAACGAATAATCATACCCTCTTATAATGAGGCCTTCAAAATTTGGTTTAAAATTGGATTGCTTAGTTTTGGGGGGCCCGCTGGTCAAATTGCAATGATGCATCGTACATTAGTGGAAGAAAAGAAATGGATTGATGAGGCAAGGTTTTTGCATGCACTTAACTATTGTATGCTATTACCAGGGCCTGAGGCCCAGCAGCTTGCAACCTATATCGGTTGGCTAATCCATAAAACAGCTGGCGGTCTTATAGCCGGCTTACTGTTTATTCTGCCTGGGGCCTTGGTAATGCTAGGCTTGAGCATAATTTATGTTCTGTATGCAGATGTGCCTCTAGTTACTGCGGCATTCCTTGGCATTAAAGCTGCTGTATTAGTTGTCGTTATTGAAGCTGTGATACGGATTGGCCGACGGGCGATTACGTCAACCTGGATGCTGGCAATTTCTACTATAGCTTTTATAGCCATATTCTTTTTTTCCATTTCTTTTCCAATAATCATTATAAGTGCTGCTTTTGCTGGGTGTATTGGTAATCTCTTGTACTCCGGTAGTTCTAAAACTGTGCTCAAAGAAATANCAGCTAGANAGACAAAAGATAGTCTAATAGAACGAATGGAATTAGATGGTAAATTGGCGCATACGCACCCATCGCTCTCAAGAGCTGTTTTTATTACGTTNCTTTTNTTGNTACTTTGGTTTGTCCCAATCTTATTAATTTTCATNTTTACTGAAAAAGGAAATATTTTTGTTCAACAGAGTTTGTTCTTCAGTAAATTAGCTGTTGTTACATTTGGTGGTGCCTATGCTGTATTAGCTTATATGGCTCAGCAGGCAGTTGAAGTATTCAGTTGGCTTTCGGCACAGGAAATGCTGGATGGACTTGGTTTGGCGGAGACAACACCTGGACCTTTGATCTTGGTTACCCAGTTTGTAGGTTTTTTAAGCGCATATAGATTTACTCCCGGAATGGACCCTATTGTCGCTGGTGTTTTAGGGAGTGGAATAGTGCTATGGGTGACTTTTACGCCTTGTTTCTTGTGGATTTTTCTAGGTGCGCCTTATATAGAAACGCTTAGAAAAAATATGTCTATTGCAGCCGCTTTGTCGGGTATTACAGCGGCAGTAGTAGGAGTTGTTTTAAATTTGGCTGTTTGGTTTGGATTACACGTAAGTTTTTCTGATATACAGTACGAAACTATTTTTTACTTCCTTGTACCAGTGCCTAATTTTCAATCGGCGAGTATTCTCAGTCTTGGACTTACCTTTTTTGCGGGCATTTTACTCTTGTTTTTTAAACAGGGGGTGTTTAGGACTTTGTGTGCATGCACTAGTGCGAGTATTATAATAACACTGGTTGGTTAGGGTGTTTTAAACTGTTTAAATGAAAATTAATTGTTATCGTTTTAATCCTAATTTAATCTTTTGAGGTTTATTTAAGTTTGCTTAAGCAATCCCATTTATTTTGTATTGCGCCAATGATGGATTGGACTGATCGGCACGANCGGTACTTTCTCCGATTAATAACTAAACATGCTCGGCTTTATACTGAAATGCTGACTGCTCAAGCCATCTTATTTGGGGACAGAAAACGTTTATTGAGTTTTCATACGTCAGAGCATCCTCTTGCGTTGCAAATAGGCGGTTCTGATCCGNTGGAGATGGCCGAATGTGCTCGCATAGCCGAATCCTGGGGTTATGATGAAGTGAATATAAATGTGGGATGCCCCAGCGACAGGGTCCAAGCAGGCCGGTTTGGGGCTTGTTTGATGAAGGAACAGGATTTNGTTGCTAAATGTATNGAGGGGATGAAAAAGGCGGTATCTATTCCAATAACGNTCAAATGTCGTATAGGGGTAGACGACCAAAATCCAAATGATGTATTGCCGAAGTTTATTTCATGTGTGGCAGGGGCAGGATGCGANATTTTTATCATTCACGCTCGAAAAGCGATGCTNNCTGGTTTAAGTCCAGCAGATAATAGAGATATACCNCCGCTAGATTATCCTCTCGTGCACAATACAAAGAAGATTAACCCAGATTTAAAAATAATTTTGAATGGTGGCTTAAAGTCCATTGATGAGGCACAGGAACAGTTATTTAAGGTTGATGGTGTAATGTTAGGCCGAGCAGCATATCAAACTCCTTGGATTCTNTCCAAAGTTGATTCTGAAATTTTTTCAGATGTAACGAGATCAGTTAGTCGATTAGCTATTATTGATGGAATGATTGATTACATAGATCGAAGAATGATGGAAGGTGTTCCTTTAAAGTCTATAACACGACATATGATGGGACTATTCCATGGAGAGCCAGGCGCTAGATCATGGCGACGTGCGCTCTCAGAGGAGGCTCGGCTGCCAGATGCGGATTCGGAACTGCTTAGAAAAGCTTATACACACTTTGGGTCTAACGAGTATCAAAATAATCAGAGGGTTGCATGACAGAAAGACATTTATCACCAGGGCAGCGAACTTTAATCGACTTNGGCCCTTTGATCGTATTCTTCTGTGCTAATTATTTATATGGGATNATGATTGGTACTGCAGCGTTAATGGTTGCGACAGTAGCAGTGATATTATTTACGTTAATCGTCGAACGCTCAATACCTCCTATGCCCACTGTTACATGCATATTGGTAATGATCTTTGGTGGATTGACACTTTACTTCGATAATGAGATTTTTATCAAAGTCAAACCAACAATAGTAAATCTATTATTTGCTGCAGCTTTGACTGCCGGTCTCCTATTAGAAAAAAACTTTTTAAAACCTCTTCTTGGCAGAGTTATGCAACTTACAGACAATGGTTGGAAAGTCATGTCTAAACTCTGGATCATTATGTTTGTTTCTTTAGCCATAATAAACGAGATTTTATGGAGAAACGTTGATACCGATACTTGGGTTACATTTAAAGCTTTTGGGATCCCTGTTATCGTGTTGGTATTCGGTATATTTATGACACCTATTCTACAAAAATATCAGCTAAAAAAAAATGATTAGCGATCTTTTTCCAGGGTTTGAAAGGAGCATCTGGACAGAAGATAAAGACTTAATAAAGCCAAAGTACTTAAAAAACCCATCAAATAAAATGCATCTCCAGCCATTGATGTGAAAAGAATGCCAGATATTGGCAGCATACATCCCGAGAAAACTCCACCTACTAGCGTGTAATAAATACCTTGGCCAGTAGCAAAAATATCAGTTGGAATTGTTCTCGAAAGAAAAATCATTGCTCCCAAATGAGCTGCTCCAAATGTAAAACAGTGCAGAATTTGTGTCACAAACAATGCAATCTCGTTTTCAAGGACAGCAAGTAGTAACCATCTGACTGTGCTGGCTAAAGCTGCGCTGGTTAACAGGGTTATTGGCCCAATCCGATCTTTATATTTACCCGCAAAAGCGAATAAGACTATCTCTGAGAAAACGCCAATCGACCAAAATAATCCAATAGTAGTCTCATTGTGCCCTAGATCACGCCAATGCAGTGTGCCAAAGCCNTAAAGAACTGAATGACTTATCTGAATAAGTCCTACAGAAATTATAAAAAGTATGAAGGGCTTTGTAATAATACTTTTCCATTGCCTTGGTTTTTTCAGGTTATTCCGCATCTTATNCGGTTCATTTGGAGCTAGTGCGCAGGAAATAGCGATCAGTNCCATTGTAAATATTAATACCCAGATAAAGTTTTTTGTTGATGTTTCGGTAAGTATCCACCCGGCACCAGTAGTTCCTATGATAAACGTGATAGATCCCCACAATCGTATCTTTCCATAATCTAAATTATTATTTTTGGTATGTTGTAAAACAACACTCTCCATGACGGGAAGTACGGGCTGATAGCAGGCGGCTGTGAGAACAGCAATTATCNNGACTGGCCAAAAGGTATCCAAGCCAGAAAGGAAACAAAAACCTAAAGAGCTTAGCACCATTAATGATGTCGTTAAGGAGCGAGTCCTCCCCTTTTGGTCAACTAACTGTGCCACTGCGGGTTGGACGATTACTTTAATCCAGAAGGTCCCGGCTAATACCCACCCTATTTCTATNGTGGTGAGGCCAATTGAGTCGAGCCACAGGGGCCAGTATGGCATGTAGATACCGAATGCNAGGAAATAAGCAGCATAAAATGCAGCAAGTCTCCAAAACAATACCAGGGAAGATTGGGATTTTATATGCATTAAATATTAATTAAAAATCTAAATCTGCATAATGCGATGGAGGTTTTGTTCCCGGGATATAATCTTCCAGTAACTCTCTAAAGCTTGGACGGGATTTGATTCGGGCATACCAGTGCTTAGCCTCCTGGTAGTCTTCCCAGGGAATATCACCCAAATAATCTAAACAAGATAATTGAGCCGCAGCACTTATGTCGGCTAAGGAGAAGTCATTCCCAGCCAGCCAGGTTCTGCGCTCGGCAAGGTGCCCAATGTAGCTGAGATGTGTATCCATATTAAAATATCCAGCTCGAATGGATTCGCTACTAGGTTCTCCCAGTCCTAAAAAACGTTTCATTATTTTTTCACCAACTAAATACTCGGTTACCTCTTGATTAAACTTAATGTCGAACCAGCAACAGAGGCGCCGTATTTCTGCTTTAGTTTTTGGATCTCCAGAAATTAAAGGAGGGGCTGGAACTATATCATTCAAATATTCTGCGATAGCCTGCGATGTTGCGATTATAGAGCCGTCAGGCTCTTGAAGAACGGGTACAGTACCNGCTGGATTTAGTGCTAAAAAAGTATCTCGCCTATCCCAAACAGGTTCAACTATAAGTCCAAATTCGACTTGCTTCTCTCCTAGTACCACGCGGATTTTTCTCGAAAATGGATCTAAAGGAAGATGGAAAAGAGTTCGCATGGATTTCCAAATTGAAAGAATGGCTAGAATGTTAAAATAGAGTAACAGATACNGAGCATAACCTACAATATCTCCGATCATTTTGGATTTATTTATTTAACCCAGTATCATTTCAATTAATATATAAAATCAGGTCACTTCACATTTTGTGACCTTACAGTGAGTACTTATGNATCGCNCNGTTGGAGGTATCGGAAATGACTAATAAACTTGAGAAAAAGAACCAACCAAATAGGTTTATCAGTCTGGGTGCTTGTACGGTTGATACAATTCTGAAGGTAGATCGTATACCTTGTGGTGACGTAAAAGTAATGGCAGAGGATGGAATGCTAATAGGAGCTGGCATGGCTGTTGCTGCAGCTTGTACCGTGGCAAAGCTTGGAGGGAATGTCACTATTTGGGGTCGTATTGGATCAGATAAATTAGGAGATTTTTTTCTATCAGACATATCTGATACAGGTGTAGATATATCGACGATACACAGAGTTGAGGGAGCAAAAACCGGTTTATCTTCCGTGATAGTTGGCGGTGATGGTAGTCGGTTGATCGTGCCATATTACGATTCTAATCTTGGAAATGATACTTCTTGGCTACCATTAAAACAACTTGATGGCATAGATTGCGTATTAGCTGACGTTCGGTGGCCTGAAGGAGCAGCCCAGATCCTTAATGAAGCAAAAAACCGTGGAATAATAAGAATATTCGATGGAGATGTTGCGACTGCTGAGGTTTTAAAAACATTAGCACCGTTGGCCACTCATTCCATTTTCTCAGAACCTGGGTTTTGCCTATACTCTGGAAAAGAGGATGTAAGGAAGTCGCTAATNGAAAACGCTGTCAAATTTGATGGGTGCATGGGGGTAACACTGGGAGCGGACGGCTTTATATGGGTTGAAGATGGAGTGTTAAGACAAATCTACCCGCCTCACATAATTGCTAAAGATACGTTGGCGGCAGGAGATGTTTTTCATGGGGCTTTTGCCATAGCTATAACCGAAGGAATGTCTATTGAAAAAGCTGCGATGTTTGCTTGCTCTGCTGCAGCNATAAAGTGTAGTCGTTTTGGAGGAAGAAANGGGATNGCAAATCGTAACGAAGTTGAGTTACTCATGCAAGCAACTTATGCTTGATCTATGTATTTTGGAAAACTATAGAAAATATTCTCACTGTTATTTCAAGTCAAAATGTGCAAGCAGATAGTCTTTCTGATAAACTGCCATCTTAATATCAAATAACTAGAGACGATAAAATTCTCGAGATGTTNAAAAAGANCCAATCTCTTTTAGCACCAGTTTCGANAATGCTTTAACGCGATTTTGAAGAGCTTGGTTCGCTGGNTAGATNAACTTNAGCCTATATTAGTTAGNCGCAGAAAACGTGCGAAAAATAATGCAATTTTTAGAGTACTTTATCATCAAAATCACCAACCCATCGCACGCCCTGATCTCCTAGGGTCCGCTCCTCCTGTTATCACATTAGTTTCAAGATTGGCGCTAATAGCGCAAACGCCTGCTACCGCATCAGAGCGCGTCTTTAGCCACTCAATATCATGCCCTAAATCTGATAAATCCTTACCAATATTCTGCCCTATACCTTCTTCAATGGCTAATCTACCGGGTTTTGCTTCATGTGGCTCGAAGGAGTTTGGCTGGCTGTGTGTACTAAACCGTGGTGCTTCGATAGAGGATTGAATATCCATCCCAAATACCAGGTGGTTCAATAATACTTGAAGCATTCCTTGGGGTTGAGTATCGCCACCAGGAGCTCCCAAGGGCATNATAAATTGATTTCGTCTCAAAGCTATAGCTGGATTTGGGGTAAGNCGGGGTCTTTTGCCAGGCGCTATCTCTGATGCATGGCCCCTTATCGCAAAAGATTGCGATCCNCGAGCAGAAGGACAAAAACCTAAACCGGGAATTACAGGGCTTTCAAATGAAACATCAGATGGTGTTATTGAGCAGACATTACCATCCTTATCCATTGCACAAGTATACGATGTATCGGGATCTGAGAATGAGGGAGCAGAATTTGTATTTGATACAATACTAGTTNCCTCGAAACCCTTAATNACGCCAGCGGATGGCATTTCAGGCCAAGCCTTGGTTGGGTCAATATTTTGTTGGCGTTTTTTAGCAAACTCGGAAGATAAAAGCTGCTCTATTGGAACATTTACGTAATTGGGGTCGCCATAGTAACGCTCCCTGTCTGCAAAACTTAGCTTTATTGTTTCGGCAAGATAGTGGATGTACTCGGTTGAGTTATGCCCCATCCTTTGCAGATCAATATCATTCAANATATTTAGCATTTGCAACAATACAGGCCCTTGGCACCAGGGCCGGCAGCTAAAAACTTCAGTGCCTCGAAAATTAATTGATAGGGGTTCTTCTATAGGAGTTCTGTAACTAGCCATATCTTCAGCTGTCATTAAACCACCATTTTGTTTATGATATTCAACTATTTTAGTTGCTATATCACCAATATAGAAAGCATNGCGAGCCGCCTGAAGTCCTTGTTGTCGGCCGGCTTTAACTGCACCAGCTTCCTGATCTACCATATATTGAATACTAGCGGCTAGGTCTGTTTGTACGAGAAGGTCACCCACTTCAAGTGGCTGTCCATTTTTTTGCCAAATATTAGAGTTACTTGGCCACATTCTATAGTTATCTTGATAACGGGATAAAAATTTAGCCATAGTTGGATGGACTGTTATACCTTCTCTTGCATATTTGATCGCGGTGCTAGCAACTTCCCCAAAAGACATGGTCCCATAGTTTTGAAGTGCTGTTATCCAGGCATCTGGTGCTGCTGGAACAACTGTTCTCAAAATCCCTAATGGAATTTTCCCATTATATTGGTTCTCAAATAATGATAGGCTTGCGGCCTTTGGCCAGTGACCGAGCCCTGCTATGCTTATGACTTTATCTAATTCTGCTAAATAAATAAGCATAGGTGCGACGCCTGCGAATTGTACCTGATCACTGTGAACTACTCCAAGAGCTATCCCAGCCGCGACGCCTGCGTCAATGGCATTTCCACCAGCCTCAAGTATTTTTGCGCCAGCCTCAGTTGCTAAGTAATGACCAGCAACTATCATATGCCTCTTTGCGGTTATCATAGGNTGTTGAGGAAGGNTNTCCATTAGCAGAAANCTTGACTTTGCTGAAAAGTAATATGTTTTTCATTCACGAGATGGTTTTTCCTTTTTTATCATTAAATAGCAATGNACATAATCCATNCCGTGTCCTTCAGGAGATTCTTCGACAAGTTTTTGGTAATTGTNATAAAAAATATCAACAATTTCTTGTTTTTCGTTCATAGANCGTTGGGGAGATAGCCCACTNACNAAAGTGGCNTCACTCCANGATCGGAGAGTTGGGATATATTCTTTAGCGAACAGGTTAGACTTTTTGTGGGTTTTAAAATCTGCAGCAAAAGGGCATTCTACCACTCGAGTTTCGACATGCTCTACTCGAAGTCCAGCTTTATAAACAGGGTTTTCACTATCCTTGAATGGGGCAGTAAACTGTTCGACAGTACGGTAACTTTGAGGAAAGTTGGTATTGATATATTCTTCGTTTGTGATGATGCCCTCGTTGACTAAGGCTCTCCATAGTCGATTGAATGTATCAAACATATTTTTACCACCAGTTGAACCCAGGTAATGCCCATTCTCATCGATACCGAAATTGAATAGCGCCAGCCGGCCATTTTGTGCGAGATCGTTTGCTCTATTTAGTAACATTCCCTCCCAATCAAGACGCCCTTGCTCTTCATAAGCATCACGTTCATCTCCCGTGGCTCCCACCATGTGAATGTGATCGGAAATAGTACCTGGTTTTTCACTTATGTAATGGGATGCTGTAGCAGAAAACCCGAGGTTTAATGTTCCGGCGGGGAAGATGGGCTTATGAAAAGAGGTAGCGGAACTGAAAACAAAAAGATTATCTATTTCGTTAATGTAGGTCTCAACGTCTGTTTGACCGTGCACGTTTTGAAAAACTTGGCTAAAATCATTCTTTGGTAAGTCAGTATAGACCATTTGGATGGGCCTTATTGGGGCTCGTTTTCTAATCTCTTTCAGAACCGTACGAACCATAGAAATTGATGTGCCACCGTCAGCACATCCCATATCAGACATTGTAAAAATACTGGCTCCGTCCAAAGGTTCCATTCGATCAAGGGCCTCTATGATCAGATGGGTTGCGTTATCGATTACGTGCTTGGCCCCAACCGTTGCCTTTGAATAGTATCCGCCTCCTTTCATGGACATAAAACCAGCAGTATTTTCAGCATTATTCATGTTATTGCCTTTCTTTATCTTGATGCACCCACGGCCCCACATATCCGGTTGACCAATCTGGAGGAAGTTGACATGGTCTTGGGTCATGACTCGCCCATGTGGCTGATTTTCCTTGAACTATTGTCCCTGCATAGGGACTGGGAATAGGGTTGTGTGTATATGGGATAGAATCTGCTGATGAATAAACGCTTAAAAGCATCGGTCTCGACTGGTTTGAGTTATTTGGTTCTGAACTATGTATAGTTCGGCAATTCAGAAGTAAAACCGAGCCAGCAGGACCGGTATGTTTTTTGGTTAAGCTCAAATCAAGTTCTGCCTCAGGTATGCTTAAAACCCAATTTTCGTTTTTATCATACATGCTAAATAAAGGCCCTCTATGGCTCCCTTTTATTGTCAACAAAGGACCCTGATTAGAGGTGCAATCATTCAGAAAAAGGGCTAATGTTACAGGGCTATAATCTGTATGCGGCCACGACTGTATATCTTGATGCCAATCAAATTTCGTGCCGCCATTTGCCCATTTATAATTGAGTTTTGAATGATGGTACTTAACATTAGGCCCAACCACATCTGCTGCGAGTTGTGAGCTTATCTCGTTGGAAATAAAATCCCAAAAGGTGCTATGATGGTCGACAGGACTCGATAATCGTTTCAATCGGGGGCTATTTTTCGAATGACCTTCTTCCAGTATATATTGGCTATTGGACTCTTCGATCTTTCTGCTGCGTTCTATAATCTCATCCGAGGCTCTTCGGATCTTTTTTAGCCATGTTTCCGAAACTATGCTTTCTATGAGAACGGCCCCGTCTTCCAAATATTCTTCCTTTTGCCCGGAAGTAATAAGCAATGGTTTTTCTAGGCGGATTTGATCATCAAGCATATTCAGGGTCCCGCTCAACAAATTCTATAATCGTATCAAAATTATCATGTGGCCCAAGTTGAATTCTCTTATTAAATTCTCTTATTTCTAGACCCGCATTTCGTAATGTTACATTTGTATCAATGATATTTGAGACACCTATCTGAAACCCCGCAAATTCTGGTGTCTGTGGGTTCTTTGATGTTCGGGGTCCAAATCGTTTTTCAAAAGAAGCCGGAGTAAGTAATGAAATTAGCCCATTGTGTAATTTTATGCTCAGGTCTTCTCCATCATGGGCTATAGAACAAAGGCCATGAGTTCTTTGGAAAAAGGAGAGAGAAGGTAGTGGGTCGTTGGCTACTATAATAATTTCTTGAAGACTGTATGCGGTATTAGAGTGGGTTTGGTATTCGGGCTTCCAAAAATGTTCTGGGGCATGTTGCTGACAACAGAAGAATGTCATATTTGGTGTTTCTGGATTACTTAAAAATGCCAGGGAAAATCCAACTGTTACGCTAGTTCCATCAGGTAGTTTGGCTTTCCGTTCAAAATCAACATTTTCATAGGTATGGAGACCTGAAGCTAAAAATTCCTCTCGATCACGCCGAGCATCGAGGCTCTGAAATACCAGGGAGCTCATACCTTCTTTATAGGACAAGAAGTCTACATTAGCTTGTGCAAAACTATATTTTTCTTTGGTATGAGGAGGAACCAGAGATATATTGTTTATGCCAACTATTTCGATGAAATTACCATTAAGTTGAATAAGAAAATTCTCTGTGCCAAAAGGATGGAGTGCTTTTGGCGTCACTTTAAAACCCATTTTTTTATAGGTTTCGCGTGCTTTTTTTATATCATTGACAGCAATTACAACGTGATCAATTCCCCGCACCACTTTGTTCCCTTTTCGAATTTTAGTTCTAATATCCACCTCGATTAGCAACACCGCCATCAAGATTTATTGTAGTGCCTGTCAACCAAGAGGCACGATCAGAGCACAGGAAAACAACTACATCTGCAACTTCCTCTACTAAGGCAGGTCGATTAAGCGGCATGCCCGCAAAATAATCCTGCCATCGATTTTCGTCGCCTTTCTCGTCCTTTGCGCGGGTCTTGAGCATTGTAGTGATGCGCTCGGTTTGAACCGCCCCTGGACAAACGCCAAGAACTCGCATTCCTTCATCGAGGGCATGTGCGCCCATGGCGTTTGTAAAACCGATAATGGATGCGTTTCCTGCCGAGCCGGCTATATAATTTCGATCGACACGGACACCTGCTAATCCAATAATATTCATAATCACGCCCCCACCATTATCTTTTATGAGAGGGTAAAACCGGCGTGTCATATTGATGTACCCGAATACTTTAAGGTCCCAAGCCTCGCGCCAAGTGTGTTCATCAATTGCTTCAATATTACCTGCTGGAATGGCACCCGCATTATTGATAAGAATATCTATATTGGAGCATTTCTTTGCTAGGGTATCTACATCTGATGATCGCGATAAATCTAATGGGTAAATAGTAATATCAACATTGTTCGTTGTGCGGATTTGATTCTCTGCGGTTAAAAGATCTTCCTCTGTTCTTGACACTAGATGAAGATTACAGCCTTCAGCTGCGAACTCTTTGGCACAGGCCAAGCCAATACCCTTTGAGGCTCCAGTTATTAGAACGTTTTTATTTTTCAGATTTAGATCCATTATTGCTTTCCAAGCGTTTTTACTCGACTTGTATGATTGTGGTTCTAAATATAGTTATTTGGCAAGTAGTTAAGATTAGAGAACACAAATCAGCTGAGATAGATTAATGTCCAATAAATTTCTTATTTTCGATTAGGGCTTACTTCAAATGTCATATTCTTGTCTGTTTGATTTGGACGGTACTGTTTACAGGGGACAGTCGCCCATAGAGGGCGCGGTTAATTTTATAAATCGACTGAAAAAAAACAATATTAAGTATAAATTTATCACTAATAGGTCTGATCGGAGTAGCGAAGAAGTATCTGCCCATTTAAATAGGATGGGGATTATTTCGACACCGGGATCAGTAATAACATCGGCAATGGGGGTAGCCGCATATACAAAAGGTAGGCGAGTATATGTTCTAGGAAGTGACAATTTGAGAGATTGTATTCGGGGATCAGAAGCCATAATTACGGGGGATCAACCAGAAGACGTGGTAATCGGTTTTGATGGGAAAATTAATTTTGATGATATACGGGACGTGTGTCAGAAGATTTTTTTGGGAGCACGATTTTTAGCAACAAATCCGGATGTTTGGATACAGTCAGAGTTAGGCATTGTCCCCGAGAATGGTTCAATTTTAGCTGCTATAACTTCCATCACCAAAATACAGCCCATTATCATTGGTAAGCCAAACTCACCAATGATAGAGATTGCTTTTTCAGATCCTGATATAAAAAGAGATTCTGCAATAATAATCGGGGATAATTTAGATACAGATATAGCTGCGGCAAATTCTATAGGTTTACGCTCTATCTTATTACTGACTGGTGTCACCAATTCCAAAACTGCAGAAGCTTCTGTAATTAAGGCGTCATGGATCGCAAAAGATTATAAAGCATTAGAGGCCATCCTATTTTCCTAATTAATATCGCCTGATATAGCTTTTAAATATATTTTTTCATAATCTTCTGCGCCTAAAATTATAGGGTTAGTGAAAGCGGATGGATCTTTTTTGGCTGTTTTTCCAACAATTGGGGCTGATTTTTTGGATAAACCAATTTCGGATAGCTTATGCGGAATGCCAAGCTCTTCGCGCAGTAGGAGAACCCAATCTAGAAAAGAGTCAAAAGTTGATGTTAAACCAAGGCACATCGATAGGTACTCAATATCCTTTTCGATTTTATACCTATTAGTCGCGAGAACGTAGGGCATAAGAATAGCATTTAGAGTACCGTGATGACTATCAAATATGCCACCAATAGAATGCGCTAACGCATGCATTGCACCAAGTCCTCGCTGAAAAGAAGTTGCTCCCATAGTCGATGCTATGAGCATTCTTCCCCGCGCCTCTATATTGCCTCCATTTTTATATGCTTCGAGCAGGTTTTCGGAAATTAAGCGGCATCCTTCAACTGCTATCCCACGCGCCATAGGGTGGTCAACAGGGGAGCAAAAAGCTTCTAAATTGTGAGATAATGCGTCCATTCCGGTAGATGCAGTGAGCGATGGAGGCAGATGTAATGTTAATTCTGGATCTAATAATACTATCGTTGGAAGCATATCAGGATGAAAAATTAGTCGCTTTAGTGCTTTCTCTTCATCTGTAATTACTGATACTCTGCCTACCTCCGATCCAGTTCCTGAGGTAGTTGGTATTGCTATGATTTTTGGTATACTGGAAATTTGCGCTTTCTTCCAATTGTCATTTTTATCTTCAAAATCCCAAAGACCAAATTTTTGACCAGAAAGCAAAGCTATAGCTTTACCTGCATCAAGAGCGCTGCCCCCCCCAAATGCTATAACAGAATCGTGTTTCCCTTGATTAAATATCTCCACGCCCTGTTCAATATTATTCAATGTTGGGTTTGATTTTATAGCAGAAAAAATGCCCATATTAATGTCGGTGTCATGGCAGCATTGAATAGCATCTTTTGTCATTCCCAACTCAGCGAGGCCAGGATCAGTAACAAAAAGTGGGTTACTTATAGCTAATTCTTCGCAAAGAGAACCTAATTGGCTAATGCCTCCGCAACCATACCTGATATCAGTCGGATAGTTCCAACGAACACAATCTACCATTTCAATTCACCCTCTGTATCAGCAAAAATGATTGAACGCATATTCACGCTCATTAGTTATACAGTAATGCAAAGACGATTAGTATATTGATCCATCAGAGATGGGGAAAGATTGGACTTTTTTATTAAAAATCTTCCTAATCAATGATCTGCATTGCACACTAGAACTATAATGGCTTGGCTGGAGCGAAATATGTCTGATGATACGTGGGACCCGATACAATTTGAATTGTTGCGTAATGCTGTTATCTCCATCGCTGATGAGATGGCGCTCACAATCGTTCGAACCACATACTCCGGTGTTCTTCGAGATAATATGGATTTTTCGACAGCATTTTGCGATCCAAAAGGAAACCTTGTTGCCCAAGGATTAACTTTACCTGGTCATCTCGGATCGATCCCAACAGCCCTGGCAGCCGTGGTGGAACGATTTGGGCATGCTATGAAACCAGATGACCTTTTCTGCTTAAATGACCCATACCAAGGGGGAATGCACCTCCCGGATATTTTTATTTTCAAGCCAATTTTTCATAATGGAAAACGCATAGCGTTTGCTGCAACGATTTGCCATCACACTGATGTTGGGGGACGAGTGGCGGGCTCAAACGCCTCCGACTCAACAGAAATATATCAAGAGGGCCTCCGTATCCCTCCGATGTATATGTTTGAGCAAGGTAAGAGAAATGAAACGCTATTCAGTTTGATTGAAGCAAATGTGCGGGTTCCTGTAAAAGTTTTTGGGGACATCAGAGCCCAGCTAGCCGCCTGTAATATAGCGGAAAGACAGTTTTTGGAGCTAGTTGATGAGCATGGTGTCGATACAATGTCTCAATTCCTAGTAGATTTCGTTGATTATGCTGAACGCGTTACGAAAGCGGCACTCTTAGAATTGCCCGATGGCGAATGGAGTTTTGAAGATTGGATAGATGATGACGGTGTCGATGTGGGGCAGCCGATCCGTTTATTCGTCAAATTTAATAAGAAAGGCGATCGTTTATTTGCTGATTGGACTGGAACGTCAGAACAAGTTAAAGGCGCCATAAACAATACGCTCTCATTCACAAAAGCAGCGACTTATTGTGGCGTAAAATGTATTCTGCCGAATGATGTCCCTGCAAATGAAGGTTTTTTCCGCTGTGTTGAGGTTATAGCACCTCCTGGCACTATTGCTAATGGCGTGTTGCCGGCAGCCTGCGCGGCTCGTGGACTCACCGGTTTCAGAATGGTGGACTGTGTTCTTGGTGCATTGGCAATGATGCTGCCAGATAAAGTTATGGCGGCATCTGACGGTGGAAATACAGGAATATCCATTGGTGGTTATGATTCGGAGCGAAATCCATTCATTTACGTAGATTTTGCCTGTGGCACATGGGGTGCTCGCCCTTGGGCCGATGGACTTTCCGGAAACTCAAATTTATTTGCCAATATGGCTACCCAGTCGATCGAGGTTTGTGAGGCCGAAAATCCGGTTGAGATATTAGCCTATGAGTTTGTCGCTGACAAAGCAGGTGCTGGGAAATTTCGTGGAGGAACTCCATATCGGCGTGACTATAAATTATTAGAAGCTGAAGCAGTTTTGCAGGTTCGCTCTGATAGAAAAGTCTTTCGGCCCTATGGCTTATATGGCGGTAATCCAGGTGCTTCTTCCAGTAACACTATGAACCCTGGAGGAGATGCTCGCCCGCTAGACTCAAAATTAACCATGACCATGTATTCTGGAGAGGTACTGCGTCATGAATTGGCTGGAGGAGGAGGATGGGGGGATCCTTTAGAACGTGATCCTGAGAGCGTACTTTGGGACGTTCGTAACGAACTCGTAAGTATGAAGTCTGCCAGAGATGATTATGGTGTAATAATTCAATCAGATGGTTGGCAAATTGATTACAATGCTACGGAGAAATTACGTTCGGATATACAGAGATTGAGAATAGGAAAAACTCCTGCTGTTCTTTGGGAGAATTGGCCTCGTAAAGATGAAAAGGGAGGCGATCTATGAGCCGTTTTAGAGTCGGAATTGATATAGGCGGCACTTTCACAGATATCGTCTTTCTAAATTCGGAAGGCAGGTTATTCACAAAAAAAGTTCCTTCAAGCGTTGATAATTACGCACGTGCTATCGTGGAAGGAATGGCCGAGGTTTTTGATGAAGCCAGTATCACTCCGAAAGATATAAGGGAGCTTAGGCACGGTACTACTGTTGCTTCCAATGCTATTTTAGAATTAAAAGGGGCACGCGTTGGTTTGATTACATCGGCTGGGTTTAGGGATGTTCTTGAAATACGAACTCTGCGAATGCCAAGGCTTTATGATCTAGCCTGGGAGAAGCCACCCTCGCTTGTAGAACGGTATTTACGACAGGTGGTTGATGAGCGAATAAATGCGAATGGCGTAATAGAAAGAAGGCCTCAAAGGAGTGAAGTCGAGCAAGTCGTGAGGCGGCTACTCGATGAAAAAGTTGAAGCTATAGCTATATGCCTCATAAATGCTTACGCAAATCCAGATAACGAGAGATTTGTGGAGCAGATCGTCAAAGAGATGGCTCCAGACCTACCTCTTTGCATAAGTGCGGATGTTTTACCGGAGATGAAAGAATATGAGCGCACATCAACAACAGTAATTAATGCCTACGTACTACCTGTCGTTGGAACATATTTGACTGCTTTACGAAAAGGTCTGGATGGGGATGGTATTTCAGCGCCGATTTATTTGATGCAGTCTAATGGAGGATTAACTACATCTGAGACAGCATCAAAGCTTCCAATGCACATTATTGAGTCTGGTCCTGCTGGAGGCGTAATTGGCAGTCAAGCTATCTCCAAAGCATCAGGCCTTGAAAATGTCATAACATTTGATATGGGAGGAACAACGGCTAAGACTTCTATGATTGCCCGAGGCCAAGTAACCCGAGCATTGGATATGCAGGTTGGAGGGGGTATCATGCACGGCTCGCGGTTGATGACAGGCGCGGGCTACGCTTTGAAAGTACCAGCAATAGACCTAGCGGAAGTGGGGGCCGGCGGGGGCTCAATACTCTCCATCGATGCGGGCGGATCGCTTAGAGCGGGCCCTGAAAGTGCGGGCGCTTCCCCTGGCCCTGTTTGTTATGATGCTGGTGGGGAAAATCCGACCATAACAGATGCAAATATCATTCTTGGTTATTTAAATCCTAATCACTTGGTTGGTGGAGCGGTTAAACTTAATAAAGAAAAAGCCACGACCGTGTTTAAAGAGAAAATCGCAGAACCCTTGGGATTACCCCTAGAAGAGGCAGCATATGGCGCTCACTTAATTTCCGCCTCTAACATGATAAGGGCTATAAAAGCCGTATCTACGGAACGAGGTCGGAATCCACAGAACTACTCTCTATTTGCATTTGGTGGTAACGGTCCATTGTTCGCGGCGGGTATGGCTGACGCAATCGGAATAAAACAAGTAATAGTGCCGCCTTCTCCTGGGCTCTTCTCATCTTTTGGTCTCTTATATGCTGACGTAGAACATCATTATTCCCGGACCTTTAGACGATTGTTAACAGCCGCTGATCCAGAAGAATTAACAGTAGCTTGGGAAGGGTTAGCTAAAGAGGCAATTGACGAACTCAATAAAGAGGGGTTCGCTGGCGCTTCAGCTGTCATAGAGAGATCAGCTAGTTTACATTATAAGGGGCAGATTTATGAATTATCAGTCCCAGCTCCAAGCGGAAATTTTGACGCAAAGAAACTCGCTGAACTCTCCGAAAGCTTTGGGCAGGAGCATGAGATTGTTTATGGACATAGAGCAGGACCAGAAGAGCCAGTGGAGTTGGTTAACATTGCTGTAATTGGTCGCGGTATTCCGGATAGTAGTAGAGTACCTGAAAAATTATATGCAGATGAGGCCTCAAGGCCGGTTGATAGTTTTAGGAAAGCTTATTTTGGAAAAATTCACGGTTGGATTGAGACCCCTGTTCTCGCAAGGGCGGATCTGCAAAAAAAAATTAGTGGTCCGGCTATTGTTGAGGAATATGATGCAACATGCTTGATTCCACCACAGGCAGAAGCCCATATAGACTCGTTCGGTAATATCGTTATAAATCTATAGTCTTATTTTTTAAAAATACTCATCAGCATAGAATTAACCAGGCTGCGAGCGTATCGGGTGTTCAAATAAGGAGAAACGAATTAGACTTGTGACTGAAGGGGTCTCTTTTTATGAATAGAACTTTCCTCCGTCCAGCGGTATTTCTAGATAGAGATGGTGTGCTGAATGAAGATAGTGGTTATGCATACCGTCCAGATCAGATCAAATGGATAGCAGGGGCTGCAGAGGCAGTAAGATTTTTAAATGATGCTAATTATTTGGTTTTTGTTGTAACTAATCAGACTGGTATTTCCAGAGACCTTTACACAGAAAATGACGTCAAAGAACTCCACAGATGGATGAATGCGGAACTCTCTATTAATGGCGCACGAATAGATGATTTTCGCTATAGTCCGTTTCATCCGGATTATGATGATGGCCAGTTTCGTTCCATAGCTCACTGGCGGAAGCCTTCAGCCGGAATGATTTTTGATTTGATAAAAAACTGGCCAGTTAAAAAACAAGGATCATTTATGATTGGAGATCGTTCTACAGATATCGAAGCGGCGCAGGCCGCAAATATCCCAGGGTTTCTATTTAGAGGTGAAAATCTTATGAAATTCATCCAAAAGGTGACTAGTCAGAACGTATTAAAAAATTAAAGCATCACGAATATTTATTAAAAATGGCTTTAATTACCGTACAATTAGTGATAACGCGTTTGCCTCAAAGAGTTTTTAAGAAAGAACGCTTAAAAAATGTCTAATCAAGAACGCCATTTAGACTTAATTTCCAGAATGGGAGGCAGACGTATAGCAGTAATCGGTGATGTTATGCTTGATAAGTTTTTAATAGGTAATATAGACCGCCTCTCTGCTGAAGCCCCCATTCCCATTGTCGACATTACCCAGGAAACATATCAATTGGGTGGCGCTTCTAATGTTGTAAATAATCTCTGCGCATTGGGAGACTTACCAATATTATTTAGCGTTGTGGGTGATGACGATAGTGGGGTAAAATTATGCTCGTTGGTTGAAGAAAAGTCCCAGAATGAACATTTTATTTTTTCGGACCCGTCACGATGCACTACTGTAAAAATGCGTACTTTTGCACAGGGAAGGCAAATTTCCAGGGCAGATTTTGAAAATAGATCCCCTATCGCTGAAGCTATTGGTTCGAAAATTATCGCTGCTTTCTCGAGCGTTGCAAAATCTTTATCAGCTGTTGTCGTCGAAGATTACAATAAAGGTCTTCTGACGGAACCATTTATAAATCAAATTCTTACCATAGCTAAAGATGCGGGTTTAAAGGTTCTGGTAGATCCAAAATTCGATAATTTTTTTGCTTACACTGGGGTCACACTCTTTAAGCCAAACCTNNGAGAANTAGAAGAGGCNACTTCNATGAAGGTGTCTAATNTGGATGANNTACGGGNCGCNTCTCTGGAATTAAAGAANCAACTAANGTGTGGTAACGTAATGGTAACNATGGGNAAAGATGGTGTTGCNTTGNTAGATTCNAATNANAATTTTNANACTTTACCTGCNTTTGTGCGCATAGTTAATGACCCTGCCGGGGCAGGGGATACGGTGATAAGTGTGATGGCCTCGGCAATAGCTTCGGATAGTCTTGTAGAAGATGCAATGACGGTGGCAAATTATGGTGGAGGAATAATATGCGAGAAAGTTGGCATTCAACCTGTATCAGTCAATGAGCTCCGAGCTGCGATTATGAGAAATGGAAATTAGTATCTATATTTAAAGGAGCCCGGCCTCGCTAGAATTTAACAATTAATTATTATGGAGTACGACTTGTACTTTTTTATAATCCTATTCTATATTTTTATAGTCTATTCACTTCCTTCGCTCACGTTTTTGAACACATCCGTAACTGCAGCTGAATTACGTTCTACCGATAGAAATCACTACAGTAGTGGCGTAAAGAAAAGATCACGTGGAACGTTTAGTGGAAAGGGAAAAAAATATCGATCGAGAATACTTCAGGTGCCGAAAAAAGGTCTTATGGCCTCAGATCCCAACCCGTTATACAAGGCGGCTGCTTTCGATAAAGATGCCACAGTGGCGTGTAACAAAGGTCGACTGAGGAGATTTGGGGGTGGGATCGCTGAGTTTTCGGGTATTCGGTATCCAGCTGCGACTAANGATGATATGTCGCGCAGTGATGGCNTCGGACTCCAAGAGGGAATTTATATTTTCCTGAGTGAAGGGTCGTCTGATTGCAAGGTTTATTTTCTGCAACAATAATTTTGCAAACTAATCGAAGATTGTAACATTATAGCTATAAAACGCTGATAAGGTTATTTAACTGTAANGGGTTTATAATGACTGTTCGTATAGGTATAAATGGTTTTGGCAGAATAGGACGCCTTGCGACCCGGGCTTTCTGGAGTGGAGGTTTAGAAACGATTGCCGCCCCTGATCAAGTTCAAATAGTTCATATTAATGAGANCAATGGTGATGCCGAAACTGCTGCTCATCTTCTTGAATTTGATAGTGTCCATGGTCGTTCAAAGCTCGGTATTAAGGCTCAGGACGGAGTTCTAAATATAGGAAATGAAGAGTTGACCTTTAGTCGTTTTTGTACACCGGCCGAGGGTGACTGGAANTCATTAGATCTTGATCTAATGATTGATGCAACAGGCCAATTTAAAACTATTGAGGGTCTGCAGCCTTATTTGGATGCTGGAATTAAAAAAGTAGTTGTAGCTTGTCCGGTTAATGATGAAAATGCGTTGAATATTGTAATGGGTGTAAATGATCACCTTTATGACCCCCCCAATAATCACTTAGTGACGGCAGCTTCCTGCACGACCAATTGTTTGGCGCCCATAATCAATGTAGTTCACTCAGAAATTGGGATTGAACATGGGCTGATTACAACAATACACGATGTTACCAATACCCAGACTGTAGTTGATCGGTATCACAAAGACTTAAGGCGAGCTAGGTCTTCGTTGATGAACCTAATCCCTACATCCACGGGCTCAGCTGCAGCGATTGGACTTATTTTTCCAGAATTAGATGGAAAGTTGAATGGTGTAGCCNTTAGGGTGCCATTACTGAACTCCTCCTTAATAGACTGCGTTTTTGAGATGAAACGAACAATTACTGTTGAGGAAGTAAATAATCTTTTCAAACGCGTTAGCCAAAGCGATTTTGGTCGGATACTGGGATATGAGGAGAGGCCATTAGTATCAGCGGATTACGTCGGTGATACACGATCGTGTGTCGTTGATGGTTTATCAACAATGGTTGTCGATAATACGCAATTAAAAATCCTAGCTTGGTATGATAACGAGGTAGGNTATGCAAATCGGCTAATTGAACTTGCAAGAAAAGTCGCTCTGAGCATTCAAAATTAGGAGCTTTTGATTGACAGATGTTAGGAATTATATCCTCGTTACGATTGCTTATTGGGGTTTTACTTTAACAGATGGTGCACTAAGACTGCTTGTTCTGTTGCATTTTCATACGTTGGGATATTCACCCTTTAAACTGGCAACACTATTCCTACTCTACGAGTTTATGGGAGTTCTCACAAACCTAATGGGGGGCTGGTTAGGGTCCCGGTTTGGTATAAAATCTATATTACTCTCAGGACTAACTTTGCAAATAGTCNCCTTAATTCTACTATCTCTTCTTAACCCATTATGGTCTGCAATATTCTCACTGGTATTTGTCCTTTTTGCGCAAGGGTTATCAGGGGTAGCCAAAGATTTAACGAAAATGAGTTCTAAAAGTGCGGTTAAATTAATAGTTCCGAANGATAACCACTCAACATTATTTAAGTTAGTCGCATTACTGACAGGATCAAAAAACACCCTGAAAGGCTTAGGTTTTTTTCTAGGTGGCTTTCTGTTATCCGTTTGTGGTTTTGTTTATGCTCTTTGGATTATGGCTACGGTTTTACTTTTTGTTCTGATCTTAAGTGGTTTGCTGTTAACCGGTTCCATGGATAAAACCNCAAAAAAAGCGAGGTTCAGAGAGATATTTTCTAAGTCGAGGCCAATAAATATTTTATCAATGGCGCGGTTTTTTTTATTTGGTGCCCGCGACGTATGGTTCGTAATTGGACTACCCATTTTTATGTTGAGCAACTTGGGCTGGACCTTCGAGGAGGTTGGCGGGTTTTTAGCCCTTTGGGTCATAGGTTATGGTTTTATTCAAGGCTTTGCGCCAAAATTAATTAAAAACTCCAAAGATGGACATTCCACGGAACTTAAATACGCGTCTTTATGGATGGTAATTTTATGCATTGTAACGCTTTCAATTGCGGTAGCGATTGAACTTCAGTTCTTTATCCCTGTAAGCCTTTTGATAGGCCTTGCAATATTTGGATTTTGTTTTGCTATTAATTCGGCACTTCATTCATATTTAATTTTAAACTTTTCAAATGTCGANGACGTCACGCTTTCGGTGGGTTTTTACTATAGTGCTAATGCTGGGGGAAGACTTTTAGGGACGTTATTATCTGGGATTTCTTACCAGGCCTTTGGACTAACAGGAGTAATTCTAGTTGCTTTAGGTATGTTAGTTATAGCTACTGTTTTTATGATGCAGTTGCGCTCTTCGTTCAATNATGAAAATACTAACCAAATGTAATAAAAATAAAGCGGAATTGATTATATAATACCTTCATCTCTAAGCCTTTTCATTTGGTCGTTTGTATATCCGACTTCCTTAAGGATCGTATCAGTATTCTCGCCTAGCTTTGGAGCAGGATTATTCAAAGGTTCATCTCCAGAAGATTTAATCGGATGTGCAACCATTTTAAAACTGGCCTCAGGGTTTGTAGGATTAGGGAAATGATGGATGCCATTTCTCTCGGAAACAAAAGGGTTATTCATAGCCTCTCCAATATTGTAGATTGGCGAGGCCGGTACACTACCCGCGAACGCGGTTAGCCATTCTTCCGTTGTTTTTTTTGAAAGTGTATCGTCTAANATATTTTGCAAAACTTCTCGATGCTCCAATCGATCTTTAAATAATAAAAACCGAGGATCTTGAGACCAATTAGCTTGTCCAAGCTTATTGCAAAGTATAGGCCAGAACTTCTCCTTATTACACATTATGAAAATCCAACCATTGCGCGTCTTGTATAATTGGCATGGTGTTAGGGATGGGTGTGCTGAACGTTCTAATCTTTCGGTTACAACATTTTCATTAAGATACCAGGTGGATAAATAACTGGTGTTATGCAATGCCAGATCGAAGAGAGATACATCCATATCTCGACCGGCGCCTGATGACCGAGCGGCGATAACGGCAGAAACTAAACCAAAGGCCATTGCAAGGCCTGTCATCATATCCACAACAGATAATCCAAAACGAGCTGGTGGTGTTCCTGGCTCGCCTGTTACTGAAAACCACCCTGCCTCCGCTTGCATTAAATAATCAAATCCTGGCCAAGTTTGTCTCGAACCCGATCTGCCATAGGCACTTAAGTGAGCGCAAACAATTTTTGGATTAATTGCCTTTAGTGAGTCATAATCTAAACCAAGTTTCTCTGGCACATCTCCCCGAAGGTTATTTGATACAGCATCGGCGGTTTTTACTAATTCATGAAAGACTTCCAAGCCCTGAGGCTCTTTTAGATTAACGGTAACGCTTTTCTTATTCGCGTTAAAGCTGTGGAAGAATTCGCTGTCTTCTGGGCCCAAAAAATATGGTCCAACTGCACGAGACATATCACCACCATCAGACGGGTTTTCGATTTTAATGACCTCGGCCCCTTGATTGGCCAAATACATACTCCCAAATGGCCCAGCACCATACTGTTCCACTGCCAGAACTCTTACACCGGTTAGTGGTTGCATCTGTTNATCTTTCAATTATTGAATTTGGTGCGTTGATATTTCTATTAATAAAACTTTGAACTGACTGCAATACCAATTCTGAGGTTTCGCGATGCGGGCTATGGCCTATAGCAGGTAAAATTTTCTTCTCACAGTTACTTGATATATTTCTCATTATAGTATCGACTTGAGATAATGTACCATAGGCGTCTTGTTCACCTTGGATTAAAAGTGTTGGGCATCGGATATCAGANACGCAAGATACTATATTCCAACCTAAGAAACTGGGACTAAGCCAAATATTATTCCAGTAGCGAAAAATCTTTTCTGGCTCGCAATGGTGTTTTGCCAGACTGGCTTTTAATTCCCCTTTTTCAAAAGCGTCTCGAGCCGCTTTCAGACCATCTAGTGATATATTTTCTACAAAAACATGCGGTGCTTCTAGAATTAACCCTTTCACTCGCGTATCAGCTGCACTCGCATGAATTAGGGCAATTGATGCTCCATCACTATGCCCATACAAAATAGGATCGGTAATTTCGAAATGACTTAGCAATTGTGGAAGTATAGAAAGTGCTTCCCTGTGCATATATTGAGTATCAAATTCCTCGTTAATGAAATCTGAATAACCATATCCATGGCGAGAGTAAACCAAGACTGAACAATTCAAGAGGCTCGACAGTTTTTTTGGAAAATCCCGCCACAGTGATAGTGTGCCCAAACCTTCATGTAGCATCACAATTACGGGCGCTTCGGGTCGTTTAACTTTGTGAAAAAAATATTCGATTCTGCCATTTTCAATAGTCACCATATTTTTCATTTATTATTTCACAGAAAAGAATTTAGGGTTTATCTCGTAATTTGAATCTCTGTATTTTACCGGTCGCCGTTTTGGGTAAAGCATCAGAAAATTCAATCCAACGAGGGTATTTATACGCAGCTAGCTCATTACGAACAAAATCTTTAAGCTCTTCCTTCAGCTCTTCTGATGGATTAAAATTGTCGTCCAACACAACGAACGCTTTTGGCTTTATTAGTTCATCTTGATCTGCATACCCGATGACCGCAGCTTCCAAAACAGACTGGTGCTTGATGAGTGCGCCTTCAACTTCGAACGGCGAAACATAAATTCCACCAACTTTGAGCATGTCGTCATTACGTCCGTGATAGGTCATTACACCTGTTTTATCAATGGTATAATTATCGCCGGTTCGGGTCCATTCGCCGCGGAAGGTGCTTTTTGTTTTTTCTCTTTGAGCCCAATACATCAGGGCTGAAGTGGGNCCAGAAACTTCCAGAATACCAATTTCGTTAATGCCACAAATTTCTCCTAATTCGTTAATAAGGCGCGTCTTATATCCAGGCACTACCCGTCCAGTTGTTCCGGGGTGGATGTCCTTGATTTGATTGGAGACAAAAATGTGAAGCATTTCTGTTGTGCCGATACCGTCAAGGATCTCAGTCCCAACCTTAGCTTTCCATCTATGGAATAAATCCGCCGGCAAAGGTTCACCAGCTGATACGGAGAGCCTTATGGAGTGCCCATTCTTAGGAGGTAGCTCGCTCGCTAAAAGCATTGCGAAGAGCGTTGGAACTCCAAAAAATAGAGTAGGTTGATGCTTCGTTAGAATATTGATTACTGATTTGGGGTCTGGCGGTCCAGGTAGCAAAATTGATGTTGCTCCAACAGCCATAGGAAAGGTTAGGGCATTACCAAGACCGTATGCAAAAAATAGTTTTGCAGCTGAAAACACAATATCACCAGATGTTATTTTCAAAAACGGAATTGCATAAAGATCAGCGGTTGGTAATAAATGTGAATGAAGATGTATCACTCCCTTTGGCAACCCAGTCGTGCCCGACGTATATAACCAAAAACATATGTCATCGGGTTTGGTGATGGCGGTTACAAATGTTGATGGGGAATCTGATGTCACTTGGGCTAGCATTTTATATTCAGAAGATACGCCATCCACCAACACAAGTTCGGGAGGTTTTGTCTCTTCCAGAACTGTATCGACTAGACTACTGCTGATCACAAGGGCTGCAGCATTTGTGTCTGCTATTATATAAGAATAATCACGGGGAGTCAGTCTCGTGTTTAGAGGTACGGGGATGACGCCGGCTTTTATAGCCCCAAGAAAGCAGGCTATAAATTCAATGCTATCTAGCATAACTAATACTAAACGAGATTCTTTTTTTAAGCCTAGTTTTTGGATAACGTTGCTAAACTGTGCCGCTTTTTGACCAACTTGCTTAAACGTGTATTGCCCATTTGCATCGATGAAGGCAATTTTCTCTCCACGACCAGCATTCAAATTTCTTTCTATTAAATCGTCCGCAGCATTATAAGCAGAGCCGGTATTTTCGTTTCCGTTAATCATCTTTCGGGTTTCCTTAAGACCAAGTAATTGTCGCGAAAAATAAAACAATGTCACACTTTATAATAATGATCTCTAATAAACATAAATAGGCAAGAGAAGTGAGATCCTATAATATATTAAGAAACCTAATTATTTTGTAAAAAGCTTATCATGAAGATTGATCCATTGATTTCAAGGGCCTTAGGATATCCATATCCNTATCCAACCTATGATTTTGTTATAGANAAAGGTTCGCTAAANCGGCTGGAGGATAGGGATCGTCTCGAAGGGAGAGTGCCGGTTTTAGCTATAGGTTCAAATAAATCTCCCGAGCAATTGCTTAGAAAATTCGGTCACCAGGATTTTCTTCCCGTCACGTTTATAAAATTGTGCGATTATGACGTGGTCTATGCGGCTCATATGGCTTCTTATGGATCAATTCCAGCTATACTCACTGCATCTCCAGGGACAATCATTGAGATAGCAGTGACGTGGCTTTCAAAATTACAGCTAGAACACATGCATAAAACTGAAGCTATTGGGGTAAACTATGATTATGGTATTGCTAAAGCATTGAAAATCATCAGCGATTATGACTATGAAAATCAAGAAATGGGTTGCTATTTAGGTCGTCGTGGGTGTTTAAGTGTTAAGGGTGATATTATTGCTTTAACTGAAATAATAGCAACAAACCGTGTTTTTAAAGAGTTTAAGCAGTCAGAAATACTTAAGGAAATTNACTCAAATGTTTCTGAAGGGGAACCATTTGAGGCCTGGTTAAAACGCTTAATTAATAATAAAGAGGCAAGGCAGAGTGCAACGAGNATCTTAACGCAAAATGCTATTGTAAATNTTCTTCCGGCTTTTAAAATCTCTCACAGTAAGGGACTTTAAATATGTTTCGACCGGANAAATTAGGTTTAATTGGCTGTGTCGTGATCTTTGTACTTTCTTTTATATTTCAAGGGCAGAATANCGGCACTGATGCATATAGGGAAGACAATGTTTCGAAGCGTAGACCTTCCCCTCCGGCTCTTACTCAAGAGCGCCGACGACCTGATCTGCGTCGTCCAAAGCCAATTTTACCGCCAATCTCGCAAAAAGATCCAACTATCAAATTAGCGCCGAGTCAAAAAGGTAACAGCACGGGAACGGCGTTCTCAATTGGACAAGGTGTTTGGATGACGGCCCGGCATGTTGTAGAGGGGTGCAAGAAATTTGGCATTGTCGTTGGGCCTAAGCGAGTAGAAGAGGGCTATAATAGAAACTTAAATTCCTATCATGATCTGGCTGTTTTTGAAACAAAAGGGACTGCTCCGATGTTAGGGTTTGAGAAAGAACCTTTAAAAATTGGTCAGAATGCATTCCATTTTGGATATCCTCAAGGTAAACCAGCGTCTATTCATTCTATCTTGCTTGGCCGGGTGAAGATCAACCCAGGACGAAGGACTAGGCACACTGAACCAGTTATAGCCTGGGCAGAATCGAGACGAGTGCCAAATTTTTCTGGATCTCTTGGGGGTATGAGTGGAGGTCCCGTATTGGATGAGGAGGGTGATATTATTGGGGTCTCAGTTGTCGAGTCGCGGCGTCGAGGAAGGATCTTTACATCGGCCCCAGAGGGAATTCAGGACATGTTAAATCGTTCAGACAATCTCAAGTATAAGAAATCTAATAAGACTTTAAAGCTTGATATAGATACCGAACGGTTTCCAGCGGTAGGAAGAGGGTTGAGGCAAAGCCTTTCTGTGTCCAAGGTTTTATGCTGGGTTAATTAGCGTTTAATAATAATATNTAGTCATTTCGGAGATAATTTTATGAGTTTGTTCGATTTAGGTAATAATGACACTCTTTTTTATCTCTATACACCGCCGGCGGGCGTTAAGCCTACGGTAGTTTTTATTAACGCTCTCGTTGGGCAAACTGAAATGTGGGAAGGGCACATAGGAGAAACTTTGCGCGATGCGGGTTANGGAACACTTTCATACAATTTTAGGGGGCAGGTCGGTAGTAAATTTAACAGTGCGTTAGAATTGACGCCTAGGCTTATAGTGGATGATTTATTAAGCTTAATAAATGGCATCGAGCCTCCTAAGCCAGTTTTGGTCGGTTTATCCATTGGTGGGTTATTTGCGGCAGAGGCNATTCAAAGTGGTCTCGCGGCAGANGGNTTAGTTCTTATTAATACACTCAGNAGGCCAGGGTTACGGNTGGATTGGATTAATGAAAGCACAGTGCGAGCCTTTGCACTTGGTGGCCGGCAACTGCTGNTGGACTTGATGGCTCCCATGTTAATTAATCCGGAAAAGCTCTCAGAAATGCGAGTGGGCGCTCTAGCATTGGCTGACTATGGCCCTATTTCGTCCGAGGATGGGCACATGAACTTAATGCGGAACGCTGCTTTGGCTAACTGGGGTTTTGCATGGCAAAATATAACGGTGCCTACCTTGGTAATGACAGGTCCCCACGACCGTGTTTTTTTAGTGGAAGAAGATGTAGCAAAGCTATCTGGTATGATGCCCAATGCAGTAAGAGTTAATTTTGATGATGCAGGTCATTTAATTCCGATGGAGAGACCAGAAGAATTTACAAAAGCGCTGTTAAATTTTCTTTAAATATCAAACTCAAGGAACAGATATTGTTTATTTTGAGCCAATCAAGGGATTCAAAGCATAAGTGTGTCTAAACTCACTTGANTCTCATCCTCAACCATTCAAGAGTAAATGGTAATAGAAAATTTATTCAAGGTAATNGTAGCTATTTGTTTTTNAATTTTAAATTCACNATCATGAGGATAATGATATGCCAATTTCATCAGATTTAGTTCCAAACGGATTAGACACTTTAACAGCGGAAGAAATCGCTGCTATGCCCGCAGATGCTTTTGCCGAGCTTACGCCCGAAGAATTGGCAAGCATCCCCGCTGACGCGATGGGCGGTATGAGTGCTGACATGATGGCAGCAATGCCAGCTGACGCAATGGGCGGCATGGATGCCGGCATGATGGCAGCGATGCCAGCNGACGCGATGGGCGGTATGGATGCAGATATGATGTCTGCNATGCCAGCTGACGCAATGGGCGGCATGGATGCCGGNATGATGNNNGCGATGCCAGCNGANGCGATGGGNGGTATGGATGCAGATATGATGTCTGCGATGCCNGCTGNCGCNATGGGCGGNATGGATGCNGNNATGATGNNNGCGATGCCAGCNGATGCNATGGGNGGTATGGATGCAGATATGATGTCTGCGATGCCGGCTGCCGCGATGGGCGGTATGGATGCGGATATGATGTCTGCATGTCCAGCTGACGCTATTGGCGGTATGGATGCTGACATGATGTTTGCGATGCCCGCTGACGCGATGGGCGGTATGGACGCAGGTATGGTAGCTGCTATTCCAGCNGATGCACTTGGTGGTATGAGCGCTGACATGGTGGCGAGTATTCCTGCTGATGCCAACTTCGTTGCGCCGACAATTGGCGAGCCAGGGTTTGATGCGTTTGATACGGCGCAATCTCCAGATTTTGTTGTCCCAACTATAGACCAACCAGATTTTCCAACAGATTTTGTTGCACCTACCTTCGATCCAGCAGTTGGTGGTTTCGAGACTGAGGTAGGCGGACCTGGCCTCACTGAAGCGGCCGCTAACGATCCAAACTTTGTTGCACCAACAATTGGCGAACCGGGGTTTGCGGAGTTTGATGCTGCACTGGGTTCAGAGGGTGCATTGGATGGTGCATTTGCTCCAGTTGCACCGATAGAGACTGTCCCGACTTTCGACCCAGTGTCAGATACTGTATCTGCTGTCGCTGATGCTGGCGCCATACAAGGCGGTAACCAAGCGCCAGAAGCAGTGGTGGCTGAAAGTGCGCCCGAACCAGCTCCGGCTCCAGAAGCCGCTGTTGAAGATGCACCGGCACCGGCGGCACCGGAAGATCCGATCGCAGGCTAACTTAATATTAAAGCAACATTCTCAAGCGGCGGTAAACTTTTTTCCGCCGCTTTTGATGCTTAATGTGTGCGAAAACTCACTTGACTCTTTGATTGTNGATATTACTCTAAATTTTATGTTGGTGAACCCTTCCAACATGGATATTGCCGAATAGGATTTATACGTCCTTTGACGGACTTTAACCGGATACACGGGAAAAGTGAGTTATAAAAATAAAGTTCACGATAAATCTTAATACGTTGCTGTATCAAACGATCAAAAAAAAGGAAACAATCAAATGGCTATCCAAGGTTTAGACAATCCCGCAGGGGCAACAGCGGAAAATATTGCTGAGCTTCCAGCTGACGCAATGTCAGGAGCAACTGCTACTGATATTGCTGCAATGCCGCCAGCGGCGATGGAAGGTATGGGTCCAGATA